>CAYZPV010000035.1:0-67216 GCA_964480585.1 uncultured Opitutus sp. | reverse complement strand
GCGTGGGTGGTTTTACTGGGTTGCTGTATGAGCATGTGGGGCGGGCGTGGGAATGAGGGTGAAGATCTCGAGGGGCTTGGGATCGAGCGGCACGCGGGGCTGAGGGTGAAGAGGAGTGCAGCGACGCCGAGGACGGCGGCGTGGAGGCCGAAAGAGGCCGTGAGAGAGCGGGCGAAATGGGGCGTCATGGGCGGCAGGATGGCGAGTGGCGGGCGGTGTGTGGCGGAGAAGTCGTGAGTAGCGGATGCGGAGCAGGTGAACGCCTTGGGTCGGCGGAGGAGGATTGAACAGAAATGGGCGACGAATCGGGGAGGGCGCGATTGTCGTTTGACGGCTTGGCGGGGGGACTCCTTCCTAGGGCAGTCGGTGGGGGCCTATAGCTCAACGGTTAGAGCAGAGGACTCATAATCCTTTGGTTCTGGGTTCGAATCCCAGTGGGCCCACCAGCCGCGGCTGGGGCGAGGTGGGGCGTTGGTGTCGACGAACCTTGGATTTGGCCGTTTGGCCGTCCGATGCTTCTACTGACTCAGGGACATCCGATGCTTCCGCTAAATCGAAGGACATGAGTTCCTTCAGCCATAAAATGGTTTTCGAGGCCATTTTCGCTTCATTCGTTTCCCGTGCGGCATGCTATTCTCTGTTCCGCATCGTCAGAAGAGTTTGGTACGACCTATTCCATCTAGGGTCGTCCGCTGCACAACACGATCATGGCTGACGCGGGTTGGCGATGCGCCTTCGAACGTTGAGGGAACGCGCACGGCCACAGGGCGACGGCGCGAAGCTGGCCGAGTTTGGAAGAGGGCGGGCTCATCACCTCGAAGTCGATCGCGCCGCCGTTCAGGCCTGCGGCTTTCCAGCCATCCGGGAGCACGCGTGCCGACGGTGAATTCTTCGCTGGTATTCTGGATATCGGGATAAAGCAGACAGTTCCTTCGATTCGGTGGCGGGCCTCCAGGTCGACGGAAACGCTCACCCTCGATATTGCGGTAAGCACTCCGGGCGTTCACACTCGAGGTCGCACCCCAAAATGTCTTACAGAAAATCCAAATATCCCTGCTTGTTACCCGGAAGCTTGTACGGCACCTATCTGAATATCGGAACCGATTGGGAGGAAACAGAAGAAGCCGATCCTAGAGCGCCGTTCTCCAGCCATTACGTCGCCGAGTGGGTTTGCCCCGAGCACCGCGAGTCGGGTAAGCCCTTGAGCAAGCACGGGAGGGACGATGATCGCGTCCCTGAAATCCCCAAGGGGAGTTTCCGGCTGCATCTCCACGACAATTGCCTGCTTGGCTCCTTCGGCTTCCAGCCCGCCTACAATGTCGTTGTGCCGCTGAACCTGGAGTGGGTTTTCGTTTTCGTCGCCGACCCTGCGGCGCGCGCTTACCTGGAAGCGAAGGGTTCCTACGTCTTTTCGTCGCCGCTCGTCGATCCGTGAAAAAACAGGAGCCGGAAGACCGATCAAGGAGACAGCGCCTCAATCCGCGGGCGGCAACGCATACACTTCCACGAGCACGGTGCCGGCCGGTACGACATGCCCTCTCACCTCGACGGAATAATCGCCCGGCAATAGTTCCAGAATGGCAGCCGCATCCTTCGAGGCAGCCGGCAACGAAAACGCGCCGACTGTCGTGTACGCGTCGCCTAGTGTCACAGTGCCACCCCAGTCGTCGTTGCTGGCGACCGCATTGCCGTTTCTGAAGACGGTGAGCGAGGGGTCGGCGGCGGCGTCCCGGATCGCGAACTGCTGCAGACCCGGGCCCACCGCCCGCACAAGCACCCGCATCGGCATCGTGCCGGCGACGACAAAGCCGACTGTGATGCGATCGGACACCTTTTTGAGCACGGAAACGTTCATTAGCCGCGGCGTCGCGTCGCGGACCTCAACGGCCGGGGTAGCGTCATAGACCTCCGCCAGCACGGCACCCGGCTCCAGGGCCCGGGCGACGACAGTGTTCTGGCCGGTCGGCGCGGAGAGAAATGCAGCCGCGTCGCGGGATCCGACGGGAAGCGGAAAAGCGCCTACAGATGCCATCGCGGTCGCGAGTTCGGTCCCGCTCCAGTCGTTGTTTTCGGCAACGAGCGTTGGGCCAGCGTAGCATTCCAGGCGCGGGTCGACGGCAGGCGCAACTACACCCAGCGGGGCCAGTGAAGGACCGACCGAGCGGACAACGACCGGCGCAGTCTGCGCTCGGTCGCGGCCAGAGACGATGTATCCGAGCGTGAGAGCATCACTGGGCCCCTCAAGTGTGGCGAGCACAGAGAGATTTCGAATCCGCGGAGCAGGTATGTCTGCTACCGCCATGAGACCGCGATCCGCCATGACAACGATCGTGCCGTCTTGACCGGCCACTCCGTTCACCGCCGATGCGACGCCTGGAAAAGGCGCGATTTTCTGCCACCGCTTGCCGTCCGTCGAAACCAGCACGCGACCCATGCCGCCGGCCCAGAACATGCCGCGGGCATAGGCGATGCCGCTGAGATGCTTCGCCGAAAAGCCGGTTTCGCCCGGGGTTTCGACGCTCCACGACGCCCCGTCCTCCGATACCGCGATGACGCCTCCCTGACCGACCACAATCACCTTGCCGGCCGTCCCCGCGATCCCATGGAAACTCGAAGTGGTGGAAACCTGAATCGTCGACCAAGTCATCCCGTCGCTGGACTTTGCGATCACACCTCCACTTCCGGCGGCATAGAAATGATTCCCTGCGTATGTGATTCCTCGCACCAGATTGTTCAGGCCGAGACTGATGTACTGCCATCGTTCGCCGTCCCGCGAGACGTGGACTCCGCCCCAGGAACCAGCGACCCATGTTCCGGCACCGTAAGCCAGGGAAAACATGTCGTCGCCATAGACGTAGGCTGCCTTGAAAGGGCGCCAGCCGGTTTCTGGGCGACCGGTTACGATTTCTCCGGTGGCACACAGGACCATGATCGTGGTGGGACTTGCGGCCGCGGCGACGACGCGTGCCGGGAGGTCGATTTTGCCGGCCGAGGACCACGCGGATCCATCAGAGGACGCCCACACATCGCCGAGACTGGAGAAGGCAAACCAACGATCCCCGAGCTTCACGGCCGCCACCATGTCTCCGCTGCCGGCGGTATCGGGTGCCGTCCACACCTCTCCATCTACCGAATACGCTCGTCCCCCGCCTGGGCCGACAGCAACAAAGGTCGTCCCGTTGTGAGCGATGTACCGAACGCCCGTGCGAATGGCATTCTCACGGACCGTCCATGTCCGTCCATCGCTGGAACTCCACAGCGGTGAAGCCTTGTTCGAGGCCAGCTGCCCAAAAGCGAAGAATCGGTCATTTGCGAAACTCACCGTCGCAGGCAGGGACGCCCCAGTGCCCACCGGGAGCGAAATCTCGGTCCAGTCAAGGCCGTCGGAGGAGATCGCGTAAACGGGATCTCGGTCGACGAAGTCACTGCGAGTACCCGATGCCACGAAACGCCCCGCGCCGTAAGCAACGGAGCTAACGCGAAAATTCGGCCCTTTCACGGCAGACCAACTGCGCCCATCGATGGACGTGATCGCAACGCCCGGAAGGCCGAGCGCGACGAAGCGCCCGGCACCGTAGGTAAGCACACTCACGGTGTAGTCAGCGATGGGAATGGGCACCGATGTCCATGCAGTTCCGTTGGTCGAGACTCCGATGGGGCCTTGAAAGGGCAGCCCCACGAAAACGCCGGCGCCGTGCACGATAGTCCAGAACGAGCGCTCTTGGCGCTGGCGCTGCCAGGTCACTCCGTCGGGCGAGGTATGAATCCATCCTTGGCTCTCCTGTGCCAAGAAGGTCCCGTTGCCATGGGCTGCCGCGGTGAATGCGTTAGAGCCGGTGATGGCGCGGACCCATGTTACACCATCCGTGCTGGTATAAAGCGCGCCGAAATTCGCCTCTGGATTGTTGATGTCGGTAATCCCTACGCCGGCCACGAAGCGGCCGTCAGCGGCGGCGAGACAACGAAAGTCGTAAGGTATGGATCGAGGGTTCGCGACGCGCAGCTCCGGCACCTGCGCGACGCTCGAGGCAACGAGCGCGTACGCGGCGATCCAGCGCATGCAGCCTTCCAGGCAATGCCTGCTGAGGCGGGCAACCACGGGGCGGAGGGGGCCAAGGAGGGTCATCGGCGGAGAGCATCGGGGCGATCCCTGCTCCGCGAGCCACGGGTCCGGCGGGTGGGCGGTAGTTGGTCTACCGGATCGGCGGTAGATTCCCTAAGAGCTCTTCCGGCGGCTGGAACTGCGTCGGCATCGCGAGCCGATCGGAAAACCCTCCGGAGAGACAATTCCGAGCTTCAGGCCTAGAATGACGAGCTCGGCCCAGTCGGCGGCTCCCATTTTCCTCATGGCATTTCTCCGATGCGTCTCGACCGTGGACGAAGAGCAGCCGAGCAGCTTGGCGGCATCGTCGTCGCTGCGCCCGGCGCAGGCGTGCTCCAGAATTGCCAGTTCGCGAGCGGTCAAGGCCTTCAACGGCATCGCGCCCTGGCGCTGCAAAACGGTCGCGCTGAAATACACGCCACCGGCCGCGACAGTCGTGATGGCGGCGCGGAGCACTTCGAGATCGTCGTGTTCGTGCACGGCGCCGGTGGCCATGGCAGACGCACGCTGCTGCACATAATCGCCTTTACCGGCGGCCACCACGAGCACCTTCGCCCCGGCACTTTTCCCAGCCAGGGCCGCCTCCGCCGCGGAGAACGACGTCGCGTCCCTGGCATCAAGGATCACGAGGTCTATGTCCGTGACGCCGACGACGTCTCCCTCAGACGCCTCCAAGGCCACCTCGACGTCCGCGAGTCCGCGAAGCCACGAAGCGATGAGCCCCAGAAACAGGGGCCGACGTGAAAGAATGGCTACGCGGATTGGCACGGATGGTCGCAAACGTGCCTGCCTGCGGGACGGCTCAGGCATAAAGCGTCGCGTTCGCCGGATGGGCGGTAGAAGGCCTCCGGAAATCCGGTGGGCACCTTGCGATCAGGGAATCGCTAACTTGATCGACGATGACGCGCATCGGCGCACTTCGCGCAGGTCGCTTTCCCTTGCGTCAAACGTTTCCGGCGGGACATCCCCTGCGGAAGGCATTGAAGGGGAAAAATCTGTGAAGGTCTCCCCTGCTGAATGCGCTTGGCACCTTGACGGAAGGAGGGGGGCGGTCCATGTATCGAAATAAGCACATTGCCGCCATGGAAAACCCCTTGAATAAGGCTCGTTCGCGCAAGCCGAAGATCGCCGTAAACCCGCGGAACGTGATCGGGCCTCGAGTGAAAGAGCTTCGCGCAACTCTCGGCATTCGGCAGGAGGATCTTGCGAAGACCATGACAAACAAGGGGGCCCCTATCGACCGCGTCCAACTCGTGCGCCTAGAGAACCAAACGCGTTACGTCTCCGACCAGGAACTCCTTGCCCTGGCCGACATCCTTAAAACGACCCCGCACGGCCTGCTGGGCTTCCAGGCCAAGAAGGGTAGCTAAATCTGCGGACCCGAATCTTTGGCGACAGTGGTGGGCTTTGGCTCCGGAAACCACTTCCGGAGTTCAGGCTCGTGTTTGAAGATGTCATGGGCGTTCGCGATCTCCGCTGCCGGGATGTGATCTGCCAGCGAAAGAGTACGATTCCGATGAATCTTCGCGTGGATTGCGAAGGGGATCAGATCAGGGCGCTTCACGGCCAGAGCCACGTCCACAGGATCTACGCCGATATTGTTCTGCATGAGCCATCCCTCGTGATGATATCGGTAGTCGCCCGTACAATTGATGTTCTTGGGAATCGAACTCTGCAGGTAGTGATGCAATGGGATTTCACCGAAGTGGTCCCTAGAAAAAAGCCCTTTTCCCTCTGGAGCCTTTCCACCCAAGGCGGAGAAGTGAACTTCGCGGCGCCCCCCGATTCCTGTCAAACGATTCGGCTGCCCCTCCTCCCGGCGGACGCATTCGGGAACGGTCAGGCCGGCGGAGAGGCAACCGAATGCGACGCGCAGGCGATCGTCGTGCCAAAATCCGCGAGCCTGCTCAGCGTGTTCCGCGGAATTAGGGAAAAAGGAGCCCTTTCCAGAAGGGTCGTCGGGCGGTCGGCCCACGTCCAGATTCATCCTGCTCGCCATCCTGGCGGGCGTGTCACCCAGTCCGTTCTCGGCGTACCAATTCACTTTCGGGTCCATCGCGCCGAAATCGTGCAGCCGCTGGACTAATTTTGCACGTAGTTCGCCCGTGAACGCTTTCAGCCTTCGGAGATACATGTGAAGCGGTGTTTCCCCCGCTGCGTCCTGCCTATTCCACACAGTGGGCTCCCAGTGGCTCGCCCTGGTACCGCCACCCGCCCTCATTGCTGCGTAGTGATAAGGTGTTCGTCCGTCGCGATCCGCGTAATTCAGGAAAGCAACGTGCGCATAGGGGGCCATCCAGAGTGTTCCAGTCTGCGCCGCGACGCGCAGCAAACGAATGGGCATCTTTCCCCGAAATTTTTGAGGGAGGTCAAAAAGCGTGCCGTTTCGCGCGCAGATTTCCATCAGTGTGAAGCCGTCCGCGCCCTTCAACTTCATCATCGGTGTATCTATGAGGTGCGAAATGCTCGGAAGAGTCTTCATCCGCGCCGCGGTGAACACCAGCGGCTCGGTCCAATCCGCGTCTTTATAGGTGAGATGCTCTCTCGTCACCATTCCAGCCGGCATGAGGCCGACCCAGCCGCTTGCAATGACGTTTGCCACGCCACGGGGCCCCACCCTCCCATCAACGCGTACCCTGAAAAGGGTCTGGCTCGCATTCTCCTGCACTTCTGGAAGCCAGCTGAACAGTGCCTTCGTCGATAGATGCATGCCGATGTCATACGGGAGCTCCCCTGCGCCGAAGGGGACTGCCCCTTAGGGGATTCCGGCTTGCTCGCAGGGGCCCCCTTCACCGGAATGGCGGTATGCCCGACGAGCCACAGGGGGACCCAGACCTAGAAGCCTTAGCGATCAAGGCGCCCATAGATCTGCCGCCGGGTTGGAAATTCCCCTCCGTCCCGGAGCTCGCGGAGAAAGCCAAGGCATTTGCCGTGCGCCCGATAGTCCAAGAGTGGCCTTGGGAGGTCGTGCGGGAACTCACGGGCGAAGCCACCGAAACGCTGGTGGATGGGCTGATCCAGGCCGGCGACCAATGCATCCTGACTTCTCCTCCGAAGGCCGGAAAAAGCTACATGGCGATGCAACTTGCGATGACGCTCGCCGTCGGCAAGGGGCGGTTTTTATTGAAACGCTGGAGCGTCAACAAACCCCGACGCGTGTTGTACGTCAGCCTTGAGATGACGGCCCCCGTCATGGCCGCTCGCGTCCGCGCCTGCGAAGGTTTACTCGCCGCCGATCCCGCCCTCGTACCCAACGGTCAGAATTTAGAATTTCTGTTCATAGGGCCGGAAGATGAGTCGCCGAATGACGACAACAGCCCACTCCACCATCGGGTGCGGATCGAGGAGGCTATCAGCCGGCACCTGCCCGAATTCATCGTATTCGATACGCTGATACAGATGCACAGTACCGAGGAGAATGACAACCCGGCGATGAGCCGCGTGATGAAGGCGGTCCGTCGTCTGTGCATCCTCCCGCGCGACCACCCGGAAACGGGGCGTCGCGCTGGCGCGCGCATCGGCCATCTACTGCTGCACCACAATAAGAAAGGCAAGGGTGCCGACGGCAAGGGCGGCGGAGTCAGCGATGCGCGGGGAGCGGGTTCCATTCACTCGGAAGTGGATTTGGCCCTGACCCTCAATGAACGGGGAAAGGGCGGGAAGTATTTGCTCAGCCTCAGTGCACGCAGCGTCAATCCAGGCGAACCTGTGATGCTGAGGCACCAGCATACGCCGATGCTGCATTTCGTCCCTGTGGATGACGAGCAAGACGTTGAACCGACATCCCGAGACGGCTTCTGCAAGCACATGGTCCTCTCCACGGTGCGACAGCTTTACGCTCAATTCTACGCAGACGTGCCATTCGAGCAGCCGGCCGTTCCCGAACAGGAGATCGATGACGCAAAGTATGAAGGAGCCCTCATGGCGGCGCTCAGGCACACCACGAAAGGTGGTTCGGTTTCGGCCGATCGAGAAACCATCTTCAAAGAAGCATCACGCATGCTGGACGCGCAGGACCACTTTCCCAATCTGTCGCCGCAAAATGCAACGCCGAGCGATTACACGGGAAAGTTCGTCAAACCATGGTCGTATCTTTATGATGCCCGAGTCGTAATTGGCAAAGGCAAGACCCGAGCGAGGGTATTCGAACTCAATTGGGAATATCGGAAAGGCCTCTCGTGGGTGGATCCCTATAATGCGGCCAAACAGAGCAGCCTTGCAGCACGAAAACAGAGCGAAAAAAAGACCCCCGAAAAAAAGGCGAAACGACCGAAGAAAGAGCGCCGCGATGATTAGTTTCCGATTAGTTTTTCCCTTAAGAGAGGAGAGCTAAAATGAATCGGAACTCAATCGGGTAGGACAGCGGCGGCCCTTCGGGGCCGCCGCTGTCTTTAACCGTACTCTGACGCGGACGAGGCGCCTTGCGCCTGCCCGCTATGCCGCGCGCCGGCTTGTGGCCTCCGCGCGGCTCATGAGAGAAATGGGCGCCCTTCAGCGCGCCCATTTCTCTCAACCAGACCACTGCGCGGGTGGGCGCCTCGCGCCCTCCCGCGCACAATCCTGTCCGCGCTCCAGCGCGCGGCCATGAGCCTGCAATGGTAACTCGAGACCCCAGGTGGTATTCCTCCACTTATGGTGCGGGAACCGGCCGCGCTCCGCCGCGGCCAGATCCCGCGTGGCGCGGATGCGGCGCTCTGCGCCGAACCGCGTCCCGCGCGCCCGGCTCCGCCTCCCCGCGCGCCGGAGTCCTATGCGGTGAGGCGCTCCGCCGCCGAAGGGCATTCTTCGCCACTTAAGGTTTCGCAGCCGAGGGCCGCCCGTCAGGCGGCCGCCGGCTGGCTGTTTCAGGAAGCACCCTTAATGAGCATCCTAAACCTCTGCCTTCGAGGCTTTTAAGAATGCGCAGCTTAACTTTTACAAATAGCTGAGGGATAGGCCCTACGGTTCAAATGTATCGATTTTAGCACATTACTAGATGACCTAGGCCATTTTACAAAATGTGCGAAAAACGATACTTGTACGCGGCGCAAACAGACGACGCTTATGTGCGAAAATGAATACATTGCCGGGGTGGCGGGATTTCGAAAACGCAGTCAGGGAGTTGGACTGGGAGCGGGCGGCGCGGGCCTTGCCCCGCGCCTCCCGCGTTACTGTGGTAGCACTGGCCCGCCAAGATTGTTTGCGCCCCTGCGTCCTCGCGGCGGGCCTTTATGGGCCGCCGGGGCTGGTCCTTCGCCTCCGTGCGAAGGTCAGTCTTGGCGGCATGGCGCGCTTCGCCGGCGCCACGCCTTCGTGGTCTGAGGCGCTGGTACGCGCGGTCTTCTTTCGTTGCGTCGAAGATTATGCGACCGCGCTCACGCGGCCGCGCTGGCGGGACGTCATCGCAGCGTTTGAACGCGTGGTGACTGTGCCGCGCATCAGCATCGACCAAGACCGCGTCTTGGACCGCATGGCCAGCGACCTCGTCGAGGTCGCCAGCCATGTAGAGTCGAGGATGTCGATTGCAGTGCGTGCCAACGATGACCTAGGACTGTTGGGTAATCGCACGGAGCGACGCCTTCGCCGGCTAACCGGCGGATGGCGGCTGCGAATCGTCGCGGAAGTGATCCGGCAACTGAGCGCCTCGGCGCAGTATTCTCATCTCCGCAGCCCGGTCCTTCTCGACGCATTGCAGCGGCTGGCTTGGCCCACCTTGCGCCATTTTCGGTGGCTCGCCGCTACCGACTTCCAAACCGACGCGCGGTGGGACGCCGCGCTTCTCAAGCCAATCGTCCGCGCAATGACGATGCCCGAAAACGAAAATTTCCCCACATGAACCTAGATACCATACACAAAATCGACACCCACATCAGCACATTCACGCCGGACGAACAGTGGCTCATCAAGGCAATGCACGCCAGCGACTGGGTTTCGGTCGCAGCGGCACTTGCCACTCTGCCCGTCAGGGACCTCCGTCAATTGACCCGCAATCCGGTGCTTTCGCTCTACTACGCCGATGCCGCGGCGGAGAACGACATGCTCGCCAGATTAGTCGGTGATCGCCTCACCATCGATGGTATTCCGCTCTCGCAGGCTGCTACCCATCGCGGGGTCGACTGCAACGATGTATATTTCGAAGCGTCGTTCGAATATGCTGAATTCCTGGTCGAGAACCGCGAATGGGCAAAGATCTACAAGTCGCTCGCGCCGCTTGCGCTCACTCGTATCGCGCGTCGCCCCGAGCATCAGGAGCGGGTAGTCTCGTTGCTCACCAAAATTGTCGCGATGGTCGACGTCGCCGATGCCGCACTTGTGCGGGCCTATCCTCACTTGCAGCGCACTACCCAAATCGCCCCAAGCAGGAAGGTCGTCGCGGACGGACTGGGCCGCGACGCTGACTGCTTCGGCCTCCTTTGCCGCATCGTCCAGCTCTTCGACCTGGGAAAAATGCCGCGCATCGCCGAAGAGGTCTTCACCCAGGCGTACATCCACTGCGGATGGCCTACCTGGCGCCTAATGACCACCGCCATCTCCGCGGACATGGCTCGTGCCGAAGCCATTTACGATAAGATCGTGGCGTTGTCCGGCGGTGCCGTCACCGACGGCGCGTGGACGCTGCGCATTGTCATCAACTATGTGAAAGAGGGCCGCGCGGGATGAAAGCGCAGACGCGCGTTAGGCCGACGACGATCGACCGACGGGCACGGCGCTCGCGCCATGCCCGCCGGGCTCGCATCCGGCCACGGCCTCTCCTGATCAGCCCGCACATGCGGTTGACCAGATAAAACCAACGGAGGCCGGCGGCGTTCCGCCGCCGGCCTCCGATCCAGTGATTTAGAAATGCACCGAGCGCGACCTGCCTCGGTTAGGCGAAGCCTGCGCCTCAACCAGGCAATTTCGTATCCCAATGCACCATCCAATACACAGTATACTCACTCCCATCGACCGCTTTTCCGGTAACGATTTGCGGTTCATCATCAGCACCACTCACGGTGCAATGCGTGATGCAATCCAAGCGCTAGAAGAAATGCAGACACGGGAGCTGCGCGAAGTCGCGCGCGAACCTATGCTCATGATCGCGTTTATCCGCGCGTATCAGATGAGCCCCGAGGCTGAGGAGTTGGTCACCCACCGGCTCACCGTCGATGGGCACAGTCTCATGATCGGGCTGTGCCAGGCGGAACTGAGGGAGGTTTTCTTCACCGTATGCCTGGACCTCGCATCTTGCGTCGTCCTAGCCAGCGACTGGCGCAGCATCTATCGCGCGCTCGCCCCGATCGCGTATGGACCCGCGCTTGCGCGGACTCAGGAAGAGCGTCTCGGCGAACTGTTCCACAAGGTCTTCAACCTCGTGGTACGCAGCGAAGCCGATTTGCTCGCACGCTGCAAAGGCACTCCAACCGACTCGATATTCGACGACGCACCCGGGGCAATCGAGGTCCTCGGCAGCCATCCCAGCACCGAGATCATAGCACGGCTCGTTGCGTTGTTCGACGAAGACCAAAAGCCGGCCATGTCAGACATTCTCTTCACGGGCGCATTCGCGTTGGCCGGCTGGCCCACGTGGCGCACGATGTCCGCCGCTGTGAACGCGGATCGTCCCCGCGCTCGTCGAACGCTCATCCTCCTCCAGGGAATCACGCCGCAACCGGCCAAGGCCATCGCCGCCTTGGACGCGCTGATCCGAATGCCAAAGGAGGAACGGTGGTGAAGGCGCCTCGCGCACCAACCGAGATTCGGCGCTGCGATGCAGGCAACCGACGGGCGTGGCGCTCGCGCCGCGCCCGTCGGACCTGTCGCGCACCACAGCACACGCACGTCGTCACGCACCCGCGTGCCGAGGCGATGCGCAGCCTATGATGCACCGGAGGAGTGCGCCCGTCGGGCGCCCTCCTCCGCGTCATGGGTTTTCAGGAAGGCGCCATGAGGCGCCGTAAAACCACCAGCCTCAACCCAAAGAACCCATGTTGTCTCACGAAGAATACACACGCTGGGCCAGTCGCCTGGCACTCAGCGAAATCCACGCGGAGGCGCTCCAGCGCATCCGCGAATCGGACCCGGTCCGAAAGATCGGCGACGGCCGCTCGGTGCGCGGCCTCTATCCAAGCAAGAAAATGGGCCGGCAGATCGGCTTCGAAAGCAGGACGGGGGAGCTCACGTTCTGCATTCTGAGCGAACACGCGCCCGACGTCCTCGAAATTTACGACCAGCCTGTGCACATGCGCATTCGGTATTCCACCAAAGGGGGAAAACCGGGAGCGCACGACCACGTCCCCGACTTCCTCGTGCTGCGTACCTCCGGTGCTGCGTTCGTCGAAGTGAAGCACAGTCCGAAATTAGCCAGCGCAGTCATCTCCACTCCCGGCCGCTACGTGCCCGACGGCGGCCGCTGGCGCTGCCCATCGGGAGAGGAGGAGGCGAAGTCCCGCTTTGGCGCCGGCTACGAAGTCTTCGTCGCCGACGAATTACCACCAGAACTGATCCGCAACATTGAATTCCTGAAAGACCATGCCTACCGAAACGAATGGAAGACCGAATAGTGTCGACCGCGCCCTAGAAATCGTCGCAACCAGCCCATTCATCACCGTGCAAGAGGTGATGGAGCGGGTCCAAGACCTCACGTTCGCCGACGTGTGGACAATGATCGATCGTGCCCTCGTCTACGTCGACCTTTCGGGAGCGCCCTTCACGATGCCCGACCGCGTGGAGATGTTTCCTACAGCGGAAGCGCTCCAGGCGGCGAAGATTGGCAAGCTCACCACGGTCACGAACACCTTCACGGGTCTGATCCGCAACCAGCCCGGCGTGCGGGTCCTGATTGCGACCGTGGCGCATACCATCAAGGCGGTGACGGACACCCACTTCGAGTTCGTTACCGACGACGGCAAAACCGTCAGGATGACGACCGAACGGTTCGCAGCCGCGATGGCCAACAACCAGGTGGAGTGCGTGCAGCAGGGTTCCCATCAGGACGTCCTCTACCGCACGGTGCTGGGACACAGCCCAGCCGCCCAGAAAAAGGCGGCCGAACGCTGGGCCATGATCGCCGATCGCGTCGAGCCTTGGTTTGCTTCGCCTGGGCCTAAGGGGCCGCCGCCCGGGATTTCGTCCCGCCACATGCGTCGCATCGAAAAGGGCTACCGGGATTCGAAACGTCGCTTTGGCATCGGCTACGTCGGCCTCATGCCGAAGGAAAACCTCGGAAACCGGGATCCGAAGGTTCCCGCCGAAGTGCTACGGATCTTCGAAGAGACCATCCGCAGATACTATCGGAGCTCCATCAAACCGCAGGCATCTTCGATCTACGCGCAATTCACGATCGACTGCGAAGCCGCCGGGTTGAGGGCGTTCAGCGAAAAGACCTTCTACACCCGGCTCGGGAAACTCGATCGCCACGACCTCGAGACGATCCGGAGCGGTGAGAAAGTCGCGCTCAAGTTCGAGGAGCCGCACTGGCAGTTGGAGTATGCCACACCGGTCCACGGAGATTACCCATGGCAAGTCGGTCACATGGACTTCACACCGGCGGACTACATCTGCCGGTGCCCGCTCACGGGGTTGGAGATCCGTCCGATGATCTGCTCGCTCCTCGATGCATTCACCCGCCGCGTGCTCGCAGTACACGTCAGCTTCGATAAGGGCGAAACGGTCCGCGCCGCTTTCGCCACGCTCCGCGCGTGTGTGCGTCGCCACGGCAGGCTGCCCCGGCGGCTCGTGATGGACAACGGCAGCGCCTTCAAGGCCGCCGACATGGAGACGTTCTGCGGTCTCTACGAGCTCGTGAAGGTCGCACGCCCGCCGGGCCTCGCACGCTTCGGAGCGCCGCTCGAGCGGTTCTTCGGCACGACAACCACTGAGCTCCTCCACCAGCTGCCTGGAAACACGCAGAGCAGGAGGGATATCCGGCAGTCGACCCCGGCGGTCGACCCAGCCGGCCGCGACGACCTCATGACTCCGGCGCAGTTCGTGGCGGTTCTGTCGAACTACTGCTACGAGATCTACGACTCCAGTCCTCACACGACGCTCGGCATGTCCCCGCGCGCTTTCGAGGCTGCCTGCGTCGCCAAGCACGGCGGTCGAGTTCAGGCTTACGTGGCTTACTCGACCGCGTTCCGGGTCGCAACCATGACCTCAAGTCGTCGCGCCACGGTCAGTGAGCGCTCCGGCGTCCGCGCCGGGAACTTCGACTACTGGTGCGAGGAATTCACGGCTCCCGGAGTTCCCGGCACCAAGGTGGACGTCAAAATCGACGATTGGGACCTCTCGATCGCATATGCCTGGGTGCGCGACCGGTGGGTCGCCTGCCAGTGCCACCGCGCGCGCGATCTCCAGCACCTGAATGATGAAAAGCGTATCGAGCGTTCGACGACGATCCGGCGGCTGATTCGGGAGACGCGCTCAACCGGCACCCTCGAGCGACGCATCAAGGTCCGGCAGTTGGTAGCGAAGGTGGATGGACTCGAGGAAATGCTCCTGGAACACGCGTCGCGCCAAGCGCGCGAGATCTCCGAAAGCCTGCCCCGCGCCGGCGAAGCTCCACTGCCGATCGGCGCGACACTGCCGACGTCCGAATGCCCGGAAAACACTAGCGGGGCCGACGCGCCAGAGAGCGTCCCCGCCAACAGCAACGACGGCACCACCAACACCAATGAACGAAAAGACGACCAACGACGATACACCGCAGGACGGGAAGAATAATCCCGCTGAAAACACGAGCCCCGGCGACCTGCCGCCGGGGCTCTCCTCCATCCTCTCCGAAGATTCGGAGCAGATCGTGAACCGCCACCACCACTGGACGAAGGCAATCACCCGCGCGGTAGAGGCGCTCCTCTACCAGAAAGAGAGCTCCATCGTCATCCTCGCCGGGCCCACAGGCGTGGGCAAGACGACCGCGCTGCGCACGATCGTGCGCCGCATCATCAGGGAGAAGGCCTCCGAGTTGCGTGATCCGGCGATCCTGCCGGTCGGGTATGCCGAGGTCCCGATGTCGGGCGACCGCCGGACCCGGTGGCGGGACACGCTGCGCGACGTGCTGCACTCGCTGCACGCTCAACTGCGCGCCCGCCGGCTGAAGCCGGACAAGCATGCGATTAAGGTCACGCCCGCCGACCAGGCGTTCTTCGACCTCGAGGCCACCATCATCGCGCGGCGGCCGTATGTGATCATCCTCGACGAATACCACAACCTGGTATGGGGCAAGGGTGACGAGGCGGAGGAGGCGGCGCTTGTCCGCCTCCGGTCGCTCGCGAACCGGTCGGGGTGCAAGTTCCTCCTCGTCGGGACGGTCAAGGTCCTACGCGGCCTCGATTCGAACCCCGAGACGGGCCGGCGGACTGAGCTGGTAGCGTTCGAGCGCTACCGCGCTAACGACGCAGCCGACCTCGACAGCTTCAAAGAGGTCGTCGAGGTCTTCGAGCGGGACTTGGGCGATCGCCTGAAGTTCCGGCCTTCGACCGACCTCGCCTACGCCTACCACAGCTGCGCGGGGTGCGTGGGCATCCTCGCCGACTGGTTCGCCGCCGCCGCCGCGCGGGCGCGGAACAACCCCGACGGGATTACCAAAAAAGTCCTCGATGAAGCCAGAAAGGACGGAGCGAAGTTAGCGCAGTTCGACCAGGACGCCCGCGCGTTCGAGCATTACCTGGATATGCTGAAGCTGAAAGGCGCCGCGCTGCGCAGCGAGATCGAGGCCCAGATAGCGAAGGCACGCTCCGAACAGAAATGACCGGGCGGGATTTCAGCGATCTGATCAGGTGCGAGGTGGCGGCCATGGGGCTGCCGCCTCGCACCTCTTTTTCCGGGCTGGAGCCATTGGGCGTCGGGACGGCCGACGTGGAGGCACTTGGCAGTTACATCGCGCGCCTGGCGGCTAGCGAAGGCGTGGATATGGCCACGCTGCTCGACCGCGCCCTGGTCTGGCTCATGGCCTCAGAGCCAAGTCGCATCGGAGAGCATCGTGAGTGGCGCCCCTACGGCGCGGGACGATTCTGCGACCTCGACGCCGAGGGCGCGATCGCCTACGTCCTTTCGAATGCCACGGGCCAGGAAGGCCTTGGCGCCCTCACGCTGGGGTCACTAAAGGGTGCTGTGAGCCTTCGCGGCCTCATCGCTGACGTAAGGCGCTGGTGTCCGCGTTGCCTCGCCGATAGCGGACATGAACGACTGGGATGGCGCCTACGGCCCGTGGTCGCCTGCTGGCGGCACCGGACGCGTCTTGAGGAGCGTTGCCCGGAATGCGGCAAATCGGGGCGGCCATATGCAGGATCCTATCGTGTGGATGCCTGCCCCTTCTGCGGCCGGTCCCTGGCGGGGCGCCACGGGGAGCGTGCCGCCGCGAGGGATATCCGGACGGCGGAATCGGCGGCCGATCTGCTGGCCTCGAAGGAGCAGATCGCGGACATCGGACCGCAGATGGTCGCGGAGCGATTCCGCGAGGCATGCGTCGCGGCGGGACTGCCGAGCATGCTGGCCGCGTGCCGCGCCTTCGGCATGCCGCGGTCGTCGGCATCCGCGTGGTGGAATGGCGAAGCGACGCCCACGCTTGCGCGAGCAATCGCCTTCGCGGCGTCGTTCTCGCGGCCATTGGGATCTTTCCTTCTAGGCAATTTCGGCCCGATGGCGGCGACCCAACGACTCCCGCGAGAACCACGCGCACGCCCCGCGTCCGTCTTCCGAGTCGAGCGCATGGCCGCCATTGTGCGAGGTCACACCGACCCGACGGAGAGCGTCGCCGCACTGTCGAACCGCTTGGGCGTGGACCGGTCCGCCCTGCGGAGGCGGTTCCCGACAGAGTGCTCCGCGATCTCCGCTCGTGCGCGTCGGGAACGCGCGCGCCGGGCCAAGGAAGGGTGCCGGGACCGCGCGACACCCCTGATAACGAAACTCGAGGCGGCGGTCGCCGCGGGACGGAGGCCCACGGCAGCCGCGACGCACGGCGCTCCAGGCGGAGGGAATCTTCGCGACCCGGCCGTGCGCGCAGTCGTGCTCACGCGGGTCGACGAGCTGCTGCGATCGAACGCGCAAAAATAACTTTTATGAAAAACACATGGGACGAGGAGCATGGCTTCTTCACAACCGCCGGCGTGTCGGCATTTCACCTGGCCTTCACGCAGCTCGGCCTCGGACGCCGCGTGCGCGGACGGTTCGATACCGGGCGCGGCCTCTGCACGTTGGGACGGGACGCCGAGGGGCGTCCCGGCATCACGTTCGCCCCTGAGGCGGAGGAAGGGTCGGCCGAGTGCGAATATGCGCTTTGGATGGAGATCGCCCGGTTCCTTGACGACGTCGACCCGGACAACCGCGAATGCGGCGTCTTCTCCCATCCGCTTGCCCCACATCTCCGTCGCATCCGCGGTCTCCTGCATCGCGGGACCACCCTTTCATTCACTTCCGTGAGCTGGGAGGAAAAGCGCCCCATACCGGGCGTCGCCGACGGTGTTGTCACGCGGCTCCGGTCCGCGCCGGTGCCGTTGGAGGTCGGCCGCAGCATCAGCCGGAGCCACTATGGCACCGCGCCGGAGCTT
Source organism: uncultured Opitutus sp. (assembly GCA_964480585.1). Classification (GTDB taxonomy): domain Bacteria; phylum Verrucomicrobiota; class Verrucomicrobiia; order Opitutales; family Opitutaceae; genus ER46. Next base: position 49,612 of record CAYZPV010000035.1, on the reverse strand, counting down.
TTCGCCTGCGCCGTCGCCTATTATATCGCCGCGCCGGACATCATTCGCGCGGCCTCACCGCACGTCGCGGATTCGGTCGCGTGGGTCTTGAGCGCCGAGTGCAGCATTGAGGCGGTGGAATGAGGCCACGAGGGAATCAGGCTCCTCGCGCTGGGTTAGACTCCGGCCTGGGCTCACAGATTGAGCTCGATGCCGAGATCTATCCGCAGGGCGAACTGAACCAGACGAAAGAGGTGCGGCGTCGCCTCTGCGCACCCTTTCGGACACGCCAAGGTGTCGGCGAATCCATCGCACCACACTTCGGCGCGCGATTGCACGGCGACATCCAGAGATTCGCGCATTGAATCGGGCACCGCGGCGGACTCGTCATACTCGACCTCGCCGATTCCCTTACCCGCGAAATGATGGTTGATCCTGATTCGGTCTGCCCGCCACTCGTGACGGACGGAGGGCCGACGGAGCGCGGCCTCCTCGATTCGGATGTGCTTCGACCATCGGCCGACTGCTCCGGGCACTGGCCCCACGCGGTCATCCAGAGACCTCGCGATCTCCCTCCAGAGCAGGTATTCGCTTATGGCGTGATCACGCTGCAGCCCTGAGCTGACGAAGATCGCCCGTCCGGTTTTCCCGGCGAGATACCGGACGGGCGGCAGGCCCCGGGCGATATTCGGATTCGTGACAACCGCCAATTGGAGAGTCTTGGCAGCGTCGACCGCTGCGACCGAAACGGAACGGAATCGCTTGGCGTCCGGATCGAAATCCGGCGCGGGCAGCAAAATCACAGCGCCGCCCCCCGTTGAACCAGCCGGAGGCCGAGCAAATGGGCAAAGGGCGTCCGGTAACGCTTCCCGAACCCTTCATGGCATTCGTTGAAGATTGGAGAATGGTCCGCAGACATTGGAGGGCGATGAACGCGCTTTACTAAGGCCATCCATTCGTCGTGGAGGAGCCCGTTCCCTTGCGTCAAGCCCCGCAGGGGCGAGGTCCCTGCGCGGTCCCCTTATTTATACAGCGACCCCTTCTTCCCGGTCTCGCCAGTTCGCCCTCCGAGGAGCGGCGAAAGCGTCGCATCAGGCCTAGGCTGCGGGCGGCAACTGGCATCGATGGCAGCCAGCGCATCGGATCTCGATGACCTTGCGGTGGATCGCGTCGAACGTCGACGCCGAAAGCTGCTCGCGACCCGCATCCAGGTCTATGACCACGGTTCCGGCACAGGACACCGCTTCCGTCGCGGCGCCTTTCGGCAGACACTTGGCAGAGGCCTGAGTGCAGCGGACCCGCACCCCATGCGTCTTGAGTGTGTTAAATACGGCGTCTGTGGGATGTCCGTATTCTTTCTGTCGGGTTCCCACCGATGCTACCGCCTCGTACGGCTGGACGGCAGCCAGAATCGTGGCGAAGTCTCCATCACCGCCGGTGAGCAGGCGCCACGCTCCATGGTGGGGGAGTTTCAGGAAATCCGACACCAAGCTCTGCCCGGCCTTTTTGGCCCCCGCCTCGCAATGTTTGAAGCCATCGCATTGGATATCGCCTGTTAGCAGGATGCTGCTGCGCGGCCCCTCGACCCTCATGACGACGGACAGGTTGTTCAAGCCGAGGGGATAAAGTTTGTTGAGGTCCTTCTCGGACGGATGGAACAGCCGGATCTGATTCCGCCACGCGATGCCGACATCAGGGAAGATACCCGGATTCGCGGCGTGCACCTGGTCATTGGGGCAATAGGCGTCGATATGCGCAAACAGGTGCCTGTAGATCTTGCCCTCTTCATCGTCCGCGAAGAGTCCATGCTTCTTGTGCATCTCCCAGGGTATGGCGCGAAGGACGAAATGAGGGGCTTCAGTTTGCCGCTTCTTCAACGCCGCCAGGAGCGCGAACACGCCGCCGAAGTGGTCCGCGTGGAAATGCGTCACGACGATCGCAGCGACTTTCCGGATGCCTGTTTGCGAAAGGTAGTCCTGGACCGGCTTAGCCTTGAAGCAATCCACGACCACTGCGGTATCGGCGTCGTGGACGACGATGGCGTCGCCGTGACCCACCTCAAGGATTGCGACCTTCAGTGGCGTCACGGTTCAGGTCCTCGAACTGCGGTCCATCCTGGCCTGCACCCGGGCTTCGATCTCCTCATGCGTCAGGTATGCCAGCGGGGACGGCTGGAACTGATCGAGTTCGAAGACCCCGGGGCGTTCCTCCCGGCAGAGCGCAGAGAACCGCACGTCTGGAGAAAGGAGCCATCCAGGAACGGCTGCATCAATAGGAAGCCGCGCATTCCCATAGGCCACGTCGAGCCACACGGTCATCTCGGCCGCCGGCGCGTCCACTGAGACCACGTGGCCCAGGACGGGGACCTGCTCGTCGGCGCGTGGCAGGTTCGTAACCCTGATCGGCCCTGCCACACTGCTGTCCACGGCCACCCGCCGCAGGCGCTGCTGATCCTCCCGCGTCAAGCCGTATTCGGCAGCGGCAAGTCGGCTAAGGTCGTCCAAATCCTCCTCGGTGGCGCTGCCCAGCTCAGAGAGTCGTTGGGAAGCCTTGCGGAGCGCGTTCCAGGACGACGGGCTCCGAGCGCCCGGAAACGGCATGTCCTCCAGCACCTCGGAGTTCACCTGTGGAAACTGCCGATGTTCGCCGATCCATGCATTCGCCACGTTACTGTTCAGGATCGCTGCCAGCACGTCGACGTCGATACCCTCCTTCACGGCATCCGGCTTCGGCGTCACGGTGTAGAAATTGCCGGAGACATACATTCCCGAGCGGTCGACCGCCGCCTTGAGCATGCGGCCCCAGTCCATCCGCATCGTGCCCGGAAGGATGACCTTGGGTCCTTCCATGATGGCGTACTTGGCGGGCTTGCCTCCCTGCCCGATGAGTCCGGGCTCCGCCAAGTCGTCCGGGTAGACGATATTCCGCAGCCCCTTCGGCGCGACCCGGAACGGCTCGATCACGCCTTTGCTCTTCTGCTGGTAGCTGACGGTTCGGCGCTTGAAATTCGGATCGTGCTCCCGCCTCTTGGTCCCTTTGGGCATGCCGTAGACGATCCAGGCAACGTCCGCAAGGCGCCTGGCTGCGAGGTCCTTCCATTTTCGCTCGCTCAGGATCCCAAAGGGCTCAAACACGGCGATGCTGTGGCTCCGGCTGCTGCGGCGATTGTCCAGCCAGCGGGCCGGATCCTCCACTAGAGACACGTTGTCGAACACGCCGCGCCTGAGATTGGCCGCGCCGACACTATGGCTTGCGGTTTCCCGGAAGACCAGAGGCAGGGAACGCCGGGCCGTCGACGCCTTCCGTGCGATCAGCACGCTCACCCTTCCTGAAACTCCGGAAAAGACGTCGGCCGGGAGGCGCCACAATTCCATTAGCTCCAGTTCCTCAAGCATCCGCTTCCGATGGACACCAGCCGCCTCCTTTACCTCGAAGGACGCGGGCATGATCAAGCCCAGGAGGCCACCCGGCTTGAGGGCATCCAGCGCGCGCTTGAGGAACGAGAATGCGTCGTCCTTTCGCGACTCCTTCCCTTTTTCGGTCCGGAACGGAGGATTGCCTACGATGACGTCAGCGGTACCCGGTCGCGAGCCGCGCCATTCCAGGGCGTCGCCGGCGTCGACACTCCAGCTGTTGTGGCCGCTCGAAAGCAGCAGCGCCATTCGGGCGAGCTTGGAAATGAGCGGCGCGATCTCGTTTCCGCGGATGTGCTTCGTGAGGGCGCTCGCCTTCGGCATGTCCGGCATCGCGGTCAGGCGTTCGTTGGCCGCCACGAGGAAACTGCCCCAGCCGCAGGTCATGTCGACGACCACGCGCTTCTCCGGAGGGAGGAATTCGAGCGGCAGGGACTGAAGGATCAGGCGGGAAAGCCACAACGGGGTGTCGAATTGGCCAAGTTCCCGCATCACCGCCGGATCGAAGGCCTTCCGGTAGATCGACCTTAACATGTCGAGTTGGAACGCCGAGTAATCCAGGCCCTTCATGACCTTCAGCGCCTCTTGGAAACCCTCGGAGTCGACCTCCGCCCCGGTCCAGTCAAAATAGCCCGTCAGGCCCGCGCGCACCGACCGCGCGACGACTTGGTGCGGCTCCGCGTCCTTGAGCAGGCCCTTCTTGGCCGCCAAGACCCGCCAAGCCAGCATCTGGAGGGCAATCTCTCCCGCGCGCTCGCGGTCGCAGGACTTGGCCAGCGCTCCCACGGCGTGGGAAAAGAATCGGACGATGGAGCGCTCGTCCACCTTCTCCGCCAGGAGATTGAGCTGCAGGGCATCGAGCTTCCGGAACGCATCATGGGAGAACCGCGCCCTGCCGGCCTTTACCGCGCAGATGGTCTCCGGCAGGAAGTCCGGCGCGTACTCCTTGAGGGCCCGCGAGACGTTCCCTATCGCGATGGGCTCCGGGTTAGCGCGCACTGGCTGGAGAATCCCAGCCCGGCCTGAACCGACCCCCCACACGTCCACCATGTCGGTATCGAGATGATGAACCAATGCGAACGGAGCGGCCACCCCGAGACAGAGGTTACGGATGAAGGCGGCCGGTGGGCGTGCCCTCTCCACGCCATGGACCACGATCGCCGCCTCCGAGGGATCCTTCGCAGGCGTGGTGAAAGCCACGGCCCCGATGGAGGTCCGGTTCCCGGCCCGGCTGCGATAGTCCAACGCGATCCGATCGGCAGTGTACCCGTAGCTCGAGAGCGTTGAACGCAATCCAAGGCTGCGTTCCGAGATCCAATAGTCTGCAACGCTTTCCGTCCGCCGGCTCATTTGGACCTCCTTCGATCAAGGCCGCGGTTTTCTTCGAGCATGGAGCGGAGCTTCTTGTCGTCAGCGTTGAAGTAGTTGAGCGCGATCTGGATGGCCAAGCTGCGGCCGGCGTCGCCGTCGGTCAATTTCCGAATGCGCCGGCGGAGGTCGTGGAGTTTTTCCAGGTGGGTCGGCCCCAGGCTCACGGAAAAATTGTCTCCTGCTTCGCTCATATGTTATTAACTTATGATTATCGTTTCATATTAGAAAGTAAAGCCCTCGGAGGTCCTTCGTCCGTTGCGGCGGAATCCGACGAGACATGTGTTGTCGTGGTATTGACGCGGGCCGGGAAGGCCCCTGGCGGCTGGGCCTGGCTTGGCCAAAGGGGATATGGCTCGCTTCAAAGGGGGCGCCATGGCGAGATATCTCTCCCGTGACCCAGAAGGAGTTCCAGACGGTCGTCGAACGCGCATTGGCCGACAACGGTCTAGCCCCACGCCACATGTTTCCACCGCTCTGTCCGATCGGAATCGGGACGGGCGAGGTCGAGTCGCTCGGGTCCTACGTGTGGCGGATGGCCGGACATCTCGGTTTTTCGTTCACGGCATTGTATCACTACGCGATGCCGTGGCTTGCGCGAGGCGAGCCTGAGAACGTCGGACGCTTCTTTCCTGGTGGTGCCAAACACTGGACGGCACGCGATCCCGATTCGCGTTACGCGAAGGGTATGGAGCTGGCGACGGGAATCGTAGGCCTCGACCGGCTGACATTCGCCCCGTTCACGCGAGTCATCGGCGCGGGCTGGGGCCGCCCCGCGGGCCAGCATTTCTACCGCTGGTGTCCAGCCTGCTTGGCGGAAAGTCCACATGGCCGACTGCTCTGGTCGACACCGTCCCTGTCCGCGTGCCCCGTGCACGGGACGAGGCTTGCAGCGACGTGCGCGGCTTGCGGAAGCCGCGGCGGGCTGATGTACCGCTCGAAGTATTCCCCGTTGAGCTGCCCTGAATGCGGGGACGCCTATGCCCGCCAGCCCACTGGCACGCCCGCGGACGCGAACGAAGTGGAGCGTTCCCGTTCCTGCGCCAACCTATTTTCCGTGGCCGATAGACTTCCGGGCGAGCGCACCCTCCAAGCACGACGGATCCGGGAAGCTTGCGATGCCGCGAGCTGCAATGCGTTAACGTTCGCCAAGCTGCTTGGCGGTAACCCGAGCACGGTGCGCCTCTGGCTGGGCGGTAAGTTCATCCCGCCTGTGGAGAGCGCCCTAAGCGCCGCTGAGGTGTTCCAAGTGCGCTTGGGAGACTTTCTCTTGGGTGACAACGGACAGATTCGGGCCGCACCTCTCCGTGATCAGGTGCCCCGTCAGTCCCGTCGAAGCCTGTCGCCCACCGAACTGGGAGCCATCAGGAGCCTACTGCAGGATGCCGACGCCGAGGCGTCCATTGAAAGCATCGCTCGCAGGTTTTCCGTGAGCGCGAATACACTCCGCAACAAGCTTCCGGCCGAGTGCGTGGAGCATTCGAAGGCCAGGAAGGCGAGACGGCGGCGGATATGGATGGAGAGGAAAGCGCGGTCCGAGGACTCAGCTTAGCACAGTGCCCGGGTTTGTGGCAGACTCTCGGGTACGGAAGTCTCCAAGAGCTGCGAACAGCTCGGGCATCGGGCTTCTGCCGTTTGACCTGCGCGGCCTACCCGTCTCTCGACGGCATGGTCGGCGAGCACTTGGCAAACTACACGTCCGATCCGAAGTTCATCCATTTGACGGAACTCAGCCGGTGCGACGAAACCCCCGATAGCATCTTCCCCGGCACTCCCGCTACCGTTCCAGCGGACGGCAAGAATACCCGGAACGGCAGTGCGACTGCACTCAGTATCTTCCCGAACACGCCCACTCCTTTGGCCGTCCGTGCATCGCGCGCCGCTGCGTCCATGCCATCCTTGATGAATGTGGCGACATCAATCGATCCGTCCTTTGAAAGGCTGTTCCACTCCGCCAACTTCTCCTTGAGGCCGCGCAATCCTGGATCTTCCCACAGTCGGAACACGTGTTCGATCGTGTCGATCCGGGGCACGCACTTCCGGTTTCCAAGATAGATCTCGAAGAGATAATTCTCCTCCGGTGACTGCGCCGGCACTGCGGGATGGCTGATATCGAATTTGAAATCGTGCCCGTAGAACAGGCTGCCCCCTTGCTCCTTGGCTGCATTGATCATCCCCGAAACCTCGAAGAGCGACTTCCAATACGAGAAGGTTTCAAGAAAAGCGTTTAGGTCCGAGACACCTTGAAACAGCACATGGCGCGAAACTTCGCCTTCGAGGCTGCTGTCGCGGTTGATGATCAAATCGCCGATTTCATCGAAATGACGCAGATGATTAGGCGAAAAGGAAGATACTGGCTGCGAGCTTTTCAGCTGATCTGCCGATCGCGGTCCGAGGCCCATGTGTTCGAAGATAACATTTTCATCGATGAAGAACGTGCGCCGAGCCTTGGCGCCGCCGAAACGTTCGTTTTGATCTATGAAGCTGGGAGCCAACGCCGAGTGAATGGAGGAGACGTGCGCCGTGAACAATCTGCCGAGCTCGTTGCTGAGTCCTGTGCTTGCTCCCCAAAGCGCGTTGAGCGTGACCCTGAGCTCTTCCATCAGCACATCGAGATCCCCTTCATTCGGCCTCTGGCGCGGTTTACCCACCGGGATGAACGGGTGGAATTCAGAGTGAGCTTCAATCGTGCGGCAAAGCTTGAACGCCCGGGCGTAAACTTTCGTAACGTGCTTCAACACCCTTGGTGCGGGCGCCGCAGTCTGGAGCGTGATGAGGCCTGGTTGTATCAGATTGGGTGCGAAAACGTGCGGAAGGATCGAATCAGGCAACCGGAGGTGCAGCGGGGGATTCAAGACTGCCGAGCTGAGGAATCGTTGCCAGACTCGCTTGAATTTCGGCTTCGCATACTCCTTCGCATGCTTCTCCCGATCGAACTGCTCCCACTCAGCGAGATTTTCGAGGACTGCTCCGCCTAGGAATACCATGCTGTCTAACTCGCTCATCCAAGTGCCCGTCGAGCTCATGACATTTGGTGACAGAGTAATGCGGTAGGCGCAATGCCGACCGTCGGCCTATTCCGTGGTGACGGGGAGCCGCAAAGTCCTCCGTTTTCAGCGGTTGGCCCAACCGCCGCCGGACTGTGCCTGCGATCTCGGCGGAAGACGCTGTACCGCGTTCCTGCTCATTCGCGTCACGGACTGGACGCGCTACCAAATCCGGAGAATGGTGCCGAATGTCGCTCACGAATGGAGACCGCGCCACCTTAGCTCCCGCGCCGTCGCGCGGCTGGCACCTGCAACATTCGTACGCGCAGTTGCCTGCGCTTTTTCACTCCGCGCAGGCACCAACCCCGGTCACCGCGCCCCGCTTGGTGATCTTCAACCGCCCCCTCGCTGATTCGCTGGGACTGGATACGGATGCGTTGGCTGGGGAGTCGGGGGGCGCGATCTTTTCCGGCAATCAAATGCCGCCGGGCGCGCAGCCGCTGGCGCAGGCGTATGCGGGACACCAATACGGCAACTTCACCACGCTCGGCGATGGCCGCGCGATCTTGCTGGGGGAGCAGGTAGCACCTGACGGCCGGGTCTTCGACATTCAACTCAAGGGAGCCGGACGCACTCCGTACTCTCGACGAGGCGATGGTCGCGCGGCGCTCGGGCCGATGTTGCGCGAGTACATCATTAGCGAGGCGATGCACGCGCTCGGCATTCCCACCACCCGGAGCCTCGCCGTGGTGGCGACCGGCGAAGAGGTCTATCGCGAAACTCCACTTCCGGGCGCGGTGCTGACGCGCGTCGCGGCGAGCCACGTGCGGGTGGGGACCTTCGAGTGGGCGGCGGCGCGAGGAGGCAGTGAGGCGGTGCGGGCGCTTACGGATTACACGTTGCGTCGACACTATCCAGATCGCCTGGCAGCGGAGAATCCCGCGCGCGCGTTACTCGATGCGGTGATTGCGCGGCAGGCCGAGTTGATCGCGCGGTGGATGCTCGTCGGCTTCGCGCATGGCGTCATGAACACGGACAACATGGCGGTGTCAGGCGAGACCATAGACTACGGTCCGTGCGCGTTTCTCGACGGGTTCGATCCATTGCGCAGCTTTAGCTCGATCGATGCGCATGGGCGCTACGCGTACGGCAATCAGCCGGCCATCGCGCAGTGGAACCTCACCCGTTTTGCCGAGACGTTGCTGCCGGTCCTGCACGCGGATGAGGCCAACGCGATCGCCCTTGCCACCGAATCGCTCGGCCAGTTCGCCCAGCAGTTTGAAGCGCATTGGCTAGCCGGCATGCGGCGAAAGCTGGGACTGTTTACCGCCGAGCCAGAGGACGTTGCGCTCTTCAAGGCGCTGCTGGAGTGGATGCAAACCACGCGGGCCGATTACACCAATACGTTTGCGGACCTCGCGACCGTGCTAGCACCCGGCGATATGCGGCGTGGGGACGCTGCCTTTCGCTCCTGGCACGAACGATGGCTCGCGCGCCTCGCTCGGCAGCCTCAGTCAACGGGCGAAGCAGAGCAGCTTCGGCGCGCCCATGCGCCGGCCTTTATCCCGCGCAATCACCTTGTCGAGAAGGCGCTTGCCGCGGCGGTACAGGGAGATCTCGCGCCGTTGGAGCGGTTACTCGACGTGATCACGGCGCCCTACGCGCATCTGCGAGATGCTCCTGGATATAGACAGCCCGCGGCCGACGCAGCTGATTATCGAACTTTTTGCGGGACCTGAGCGAGGGACGAAACCAGTGAGTTGGATGGTCGCTTGGCGAGCGACACAGGTGGCCTGCGCTACATCCCGAGATCCCTTCTCCGCGATCATCCGGAGTCTCGTTGACGATGCTGACCACCCTTTAAGAAGCGGAATGGCAACTTCGAGTGGGGGCCGGCGAGTTCCTCGCCGACCTGTTGTCGGACGAGCCGGAGGAATATGATCTCACCCAGTGTACCGCATTCCACGTCGTAGCCGGCGGCCAGCTGCCGGGCCAAGATCCCGTGGCCGGCGTGGTCGAGTTCCCGTGCGCTCATCAAGTCTTGCCAGGGCAATCGAGCGACGAGCCTCTCGGAACCGCCCACCTGGGCGGGGCAGAACAGCTCTACGCTGAAGCTGATGGCATAGAACTCGGCCACGAGTGGCAGCGGCCTGGTGAGACGGAATGTGCGCATCGCCCGGCACGTGCATGCCCTGTAGCTGAACTCGCTCGCGGACATTCTAATGGAAGTCGTGCGACGCCTGGGCAGGCAGGTCGGATTCGCGAAACGGCTCGATTCGATCCGCCTTCACATGGGTTACGTTCGCAACGTTTTGGAGCGTGCCGGTGATCCGGAGCGCTGGTTCCTGCGTGATGATCAGGCGGAGACGTTCGAACAGATCCGGAATGACGACCGAGTTCGCGATTCCAGTCTCGTCCTCGAGGCTGATGAAAACGAACCCTTTCGCCGTCCCAGGGCGCTGCCGACAGATGACCGAGCCGGCGATGGTGACGCGCTGGCCATTCGGCACGTCCCTCAGCTGCTCTGCGGACGTGATGCCTTTAAGGCGGGAACGTAGCCGCGCCATGGGGTGCTCGTCGGTCGTCAAACCCAGTCCGGCGAAATCCGCCTGCACCTCCTCCACTCGGGTCATGGGCAGCAGGGGCACGTCGTCGACATAGGCCTCCGCGAACTGCTTGAAGAGCGCCTCGTCGTTCGTCCAGGCCGCCTCGACCTGCCACAGTGCAGCGCGCCGATGTGCCGAAAGTGCTCCAAAGGCGCCGGCGCTGGCGAGCGCGCGACGCTCAGCGTCGCTCAGGTCGGTGCGCCGGAGAAAATCGTCCATCGTTGCCCATGGGCCGGCCTCCCGGGCTGCAATCATCTTTGAGGCCGATGCCTCGTGCATGCCGCGGACATACCTCAATCCCACGCGCATCACGCCATCGCCCTCCACTGAGCATTCCCATCGAGATGCCTGTACGCACACCGGCAATGCGGTCAGACCGTGGCGCCGGCCGTCTTGGATCAGGGTCGCTGGCGAGTAGAAGCCCATCGGCTGGTTGTTCAACAGGCTCGCGTAGAATTCCGCCGGCCGGTGAATCTTCAAGTAGGTGCTCGCGTAGGCCAGCATCGCGAAGCCGATCGCATGCGACTCGGGAAAACCATAGGCCCCGAAGGTCTCGGCTGCCGTCATGACCTTTCGTACCACTATCTCCTTATGGCCCTCACGTCGCAGCGCCTCAGCGAGCCGCTTCAAGGCCCGCGCGAAGCGCTCCGTGCCTTTGGTGAAGCCCATCGCGCGTCGCAGCTCCTCCGCCTCCGCGCCGGTGTATTTCGCAAGGGTCATGGAAAGCTCCAGCATCTGCTCCTGAAACAGGATCACGCCGCGCGTGCGGTAGAGAATCGGCCGCACAATGTCTTCAACGCTCGGGTCTATGTAGTCATCTGCTTCAAGGCCATCACGCCGGCGAATCAGGGGATGGACGAGATTGCCCGTGATGGGTCCGGGACGGACAATCGCCACCTGCATGGCGAGATCGTAAAGATCCTTCGGCTTAAAGCGCGGAAGGGTCGCCATCTGCGCGCGGCTTTCGATTTGGAATACGCCGACGGTGTCGGCCGCGCGTATCCGCTCAAATGTTACGGGATCGTTTTCCGGAATATCGTTGAGCGTGCGGATTGTGTCACCGCGCTGGGCGCAAAGTTCGACGCTCTCCTGCAAGACCGCCATCATTCCTAGGCCAAGAAAGTCGATTTTCACGATGCCTAGGTTCTCGCAGTCGTCCTTGTCCCACTGGCAGACGCTGCGGTCGGGCATGGTTGCGGGTTCAAGGGGGACGACTTTATCAAGTTGGCCTCGGGATATCACCATGCCGCCTGAGTGCTGACCGAGATGCCTCGGAAGGGCGGCTCCTCGGATATATTTTTGCAGCTCTGCCATCGCCGCAGCGCGTGGGTGGTCGGTGCCGATGCCCGACATGGCGAGCTGCTTTTTCAGCTCAAGTGTCTCGGGGAAATCTCCGTTGGCGTATAGACTGGAAAAGCGGTCGAGCGCGTCTTCGCCGAAACCGAGCACCTTGCCGACTTCACGCACGCTGTTCCGCCCGCGGTAGGAAATCACGTTGGCGGTCATGGCCGCGCCGCGCCGGCCGTAGCGCTGGTAGACCTCTTGGATTACTCGCTCGCGGCGTTCACCGCTCGGGAAGTCGAGGTCGATGTCAGGCCAGGAAGGCTTGCCGTCCTTGCCCACCCGCGCATCGTTCAGGAAGCGGTCGAAGAGGAGGCGGTGCTTGAGCGGATTTACTGCCGTGATGCCGAGCACATAGCAGACGGCGCTGTTGGCGGCGCTGCCGCGGCCTTGAACGATGATCTGGTTGCGGCGTGCCCAGTCGCAGATGTCCCAGACAATGAGAAAATACCCGGCGAATTTCAGGCGCCCGATCAGCTCCAGTTCCTTGTTCAGTTGCCTCTCCAAGGTCTCTGGCAAGTCGCCGAGGCGCTCGCGGGCGCATCGGAAAGTCTGCTCCCGCAGGTAAGAGTCCATCGATTCACCGTCCGGCGTGTCGTAGGTTGGGAACTGGTAGCCGAGATTCTCGAGCGTGAAATCGAGCCGCTCTTCGACGCGGAGCGTGTTGTCCAACGCCTCCGGCAAATCGCCAAACAGCGTGCGCATCGCCTCGGCGGACCGGACGTGGCGTTCAGAGTTCACCGCCAATGCACGACCAGCAGCATCCAACGTCGTGTGCAGCCGAAGGCACGTGAAAACGTCAGCCACCATGCGATGCTGAGGAATTGCGTAGTTCACCCCGCCCGTGGCCACGAGCGGCAGACCCTTCGCGGCCGCCAAGTCGCGAAGGAACCCAATCTCCCTCTCCTCCCCTCGGAGGCGTTGGCGCTGAATCTCGACGAAGAGCCGGGCCACGGAAGGATTGGATTCCTGGCCGAAAATCTCCGTGAGCTTTTCCAACGCGTCTCCCGCCCTTTCTCGGCCAAGCGTGCGCCATGCGTGGCGCACTGGCCCCTCCTCGTCGCCGGTGAATGCGATGAGTCCCTCGTTGAAACGGGCGAGTTCGGACCACGTCGCGAAGCAAGGACGCTTGCGGTCGTGTGGATCGACGTGGGGCGGAAGATTGCTGATCGTCAGCGTCTGGGCGCGCGGAACCAGCTTCGCCTCGGTTATCAGTTGGCAGAGGTTCTGATAGCCGGTGCGGGACGTGGCCAAGAGCGGAACCACGGTGCCGTCTTCCATCGTGATCTCGGCTCCCACACGCGGACGCACCGCGAATTTGTTCTCTTGGGCGCTGCTGTAGAAGCGCGGCGCGCCGTAGACCCCATCGCGGTCCAGCAGGGCCATCGCCGGCAGCCCTGCCTCCATCGCGGCAGCCATCAGATCCTCCGGAATGGAGGCGCCACGAAGGAAGCTGAACGCGCTGCGGGCATGAAGTTCGACGTAGGTCATGCGGGTAGGGCAACGCGACGGTCAGAGATCGCGTGAGCGCTCAACTTTCTTGGTCGCTTTCATGGCCATGTCGGCAGCGGTAGGCCACGATCCCCAAACGTCAAGTGTTCAAATGAACACGTCTATTTTTGAGAGGTAGAAAGTTATTCACAATTGATCCCGAACTGTCCGTTCACGCGGCCGGACCGCGCACGACGCGAAGGCATTGCTCGCAAGCGATCCTCGCCCGACCCAGAAATGAAAGCATGCCCCTAGACCCCTTCCATGGGAACACCTTCGTAGCGTTTACCGACATCGCAGGATTCAAGCCGATGATGAAAGATCCGCCGCGCGCGGCACGGGCTCTCGATGCACTGTATTCAGGTGGCTATCACGCCTTGAACGAACAAGGCCTGAATGATGTCCGAGTGTCAGGGCTGTTCGTCTCTGACTGCGGCATCCTTTACGTGAGCACGCCAGCCGCTCCCGCAGTCCAGCTCGAGCAGTTATGCAAAGCCGTGAGACAGCTGAATCGTTCGTGCTTCAGCAGGGCCGTGACCCTGACCACTTCGATCGCCTACGGCGATTTCAGCTACCAACAGCGCATCGAATTCCACGGCATCGAGAAAAACATGTTCGCAGGCTCGGCATACCTATCCGCCTATCTCGACCAAGCGGGCGGCGAGCCGAAACTTTACGCTCCCGAAGCGCGCATCCTCAAGGCCAGCCTCCCAGACGATGCTCTTACGTATTGCTCTTCAAAACTCGGCATGGGGATGAGAGACGAAAGATCCCACTTCTACTTTGAGTGGATGCTGGAAGGGCAGGCCTGAAGACCCACACCGCATGGACCCGACGTTTGCCATCCTCACTGAGCAGCTCGACGCAAAATATCGCCGGTTGATGGCCATGGCCCCGGTCGTCGCCGAGCAGGTGCCTCGCAACACACCCGTCGGTGGCATCTACCTCTTTTCCGAAAACGATGTGCCACTCTACACGGGAAGGACCAAGCGCCGACTCAGCGTGCGCATAAAGAACCATTTCAGCACCGCTCCAGACTGTCCTTTCGCTTGGTTGCTGGCGCGGGAGCAGACTGGATTCCGCGCTACATACCGGAAGGAGGGCTCAAGGACCCACCTCCTCACGCAACCCGAATTCCTACGCGTCTACCAAGAACAGAAATTGCGGATTCGGAAGATGCACGTGCGCTACGTGGAGGAACCGGATCCTTTGCGGCAGACCCTCTTGGAGGTTTACACTGCAGTAGTATCGAGAGCGAAGCACAACGACTTCGACACGCACTGATCGACCGACACCGCCTAGAAATGGAGGCTATCTCGGAGTTTACCGATGGCACCCGACGGGCATTCTTCCGAAGAAGGATGCGAACCTCGTCAACTTAGTTTAAGAAGATATCCGCGTTAGTCTGGTTCACCCGGCGCGCGGTGTAGCCCATTGGCTTTATAGTCGTCTGCGCAGACAAAATCCCCCAATAGGTTTTCAGGAGCATCCAGCTCTTTCCCCATGGCTCTGATTAAATGTCACGAATGTCGCAAAGACGTTAGCTCCCAGGCAAAGCTCTGTCCCCACTGCGGCGCTCCAGTAAAGAAAAAATCGGGATGCGGCATGCTGCTCGTCGTTTTGATTCTCATTATTATAGCGCCCGGAATCTTTAGTTCCTTCACGGATGGTGCTGCTACGCCCACCCCTTCGAAGCCCAGCCCAGCGGCGGTGCCTGCGACAAAATACTCCGGTTACGAGGACCTCAAACGGAAGTTTGAATCGAACATCGCCGAAAAATATCGAGCTCTTTTGGCAGCCCAAGCTTCAGGCAACAGCGGAGAGGTCTCCCGCCTCGTAACCCAATTCAAAAACTTCAAGCGCCTCGACTACGAGAATGTGGCCGCGATCGCACGGGAAGTTTCGCTGAAGGAGCTAAATGAGCGATTGGCGCGAACCACAGACGTTGACGCCCGCGCCCGCAGCGAAATCTACGCGGAGTTAGCTCAGCTTGAGCCCGGCAATCTCGAGCACGCGGCCAAAGCCGAGAAATACGCCGCAGCCTGGAAGTCGGAGCAGGAAGCGCGGGAAGCCGCTGACAAAAAAGCGGCCGCGGAGAAGGTTCGCAACGAACGGCGGAACGCGAACATCAAAGCTCAATTCAGCGCATGGGACGGATCGCATCGCGAGCTCGAGCGGGTGATCAAAAAGACGATGAACGACCCCGACTCCTACAAGCATGTGGAAACGGTCTACGCTGAGGGCTCAGACGGAATCCTGGTAAAGACGACTTTCCGAGGAAAGAACGCCTTCGGCGGAGTAGTCACGAACTGGGTCAGGGCGAAGTTCTCATATTCCGGAGACCTCATCGCCATCGTCGACCAAGGTCCATGACCCGCGGACGATAGCTATCAGTATAAAAGTCCTCGAACCTTGTACGCGGCTCTTTTTTGCGCTGCCGCTTTACTGTCGAGGATCCGTTTCTGGACTTCGCAAAGGGCCCATTGCACGCATGGGTGCGACTTCGTCGTTGCCGCGATGTAGGGTGGCCCGGTAAGCGGATGTCACAGCGAATGAAACGAATCTCCGACTATCAGCGGATCCTTGAGACCGACGCCGAGGTTGTCCGCCGACTGTTGGAGGCGTGGCGCCCGTCTTCGTACTCACTCACCGAGAAGGAGCAGGAGCAGTCGCTCCTCGCATATCTCCGGGTGAACCTGCCCGATGTGCCGATCGTGCCCCAGTACGGGATCGCTAAGGGAAAGGCCGATATTGTCATCCAGGATGAGCATGTCCTTGAGCTGAAGCTGGGATTCACCGAGGACTGCGTTGCGGAGTTTGACCGGTGCCTCGGCCAACTATGGCGCTACAAGGAGAAGTGGGTGGAGCGGGACCGCGGCAGGGTATGGCTCATCGTCGTGGGTCATTCGGAGGCCGAGTTCCGGGATCTGCTGACGACGTGGTTCAACCAAGCGAATGGATCTTACTTAACCTGGTCGCCATTCACCTGGATCGACAAGCGCAGTTCCTAGACTCCCGGCCTCCGGATTGATGTCGCAGGCGCGTCCGTAAGCGGCATTGATCGGCCTATGCCCGAGTGGAAGGACCTAGAAGAAGCCGTGGCTGGACTCGTCGCCCCCATCCTGGGTGGCAGGCCCATCGGGGGCCGGACTTTCGAGATCTCCCGGAATAAGATACTCTTTCCGGGTGGAGTTCGCACCGAGATCGACGTCCATGTACGCGAGCCGGCCGCAAACGCCGTGTATCTCTTCGAATGCAAGAGCGTGGCGGAGCCCGTGGGGAAATCGGATGTCGTGCTCTTCGCGGATAAGATTCGGGATCTTGGTGCGGTGCGCGGATTCATGGTGGCTCCGCGATTCTCGAAGTACGCGCGGATTCGGGCGGCGCGTGAACCGCGACTGACGTTGCTGGAATCGTCCAGGCATAAGATCAGCCCCGTTGACCTGCAGTCGTTTTCATGGGTGCTGCAGCGAATCCACTGCCGTGAATTGGTCACGTCCGTCGGCAAGGTGCGTCCCCCGCTCGACTCCCCCGTGGTCGTGGACGGCATCGCGGCCAGATTCCGCGACGTCTTGGAAATCTATGCGCGGATGGGCGCTGCCCAGCATGTCTGCGAGAACCGGGCCCAAGCCGCCGGGATCCACCAAACAGCCTTCGAGCAAACGTGGCGCTTTCGTCCCGGCGGTCTGCTGATCGCCGGCGATGCAGCGGAGTCGCTTACCCTCGTCGGTGAGGTCGAGTTCACCACGGTGAACCCGATGATCCTGTACGGCTATGATGTCGCGAAGCGTTCCCGGTTCGTGAAGTTCGAACGATTTCAGATCAGCGACGATGCCTGGGCAGACAGCCTCGCGATCAGCGAAGCAGGTGCGAGGGCATCTTCGCTGGCGAAAGATTCGGTTGAGTTGGGTTAGGCGTTGACTCAGCCCCCTTTCGGTCACCGGAATTGCGGTCACGGACAGCGCGGCTTCATCCCCAGCCTCAGAGTTGCGCGGTCCGGTCCAACTCGCCGTCCGGAGGATCGCTTCAGGCTTCCGGCGCGTCGGGGTTATCCAGCGCAGCCCCAGAAACGTTCCACCTAGTATCCCCCGCGGATCAACCGCGCACGTGCAGCCCATGTCCGCCACTCCCGTCGAATGGTGCCTTTGGTGACATGAGGCCCTCGGGCGCGCCGGCGTGACTGAACTCACAGACTTTTATGAAGACCAAGATAACGATGGGCCCGATTCTGGGCTACGAAGGCGACGGTCAATACACGGCGCTCGTGGTGCTTGCCTCGCCGTCGGAGCTGACCTGGGCGGTCGATGGCAAGGCTGTGGCCTTCGAGCAGATCGCGGAGTTGCACAACGGCGTGGTCATGCGGGCGGAGTTCAAGCCGACCTTGGAGAAGAGGGGGCAACGCTGCACCTATTCGATCAAGGTCGCCGACGAGGAACTGGTGAACACGGCCAACGAAAGCGCGTGGAGTTTCTGGCTGCCGGGCGACGAGGATCCCAAGATAGCCTATTGTTCGTGCAATGGCTTCTCGTCGTTGAAGCTGCTCAAGGACACTCCCAAGCCCTACGCGCTATGGGAGCGCATGGCTGCGCAGCATGAAGTGGCGCCCTACTCGCTACTGCTGATGGGCGGGGACCAGATCTACGCCGACAGCATCTGGGAATATGGCGGGCCTCCGAGCCTCCAGGATTGGAGCCAACTCGATCAGGACAACCGCGACAAAAAGGAAGCCAGCGCGACGATGGTGAGGGAGATCGACGAATACTACGAGCGCACCTACGTGAAGCGCTGGTCGAATCCTCCCTTGGCCAAGGTCTTCGCCCGCGTGCCCACCATCATGATGTGGGACGACCACGACATCTTCGATGGCTGGGGCTCCTATCCGGAGAAGCTGCAGATAACGCACGTCTTCAAGGCCATCTACGATCGCGCCCGCCGCGCGTTCGCGATCTTCCAGATGCGCGGCGCGGAAAAGAACCGCAGCGTCGTGTCGCCGGAAAGCGCCTTCACAATGAGCGTCGCGATGGGGCCGCACCGAATCGTCGTCTTGGACAACCGCAGCCAGCGGACCCAGACCGTGATCATGACGGACGCGCACTGGGACGCGGTCAAAAAGAACCTGGCCGAAACGGTGAAGCCCGGAAGCTCTTCGCTCCTGATTCTGACCGCCGTTCCCGTCGTCTACCGCTCATTCTCGCGCATCGAGGAAGTCTTCGCGATGACCGCGAGGTTCGAGGACGAGGAGGACGACGTGCTCGACCATTGGTCGGCGGAACGTCACCGTCAGGAACGCGACAAGTTCATACACGTTGTGCTGGACGCGATCGAGAAGGCGCCGGGCTGCCGTGCGCTGTTCCTCTCCGGTGACGTCCACGTGGCCGGCGTGGGGATGGTCCATGATCGCCGGCGCGACCTGAAGATCTACCAGGTGATCGCTTCGGGCATCGTGCACCCGCCACCGACATTGCTGCAGTGGCTGGGTCTCAAGGCTCTCACTTCCGACGAGCGTGAACTCATCGGCGACGGCGATGTGTCGCTCG
This sequence comes from uncultured Opitutus sp., assembly GCA_964480585.1. Taxonomy (GTDB): domain Bacteria; phylum Verrucomicrobiota; class Verrucomicrobiia; order Opitutales; family Opitutaceae; genus ER46. The sequence continues at coordinate 30,890 of CAYZPV010000035.1, read as the reverse complement.
AGATGCTCAAGGCGTCCGGCGCGGGCGAGATCATGCGCGACCGTAATTACGCGCGGATCTCGATCAGTGAAGACCGCAAGATCTGGGTGAACTGGGAGTGCGAGGACACGAAGACCGTGCCCTCTTTCGTCATCAACGCGCGCACTTAAAGCCGACCGATGTATATCAAGGAAATAAAGATCACGAACGTCCGGACGATTGAATCCGCGCAGATCCAATTCCGCACGCCAGATGATCCGCCGGAGCCCCTCAAGCAAGGCGCCACGGACTACCCTAATGTCACGCTGTTCCTCGGCAACAACGGAGCTGGCAAGACGACGATCCTGAGGTCCATTGCCTTGGCCGTCTTGGGTTCAGTTGCCGAGAAAATGGAACTCACCCGGACGGTTCGGCGCGTGCCGAAGGGGCGGCCTTCCCCGACGGCGGCAACGGTCAGCGCCACCTTTAGCCTAAGCGAGCAGGATCTCGGTGTTAAGAAGGCTCGCACTCGACGCGAAGCGAAGCAGATGGTTTCCATCACGCGAAAGGGGCCAGACTTCGAAATGCTTCGGGGTCACCCCGAAGGCGCGGTGTGGGAGCCTCTGTTCGAGAACCGGAGCCCGGCCTTCTTCTTGGTTGGCTATGGAGCCACGCGGCGGGTGGAACCCTCGAACAACGTGGATATTGGCGCCCGAGGCAGCCAGTCCCACTCGAGAATCCAGCGGATCCAGAGCCTTTTTCAGGATTCGTGGGGTCTGCTTCCGTTGGAAGCGTGGCTGCCAACGATCCAGGCAAACGAGAAGAAGCGGTATCAGGAAATCATCAAGATCCTGAATTCGATCATGCCGGACGGATACGGTTTCGAAGGCCGCCGAGATAAATCAACAGGCGAATATCTCTTCTCGCGCGACAAGCTGGACTGCCCGCTGACCTCACTATCCGACGGGCCCAAGGCGTTCATCGGCTGGGTTGGCGACCTTCTCTACCACATCTGTTTTGCGGCGCCACCATCGCTGAGTGTCCACGCCAATCGCGGGATCGTGCTCATCGATGAAGTCGACCTGCACATCCATCCCGAGTGGCAGCGGGAAATCGTCCCAGCGCTCTCTCGCGCATTTCCCAATCTCCAATTCATCTTCACGACTCACAGTCCGTTGGTGGTCGGAAGCCTGACCCGCAAATGCATCTGGACATGCGAGCGCACGAATGCGGTTTCGGTGGTGGCTCAGCCTGAGATCCCCGTCCAGGGCCTCAGCGCCGATCAGATTCTCGTGACCGACTACTTCTCTCTCAAGGGCACGCGCAATCCGGAGAAGGAGGCGCAGCTGGACAAGATTGCGAGGGACGCCGAACACGGGGTGAGCGGAGCGTCCACCAGGTTCCTGAGGGAGTTGGTTTCGACCTTCGATTAACACGACCATGATCGGCTACAGTGTCATTGAGCAGGATCTGCTGGACGCCATCCATCGGCACGACGCCAATTGGAGGACGCGAGTGGCGGCAAAGACCGCGGCATGCCGCGCGGCGAGGAAGTTCGTCGGCGATTCAGATTGGTCGTCGGTCAAGCCGGCCTACATGACTCTCCAATACGGCAAGTGCTGTTTCTGCGAGAAGGACATGGGGGACGAGCCCATCGCAGCCGCTGGACAGGACGTGGAGCACTTCAGGCCGAAGGGGCGGGTGCTGGACTGGCTCACGCCGGATATCCGCAAAGACTTGGGATTGAAGCCGACCGAGGCGTTGAGGCAAAAATCGACCAAGGGGTACTTCCTGCTCGCCTACCACCACTTCAACTACGCGAGTTCCTGCCCCTCCTGCAACCAATCGCTGAAGCGCGATTTCTTCCCGATCATGGGGTCCCGCTCCACAGCGGGAAATGATCCGGCTGCGCTTGTTTCCGAAAAACCCCTGTTGATCTATCCGATAGGAGACTTTGATGAGAAGCCGGAGACGCTGATCTGTTTCGAAGGGGTGCTGGCCACACCCAGCGCGGGTGCGAGCGGGCGTTATCGCCGACTGCGCGCACGCGCCACGATCCTGTTCTTCCGACTCAACCGTGGTAAGGGGCGCGAGGAACTCGTGCGGCAGCGTGCGATGGCGATCGACCACCTCTTCATGAGCATGAGGGCGCTGGACGACAAGGACGCGGTTGTCGCGGCGGCCGCGAAGGACCGGTTGCGGCAGCTCACAGCTGCCGACAGGGCTCACTCCAACTGCACGCGTTCCTTCCTCGCTCTTTGGCTGCGTGACAAATCCGCGGCATTCAAGGTGTGGAAGGATTGCAGCCTTTATATCCGATCGCGCGCACGTAAATGAGGTCGAGAAAATGCGTTGCATCGAGAAACCTAGCCTTGCGAAACGAGTCAGTAGCGTTGACCGTGTGCCAAGTTGGACCGCAGGACGCTACCCGGATTGGGGCTTGACGACTGTGCCGCTACTGTCTGGCCTCTTTCCTCAATTTTGCTACCGCTCTCTTAAAGAAGATGTCCGCCACGAAAAAAAACAATTCTAGCGCTCGCGCGCTTTTCCTCGCTGTTGAGCGCAGCGCCGGGGCCGCCAAGATGCGGGGCCTGAAGAATCACAATCACGACGAAAAGTTTGATGATGCGGCAGCTGCGCGCGTGCGGTCGAACGTGAAGAAACAGACCACCCGTTTCCGCGCGAATCTTGCGGCGGTTTTCGACGTAGGGTGACGGTATGGCCACTGCACCCCGGGGCGGTGCCGCCCCGGATGGGGTGGCAGAACATACCGACGCCAGAACCCAGCGGTTGCGGCGTTTCGAGCTCCTGCACGGCATTTATGGAGCCCTCCTTAAAGATTTGGGGCCCGTAAAGAAGCACGTCCGACTGGACCCAGCTCTTCTCTACGAGACAGTCCGGAATTATTTCGATGAGCTGGATCTCACGAAGCGGCATCATGAGATCGTGAACGCGGATTGCCACAAACGCGCCGCCTTCACGATGAAGTGGATCGCGCGCTTGCGCCCGATCCAAGTCGTGAGCGCGAGCGCGGACCTTCCGGAGCGGGCCTACATCGTGAACGAACTGTTCGCCGTGAGGGCTGCGTTCAGCTTCCTGGAAGGCGTCAATCCCGAGAAGGACACTCCGGCAATGCTCCGTGCGTTGGTGTTGATTTGTCGGAACCGAGAGCTCGATTCCGAGGTGCTGGCCACGCTGATGTTCGCTCTCGAGGGCTGAGCCCCTCAGCTCGCGTGTTCGATCGCCAACCGAGCGTCCCGGGCCGTCCAGGTCGGCCGACCGCCGCCCGCTTCCTCGACTTGATTGCGCATCTCGACCTTCACCTGGTGCTCGTGCTTGTTGACGAGCGGTGAAAGGGCTTTGCTGTAGGCTTCCTCGATTCGGTGGAACGCCTCGATGTTACGGCAGGCGTCGAGGTAATCCTTGAGCAGTTTCGCCTTTTCGCGCTCGAGAACGGCGACGTGCTCCTGCCTCCGCGCGGAGAGCAGGGTGAAGAGCCCGCCAATGGCGGCTCCGAGCGCCGTGGAAAGGCCCACGACCACATTGGTGTCCATGGTCATGATCACTCGCCTCCCTTGAAGTCGTTGCGGCCGGACCAGTGCGCCCAGATGATCACCATCGCAGCGGTGTCCAGGCGGCAGTATTGCAGGAGCAGCTGGCGGCGTGCGTCCTGCGTCGCTCCGTCGGCGCCGGCGAAGATCAGGTCCTGATAGGTGCGGATCGCGCCCGTGCCTTCCCGCACCGCATTGTCCTCCTCGTCGTCGTCGTTGAACGGCAGCGAGGGGAGCGCCTTGTAGGGATCGCGCGGGTGGCCGCGGTCATCAGTGGTCAGATACCTGGCGAAGGAGGGGTGGCTGCGGAGCACCGCATTGGACGACCACGCCGACGGGAGCACCACCTTGATGGAAGTGCGGCCGCCCATGGTGGGATGGAAATAGTGTTCAGCCGCGAGTTTGTGCAGGTCCCGGATGCGCGGCGACGTGCGCTTGCCCCTCGAATCTTCGGGGCCGAGAAGCGTCCAAATCCACGTGGCGAGGTCACGCAGCTCCGCTTCGCTCCCGTAGCCCGATACCTTCACGGCCGACGCCGGGTCCCGGGCCAGCCAGGTATCGATCTGCTCTGCGATCTTTCGGAGGGTCGTCTGCTCGTAGCTATGCCAGACGTAGACGGTGCCGACGTCGCCGATCCGCTCGCGAAGGGATCGAGCAAAGGCAAAGTTCGGAAACTCCGGGCGGTCGTTGAGCCATTCGGCGTGCGTCAGGGTGCCATCTGCGGACAGGGTGTGACAGCTCCATTGGAATGCGACTCGCTCGAAGGGCCGGAGTCCAGGGTGGTGCGGGAGGGCGAGGTCGCAGGCCTCGAAATCCACGAAGTGGAGCGGCCACCCTGGCACCCCGTGATGGCTGGAGAGCTCTTTCCTCAGCGCCAATGGGAGCGTTTCCGCTCTCGAGCGCGTGCCGTTCCACTGCAGGCGGCGGCGCGTCGTGAGTGCACTGTCCTCTTTGCCCAACTGCGCTTCCGCCAGGTCGAGGAAGGAGGCGCGTCCCGAGCGCAGAAGAGCGGGGACCGGGCTCGGGTTGAGGCGCGTCACCTGGGCGAGGTCGAGCACGTGGGCGCTGACGACTGCGAGGTCACCCCAGCATTCGGCGAATCCGCTCTTCTCGGCGTCGGTGCGGTAGTCACACTTGCGGCAAATCGGGAAGAGATCGGAGATCGCTTCCGGCGCCTTGATGACCTTGCCGTCCACGATCAACGCGGCGAGTTCCTCGGCCCGCCTCACCACTTCGTCGCGCACCAGTGCCACCTCGACTGCGACGGCGCGGGTGACCATGAACCCGGATCTGGCGAGCGCGGCGGCATCGCCGATATAGCTCACCTCGGGACGCGCCTTGGGCTTGTTCGCATCCTTGCTGAGCTTGAATTTACCCAAAGTCGCCGCCTCCGGCACCGACGCCGACTTGTTCACGACGCAGAGGAACGGCTTCACCTGAAAATCCGGGTACGCGAGCTGGAGCACGTGGACCTGGAACGCGACGTCGACGATGTATTTTTTCCAGCGGGCTGCGATGGTTACCTTGTCCCTGTTGAGGAACGGGGATGCGGCGTCGTCCTCGCCGTCGTCAGCCACGCCAGAGGACTTCACTTCGATGAGCTCGAGCGTCTTTCCCTGCCGACGGAGGATGTCGATGCGCACATGATATTTCCCGGTCACCACGCCGGCCTCGAAGATCGTCGCGCCGTCGGTCGCGAGAAGTTCGGCGGTCCTGGCGTGGCTCTGGGCTGGATCGCGGACATCGACCAAGTCGACGCCAGCAGGATAGGCGGACTTCGCGGCGAGCTCCACCATGAAGCCGCCATCCGCGAGGAACTGGAGGTACTCGTTGTCGTCGGCTGCGGAAGGATACCTGTTCTTGCGGTAGTAAAGCTTGGTGCGGCAGTCGAAGCAGGCCTTGAAGTCGGATTTCGAGAGGTGCATGGAGCTAGGGGTTTCGGCTGGGCTGGAGAAAGGTGCCGGGCGCAAAGAGATTATTGGGTAGGGGACGAGAGGCGAGGCGTTCTGGTGCTGGCGGCTCGAAGAGTAGCGTCGGTCGCGGCGCTCCTTGAAGCGCCGGTCCACCGCTACCCTCCCACGTGTTGGTGCCGAGCCAGATTTCGAAGAACTTCAACCAGAGCGAAGTCCACGGCACCGTGGTCTTCGCGATCCAATCCGAGGGCGACCACTCCAGGCCGAAGCCGGTGAAGAGGCACAGCGGATCGCGGTGGAGATTGTAGACGTGGGGTAGCTTCCTGCCCGGGAGCGCGGAAGCGGCGACGAGGACATTGGGGTCCGGATCGACGACGTATGCGAGGGGAACGAAGGGGGACGGCCCATAGACGACGTTCACCAGGTATTCGCGGCAGGCCGGCTCGGGCTGGAGACGGCCCTGCCACAACAGCTCCCCATTTCTTACGATGCAGAAGGAGCGGGGATAGGCTTCCAACAAGTGGGCCGCCTGTCCGTGAAGGTCCATCACCCCGGGAAGTTCCCCCCGTGGAACGTCTGCGGGCGCACCGCGACCGAGGCGTGCGCCCTTGACGTGAGGGCGCCGGTGGCGGTGATGCCGAGCGCACCCGCCGCCGCGCTGGCTTTCGTGGCACTCGCGTTCCCGATGGCCGCACGCTGGACGAGGTCTTGACCGAAGCCCGCCGAGAGCTCGCGGGTAAGAACGTCATGACCACGGCCGCGGAGTTGGCGCAGGCCCTCGAGGTAGGTGACGAGCTTGCCCTGCCATGCGAAGAAGGCGTCCTGGCGCTGCGGTTTCGTCGGCCACTTGTCGGCGTAGTTTTCCAAGGCGTTGGCCGGGTTCGGACAGGTGTGGATCCAGCGGGCAGCGGGCACCGACCACTCGGTCGGGCCGAGCTTGGATGGGAGCTTCTTGGCGATCGCGAGGAGCAGGTCGTAAAGGCTGTCGTGCTCCACGAGGGAGAGATCAGCGTAAGCGTGCGCCGCCAAGGTGGTGATGATCGCACTGATCGGCGCATTCTTGTCATCGCCGCAGGTGATGTCGCGGTGGCGCTTGAGGATCTGGACGAAGCGGACAAGCACCGCGCGCATCGGGCCGGGAGTCGCCACGGGCTCCACGTCGGCCCGGGCCTCGAGCATCGTCTCGAAGTAGCTGGCCTTGGGATGCGCAGTGCGGATGCGGGGCGGCACGTTGGCGATCCGGCCGAAGAAGTCGTCGCAGAAGCCCTTCGGGTTGCTGTTCTTCAGGCGCGCCGTCGGCCGGTCGGTGATGAGGATGTTCTCGGGCCCGAGGCCGAAGTCCGGAACCCCCGGGGTGATGTCGAGGTGGAAGCCCGGAAAGGAGATGCGGATGCAGCGGTTGTGGACGGTGAGGCGGCCCTTGTACTTGCCTCCGTGCTCAAGCGCCGCCTTTACGAGTTCGAACACCTGGGTGGCGGTGAGCCCACGCGCTTTGAGGAGCTCACAGATCAGGTCGATGTCGAATTCGTCGCCTTTCACCGGCCGGTTGGTGGTCAGGGCTCGGGCCGAGCCCTGCGTGTAGACGCTCGGGTCGTAGCGCGATAGCGGATTGGTCGGGTCGCAGAGGAACTGGCCGACTTCCTCGTAGGCGCGCTTCGCGTGCTTCCACCGCTCGGATGGGATGTCGAGCTGGGCGCCGAAATCGGCGAAGTAACGCAGGAGCAGCGCGTCCATCGGATCCATTGCAGCGAGGTGGGGAGTGGGAGTGAGAACGTTCATGGTCTAGCGGGGTTTGGTGGTGTTTGCCCTTACACTTTAACACGGGGGGTCGGACAACGAGTGTCTCAGACGGCAAGAAAATCAGACTTTTTGCGCGATACGCAGCGCAGGCGAGAAACCCTGATGCTCGTCGTACACGAGCAGGGGTAGGTGCGCCTTGGGTTGAAGCACCCGGCCGACCTCTACCGCGACCGAGACTGGCATCACAGGGAAGACATGAACCTCTTTTGCCTCCGGGTGCCTCGCTTTGATCCGGTCATACAGCCCGCGAACCAGGTCCTTGAACTCCTCAAGCTGCTCCGGCGACCGGATGCAGTCCTGTTGAGGACGCTCAACACTCACCTCCCAGATCGCGGCGTCGGGCAGCACCGATGTTATGCGTGCGGGAGCGACTTGATTTGTGATGGAGAAGACGAGCGCCGGCACGGAGCCAGTGTGGGGCTCCTTCAAGGAAAACGGATTTGCCTCCGCCTTCTCAGGCCAGATCCATCCCTGCGGATTGCGGTAACGCTGGAAAACCTCGGCGGTGGGCAGCTCGGACAGCAGATGCCCCAGAAGCATCAGGAGTGGCTGCGGCGCCCTCGCGAATACGGAAACGTGGGGAAGGCGACCAAGCCGCGGGAGGACGCGTTCCGCGAATTGCCCCCGCAGCTGACGTTCCTCGATCCTCCAGAACTCGGGGTTGTTATCGCGCACGACGCTATTGTCCAAGCCGAGCCCGATCCCGGTCGAGGATGCCGGGTAGCGCCGACGCCCTCGCAGGGCCTCGGCACACTCGCGGAAATGAAGTGGCGCGAGATGTTGGCCGATGTTGGCCTGGTAGGCGATGATCTCGGATTTCCTGTCGTCGGTGAGCTCCGTCTGCGCTTCGATCCGAAGCTCGTGCTCGAGCTTCATCTGCTGAAGCCACTCGACCGGATGCCCCGCAACGTCCTCCACGTCGATGAGCCGGTGGTGGGGATCGCAGAGGAGCATGATGTTGGCGGGATCCGCAGCCAATTTCGGTGAAAGGACAGGATCGCCGCGCGGGCCTTCCGGTTCGACTGCGACGATGTGCGCGAGATAGGCGTTGTTGAACTCGATCTGCGTCACCTCGTCCTTCCACAGGGCGCGGTTGCAGCCTGGGTACTGGCACCGGCCTCCTGCCTTGCCCCAGATCATGCATTTGAGGGCGGGCTTGAGCGTCGGACGGGTTCTGGCGGTTTTGGAGGGCATCTTGGTTGCGATACCCAGTATAACATGGGACGGCAGACAACGAATGTCCCAGTCAGTCTTGCGAGCCGGAAAATTTTTACCCACAGTGGGTTTCGGGCCCAGCATGAGCGCAACCCGAAAGCCCCACCAAACCCAACCCGAGCAGAATCGCCGCGCGGTGATCCATTCCCTGCTCCTGCAGAAAACGTATCCGAACTGCGCGTCGATCGGCAGGCGGTTTGGCGTCTCGTCAAAAACCGCCCTGCGCACGCTGGATTACATGCGGGACTTCGATCGGATGCCGATCGAGTACGACGCCAAGAAGCGGGGGTACTACTACACGGAGGACGTGGTTAACTTCCCCGAGGTGACCATCACCGAGGGAGAATACTTTGCCCTGCTGATCGCGCAGCGCGCTCTCGAGCAATATCGCGGGACGCCGCTTGAGAAGCGCCTGACCCAATCGTTTCAGAAGATTACGGCACAGCTGAAGGACGAGATTACCTTCGACGTGGGTGAGGCCTTCGACGGCATCTCGTTCCGTTCTCCAGGGGCGGCGATTACCTCGATCGCCGTCTTCGATGTACTGGCGAGCTGCCTTCGAAAGAAGCGCGCGGCTGATATTTCCTACCTCAAGGGAGGTGAGTCGACGCCGAGTTCACGCCGGGTCCATCCCTACCACTTGGCGTGCTTCCGATCCTCGTGGTATGTCGTGGCGTTCGATTCGAAGCGGAAGGACGTCATCAAGTTTGCGCTCTCTCGGATCAGGGAGGCGTCGCCCACTAAGGAAGTCTTCACCAGACCGAAGGATTTCTCGGCGGAGAAGTATTTTGGTGATTCGTTCGGCATCTTCACCGGCACGGACCTTGTCGACGTCGCGATCGAGTTCTCTGCTTCGGTGAGCAATGTGGTGCAGGAGCGAGAGTGGCATCGGTCGCAGAGCTTCACGCCGCTGCCGGGGGGCGGTGTTCGCCTGAACCTGAAGGTATCTCGACTCGAGGAAGTCAGAACCTGGGTTCTTGGTTGGGGCCGGCACGCGAAAGTGGTCACGCCCGCTTCCCTCGCAGATGAGATTCTGAACGAGGCGGGTTTGGTCTCGGCGCACTATCGACCAACGCGAGAAACCAAGGCTGTGGAACGACGCTGACAGACGGCCTTGTGGTCGGCGAAGGATGAGTTTGCCGCCGGTTTCGCCGTACAGTCGACCGCCATAGTCGTGAGTCAGGTTCGCAGGGCTGGTATGCGTCCCGGAATACGGTCTCGGGTGCGAAACGCTGGCGCTCCGATCGGAATGGCATGGCCCCGGCACAACCATGCTTCTCCATCCATCCAGAGATTATGCGCCTGAACCGCGATATCCGAACCGAGATCGCCCCCCGGGATGCCACCATCATGCAGCCCTGAAATGACGCCCGAATAGTCGTGGCTGATATGCGTGAAGTCGACGGTGGGCTGGGTGACGCTCCTTGAATAGCATCCAAGAATACCTTCGTCAGGGACCTCTCTGTTCGAGACCATCCCCACGTAGAGATAGTCGCCGCGCAGTTCCGGCCTCTTCTTGAACTGAACTTCGTTGTAATCGGCGGGTATCCGCGGTCCTTTCGCCCCGGTGACCCACCCGATCGTTGGCCGGGCGCCATGGAACGTGAATACGCCGGCGCGTTCTGGGTGCGGACAACTGTACGTAAAGGCCATGCCCAAGGCCTGCAGAAAGTATCCCCAAAGTGCGTCTTCCAGGCGTTGAAAGTGGATGCCGTTGAGGAGTGTCCAACCCGGTCGCGCGATGAAGGTTGCGTGCAGGGCTTCGAGAAATCTCTTCAGTCTGTGGACAGCGGCGCCGACCTCGTCCAACGACGACTCGCTCCACCCGTCGCGTCCTCTGGCGACCGGATAGAAGAGCGGCTCCCGCACGATGATCTCGCTCTCATCGTTCGCACTCCTTCGCAAGTAGGCGCCGACGACGCGGCCGATCGGCTCTCGATGCACGCGAACCCTGTCCGTCACGGAAACGCGAACCCCGTTGGGTTGGTAAGTGCGGCTCTCTACCGGCCCGAAGAATAATCTTCGTTCGATGTCCTTGAGGCGGAAGTTGCCGTCCTTGTCGGACACGCGGAAGAGGGGGCCGATCAGCAGGTAGACCACGATGATGCCCTCCGCCTCGTAGCCCGCGAGTTTCTCTTCGAACTTCGCCCACGTGTAGTTTGCTCGTTGGATCTCGAAAGCTATCCTCTGTCCCCCGCAGGACCAGAGGACGTCCGCGATCCATTTTCCCACCCGCGCCTCGACATCTGCGTTTCCGAGGCCGAGTTCGCCAACGGCCGCGCGGACGGCCAACTTCGCCGCCTCATGCTCGAGGGTTTCAGGCTCCCAAGCGCAGTTGCTTTCAACGTGGTGGCGGAAGTGAGGGCGGCTCCGGAGCTGCGGCTGAACGAGCGACATGCTTCCTGCGCAAACTTGGCACGAGAAGGGTCGTTGCTCCCGGCTCGCTTCGAAGGCGAGCCTGAGAGTGCCCTCTCGGTCTCTCGCTTTGAAGGACATGGACGCTGTTAAGGCGGACTAACTGCGGATGGACGGCGTTATGCCCAAGCGGACCGATATTCGACGTCGCAGGACAGCTCCGAACTGACGCGACGAGCGAAATCGCTCCCCATTCGGTCATAGAATGGCCGAAGTTCCACGTGGATTGGGAGTTTGTGGTACCAAACCTCCAGTGCGTCCTTCAACGCGCAGAACTTTGCTGGTAATATGAACTCCGGGAAAGGATCCGCGGCATGCCATAGCATTCCCGTCGGTGTGTTCTTCAATATCAGTTTCATAGGCTGACGGCTCATGTGCCTATAGCAGATAGCCGATCAATTTGCGCAATGGTACAATTGCGTGCGCGGGGGCCAGTGACCTAGTTCAAGCACGTGCGTGCGACGCGCGTCTTTTTCCAAACCCTTCGGAAATTTACTTCGAAGGTTGAGCCCGTCCCGCCAATCGGAGCATTCCCCACCAAGCGACCGGCGCCAGCGCGAGCACACTCGCCATGCCTGGAAAGTAGCCGTAGGATCCGCCGGCCAAGAAGGGGAATATGAAATGGGCGAGTTCCGTGATGCCCATCGCAGCGAAGAAGGTCCATGCAAGGTAATATCCGAAAGAGGACCCACGCTTCGTCAGAATGGGGATGGCGAGCCATGCACCTACTGAGGCTACGACTAGCGCGATTACCTTCCACGAGGTTATCTCCGGCGTAGGCACTTTGGTGATCGCCGCTAGCGCCGCGAAGAACCCGCTCTGCTTTTCCTCCACACGATGCGCGATGAACAACGCGAACGTCACCAGAAAGGGCGCGCGCCACGATCGGTATGCCGGCTCCGCGGGGAACGACAGCCAAAGCAGGAATCCGCCGAGGAATCCGGAGGCGAAGATCATACTGGTCCAGAAACCGAATGCCGCGAAGCCGAGTCCCAAGACCGTCGCCGTGAACAGAAACGCACCGATGATCACGCTTCGAGGCCTGCCGGCGGTGGCATTCATGGAAGCCCATATAGACAGCGACGCCGGCGTACTGGTGCCCGGAGGCCGTCGCGCGGACCTCAGATCCAGCGCCTCACGCGGCTCTTGTAGTCGTTGAAGTCTTTACCATACAAGCGGTCCAGGATCACCTCCTCCGGCTTGATTTGGAAGCGGTTCATGTAAGCCACGAAGAGAACTATCCAAGGAATCGTTGCTGCGTTGGACAGCCACGCCGACCACGCGCCTAGCAGTAACAGCATTCCCAGGTACATCGGGTTGCGCGTAAATCTATACACGCCGTCCGTGACGAGAGCCGATGCGTCCTGCGGGCGCCGCGGGTTCACGGTGGTGCGGGATCGGCGGAATGCTACGACACCCGCCATGATGATGGCGGCTCCGGCAAGTGCGGTGATTCCCGCTGCCCACGCCCGGCTGGGGAAATCGATTGACCACAGCGGAAGCGTCCGGGTGCCAAGCCACGCGAACAAGCCGAATGTCATGAGCACGATCACCGGCGGCACTTTGAGATGGAGGTTGGGCATTCCGACCGGAAATCACTAGCGCACAGCAGGATCATTTCAATGCCGGCGCCTGCGCGGACGTCAGCAGCCAGTGAACCATCTTGACCGGATTGGCTGGCGCTGGCCTCCTCGCGCGACTCTCCCGTGTCACGCTTCGCGAAAATCCTCTGCATCGCACTCGCGTTCTGTTGGGTGCCGATGACGCAGCATTGCCTCCTTGAGGCGGCGGGGATGTTGCCTTGCGGACATGGAGAATCAGAGGCTTGCGCCGACGACGCCTGCGGCGTCATCGAGTCTCGTGCCTACAAGGCGAGCGATGGTTCGGTGAAGCTGCCAGCTCCGTCGATCCACCTCTGCGCCTGGCTCCTGCTCGTCGAATTACCGCAGGGTACGCAATCGGCCAATGGCGACATCCCCTCGGTCGTGCGGGACCGGCCGCTGAACTGGGTTCCACGTTGGCAGTTCGTGCAGCGAGCTGCCCTGCCGGTCCGCGCGCCTTCGTCGATCGCTTGATCAGCCCCTGCGCGGGCTGATCGAAATCCGTCCATTACCGTTGGTCATCAGGCGCTCCGCGCGCCCATGCCCCGTGATTACGCGTTCCTCACAGCCAGCAGCATCGTATCCATGAATCAGTTACATCTTTCGCCATCTTCCCGCTCCGTCCTTGTGCCGAGCATCTATCAAGCGTCATCCGGGTCCGCCGGATGCGAACGTAACCGCGCCCCAGTATGAAACCTCAGTATCCCATCGAAAAGGCGGCCGAGCTCCGTCGCCTGCTGCACTGGATGGCCTTCGGGGTGCATCTTCTACTGGCGGCGTCGGTGCTGCTATGGTCCTCGGCGTCCGCGGCCGACCAGGCGAGCGTCGCGGCAGTTCGTCTGCTCGCTTCCCTGACGCCAGAGCAGCGGGCGCTGGTAGAGCGACCGTTCGAGGCCGCGCAGCCCGCGGTGTTGAAGTCACCGCCCAGTACCCAGGAGGCGATTGAGGCGAAGAACCAATATCGCGGGACCCTTGGGGACCGTTACGTCGAGGAATTCCTGCGCGCGCAGACGGCCGATGGGAAGGCTGCGCACGGACTTCGTTTGCATGCGCTCGAGGCGCGCCAGATAACCGCCTTCCTCCGCCTGCTGGAAAAAACGCTGAGTCCGTCCGGTCTCAAGAAGTTTGCCGACGTGACCGCTGCCGCTGACCTGCAAGGCCACACGGGGCCAAACGGTTGGATACATCCGTCGTACGCCGTGACCCTGTTTGGCGCCCCCGATCCGGTGCGGCCGTGGATCCTGCAGATTTCTGGAGATCACTTCCTGTTGTCGGTCAGGTTTTCAGACGGGGAAGCCATCGTGCTGCACTCATTCATGGGAGCTCGGCTGACAACTATTCTCTCGGCGGGCCAGAAGGTTCGCGTGCTCGGAGCCGAGCGCGATAAGGCGTTCGCGCTCATGACAGAACTAGACGAGCGCCAGCGCGAGCAGGTGGCCATGAAGGTAGGTGTGGGCGATCTTACGCTCTGGCCCGAGGATGGATTTCCGCTCCCGGCCACCGACAGGCTCAAGGCCTCTGGCATGAGCATGAAGCAGCGCGAAAAGCTTCTAGCGCTGATCACAGAGTGGGCTGGGATGGTAGACTCCGCGTACACGGAGAAATTCCTGGCCCGGGTGAAGGAGGCTATCCCGGAAACGTGGATCGTCTGGGCCGGAGCGCTCACGCCTCGAGGGGCGAGGGGAGGTGCGGCCTATTTCAGAATCCACGGGCCGAACGTTTACATCGAATACGCGCCGCAGCCGCTCCTAGGTGACGCTGAGGGCACGCACGTGCATTCGACCTACCGCGGCCAGTGATGGCTTCGCTCCTAATCATGCGCGTGTCCTGCATGTTACCTCTCGTCGAAGGCCAACTCGAACGTAGTGATGACATCGCCACCTGTAGTCGCACTACTCGGGGTCTGCGTCACGAGTCCCTGTGCAAGACGGGTATTTGGCGCAGCCCCAAAACGCGGTGCCCGCCTTCGGGCCACGCTTCGCCGTGCGCCGAACCATCGTCGCTCCGCACTTCGGACACGAAGGCGACGATTCGACGGCGGGCGCCGGGGTCGCTGGTTCTGCATCCTGCACTGATCGCACGAATTTAAGGAGGGCCGGCCCGTCCACCAGCTCGATGGGTTTCCCCGCCGCGAAGGACCGTGCTTCTTCCGTGAATCGCCCGGAGGTCACGATGATGGCCTGCGTTGCACCGTGATGGGTGAGGAGCCCGTAGAGTTCGCGCACCACAGGCGCTCCGACCGAAAGAACCTTCCACTGCTTGCACTGCACGATGGTGGTCTCCCCGTCTTTCCGGAGAGTCAGGTCGATCCCGCCGTCTGCGCCGGAACCGAGTGAATCGTCCACTGCGTATCCTATCCGGCGATATGCCTCGCCCACCATCCACTCGAAGTGCTTCCAACTGACATTGCGCAGCGATTCCAAGCCGGTTTGCGAGTCCACGAGTTCACGCTTGCGGCGAGAAAGGATGAAGGAACCAGCAGCCAGAATTAGCAGGATCAGGGCGGGCCACGGAGCGAACTGCGAAACGCCTTTCCCGATCGCTGCGCGGTTACCCGATTCGCCGATGAGGGCGGGAGCGACCCACCGGAGGCCTATGATAGGGAGAAATGCGAGATCAACACTCATCCACCAAGGTGCCTTCAGCAGGATGTCGGAGAGCTTTTCGTCTCGTCGGCTCATGTGGCTACTAGCATCGCTTCACTTCCTCTGTTTCACCAGGCCAAGCGCTTTCTTGATGGTGTGCAGCGTGCCGATCGAGATGCCGACGGTCTTTGCGATCTCTGCGCCGGTGCGGCCTTCTCGCACGAGCTTCTTCACTTCGGTACGGGTGGAGTCCGTCACAACTGCGCGCTTCCTGTGTCGGCGTGCTCCGTCACCGCGCTCGGTACGCGCCCTGGATGGCCTCCCGCGTCGGCGCAGGCGCGCTGCCGTGGCGACTGCCACCGCGGCGATGAAAGCGTCGGCGGTATCGAAGCCGTATCGGCCTGGAAGTGTAGCGAGTTCCTGCGCGAGTTCGTTCGCGATCTCCGTCTCCAGCCGGGAAACCAGTTCCTTCAGTCTGACGAGGTCCTTTGTCGGTGGGGCCATGCGCCGCATGCGACTTCATGGCCACGCGCATAGCAAGGTGTATATAGCGCATGGAGTCGCCCCGGGGGCGAGGACTCACCTAGGTCCAGCTTCCTGACTATGGCCCTTCATATCTCCGAGGCGACTTCGTCAGTGGAGCTGGCCGGCGTCGCGATTGTGCGCACGAAGACGGGTGAGCATGTCAGCGAGCCGGTTCGCCGCGGCTCGCGAAGCGCCTGCTTTACCGTTCGTTTTGATAGGTAAAATCGGCTCGTCCCGCCGGTAACACGAGCAGACGACGCACTGCGGACGAATCGGCGGCGCGATCAGAAGTTGCTCTCTACAGCAGGAATACCACCGCTTTGTAGGTGCTTTCCCGCGTGGCCCTCGGAAAATTTACACGACAATATTAGCTTAGTAACTTCTGCCACGCATGGGCGTTGCCCGTACTCGAAGCGACTTGACCCGCGCGCTTTCGAGTCCATGTGTTGGCGTCACTTCCGTGTCACGCGTCTTCAAAAGCATCTGCCTCTTGATCGCCATCCTCTGGGTGCCGATGACGCAGCACTGCCTCTTGGAAGCGGCCGGAAACGACGTCACCCAGTGTGAGCATTCCATGCAGGAATCCTGCGCTCATGACGGTTGTGGGATCGTCGAAGGCGGCGGCTACCAGTCGAAGGCTGGCATCACAAAACTCGCCGCGCCTGCTCTCCTCCTTTTTGCCTGCCTACTTTGGGCAGTCAGCACCCCGGACCTCAAGCCGAGGGAATCCACGATCACCGACGAGGCACTGTCCCGTCCGCTCGATTGGGTACCCATCTGGCAGTTCGTACAGCGTGCCGCGCCTCCTGCGCGGGCGCCCTCCTTCATTGGTTGATTAGTCCCTGCGCGGACTAGTCAGCCTTCTTCATTCGCTTGATCCCGCTGTGGGACGCCTGCGCGCGTCCCCATCCCGCGGGCTCAATTCCTCCCATTTGTCCGCATTCACGTGTCCGTATGAAACCCATCTCCTTCACAGCTTCTCCCGTATTCCGGCCCGTCCTCGGGCTCCTCTCATTTGCCTTGGTCGGCACCGCTTTCGCGCAGACGACCGAGGCCGTATCGCTGCCCACGCTCGTCGGCGAGATCGTAGCCAATAATCCAGAGCGCAAATTCTATCAGGAAGAGATCACCGCCGCGAAAGCCGGCGCCCGCGTCGCGGGCCGCTTGAGCGACCCGGAGGTGTCTCTCGACCTCGGGCAGAAGCGCCTGCGTGACTCGACTGGCACCAAGATCGGCGATGGTGCCGTGTGGTCGGTCTCGGTGACGCAGACCTTCGAGTGGCCGGGGCGGCTCGCCCTGCGGAAGGCGATCGCCAACCGGCAAGTCGAGATGGCCGAACTCGGCGTGTCGCGTTTCGAGAATGCGCTCACCGCCCGCGCCCGCACCCTGGCTTTCGGCCTATATACGGCCAACGCCAAAGCCGCTGCGATCAGGGAAGTCTCGGATCGTTTCGCCGCGCTGAAGGAAACGTTCCTCTCCCGCGATCCGGCCGGTATCACGCCCTTACTCGAAACCCGCATCATCGAGGCGAGCGAGCTGGCGTTGCAACGCCGAGCGACGGACGCAGATCTCGCGGTGCAGGCTGCCCTAATCGAACTCAATCAGCTCCGCGGTGCCGCTGCTGATGCGGCGCTTAAAGTCGAAGCTCCCGCGCTTGGCTTCAACAGCACGCCGGCGACTGCTGAACTGCTCTCCGCAGCGCGCGAGAAGAACTTCGACTATCGCATGCGCATGCTGGAACTCGAACAGCAGGGCTTCGCGGTTCGCCTCGCGCGGAACGAACGCTATCCAGGCATCAGCGTTGGGCCCTACATGTCCCGCGACAACGTGGGTGACCGCGAAACGATCGTAGGGCTGGGTGTGCGCGTGCCGCTCCCCGTCTCCGGCCGCGCCGCCGCCAACGTGGACACCGCCGAGGCTCGCCGGCGCCAGGCTGAGGCAGCTGCGCTCGTCGCCCTTCGCGAGCTCGACCGCGAGGTGGTGACCGCTGCCAATGCCTTCACCGTCAAGCTCGCCGAGTCGCGCCGCTGGTCGCCGGACTCGATCCAGAAATTCCGCGACGCCGCTTCGCTGGCCGATCGCCATTACCGCACCGGCGCGGTGCCGATCGCCACCTACGTCGACCTGCAGAACAGCTATCTCGACGCCGTTGAGGCGCTGCTCGAAACGCAATCGGAAGCTTTATCGGCTGGCCTGAAACTTCAGCAGCTCACCGGGCTCGAGATGAACCCCGTCGAAATCAAGCCATGAACCCGCGCCACGTAGCTATCGTCGGACTGGTCACGGCGGCGTTTGCTCTCTCTGGCTGCGGCAAGAAGGATTCTGCCGACAACCATAAGGGTCACGCCCACGACGATCACGCACACGAGGAGTCTGCAACCGCGGGTCTGCTCCAGACGACGTTCAAGGAGGGCACGGGCCTCACGTTTCCAGAAGAAACGAAAAAGGCCCTGGCCCTCACAACGGTCGAAGCCCAAGAGCAGCCGATTGCCGTCGCGATTCCGCTCACTGTGCAGGTGTTCGATAACCGCAGCGATACGCTCGCCACCGTGAGCGTTCCCAAGGCGACTGCAGACCTAATCGCTGAGAAGCCCATCACCGGAGCGCGGCTGGTCCGCGTCGACCGCGGTGCGGCCTCCATCAGCGGTGAGGCGGACCTCATCCTGGCCTTGGAGACCAAGCACAACGTCGGCGATTTCGTTCCGGTCACGCTGACCTCCGGCGATCCCGTCCCCGGTGTCGTCGTCCCGCGCTCGGCTCTCCTCCGGACCACTGAGGGCACCTACGTGTACGTCGCCAACGGCGCGTCCTTCCTCCGCACTCCGGTCAAGGTCGGCCGAACTGCCCAAGACAAGATCGAGATAGCAGACGGCCTCTATGCCGGCGACGTCGTCGTCGCCAAGCCGGTGGAGCAGCTGTGGCTCTCAGAGCTGCGCTTCACCAAGGGCGGCGGCCATTCCCACTAAACTTCAACTCCTTCTCCTAACGTGTTAGAACGTGTCCTAGAATTCTCGGTGAGGCAGCGCGCCTTTGTCGCGCTGGCCACCCTAATAATGATCGGCGTGGGCGTTTGGTCGGCCATGCGGCTGCCTATCGACGCCCAGCCTGACATCACCAATGTCCAAGTGCAGGTGAACACTGCGGTCCCGGCCTTTGCGCCGGAAGAGATCGAGCAGCTGGTCACATTCCCCCTGGAAAACGAACTCGCCGGTATCCCCGGCATGACCGAGTTGCGTTCGATCTCCAAGTTCGGCCTCTCCCAGGTCACCTTGGTTTTCGATGACGGCACGGACATCTACCGCGCGCGCCAGCTGGTCGCCGAGCGCCTGCAAAACGTGGCGGATGACCTGCCGCCGGGCATCACGCCGAAGCTGGCGCCCATCACCACCGGCCTCGGCGAGATCTTCTACTACGTCCTCGACTATGCCGAGGACGCGCCGAACAAGCCGGCCACCCGCGAAGAGCAATTGCGCGAGCTGAAGCTCCTGCACGACTTCGTGATCAAGCCGCGCCTGCGTGCGACCTCCGGCCTCGCCGAAGTCAACGCTTCGGGCGGCTACGAGAAGCAGATCATCGTCTCACCGGACCCGGCGAAACTCCGCACTGTCGGCCTGACCTTTTCGGAGGTCGCGGACGCGCTCGGCGAGAATGTCGAGAACGCCGGTGGCTCCGTCCTCCAAATCGGAGGCGAGCAGGTCACCGTACGCGCCGCCGGCCGCGTGACCACGCTCGAGGAAATCGGGAATCTGCCGCTCAAGTTCACCGGCCGCACTGCCGTCATGCGCGTTCGCGATGTCGCGACCGTCGAGGTCGGCTCGGCGGTCCGCACGGGCTCGGCCACCTATAACGGCAAGGAGTCGGTGCTCGGTGCCGCGCTCATGCTCGCGGGTGAGAACAGCCGCCTCGTCGCGAAAGCCGTGGGCGAGAAGCTGACGGAGATCCAAACCAAGCTCCCCAAGGGCGTGACGATCACGCCGGTCTACGACCGCACCGCGCTGGTCGACGACGTGATCTGGACCGTGGAGAAGAGCCTCTTCGAGGGCGCTATACTCGTGGTGGTCATCCTCCTCCTGCTCCTCGGCAACTGGAGGGCGGCCATCATCGTGTCGCTAGCGATCCCGCTATCGCTGCTCTTCGCGATGACGGGCATGGTGCAGACGAAGATCTCAGGTAACCTGCTCAGTCTGGGTGCCATCGACTTCGGCCTGATCGTCGACGGTGCGGTGGTGATGGTGGAGAACATCATCCGCCACCTCGCGGAGAAACAGCATAAGCTGGGGCGTCGCCTCAACGCCAGCGAGCGCGCCCACGAGGTGCTGCTCGCGGCGAAGGAAGTCGTTAACCCGATGTTCTTCGGCGTGCTGATCATCACCGTGGTGTACGTGCCGATCCTCGCCCTCGTGGGCGTCGAGGGAAAAATGTTCCGCCCGATGGCGATGACGGTCATGTTCGCCTTGGTCGGGGCGCTGGTGCTGGCGCTCACGCTGATGCCGGCTCTCTGCTCGTGGTTCCTCGGCGGCAAGATCGAAGAAAAGGACGCGTGGCTCGTCCGGGTTGCGAAGACGGTGTATGCGCCGATCCTGCGCTTCGCCCTCAACTTCCGGATGGTGGTGATCGCGATCGTGGCGGTGGTCTTCGGCTTGGCGGTCTGGACCTACTCACGCCTTGGCGCCGAGTTCGTCCCACAGCTCGACGAAGGCTCATTCGCCACCCATATGATCCGAACGACGAGCATCGGTCTCGATGCCTCGATCAACATGCAGGAGCGTGCCGAGAAGGTGCTCTTGGAGAAGTTCCCCGAAGTGGCCTACACGTTCAGCCGCATCGGCACAGCGGAGGTCGCGACCGACCCGATGGGCGTCAACGTCGCCGACTGCTACATCTTCTTCAAGCCGGAGAAGACTTGGCGCAAGATCGAGGGGCGTACCGTCACCAAAGACCAATTGGCCAACTTGATGTCGGCCGAGCTCACCGCTCAGGTCCCAGGGCAGGCTTACCTCTTCAGCCAGCCCATCGAGATGCGTTTCAACGAAATCCTCGAGGGCACGCGCGCTGACGTTGCGGTCAAGGTCTTCGGCGAGAGCTTCGCCGAGATCGAGAAGATCGCCACGACCGCCCGTGAGATTCTTGAGAAGGTCCCGGGTGCGGCGGACGTCGAGTTCGACGCGCTCGGCAAGTCGCCGATGCTCGAGATCATACCTGACCGTGCTGCGCTTACTCGCTACAACCTGCACGCGGGAGAAATCAACCGGGTCGTTTCGGCGGCCTTGGCCGGAAAGGAAGTTGGCCGCTTGGTGGAGGGCAATCGTCGCTTCGACCTCGTCGTCCGACTGAAGGATGAACAGCGCGTCGACCTCGAGGCACTCAAGCGCCTCCCGGTGCGCACGGACTCCGGCGGTTATCTCACGCTCGGCCAAGTTGCTCAGATGCGCTTCACCGAGCAGGTCGCGTCAGTCTCGCGTGAGTTCGGCCAGCGCCGGGCCGCGATCATGATCAACCTCCGTGGCCGCGACGTAGCGTCCTTCGTCATGGAGGCGCAGGCCAAGCTCGACGCTGAACTCAAGCTGCCCCCGGGCTACACTTTGGAGTTCGGCGGTCAGTTCAAGAACCTCATGGAAGCGAAGGCTCGGCTCGCCTACGTCGTCCCGGCGGCGCTGGTGCTGATCTTCATCCTGATCTTCTTCACGCTGCACAGCTTCCGGCAGACGATCCTCGTCTTCCTCGCCGTGCCGCTCGCGGTCACCGGCGGCGTGTTCGCCCTGGCCCTGCGCGACCTCCCGTTCTCCATCTCGGCCGGCGTCGGATTCATCGCGCTGTCGGGCATCGCCGTCCTGAACGGCCTAATGATCATCACCTTCTTCAACCAGCTCCGCGAACAGGGAGCTGACCTGAAGACAGCGGTGTGGGACGGCTCATTGCTCCGTCTGCGACCCAAGCTGATGACCGCGCTGGTGGCTTCGCTCGGATTCATTCCGATGGCGATCAGCAGCGGCTCGGGTGCCGAGGTTCAGCGGCCCCTCGCGACCGTCGTCATCGGCGGCATCATTACCTCGACGTTCCTGACGCTCGTCCTTCTCCCCACGCTCTACGCTTGGGTGGAGCGTGATCGAGCGCCAAAGGATCCCCAGCCCGCGGAGCCGAAGCCTGTCGAGGCCGCCCTCCCGTCATGATCATCGCATGACGTTCACCAAGGTTTAACGCCGACGTCGCGGGGGCCCGTCACTCAAGGCCCCCGCAATCGAGGCACAACACGTCCCCAGAATCCACATCCACCAACAATGAACATGCTCAAGAAAATCATCGGCTCGGCGCTCGCGCTGGCCATCGCACTGCCCGTCTTCGCCGCAAAGCCGATCCCCGGTCCCAAGGGCGGCAAGATCGTCACGTCGGCCGCGCCGCACGTCGAGTTCTTCGTCAACGCCGACCGCAACGTCGTGGTCTCCTTCTACGACAAGGACCTGAAGCCGGTCGCGGCCTCCGGTCAGGCGGTCTCTGCCGTCGCCGAAGCCAAGTCCGGCAAGGCGACGCTCGCCTTCGCCGCCAAGGACGGCGCGCTCGTCTCCACCACGCAGCTGCCCAAGGGCGACGGTTACCGCGTCGTGCTCCAGGTCCGGGAAAACGCCAGCGCCAAGCCTCAGAACTATCGCGTCGAGTACCACGACGAGAAGTGCGGCGAGTGCAAACGCGCGGAGTACGCGTGCGTGTGCGACGACGCCGGCAGTCACTCGGGCCACAAGCACTGAGATGAAAGCCGTCATCGCATTCATCCGCACCACGAAGGAGGAGGCCGTGCGCGAGGCCCTGCACAATCATGCGGGCGTCACCGGCGCGACGTTCTCCGACGTTCGCGGCTTCGGCCGCGGTCGCGGCCATGACCACAGCAAGGGTGCCGTCGACGAAGCCGTCGTCGGCACCCTCGCGAAGGTGCGCGTGGACGTGATGGTCTCCGACGGCCACGCCATTGGCGTACGCGACGTCATCGCGAGTGCCGCGCGAACCGGCAATCGCGGCGACGGAAAAGTCTACATCCTGCCGCTCGACTCGGCCCTGCGCATCAGCACGGGCGAGTACGGGCCGCAGGCAACCTGAACCCTGTTAATCTGGCCCCCGCGCGAACTGACCGCGGGGGCCTTAAACCCCTTTGTCATGATTACCGCTGAGGCATCCGCCCCAGTACAGGCGGTGTCGCTCGCGACCCGCTTCGCGCGCCTGCGAAAGCCGATGAGCCGCCTGGCCGCTGCGGGCTTCCTCGCACTTCTCGTCTTCTCCACCTCCGTGGCCGATCCAGTCGGCACGCTGGTCATCGAGGTCGTCGGCATCTTGCTGCTCGCCGTCGGCGTGCTCGGCCGGGTCTGGTGCGCCATCTATATCGCAGGCCGGAAGAACGCCGAACTCTGCCAAGATGGCCCGTATTCGCTCTGCCGGAATCCGCTCTATCTGTTCTCGTTCATCGCCCTAGTAGGAATCGCGCTCGCCGCACGGCTTGGGACGGTCGCCGTGGTCCTCACGCCACTCTTCTGGCTGTACCACCATTTCGTGATCCGTTCGGAGGAATCGAAGCTGCGCGAAATGTTCGGCGAGGCCTTCGAGTCTTACCGCCGGGAAGTCCCCCGGATCATACCGCGATTCCGCGGCTATTGGAGCCGCGCGGATCTCGTCACCAATCCCCGGATACTGGCCCGAAACCTCCTCGAAGTAGCCTGGTTCCTTGTCCTGCTCGCGATGCTCGAAGTCGTGGAGCACGGGCGTGGCATCGACGGCGACGAATACCGCCTGCCCACCCTCGTCAGCTTCCCGTTCTAGCGAACCTTCCGGGCCATTGAGGCCCCATAACCGATTTCCATGCGCAACTGAACCAACCCGGACGCGACCTCTGGCGACTTTCCGCTTCATCGACCCGTGCCGCTCTCTGGAAAACCCGAAAACCAAACGATCAGGAGTAGCTTATGCACAAACGCGATGTTCACCAACATCTGAGCAAGGAAGACCACGAATGCCTGCATCACCTGGAGGAGTGCCACGACGCATGCCTCCACGCGATCCACCACTGCCTCGAAAAGGGCGGCAAGCACGCCAGCCCGGAGCATATCAGGGCGCTGCAGGACTGCGTGCAGATGTGCCATACCGCAGGAGACTTCATCCTCCGCCGCTCGCCGCTTCACCCCGAAGTATGCGAGGCATGTGCGAAGGTCTGCGACGCTTGCGCGAAGTCGTGCGAGCAGCTTGGGGACAAGGAACTGGCGGACCACTGCGTACGTTGCGGCGTCTCGTGCCACTCCGCGCACACCCACCGCGACTGATGCCTCGGGGCCGGCGGCGCTGGGCGCCGCCGGCCCTTTAATCCTCCCATTCAACTGCGCCTCATGAAACATCCCACGCGCTTCGGGCTGTTGCGGCCGCTCATGCTGATCGCTGCGTGCGCCGCGAGTTCGCTTTCGATTGCCGCCGGTGCTCCCGTGGCGCCGATTGTCCGCGAGCTCCCAGCGACCGGCGTCAATGTCGCACGTCAGCGTGGAGGTTGGATCAATGCCGAATTTTCGGGTGCGCGGATGGTGGTGCGTTTCTTCGACGGCGAGAAGAAGCCCATCTCTCCTGACGTCGAGATGGGCTCGGCGCGTCTTCGTCGTCCCGGCGCATCCGGGATCGTGAGAACCACCTTGGGCCGGGAAGGCGAGAAACTGGTTTCTCCCAGCAACGTCCGCCCGCCGCACAACTTTTTGGTCACACTCGCGCTTCCGAGCGATGCCGGCGCCCCACCCGAGGTGGTGACATTCAAGTACCCGTGAAGCCGCGGGCTCGTTCATGCGAATCTCTTTCATTTTACCCTTCTTGGCCCTCATGGTCTCCGCCCCCGGAGCTGCGCCGACTTTGCCTGATCGCTTGGATCTCGATTCGGCGATCTCCATCGCGCTCGAGAATAACTTCCCCATCCGGCAGGCACGCGAGCGCATCCGTGCGCAGGACGGTGTGGTCACGACGGTACGGGCGGCAGGATTACCGAATGTTTCGGCGGACGCTAGCTACCAGCGGAGCGAGATCGCGACGATCCAGACGCCCTCCGGCGGTCCGATCATTTTCGTCCCGCAAGGACCGTCATGGAGGATGAGTTTCACCGGCAGCCAAACCCTCTTCTCCGGTGGAGGAGTCCAGGCGGCGGTCCGAGGCGCTGTACTCACCCGTGAGGCCGCGGTTCTCGAACTGCAGTCGGTAGTGAACGACTCGCTGCTCGACGTTCGGATCCGGTTTTACGACGCATTGCTCGCCCGCGAGCAAGTAAAGGTCCAGGAGCAGAACCTCGAGCTACTTCAAGGCCAGCTTGGACATGCGACCTCACGGGCCCGGGTCGGCACGATTTCCGATTTCGAGCGACTGCGCGCGGAAGTCGCAGTCGCAAACGCGAAGGCCCCCCTCATTCGCGCGGAGAACGATTTCCGCTTGGCCATGGAGGAACTGAGGCGGGTGTTGGGTTCGGCGGCTCCCACGGCGAGCGCGGCAGGCGCGGGCTTTGAGATCGACGGCACGCTGGCGTCACCGCGCGGGGGAGTCGACTTGGATGCGGCGTTGGAGTCCGCGCGGATGAACCGGCCCGAGCTCAAGCGTCTCGAGATGCTTGTGGCGGCGGGCGACGAAGGAATCGCTGTGGCGCGGGCGCGCTACTTCCCGGATCTTTCAGCCTCGCTGGGTGGCGAACTTCGTAAGGGAGCGACCGACAAGTACGGCGATTCGCTCATGGGTATTCGTGGCGGACTGCGGACGCAATTCGAGGTGTCCCGTGCCAACACAGGCCGAGTGGCACAGGCCCGTTCCCAGGCTGAGCAACTTCGGATCTCAAAGGCCGAGACGTCGTTCGCCATCGAAGTTCAGGTTAGGCGCGCGTTCTCGGAATTGGAACAGGCGGCGGAACTGTCCGCCGCCACGCGAATGTCCGCCGGCCAGGCGGAGGAATCCGTGAGGCTTGCGACCGCGCGCTTCAATGCAGGCGCCGCCGTTCAACTCGATGTCCTCGCGGCCCAGGTTGAACTGACGAGAGCCAAGCTCAACGCGCTCAGCGCTGACTACGGCCATAGTGTGGCCACCGCGAAGCTGCGGGCGGCGATGGGCCGGCCTGATGTCGATTACAGTGCGCGTGGCACCGCGCTGGCCGGGAAAGGTCGGCCATGATGGAACGGCGCATAGTCCCATCCTTGCTGGCTGCGGATTTTTCACGGCTTGGCGCCGAGGTGCGACACGTTGAGAAGGCGGGTGCGGACCGCCTCCACCTCGACATCATGGACGGCAGTTTCGTGCCGAATCTTTCCTTCGGTCCCGGCGTGGTCGAGGCTATCAGGCCGAAGACGAATCTCGCCTTCGACGTGCACCTCATGGTGTCGCAACCGGCGGTATTCGTGCCCGCGTTCGTTCGATGCGGCGCCGAGTGCCTCATTGTCCACTTGGAGGCGGACCACCCCGGCGGAGATCCGCTCCGCACTCTCGAGCTGGTTCGCTCCTCCGGGTGCCAAGTTGGGCTGGCTATCAATCCGGAGACGTCGATCGAGCATGTCAGCCTCTACTTCAACGCGATCGACTTCCTCCTCGTCATGACGGTTCGGCCGGGATTCGGCGGGCAGCCGCTGATCGCGTCGACCTTGGAAAAAGTTGAGGCCGCCTTCGTCTGCCGGGAGACCTACGGGTTTACCTTCCGCATCGGCGTCGATGGCGGGGTGGATCTGGAGACCGCTCCCCATGCCATTGACGCAGGTGCCGACACGCTGGTCTGCGGCACATCGCTTTTCGGCGCCGCTAGCATGAGCCGCACAATCCGGAAGTTCCGTTCCTTCACCTGCCGGGAGCCTGCGCTGGCGCAGTCCTAACAGCCCAAGTGAGAACCATGGCCTCGAAAGCGAACAGAACCAGGCAGCCATCCAAGGCCGAGCGGCCGCGAACGCCGCCGCAGCCGGTGTTTGCCATAACCGGAATCATCACCGGCGTGCTGGGAGGCATCGTCGTCAGCATCGTGCTCGAGGCGGAGATGGGCGGGCCGAAGCAGGTCGTGATGCTCATCTGCGGCACAGTGGGCGTCGCTGTCGGAATGTCCGTCGAGGGACTGCGATACGGGTGGCGTTACGTCCGATGGAAGGCGGCGTGCAAGGCGATCTTGACCAACGCGGAAAGCAACAATCTCCAATGAAAACCAATGACGGCCACACCCATGGCACGGAAAAACACGACGATGGCGGAGACCACTCCGACCACGATCACGGCGACGACCATTCACATACCCACGAGCACCGGACGTGGGAGACGAGCAGCCTAATCGTCTCCGGATTTTTGGTCGCCGGCGCGCTGGTCGCCAACTGGAAGGACGCGATGGGCGGGAAGCTCGCCATGATCGCGGCGATCCTGGCGATCGTCAGCGGTGGCTGGTTCCTGCTACCGAAGGCTTGGGGCGCCATCCGCCGATTCAGGCCGGACATCAATCTCCTCGTCGTCATCGCTACGATCGGCGCGAGCGTCATCGGGGAGTGGGTCGAGGCCTCCGCGGTCGTATTCCTTTTCGGCGTGGCCGAATGGCTGGAGGGCTGGGCCGAGCGGCGTGCGAAGCGCGCAGTCGAGGCGCTGCTGGAGATCGCCCCGAAAGTGGCCTCCGTGAAGCGGGACGGACAATTCGTCGAGGCTTCGGTCGAGGAGGTGAAGGTCGGCGATGTCGTGGCCGTTAAGTCGGCGATGAGCATACCTCTCGATGGCAAGGTGCTGACCGGAAACTCCGGAGTGAACCAAGCACCAATTACCGGCGAGTCCGTACCGGTTGACAAGAAGCCGGGCGATACCGTTTTCGCGGGCACGGTGAACGGGGAAGGATCCTTGGAGATCGAGGTGACCAAGGAGGCTGGGGACACCACGCTCGCGAAGATCATCCGCCTGGTGAAGGAGGCGCAGGAGCAGAAGGCGCCTACGCAGCGCTTCGTCGACGACTTCGCCAAATACTACACGCCCATCGTCACGCTGGTTGCGTTTCTCGTCTTTCTCGTGCCCCCGCTGTTCAGCGGAGCCGACTGGTCGCTGTGGCTCTACCGTGCGTGCGTCCTCCTGATCATAGCATGCCCGTGCGCGTTGGTCATTTCGACTCCGGTGAGCATCGTGGCGGCGCTCACGGCCATGGCCCGGAGGGGCGTGCTCATCAAGGGTGGCGCTCACTTGGAATCCATCGCCCGGCTCAAGGCATTGGCGATGGACAAGACCGGTACGATCACCGAAGGGAAACCCCGGGTGATGGGCATCGAGACGGTGGGAAGCACCGATGAGGCGATCGTGCTCCGTACCGCGGCAGCCATCGACGTCCATTCCGCGCATCCGCTGGCCAAGGCGATCGTCGAGGCCGCGAAGGCGCGCAAACTCGAGTTCGAGCGCGCGACGAACTACCAGAACCGCACCGGCCGTGGTGCGGAGGGGCAGGTGGATGGCCGTCCTAGCTTCGTCGGCAACCACCGGTTCGCACACGAACTCGGCGTGTGCAGCGAGGACATCGAGCGGCGCCTGCAGGCCATCCAAGAACGCGGACAATCCGTGGTCGTGGTCGGCCGGCTGCCCCAAGGCGGCGCTGGTGGTGCGGTTTTGGGCATCGTCGCGGTGGGCGATGCCGTCCGTCCCCAGGCGAAGGATGCCATCCGGGCCCTGCATGAAGCAGGCGTGGAGAAGCTCGTGATGCTGAGCGGCGACAACCAAAGGACCGCGAGCCACATCGCAAAGGAAGTGGGCATTGACGAGGCGAAGGGCGACCTGCTGCCCGACGAAAAGGTGAACACGATCAAGGAGCTGCGGACGAAGTTCGACGTCGTCGGCATGGTCGGCGACGGCGTCAACGACGCCCCGGCCATGGCGACGGCGAATATCGGTATCGCGATGGGCGCCGCGGGGACCGACGCGGCGATCGAGACGGCCGATATCGCTCTGATGAAGGACGATCTCGGACGCATCGCGGACGCCATCCAAGTGGGCCGCCGCGCGATGCGGATCATCAAGTTCAACATCGCCTTCTCCCTCGGGCTGAAAGCGGTGTTCCTGATCCTGACGCTATTGGGGTACGCGAGTCTCTGGCTTGCTATCCTCGCGGACACCGGCGCGACGCTGCTGGTCGTCGCCAACGCGCTCAGACTGCTTCGCCAAGGGCCAGAGGAAGTCACTCCACTTGAGCCGGCCAAGAAATCCGAGACGGAGTGATTGAGGCCATGCCGCGACGTCCACGCATTGTTGTTCGTTCAGTGTTTGCTGCCGCGCTGCTCGGCGCGGGTGCGCGCGCGCAGGACGACTCGATGCTCGTCGGTAGCGTGTGGTCGGGGGCGGTCACCTCCAGCAGCGCCACCGTGGTCGCGCGCTTCGACCGTGCCGGTCGAAGCGTGCGCCTGCGCGCGAGCGAGGACGAAGCCCTCACGGCACCGTCGTTCTCGAACCGATCCACGACGCTCGCCGTATCGGGTAATGCCGTTCGGCTCACGCTCCAGGGCCTGAAGCCGGACACCCTCTATCATTACGGGGTCGAGGTCGACGGCGTGCTGCGGACCGACATCGCGTCGCGCGGTCGCTTCAGGACGTTCCCTTCTGGGCGTGCCTCGTTCAAGATCGCCTTTGCCGGCGACAGCGATTTCCGGGCTCCCGATCAGCGGGCATTTGCCGCGATCGCGGCGGAGCAACCGCTCCTCTTCATACATCTGGGCGACCTCCACTACAGCGATACGGACAGCTCTGACATCGGCGACTATCGTGTGAACTACGATGGCGTCCTCAACGAGCCCAGTCAGGCTGCGCTCTTCCGATCGGTGCCCACCGCCTACATTTGGGGTGACCACGATTTCTGCGGCGACAATTCCAATGGGAGTTCGGTCGGCCGCGACGTGGCCCGCGCAGCCTATCTGGAGCGCGTTCCTCACTACCCGCTCGGCAAGGCGGGCAGTACGCTGGCCCAGGCGTTCACGATTGGTCGGGTGCGGGTCATCATGACCGACAATCGCAGCGCGTCCGCTCCCGCGTCCCAGCGGGAATCCGCTTCCAAGTCGCGCCTCGGCTCGGCTCAAAAAGCTTGGTTCAAGCAAGAGCTCCTCCTAGCCCGAGACGCAGGCTATCCCCTCATCCTGTGGGTGAATCCGGATCCTTGGATCGCCGCCGCGTCCGTCGGTGAAGACACGTGGGGAGGATATGCCACAGAGCGCACCGAGATAGCCAATTTCATCCGGGACAACCGCATCTCGAACGTGGTGATCCTGTCGGCGGACATGCACGCTCTTGCCTACGATGACGGCACGCATGCCGACTATGCCACCGGCGGGGGTGCTCCGATGCAGGTACTCCACGCGGCCTCGCTGACGGCGGAGCCCAATGCTAAGGGCGGACCTTACACGGTTGGACCGCTGCTCGGGAACCTGCAGTACGGGATACTTGAGATCTACGATTCCGGTGGCCGGGGAGTGGCGTGCCGGTTCCGTGGCATGAACGTAGGACTAGCCGAACCGCGGATCACGCAGATCTTCAGCAGCGCGGTCGGTCGTGATGGCGAGCACGCCCTTTCCAACATCTCCACGCTCGCGCGGATCGTCCGGCCTGACGACACGGTGGTGAGCGGATTCGTGATCGAGGGCGCGAGCAGGCGGCGGATTCTCGTGCGCGCCGCCGGCCCGACTCTCTCCGTTTTCGGGGTTCCGGATCCGCTGATGCGCCCGGTTCTCTCGGTCCACAAGAACGGCACCTTCCTGGCCAGGAATGCTGGTTGGGCCTCTGACGTTGTCGAGCCGAGGGAGTTGGCTGGCCTGTTCGACCGCGTCGGCGCATTCCGCTTCCTGGACGAGACGAGCCGCGACGCGGCCCTCGAACTCTCACTGGAACCCGGCGCCTACACCGTCGAGGTGCGGAGCGAAGACGGCCGGTCCGGTGCTGTGCTTCTCGAAGTTTACCGCGCTCCGTGAATCCGTCTGAAATGAACACGTCCGACCAACAAAAGCCCGAGCGCTCCGCCCGCCTCGGCAGTCTCCTTTGCCGTGCGCTCATCGGCCACCGGCTCGGCGGCGTCTGGCTGCTCTTGGCGATCGCGCTCTTCGTGGGTTTTCTCACCCGTGCCTTCCTGGCCATGAAGGAAGCTGGTCAGGTTTCCTGGGACGCGAGCATCTGGAAAGCTGGGTTGTGGGGATTTGTCTTCGACCTCGCTTCGTCGCTGTGGTGGTTGGGGCCGATTGCGCTCCTCTTGGCCGCCCTGCCAAACGTCGTGGCGACGAGCAGGATTGGACGCATCTTCCTGGTGGGTGGACTCGCGGTCTGCACTTACGCGCTCCTCTTCGGCGCCGCGGCCGAATGGCTGTTCTG
>CAYZPV010000034.1:53496-68074 GCA_964480585.1 uncultured Opitutus sp. | reverse complement strand
TCGCCGCGCTCGGCCCACTCGTACGCCTCTTCGGCGGAGAAGACGGCCTTGCCCTGGGGCATGGCGCCGCCGGCGAAGTCCGCGGCGTCGGTGGTGCCGTTGACGACGGCCCAGTTGACCTCGGTGGTGGAGGAGGTGGCGCCGGAGATGACGCGATCCTCAAAATACCACTGGTAGGTGAGCGCGCCGCCGGTGGCCGCGACGGTGAGGGTGACGCTGTCGCCGGTGAGGACGGAGAGCGAGCGCGGCTGGGTGGTGATGACGGGGCGGCGGAGGAGCTCGCCGCGGCGCACGAGATTGTTACCCGAATCGGTGAGGTAGATATTGCCCGAGGCGTCGGTGGCGATGCCGCTCGGGGCGAAGAACCAGGCGCGGTTGCCGACGCCATCGGAGTAGCTGGGGCGCAGGACATCGCCGCCGATGGTGGAGACGACGTTGCGGGAGAGGAGGCGCACCGTCTGATTGGTATAGTCGGCGATGACGAGATCGCCCGCGGAGGTGACGCTGAGAGCGACGGGGTAGTAGAAGCGGGCGGAGGCGGAAGCGCCATCGGTGGCGCCGGGCACGCCGGGCTGGCCAGCGATGGTGGTGACGACGCCGGCGGGCGTGATGCGGCGGATGGTGTGGTTGCTGGTATCGGCGACGTAGACATTGCCCTCGGCATCGGTGGCGACGCCATCGGCGTAGCGGAAGCGGGCGGAGGCGCCGGTGCCATCGGCGGAGCCGACCAGGCCGGACGCGCCGGCAAACGTGGTGACGGTGGTGGTGCCGGCGGCGATGCGGCGGATGGTGGAGCTGCCGCGATCGGCGATGTAGAGATTGCCCTCGCGGTCGAGGGCGATGCCGGAGGGGAAGTTGAAGCGCGCGGCGGTGCCCTCGCCATCGAGAGCGCCAGCGAGGCCGGGGAAGCCGGCGATGGTGGTGAGCACGCCATCGGGGCTGAGCTTGCGGATGGTGTGGCGCTGCTGCTCGCAGAAGTAGACGGTGCGATCGGCGGCGACGGCGATGCCGTAGGGGTAGTTGACGCGCGCGACCTCGGGAGGGCCGTCGACGTGGAGGTCTTCGCCGCCGGTGACGAGGGTGACGGCGTTGCGATCGGGGGAGATGCGGCGGATGGTGTTGCCGCGGGAATCGGCGACGTAGAGATCGCCGGAGCTGTGGACGGCGACGCCATTGGGGTAATTATAGAGCGCCTCGGGGCCGACGCCGTCGCGACGGCCGAAATTGCCGCCGGGGCCGGCGAAGGTGCTGACCTCGTAGTCGGGATCGGCGATCTTGCGGATGGAGAAGTTGGCGGTGTCGGTGACGTAGACGCCGCCGGGGCCGAAGCACAAGCCGATGGGGGAGAAGAAGCGGGCGGAGGCGCGCGGGCCATCCTGGGAGCCCTGGACATTGAGGCGGCCGGCGTGGGTGCTGACGGCACCGGCGGTGGTGATGAGGCGGATGCACTCGTTGCCGGTGTCGCAGACGAGGATGCTGCCGTCGGCATAGGCGAGGATACCCTGGGGGTAGGAGAAGCGAGCGGTGGCGCCGGAGCCATTGACAGCGCCGGGAAGGCCGGGGCTGCCGGCGAGGGTGGAGACGCTGCCATCGGCCACGACGATGCGGCGGATGGTCTGATTATAGGTATCGGCGACGTAGAGATTGCCGTTCCAATCGGAGGCGATGCCCATGGGGAAATCGAAGCGGGCGGCGGGGCCAACGCCGTTGGCGGAGCCGACGAAGCCGAGGGTGCCGGCGATGGTGCTCACGGCGCCATCGGGCGCGATCTTGCGGATAGTGGAATTGCCGCTATCGGCGACGTAGAGATTGCCCTCGCGGTCGGCGCAGAGGCCCGTGGGCTCGCGGAAGCGTGCATCGGAGCCCGCGCCATCGACACCGCCGGGGACGCCGAGGCGGCCCGCGAAGGTGGTGACAGCGCCGGTGGAGCTGACGCGGCGGATGGCGTGATTGCCCCGATCGGCGACGTAGAGCGCGCCGTTGGCGAAGGCGAGGCCGGCGGGCGAGGCGAAACGGGCGGTCTGGGCCGGGCCGTCGACGCCGCCGCGGAGCGTGGAGCCGGCCAAGACGCCCACGGTGTTATCGGGGAGCACGATGCGGATGCAGTCGGCAGTGGCATCGCTGATGAAGATGAGGCCGGCGGAGGTGGCGGTGATGCCCCAGGGCACGTAGAAACGGGCGTCGCGGAGGGGGCCATCGACGATGCCGGGCTGCGGGGGCCGGCCGGAGTAGGCAGTCCACTGATAGCTCTGGGCGCAGAGCGCGGAGCAGGAAGCGAGGAGGACCGCGCCGAAACGAAAAAGGGTAGCGAGCATGAGCGAAGGGAGCCGGAGTGGCGGAGCGAGCGAAGCGAGCGCCGCGGGAGGCGTCGAGCCCGTACATCGCTCGCGGTAGAAAAACGCGCGCAACGTGTCGCACACGCGGCCGGTTTTTTGGATCGTGGGGCGAGCGGGAGGCGCTCAGCCTTCTGGCCTCACCCCCATGAAAAGTCTGCCTTGGCTCGTGTCTTCATCCCGACTCATCCTGCTGGTGGCCGCCTGGATCGGCTGCGCGGCGGCGGCGGCCGCTGCGGAGCGGAAGCCGAACATCATCCTCATCATGGCCGACGATTTCGGCTACGAATGCGTAACGGCCAATGGCGGGGAGTCGTACAAGACTCCGGTGCTGGACAAGCTGGCGGCGACGGGCATGCGCTTCGAGCACTGCTATGTGCAGCCGCTGTGCACGCCGACGCGGGTGCAGCTGATGACGGGGCTGTACAACGTGCGCAACTACATCGACTTTGGCACGCTGGACCGGCGGGCGACGACCTTTGGCCAGCTGTTGAAAGGCGCAGGGTACACGACGGGCATCTGCGGCAAGTGGCAGCTGGGGATCGAGCCGGATGCGCCGCAGCACTTCGGCTTTGAGGATGCGCTGCTGTGGCAGCACACGCGCATCCCGCCGCGCTTCGCCAATCCCGGCCTGGAGCGCAACGCGAAGGAGCTGGACTACAGCAACGGCGAGTACGGACCGACGCTGATCAACGATTTTGCGCTGGAGTTTGTGACGAAGAACAAGGACCGGCCCTTCTTCCTCTACTACCCGATGATCCTGACGCACGACCCCTTCCAGCCGACGCCGGACAGCGCGGAATGGGACCCGAAGACGCGGGGCGAGCAGGCGAAGCGCGACAACAAGCACTTCGCGGACATGACGGCCTACATGGACAAGATGATCGGCCGACTCGTGGCGCGACTCGACGAGCTGAAGATCCGCGACAACACGCTGCTGATCTTCCTCGGCGACAATGGCACGAGCATCCGCATCACCTCGCGCTTCAAGGGGACGGACTACCCGGGCGGGAAGGGCACGCAGACGGCGCGCGGCTCGCACGTGCCGCTGATCGTGAACTGGCCGGCGCGCGTGGCGGCAGGCAAGGTGAACGCGAACCTGGTGGGCAGCGTGGATTTCCTCCCGACGATCTGCGACGCGGCGGGGGTGAAGGTGCCGGCGGAGTCGGCGAAGGACGGGCGGAGCTTCCTGCCGCAACTGCTGGGCAAGCCGGGCCAGCCGCGGGAATGGCTGTACACCTGGTACTCGCGCGCGGGCGGCAAGACGCCGCAATGGGAGTTTGTGCAAAGCACGAGCCACAAGCTGTACCGGGACGGGAAGTTTTTCGACCTGAAGAGCGACCCCTTCGAGGAGAAGCCGCTCGAGGCGGCCAAGGTGACGGGCCCGGCGGCGGCGGAACGGAAGAAGCTGCAGGCCGCGCTGGATGGCTTTACCGACGCGCGGCCCGCGGCCCTGCACGTGGTGGGCGAAGGCCCGGGCGGGAAGCGGAAGAAGGCGAAGGACACGCGGAATCCGGACGCCAAGAGCGCCAAGGACGCCGACCTCTGAGGCGACGCCTTTACCCCCATGCTACCCCAAATCCCCTTCCTGCGCGCGGGCCTCGCGGCGCTCGCGCTGGCACTGGCCCTGCCGCTCTCCGGCGCGGCGGCGCGCCGGCCCAACGTGCTCTTCATCCTGACCGACGACCAGCGGGCGGACGCGATGGGCCTGGGCGGCAACAAGCACCTGAAGACGCCGAACATGGACCGCATCGGCAAGGAAGGCGTGCACTTCAAAAACGCGTTTTGCACGACGTCGCTTTGCTCGCCGAGCCGGGCGAGCATCCTCAGCGGCGTGTACGCGCACGCGCATGGGGTGACGGACAACTTCACCGAGTATCCGGTGAATTTCCGGAGCTTCCCGATGGTGCTGCAGGCGGCGGGCTACGACACCGCGTACTTCGGCAAGTGGCACATGGGGGAGGCCAACGACGAGCCGCGCCCGGGCTTCAACTGGTTTGTGACGCACAAGGGGCAGGGGAAGTACTTCGACACGGAATTCAACATCAACGGCCAGAAGCGCGAGGTGGTGAAGGGATACTACACGACGGTGGTAACCGACATGGCGGAGGAGTGGCTGGAGCGGCCGCGCGACGGCAAGCCTTGGTGCCTCTTCGTGGGGCACAAGGCGGCGCACAGTTTCTATTTCGCGGAGAAGAAGTACGAGAAGGCCTTTGCCCACGTGCGCGTGCCGTACCCGGAGACGGCCTTCATGCTCGAGGACAAGCCGGCCTGGATCAAGGACCGGCTCCACACGTGGCACGGCATCTACGGCCCGCTTTTCGACTGGAGGAAGACTTTCCCCGACGACCGGCCCGAGGCGGTGAAGGACTTCGAGGCGATGACGCAGGCGTACTGGAGCACGCTCCTCTCGGTGGACGACAGCGTGGGCCGGCTCTACGAGCGGCTGAAGCAGCGCGGGGAGCTGGACAACACGATCATCGTCTTCATGGGCGACAACGGCATCCTGAACGGCGAGCACGGCATGGTGGACAAGCGCACCATGCACGAGGCGAGCATCCGCATACCGCTGGTGGTGCGCTATCCGGGGCTGACCCCGCCGAACCAGCCGAAAGTGGTGGAGCAGCAGGTGCTCACGCTGGACATGGCGCCGAGCATCCTCGAGCTGTGCGGCGCGCCGGCGCTGAAGGGCATCCACGGGAGCTCATGGGTGAAGCTCGTGCAGCGCGGGGACAGCGCGTGGCGCACGTCCTGGTTTTACCACTACAACTACGAGAAGCAGTTTCCCTACACGCCGAATGTGCGCGGGGTGAGGACGGACTCGTGGAAGTACATCCACTACCCGCATGGCGACGGCTCGCCGGACCGGCACATGGCCGAGCTGTACAATATCGAGTTTGACCCGGAGGAGCGGCACAACCTGATCGCAAATCCGAAGTACGCGGGCGTGGTGCGCGAACTGAAGGGCGAGCTGACGCGCCTGATGAAGACGGCGGGCCTGACGCCCGCGACGGACAAGATGCCGCTCGACGCAGGCATCAAGCAAGAGCTGCCCGACGCGAAAATCCGCTGAGCGCGATGAGCCTGCGTGTGCTGCTGCTCCTGGCGTGGGGCTGCGCGATCCCGGCCGCGAGCGCGGCGGGGACGGCGCGGCCCAATCTCTTCTTTTTCTACGCGGACGACTGGGCGCGGATGGCCTCGTGCTATGCCGACCCGGCGCGGCCATCGGTGAGCGACGCGATCAAGACGCCGCATATCGACCGGCTGGCGCGGGAAGGAGTGCGCTTCGACAACGCGTTTTACAGCTGCCCGCAGTGCACGCCCTCGCGCGGCGCGATCTCGACGGGCAGCTATTTCTGGCGGGCGGGGTCGACGGCGATCCTCGCGGGAGGCGAGTGGGCGGGAGCGGCGGACCCCTTCCGGACGCTGCCAAAATTTGCCGATCTGCTGGGGGCGGCGGGCTACCACACGGACCGCCAGCACAAGACCCTCATGTTCACACCGACGCCCGGCACGGGGGAGGGGGCGAGCAGGCGGGTGGGCACATTTCTGCGGTACGGGCTGCACGTGGCGCAGGCGAAGACGGCGGAGGAGCGGCGGAGGCGGCACGAGGAGATCGTGGCGCAGACGCGGCTGACGCTGCAGCGGGTGCTGGCGGAGGCGGGGGCGAAGCCCTTTTTCTTTGTGTTTGGGCCGATCAACGCGCACCGGCCCTTTGCGCGCGGCTCGGGGCAGGCGCTGTGGGGCATCGACCCGGAGAGCCTGCGCGGGAAGCTCCCGCCGTACCTGCCGGACGTGCCGGAGATACGGGAGGATTTTGCGGATGCGCTCGGCGAAGTGCTGGCGCTGGACCTGATGCTGGGCGTCTTTCTCGAAGAGCTGGAGCGCGCGGGAAAGCTCGACAACACGCTCATCGTGGCGGCGGGCGACAACGGCCTGCCAGGCGTGCCGCGCGGCAAGACGCAGCTGTACGACCTCGGCTCGCACGCGCCCCTGCTGATGCGCTGGCCGGGGAAGATCAAGCCCGGCAGGGTGGTGGAGGACTTTACGACGCTCATGGACCTGGCGCCGACCCTCCTCGAGGCGGGCGGCGTGACGCCGCCCGCGAGCATGGATGGGCGCAGCCTGCTGCCGCAGATGCTGGCGGAGCGGAGCGGGACGATCGACGCCGAGCGCGATGCGGCGATCTACGGGCGGGAGCGCCACTACGTGACGGCGCGCCCCGGCAATCTACCGTATCCCTCGCGCGCGGTGCGGACGAAGGACTTCCTCTACATCCGAAACTTCAAGCCCGAGCGCTGGCCGATGGGCGACCCGCTCGGAGAGCGCACGCCGCCGTTTGACGCGCTCCTCACCAACACCGACGTGACGATGCGCGATCTCGACATGGGCCTCACGAAAGCGTGGCTCCTCACGCACCGCGAGGAGCCGGGGGTGCGCCCCCTCTTCGAACTGACGCTCGGCAAGCGACCGGAGGAGGAACTGTACGACCTGCGCCGCGATCCGCACCAGATGAAAAACGTGGCGGCCGAGCCGGCGTATGCGGCCCAGGCAAAGGAGCTGCGGGAGCGGTTGATGGGCGTGCTGCGCGCGACGCGCGACCCCCGGCTCGACGATGCCTTTGACCGGCCGCCGTATGTCGAGGCAGACCCCTCGGGCGCCAACGCGCGCGGCAAGAAGAAAGGCAAAGCCAAGGAAAAGGACGCACGATGACACTCCTGACGAACATTCGATCGACGCTACGCCGGCCCCTGCTGGGCCTCCTAGGCGTGCTGGCGGGCGGGCTCACGGCGGCGGAGCGCCCCAACTTCATCGTCATCAACATCGACGATCTGGCGTACGCGGACACGGGGCCTTTCGGCTCCAACAACCGGACGCCGCACCTCGACCGGATGGCGAAGGAAGGGCGGAAGTTGATGAGCCACTATGCGGCGCCCGTGTGCACGCCCTCGCGGGCGGCGCTGCTGACGGGCTCGTACCCGAAGCGGGCGCTGCCGATCGCGGGCGTGCTGTTTCCCGCCGGCGCGGTGGGGCTGAGCCCGGCGGAGCGGACGATCGCGGAAGTGCTGAAAGAGGCGGGCTACGCGACGGCCTGCATCGGCAAGTGGCACCTCGGGGATCAGCCGGAGTTTCTGCCGACGCGGCAGGGCTTCGACTATTATTTTGGCCTGCCGTACTCCAACGACATGGGGCCGGCGAGCGAGGGCGTGAAGAGCAACTTCGGGGCGCCGCTGCCGGCGGGCAAGGCGGCGCCGAAGAAAAACGCCAAGGCGGCGCTGGACGACGAGACCGGCGTGAAGGGCATGACGCAGCCGCCGCTGCCGCTCTTCCGGAACGAGACGGTGATCGCGCGCGTGCGGGCGGAGGAGCAGCAGACGCTGACGGCGGCCTACACGGAGGAGGCGGTGGCCTTCATCCGGCGGCACAAGGAGAAGCCCTTCTTCCTGTACCTGCCGCACTCGGCGGTGCATTTCCCGCTGTATCCATCGACCAACTACCGCGGCAAGTCGCCCAATGGCCTGCGCGGCGACTGGGTGGAGGAACTGGATGCCAACATCGGGCGCGTGCTGGACGCGGTGCGCGAGGCCGGGCTCGACCAGCGTACGCTGGTCGTCTTCACCTCCGACAACGGCGGGCCGCTGAATCACGGCGGGAAGAACACGCCGCTGCGCGGCGGCAAGGCCCAGATCTGGGAGGGCGGGGTGAGGGTGTGCACGATCGCTTGGTGGCCGGGGCGCATCCCGGCGGGCACCTCGACCGAGGCGATCACGAGCATGATGGATATCCTGCCGACCTTGGCACGACTCGCCGGGGCGGCCGTGCCGGACGATCGCAGGCTGGATGGCGTGGATATCGCGCCGGTCTTGCTGGGGACCGCCGGGGCGAGGCCGCCGCGCGAGGAGTTTTTCTTCTTCGCGGGGCTCACGCTGCAAGCGGTGCGCTCGGGCCCGTGGAAGCTGCATCTCGGCGCGAAGCAGCTCTACCACCTCGGCGACGACATCGGGGAGACGAAGGATGTGGCGGCGGCGCAGCCGGAGGTGGTGCGCCGACTGGAGGCGCTGGCGCAGACGATGGCGGGCGACCTGGGCCTCGAAGGCGTGGGGCCGGGGTGCCGGGCAATCGGGCGCGTGGAGAATCCCCAGCCCGCGATCGCGCGGGATGGGACAGTGCGGGCGGAATTTGCGGGGCAGGCGAAGACGCTGCCGTGACGAGCGCGCGGGGCTACGCGAGAAACTGCGGTGGCTGCCGCCCGGACTCCGCGCCGGTACGGAGCGGCAGGCGGGCGGAGGAGAGGATCTGCTTCAAGGCCTCGGGCTTGGGGAATTTCTCGAGGTAGCTATCGGCGCCGAGCTTGGTGGCGATCTGGGCATCCCACGTCTCGTTGGCCCCGGAGAGCATGAAGATCTTCATGCTTTCCAAAGGCTCCTGCTGGCGGGCCCAGGCAAGGACATCGAAGCCGCTGAGCCCCTGCATATTGACATCGAGAAACATGACCGCCGGCACAAGGCCGCGAGCCTTGCCGGGCTCGCAGAACTGCTTGAGAAACATGAACACGTCGCCCCCATTGCGGAACTGCAGAACGGGATTTTTCAGGCCGGCCACGCGCAGGTTGCGGGTGAATATCACCACGTCGTCTTCGCTATCATCGACAATCAGGACGGGTGGCGGGAGTTCATCGGCCTTCATGGCTGGAGGATGGACCTCCCGAGTGAGAAACGGTTGCGTGTAGGGCGCATGTTATTGATGCGACGTTGGAAATTGAAAAGACGCTGCGGTGTGTGAGGCTGGCTGGCGATGCTTCAAATTCGTTTTCCCTCGATTTGGCGGTTGGGCGTGGCGGGCGTGGTGCTGAGCGGCGCGCTGGTGGCCGCGGCGGAAGCGCCGCCGGAGATGATTTTCCAGGGCGGCAAGGTGGTGACGGTGGATGCGGCGTTTGCGGTGCACGAGGCGTTTGCCGTGCGCGACGGGCGGATCGTGGCGGTGGGCAGCACGGCGGAGGTGCGCGCGCTGGCGGGCCCGGCGACGACGGTGACCGATCTCGCGGGCAAGACAGTGCTGCCGGGCCTGATCGACTCGCACGTGCACGCGCCGGCGGCGTCGATGTTTGAGTTCGACCATGAGATACCGGAGATGGAGACGATCGGGGAGGTGCTGGACTACATCGCGAGCCGGGCGAAGGTGACGCCCGAGGGCGGATGGATCCAGGTGCAGCAGGTATTTATCACGCGACTCAAGGAGGCGCGCTATCCGACGCGCGCGGAGCTGGATGGCGCTGCGCCGAAGCACGCGGTGGTCTTTCGCACGGGGCCGGACCACATGCTGAACACGCTCGCGATGGAGCGCT
The DNA here is from genome assembly GCA_964480585.1 of uncultured Opitutus sp. Classification (GTDB taxonomy): domain Bacteria; phylum Verrucomicrobiota; class Verrucomicrobiia; order Opitutales; family Opitutaceae; genus ER46. Next base: position 58,396 of record CAYZPV010000034.1, on the reverse strand, counting down.
GCGGATTTGACCGGAACTTTGCGCCTAAGGACGGGGGCCCCGGCCATCTGGAGAAGGATGCGCGGGGCGAGCCGACGGGGTTGGCGCGAGGCCTGGCGCGCTATATCAAGGTGAGCCTGAAGAGCCGCACGCCCACGGAGGCCGACCACCTGCGGCGGCTGCGGGAGCAGTTGCTCGACTACAACCAGAGCGGCTTCACGGCGGTGGCGGATCGCGGGGCCAACCCGGAGTCGATCGCGCGGTATGAAAAACTCCGCGCCAGCGGCGAGCTGACGGCGCGCGTGGCGCTCTCGCAAACGGTGCCGACGGTGGGAGCGCTGGAGCCGATCAAGCGAGCGATCGACGACGTGGCGGCGAGCCCGCTGCGCAAGCCGGACCCCTGGCTGCGGCTGATCGGCACCAAGGTGTGGCTCGATGGCGGGATGCTGACGGGCAGCGCGTACATGTCGAAGCCCTGGGGCCGCAACGAGAACTACGGCATCCGCGACGACGAGTACCGGGGCGTGCAGCTCATCCCGACGGAGCGCCTGCGGGAGATGGTGCGGCAGGTGGCGAAACATGGCATGCAATTCACCGCGCACGCGCAGGGGGATGCGGCGGGCGCGATCCTGCTCGATGTGTACGAGGAGGTGAATCGCGAGCTGCCCGTGCGCGAGCTGCGGCTCGGCATCACGCACTCGAGCTTCATGACGCGGGAGACGGTGGAGCGCTCGGCGCGGCTCGGCGTGGTGCTCGATATCCAGCCGGCGTGGCTGTACCTCGACACGCGGACGCTGGTGGGCCAGTTTGGCTACGACCGGCTGAGGTATTTCCAGCCGCTCAAGACCATCGCCGAGCTCGGCGGGGTGGCGGGCGGCGGCTCCGACCACATGTTGAAGATCGGCGATCTCCGGGCGATCAACCCGTACAACCCCTTCCTGGCCATGTGGGTGACGATCACGCGCCGGGCGAAGTGGCACGAAGGCCAGCTCCACCCCGAGGAGGCGCTCTCGCGCCGGCAGGCGATCGAGTTCTACACCAAGAACAACGCGCACCTGCTCTTCTGGGAAAAAGACCTGGGCTCGCTGGAGAAGGGCAAGCGGGCGGATTTTATCGTGCTCGATCGCGATCTGCTGACCTGCCCGGAGGACGCGATCCGCGAGACGAAAGTGCTGGAGACGTGGGTGGAGGGGCGGCGGGTGTGGCGGAGGTGAGGGTGGCGGGCTGCGCTGGCCTGAACCGACGATCCAGGACAGGGCTAGGAGACGGACTGCGGCGCGGAGCCATGGCGCTTTGCGTGGGCGAAAAGCTCAGCGCATTTGCAGGTGTGCCGCGTGGTGGCCTGGCGAAACGCACTGCTCTCCCTTTCCAACCCCGGCCAGAATCCGTTTGCCCCGGGGGCGGGTGGTTGCCATGGTAGTCGGTTCCGTCCCATGAGCGAGATCACTCAAGACAATTCCCACGACCAACATGCAGTGCGCCGGCAGAAGCTGGCCGACCTGCGTGCGGGTGGCTTCGACCCGTTTCGCGCCAATGTCGCGACCACGCATTTTTCGGCCGATGCCAAAGCGTTGTACGTGGACGGCCAGGACTACGGCGTGACCGTGACGGTGGCGGGCCGCCTGGTGACCTTCCGGGTGCAGGGTGGCAGCTCGTTTGTGAAGATCCAGGACCAGCAGGGGATCGTGCAGCTCTATTTCCGCAAGGATGTGCTGGGCGAGGAGCGGTATGGCGTCTTCAAGAAGTCGCTCGACCTGGGTGACATCATCGGCGTGACGGGGGCGCTCTTTCGCACCAAGACCGGGGAAGTGACGATCCGGGTGGATGCCTTCACGCTGGTGAGCAAGGCGCTGCGGCCGCTGCCGGAAAAGTTCCACGGGCTGAGCGACCCGGAGATCATCTACCGCCAGCGCTATCTGGACCTGATCATGAACGCGGAGTCGCGCGCGCGGCTGATGCTGCGCTCGCGCGTGGTGTCGCACATCCGGCGCTTCCTCGAGGGGCAGCAGTTCATCGAGGTGGAGACGCCGGTGCTGGAAAACACGGCGGGCGGCGCGGCGGCGCGGCCGTTCGTGACGCATCACAATGCGCTCAACGTGGATTTCTTCCTGCGCATCGCGACGGAGCTGAGGCTCAAGCGGATGCTGGTGGGCGGCTTTGACCGGGTGTTCGAGATCGGCCGCATCTTCCGCAACGAAGGCGTGTCGCGGCGGCATAATCCCGAGTTTACGATGCTGGAGGTGTACCAGGCGTACTCCGACTACCGCGGCATGATGACGCTGATCCGCGACATGCTGACGACGCTGGTGCGCGATGTGATCAAGCCGGCCGACGGCTCGCTGAAGATCAAGCACGCGGCGAGCGGGCAGGACATCGACTTTGGCGGGGAGTGGCGCGAGGTGAAGTACAAGGACCTCATCATGCAGGCCACGGGCGACGCGCAGTGGTTTAGCCGCAGCAAGGAGGAGAAGATCGCCGGGGCGGAAAAGCTGGGCTGCGGGGTGAACCCGGCGTGGGAGGACTTCGAGATCACCAACGAGATCTTCTCGAAGAAGATCGAGCCGACGCTGATCCAGCCGACCTTCATCACGCATCTGCCCAAGGAGCTGTGCCCGCTGGCCAAGCTCAATGCGGAAGACCCGACGGTGCTGGACGTCTTTGAGCTCACCATCGGCGGCATGGAGGTGGCGCCGGCGTACTCGGAGCAGAACGACCCGGACGTGCAGCGCGAGATGTTTGAGAAGCAGGCCGGCGAGGAGAAGCAGAACATCGACCAGGACTTCCTGCTCGCCCTCGAGCACGGCATGCCGCCGGCCGGCGGCATGGGCGTGGGCATCGACCGTCTCTGCATCCTGCTGACCGGGGCGGAGAGCATCCGCGACGTGATCCTCTTCCCGCAGCTGCGCCCGGGAGGGGCCTGAGCGGGCTGAAGGGCTAAAAGGCTGAAGGGCTGAAACATTTGCCTCCAACGCGTTTCTGTCCGTCTTTCCAGCCTTCCTGCCTTCAGCTTTTCCCGGATGCCTTGGTTTCTCTATCTTGCGTTCAAGCAGCTCTTCCCGACGGGGCGGAGGTTTCCGTTTTTCACGTTCATGTCGGGGCTGGGCGTGTCGGTGGGGGTGGCGCTGCTGGTGGTGGCGACCTCGATCATGGGCGGCTTTGGCCACGGCATCCGCTCGATGATCGTGGATACGCAGGGTGAGATCCAGGTGGGGAGCCGCACGCTTATCCGGGAGGCCAACAAGCTGGCGGACCTGGTGGAGACGTTTCCGGGGGTGGCGGGAGCCTCGCCGTATGCGCGCGGGATCGTGGTGATGCTGCACGAGAATCGGCCGGAGTATCCGGGGATCGTGGGCGTGGATCTGAACCGGGTGGAAAAGGTGATCCCGCTGAATCGCTACATGCTGCAAGGCCGGATGGAGGACCTCGACGACGACTCGATCATCCTGAGCGCATCGCTGGCAGGCCGGCTGGGGGCTCGCGTGGGCTCGGAGGTGGAGGTGTACTCGCCGCTGGCGATAGAGAAATTCAAGAACGATGAAGTGATGCTGCCGCGCCTGTTGCGCGTGGTGGGTGTTTTTCAAATCGGGCACCAGCATCTCGACAAGAGCCTCGCCATCGCGCCGCTGCGGCTGGTGCAGGAGTTGTACGGACTGGGGAAGGCGGTGCACGGCCTGAATGTGCGACTGACGCCGGGCGTCGACGAATTCAAGGCGGCGGCGGCGATGAACGACCAGCTTTTCGCAGTGGGCGAGATCCGCGCGCAGACGTGGTTCGAGTCGGAGGCGGATTTCCAGAGCATCGTGCGCTTCGAGAAGTACATGATCTTTTTCCTGCTGGCCTTCATCGTGGTGGTGGCGGCGCTCTCGATCATGAGCTCGCTGCTGATCTCGGTGGTGCGCAAGACGCGGGAGATCGGCCTGCTCGGGGCGCTGGGCGGCAGCTCGCGGCAGGTGGCGGCGTGCTTCTGCGCGCAGGGTTTCCTGCTGGGCGTGGTGGGGACGACGGCGGGGCTGGGCATCGCATGGGTGGTGCTCACGTTTCGCAACGAGATCGTGCAAGTGCTGGCGCGGCTCACGGTGGGGCCGGAGGTCTTCGAGCAGTTTTATGGCTTTGTGAACCTGCCCTCGCATACGACGACGAGCGACCTGGTGACGATCATCATCGGCTCGGTGCTGGCCTCGACGCTGGCGGGGCTCGTGCCGGCGTGGCGCGCGGCGAAACTCAAACCCGTGGAGGCGCTACGCAGTGAATGAGGTGGTGCTCAGCGCACGCGACGTGCGCAAAACCTACCAGAGCGGAGACCGGCGCATCGGCGTGCTGAGCGGCGCGGGGCTCGAGGTGCGCGCGGGCGAGAGCGTATCGATCCGCGGCGAATCGGGCTCGGGCAAGTCGACGCTGCTGCATCTGCTGGCGGGGCTCGATGCGCCGGAGAGCGGCCAGGTGCTGTGGGCGGGGAAGCCCGCGGACGCGCAGCGGAGGGCGGAGTTCCTGGGAATGGTGTTTCAATCGTTTTACCTGATCCCGGAGCTGAACGCGCTGGAGAATGTCGTGATGGCGGCGCGGCTGAAGGGGCGGGCAGGGGCGGCGGAGCGGGCGCGGGCGAAAGACCTGCTCGCGCGCGTGGGCCTGGCGGAGCGGGTAGACCACCTGCCGACGCAGCTCTCGGGCGGCGAGCGGCAGCGCGTGGCCGTGGCTCGGGCGCTGATGAACCGCCCCAAGCTGATCCTCGCCGACGAACCCACCGGAAATCTCGACGAGCACACCGGCGACGCGGTGATCGCGATGCTGCTGGCGCTCTGCCAGGAGACGGGGACGGCGCTGGTGCTGGTGACGCACAATCCCGCGCACGCCGCCCGCACGGGCCGGGCGCTGGTGCTGCACGACGGCGTGGACGCGCGCCAGCCGGAGGTGCAGGCCCTTC
>CAYZPV010000034.1:0-53486 GCA_964480585.1 uncultured Opitutus sp. | reverse complement strand
GGCGCGCGCAAGCGAGGCCACACTTTAGGTTGCGAGCGGGTATTGGGCGGCTCCAAGCTGCGGGGGCATGTTTTTCAGTCCTCCGAAAGTGCGTTGTGGCGTGGCAGGCGTAGGCTCCCTGGGGCAGCATCATGCGCGCATCTATGCCGCGCTGCCGGGCGCGGAGCTCGCGGGCATCTACGAGGCGAACGACGCGCGCGCGGCGGAGATCTGCGCCAAGCACAACTGCCGCCGCTTCGCCTCGATCGAGGAGCTCGGCGCATCGTGCGACGCGGTCTCCGTGGTGGTGCCGACCGACAAACACGCCGAGGTGGCGATCCCGCTGCTGCAAAAAGGCGCGCACCTCCTGATCGAGAAGCCGCTCTGCGCCTCGCTGGAGGAGGCGGAGCGCGTGCTGGCCGCGGCGCAGGCGAGCAAGCGGATCGTGCAGGTGGGGCACATCGAGCACTTCAACCCGGTGATGAGTTTCCTCGAAAAGGAAATCTCCGAGCCGCGGTACATCACGGCCGAGCGCCTCGCGCCGTACCAGCCGCGGGGCACGGAGGTGGGGGTCGTATTGGATCTGATGATACACGACATCGGCATCGTGCTGGCGCTGGTGAAGTCGCCGATCGCCAAGATCGACAGCGTGGGCGTGACGGTGCTCTCCAAGAGCGAGGATATCGCCAATGCGCGCATCGAATTCGCGAACGGCTGCGTGGCCAATCTGAGCGCGAGCCGGATGAGCCTCAAGAAGGCGCGCGAGATCCGCATCTTCCAGGACGACGCCTACCTCTCGCTGGACTTCATGAACCAGGCGGGGCATCTCGTGAAGAAGAGCGACATCGTGGCGTACGCGGTGAAGATGAAGATCGGCCTGGTGAAGGCGGGCGACTCGAGCGCGATCCCGGTGCGCGACATCCCGATCGAGAAGGGCGAGCCGCTGGCGCTGGAGCTGGCGCACTTCGTGGAGAGCGTGGCGAAGGCGAAGCAGCCGAAGGTGGGCGCGGCGCTGGGCAAATCGGCGCTCGAAGTGGCGATCACGATCACGGAGCAGATCCGCAAGGCGGGAGAAAAACGGTGAGCGCGGCGGAGAGGCAGCCAGTCACGTTTGCCCCGCCGGCAGGGGGGAAAGTCGACGTGCTGATCATCGCCGGGGAGCACTCGGGCGACGAGCACGCGGCGCGGATGGTGCGCGAGCTGCGGGGGCGCGAGTCTGGGCTGGCGGTGGCGGCGCTGGGCGGGCCGCAACTGGCGGCGGCGGGGGCGCAGGTGCTGCACGACATGACGGCCTCCTCGGTGGTGGGGCTGGTGGAGGTGCTGAAGAATTACCCGTTTTTCAAGGCGCTGTTTGCCGAGACCCTGCGCTGGCTGGAGGCGCACCGGCCGCGCGTGGTGTGCTTCGTGGATTATCCGGGATTCAACCTGCGGCTGGCGGCGGCGCTGCGGGAGCGCGGGCTATCGCGGAAGGGCGGGGGCGCGATGCGGCTGGTATTCTACATCTCGCCGCAGATCTGGGCGTGGAAGGCGAAGCGGCGTTTCACGATGGCGCGGGATCTCGATGCATTGGCGACGATCTTTCCCTTCGAGCCGGCGTGCTACAAGGACACGGACCTGGCGGCGGAGTTTGTGGGGCACCCCTTCGTGGCGGCGGAGCACGTGCCCCCGGTGCGGTACGAGCCGGAGGGGCCGGTGCTGCTGCTACCGGGGAGCCGGCGGCAGGCGGTGGGGCGGATTTTCCCCGCGCTGCTGGCGGGATTTGCGGAGTTTGCGCGCGAGCGGCCGGCGGCGCGGGCGATCGTGCTTTACCCGAGCACGGAGATCCGCGCGGTGCTGGAGGCGGCCAGGCCGCCGGGGAATGTGGATCTCGCGGAGATCGGCCACCGCCGGGCCCGGGCAAAGGCGCACGAGGCGGTGGCGGCCTCGGCGGTGCTGACCTCCAGCGGCACGATGTCGATGGAGTGCGCGCTGGCGGCCATCCCCGGCGCGATCGCGTATCGCGCGAATCCGCTGACCTATCTCATGGGGCGGATGCTGGTGAAGGTGGAGTATCTGGGGATCGCCAATCTGCTGCTGCGCGAGCCGATGTATCCGGAGTATATCCAGGGAGCGGCGACGCCGCGCGCGCTGGCGGAGGAGCTGCGGGCTTGCACGGGGGATGCGCGCCGGGTGGCCCGAGCGGCGGAGCAGGCAGCGCGGCTGCGCGCGATGCTGGCGGTGCCGGCCGGACAGACGGCGGCAGAGTGGCTGCTGCGGCAGCTCCGCACCTGAGAAAAGCGGAAGGTCGCGCGGGTCTGCAAATAGTTCGCCATTGGCGGCTAAGGTGGTTTTGTCGGCGGCGATGGCTGGCTCCCAGTACCCCCAACCACGATTCCTCTGGCTCATGCGCGCCCTGCCCTGGCTGGTCGTGCTGCTCGGTGTGGTGCTCTCGGTGGCCGCGTGGAGCGCGGTGCGGGCGGAAGTGCGGCGGCGGGAGACGTTTCGCTTTGAGCGGGTGCATGACCGGCTGCTGCAGGAGATCGAGCGGCGGATGACGCCGGTGGAGCAGGCGCTGCATGGGGCGCGGCGATTGATCGAGGTGGTGGGCGAGCCCTCGCCGGCGCAGTGGGAAGGGGAATATGCGTCGCAGGCGCCGTTTCTGGATCGCGGAGTGGTGGGCCTGGCGTATGCGCAGCGCATCACGCGGGCGGAGCTGGCCGAGTTTGAGGCGAGGCTGGCGCGGGAGCGGCCGGGCTTTGCGGTGGAGCACGCGGGGGAAAATCCCGAGCTCTACATCGTGACGCATGCCGAGCCGCGCGCGCGGAACCTGCCCGCGCTGGGGAAGGATCTCGGCTCGGGCACGAAGCGCCGAGGCGCGGCCGAGCAGGCGATGCGCGAGGATGCGCTGGCGCTCACGCCGCAGTTTGCGCTGATCGACGGGCAGAGCGAGGTGCCGGGGTGCCTGCTGCTGCTGCCGGTGTACCGGCTGGGGCAGCCGCGGACGACGCCCGAGGAGCGCACGCGCGCGCTGCAAGGCTGGGTGTATGCGGCGCTCAACCTGGAAGCGCTCTTCAGCGGCGTGGCGGCGGCGGGCGAAGGCCAGGTGCAGATCGAGGTGTACGACGGCCTGGCGGGGACGGCGGCGACGGCGCTGTATCGCTCGGGCAGCGAGCTGGAATTTGAAGACGCGCGCTGGCACACGAGCCGGAGCCGCGCGGAGGCGGTGACCTCGTCGGACATCCTGGAGATGTACGGGCGGACGTGGACGGTGAGAATGCGCTCGACGACGATCGAAGGCACGCCAGTCGGGCGGCTGGCGGGCTACGCGGTGCTGGGCGGAGGGCTGCTGCTGAGCTTTTTCGCGGGAGGATTCACGTGGGCGCTGGTGGGGGCGCGGGCGCGGGCGCTGAAGCTCGCGGGGGAGATGACGGCGAGCCTCACGCGGGCGCAGGCCGAGGCGGCCAAGCTGGCGCTGGTGGCGAGCCGCGCCGGCTCGGGCGTGCTGATCATGGACGCGGACTGGCGCATCGAGTGGGTGAACGAGAGCTTCGTGCGATTCTTCGGGTACAGCACGTACGAGGCGATCGGCCGCCGGCCGAGCGAGCTGCTGCATGGGCCGGATACGAGCGCGGAGGCGCTGGCGGAGATCAACGCCGCGTGCGACCGCGGGGAGCCCTTCAAGGGGGAGATGCTCAACTACACAAAAGCGGGTGAGCCGCGGTGGGTGGAGCTGGATATCCAGCCATTGAAGGACGGCGAGGGGAGGGTGACCGGCTTTATCGGCCTGCAGCTCGACATCACGGAGCGCAAGCACATCCAGCATGAGATCGCGCAGAAGGAGGCGGAGTTTCGCTTCATCTTCGAGAGCGCCTCGACGGGGCTTTCCTGGCTCTGGGTGGGAGCCGACGGCCGCCGCCGGCGGCTGACCAACGAGGCGCACCTGCGCATCGTAGGCCTCACGATGGAGCAGATGCGCGACCCGGAAATCTTCGAGCGCATCACCCATCCGGAGGACTGGGAGCGGCAGACCAAGCTCTACGGCCAGCTCGAGCGGGGCGAGATCGATAAATTCACGATCAAGAAGCGGTACCTCCGCCTCGATGGCCAGGTGGTGCACGCGGAGCTTACCTTCCACCGCTTTCGCGAGCCGGATGGCGGCTACCAGGAAGTCTCGACGCTGGTGGATGTGACGCCCGTGCAGCGGGCGCAGGAGGAGCTGGCGAAGAAGGAGGCGCAGTTCCGCTTCATCTTCGAATCCGCGCCGATCGGCATTTCGTGGCGGCGGGTGCAGCCCAACGGGGCCTCCGAGCGGCTCTTCAACGAGGCGCACCTGGCGCTTTGCGGGCTGACGGCGGAGGAGGTGAAGACGCCCGGGATCTTCGAGCAGGTGAGCATCCCCGAGGAGTACGCGGTGCAGCAGCAGCACTACGCGCGCCTGGTGGCGGGCGAGATCGACCAGTACTCGATGGAAAAGCGCTACCGCCACCGCGACGGGCGGATCGTGTGGGTGCTGTACTCGATCCAGCGAAAGCGCTTCGAGAACGGCATCTTCGAGGAGCTTTCGACGCTGGTGGACATCACGGAGCGCAAGCAGGCCGAGTCGAAGCTGACGCAGGAGCAGGCGCGCCTGCAGTCGATCTTCGATCTGGTGCCGATCGGCCTCTCCTGGCTCGAGCTGGAGCGGCCGGCGGAGACGCACCAGGTCAACCACGAGTACGCGCGCATCACGGGGGTGCCCGCGGAGCTGCGCCACGAGCTGCACCGCTACGTGGCCGCGACGCAGGCGGAGGACTTTGCGCTGCAACGGGAGCTGTGGGAGCGGATCCTGCGCGGGGAGACCGATCGCTACGACATGGAGAAGCGCTACGTGCGGCCCGACGGGGAGATCGTGTGGGCCACGTACAGCGCGCGGGTGGTGGTCGACCCGGTGACGGGCAAGCGCCAGCAGATCGCCTCGGTGGTGGATATCTCGGCGATCAAACGGCAGTCGGAGGAGCTGCGCGCGGCGAAGAACGCGGCGGAGGCGGCCAACCTCGCAAAGAGCCAGTTCCTGGCGATGATGAGCCACGAGATCCGGACGCCGATGAATGGCGTGATCGGGATGACGTCGCTGCTCTTCGACTCGGCGCTGACGCGCGAGCAGCGGGACTATGTGGAGACGATCCGGGCGAGCGGCGACGCGCTGCTGACGATCATCAACGACATCCTGGACTTCTCCAAGATCGAGTCGGGCCGGCTGAGCCTCGAGCACGTGGAATTCCAAGTGCGCGAGTGCGTGGAGGGCGCGCTCGACCTGCTGACGCCGCGAGTGCGGGAGAAGGGGCTCGACCTGCTGTACGAGATCGCCGACGGAGTGCCCAATGTGGTGCGCGGAGACCCGACGCGCCTGCGCCAGGTGCTGGTGAACCTGCTGGGCAACGCGGTGAAATTCACCGAGCGGGGCGAAGTGGTGCTGTCGTTGCGCGCGACGACGCTCTCGGAAGACCGGATGCAGCTCGCCTTTGCGGTGCGCGATACGGGCATCGGCATCTCCGAGGCGGGGATAGCGCGGCTATTCCAATCCTTCACGCAGGTGGATCCCTCGACGACGCGGCGCTTCGGCGGGACGGGGTTGGGGCTGGCGATCAGCCGGCGGCTGGCGGAGCTGATGGGCGGCACGATGTCGGTGGAGAGCGTGGAGGGGAAGGGCTCGACCTTCTCGTTTACGATCGTGGTGGAGGCGGTGGGGGCGCGCCCGCGGCCGTGGCTCCAGCCGGAGCAGCCCAAGCTGGGGGGCCGCACGCTGCTGGTGGTGGACGATAACGCGACCAACCGGCGCATCCTGACGGAATTGGCGCATAACTGGGGGATGACGGCGCGCGCGGCCATGTCGGGAGCGGAGGCGCTCGGCTGGCTGCGGGATGGGGATCTCTTTGACGTGGGCATCATCGACATGCACATGCCGGAGATGGATGGCGAGATGCTGGCGCGCGAAATCCGCCGGCTGCGGACGGCGGAGGCGATGCCGCTGATCCTGCTCTCCTCGCTGGGGGCGCGGGAGGAAGTGGGCGATCCCGAGCTGTTTTCGGCCTTCCTGATGAAGCCGGCCAAGCCGGCGCAGCTGATCGCGACGCTGGGGGAGCTGCTCAAGTCCTCGGCGCCCGCGCCGGCGCGGGCGCGCTCGATGCAGCCCTTTGTGCCGAAGCTCAATGCCGATGCCACGGCGACGCAGCCTGAGCGCATCCTCCTGGCGGAGGACAATATCGTGAACCAGAAGGTGGCGCTGCTGATGCTGGGCAAGCTGGGCTTCCGCGCGGATGTGGCGGCGGATGGCAACGAGGTGCTGGAGGCGGTGCGCCGCCAGAAGTACGACATCGTGCTGATGGATGTGCAGATGCCGGAGATGGACGGACTCGAAGCCTCGCGGCGGCTGCGCGCGCTCTTTCCCGAGCGCGGCACGGGGCCGTGGATCATCGCGCTCACGGCCAATGCGATGCAGGGCGACCGGGAGCTCTGCCTCGCGGCGGGGATGGACGACTATATCAGCAAGCCGATCAAGACGGTGGAGCTGGCCGATGCGCTGGCAAGGGCGAGGGCAGCGCGGAATCCGTGAGGGCGGCGGCGGCCTTTGATCGAGACGGTCGGGAAGGGCGAGCGGAGAAAGGCCGGAGGCGGACCCGATGCAAGGCGCGGCGGGGGCTCAATGCCCGCGCGGCGAGGGCATCGCGCCGCCGTCGGATGGGAGAACATCGGTGGTCGATCGCGAAGCTGGCTCCGTGAGCGAGGCCACTTGCGGGGCGACCTGGCGCCAGAGGGCCTCGGCTTTTTCGGCGGCGATGGCACGGCCGCGGACGAGCTCGGCCTCGCGGGCGGCGCGGTTTTCCTCGGCGATCTTGGCGAGGTCGTCGAGGTTGTAGAGGAAGACATTGTCGATCTCGGGCACGGCGGGATCGACATCGCGGGGGAGGGCCTGATCGATGAAGAAGAGGGGGCGGGCGGGGCGCTTGTGCATGGCGGCGCGCGCGGCGGGGAGGGTGACGACGAGGTCGGGGGCGGAGGTGGCGCAGACCACGACGTCGAACTCGGCGAGCCGGGATTCGCGCTGCTCGAAGGGCATGGCGCTGCCATTGAGGGCGGTGGCGAGCTCCATGGCGCGCTCGAGGCGGCGGCTGGTGACGGTGAGGGCGGCGGCGCCGCGGCTCTGGAAGGCCTTGGCGGTCTTTTCGCCGATCTCGCCCGCGCCGATGAGGAGGATGCGGGTGTGCTCGAGGGAGCCGAAGATATTGAGGGCGAGCTCGACGGCGACATTGGCCACGCTCACCTGGCCCTCGGAGATGGCGGTGTGGGTGCGGACGTGCTTGGCGGCCTGGAAGCCCTTTTGGAAGACGCGGTTGAGGACGGGGCCGGTGGAGCCGCGGGACTGGGCGGCGGCGTAGGCATCCTTCACCTGGCCGAAGATTTCGTTTTCGCCGATGATCTGGGAGTCGAGGCCGGCGGAGACCTCGACGAGGTGCTGCACGGCGTCGCGATCGTGGAGATTGAGCCGGATCTTCTCAAACTCGCTCACGTCGAACTGCTGCCGGGCGCAGAAGGCCTCGACGACGCGGCGGGTGACCTCGGCGGAGGCGGCGACGCCGTAAAACTCGATGCGGTTGCAGGTGGCGAGGAGGGCAAATTCCTTGAGCCCGGCAAAGCCGGCGAGCTCGGCCTGGAAGGCGGCGGCGGACTCGGCGGTGAGCGAGAGCTTCTCCCGGATGGCGAGGGGGGCGCGGTGATGCGTCGCGCCGATGACGAAGAGGCCGGCGTGACTCATGGGGCGGCTTGCTGGACGGCGGCGTTTTTCTTCGCGGGGAAGCGGCTCTTATCGACGGGCCCGACGGAGAGGAGGGCGGCGGCGAAGAGCGCGAGACAGCACCAGGAGAAGCGCTTGGCGAGCAGCACGCCGCGCAAGCGGAGGAAGAAGACGGTGGCGTAGGCGGCCCACACGAGGGTGGTGGCGAGGATCTTCAGGAGATTGGCCGACGAGACATCGCGGAAGTAGTGGAGCGCGATGACGGCGAGGGCTGCGGTGAGGATGGCCACGCCAGCGCCGAGCAGGCGCACGCCGATATGATCGAGATCGAGGATCGAGGGGAGGAAGGAAAACCAGCCGCCGAGGTGCTTGGACTTGAGCGAGTGATTGCGCAGGAGAAACATCAGCGAGGTGAGCGCGAGGAGGCCGAAGACGCCGTAGCTGAAGACGGCGAGGGCGGCGTGGAGCTCGATCCAGGGATTGGCGCCGAAGATATGGGTGCGCGTGGTGGCATCCCAGGCGGGGATGGCCAGGGAGAGGGTGGTGAGGATCGCGGCGAGGCAGGAGGTGAAGTAGCCGAGGAGGCTATTTCGGAAGGTGACGCCGACGACGAGGTAGAGCGTGATGGAGGACCAGGCGACGAACTGATAAATCTCGAACTGGTTGCCCAGCGGGCAGCCGCCAACGGCGCGACCGCGGATGCCGAGCCCGACCAGCTGCACGAGATAGCCGACGGCGATCAGCGCGTAAGTGGCGATGCCGGAGGGACGTCCGTGCCGGAGGAGCGCGAGCGTGCCCAGCAGGAAGCCCGCGGCGTAAAAGCCGGCGGCGAGCCAGAGCCAGGTGCGATCGGCAAATGCGGCAAACATTTAGAGCGGTCGACAGTAGAGAAGCCGGGGCCGGGAGCAAGTCTGGGGCGAGGGAAGCGGGCGGCGGCAGGGCGGTAGGGTATTACCCACTCTGTCGTTGGGTGCTTACCCACGAGGAGCGGAGGACGGGGGCCGGTACACTGCGGACCACTCCGGCCCGTGAAAATCGCACACACGTCCTCCGCCTCGATCTGGAAAGTCCTTTGCGCGGCCTTGCTTGGCCTGCTCCTCCCGGCGCACGCGCAGACGTGGCGCGCCCATCTGCCCGACCCGAGCCCGGCGCTGAACGGGCCGACCTTCGTGGCGCTGGATGAGGCGAGGGGATTTCTCTATGTCTCGGAGCATGGGAATATCGATGGCACGGGCGGAGGCCGCATCCTGAAATACCCGCTCGCGGGGGGAGCGCCGATCACGCTGGCGCCGCGCGCCTCGTCGACGACGAATCCCGAGGATGGCCGCTTCATCAGCCCCGATGCGATCGTGGTGGATGGGCCGACGGGCGACCTCTGGATCGCGGACCGCTTTCTCAACCGCATCCAGCGCATCACGCAGAACGGCGCTTTTGTGATGAAATTTGGCTCGGGCACGCCGGGCTCGACGACGGAGATGCACGGGCCGCTCGGCCTGGCGATCGACGAAGCCGGCGCGCTCTACGTGACGGAGCACGGCGACATCACGGGCTTTATCGTGGATCGCGACAAGGTGGCCAAGTATACGATCTCGGGCCCGCCGGGGCCCGCCGCGACGGTGACGCGGCAGTGGCGCGTGGGCGGCTCGGGGACGGGCAACGGGCAGTTTGCGACACCGTACGGCATCGCGGTGAAAGGCTCGACGGTGTACGTCTCGGATGGCTTCAACGCGGGATCGCGGCTCCAGATGCTGGATGCGCGCACGGGGGCGTACCGCGACCAAGTGTACCTCGGCGTGCCGGGGGTGCATGTGATCCCGCTGGGGATATTCATCGATTCGCAGGAGATGCTCTGGCTGACGGAGAGCAGCGGCAACGACGGCACCGGATTTCACCAACAGATCTCGCGGCGCACGCTGGCGGGCGCGCCGGCGGGGCTCACCTTTGGCGCGCGAGGCAATGGGCCGGGGCAATTCACGCTGCCCTTTCACTTCGTGATGAATGCGGCGCGCACGCGCGGCTATGTGGCCGACTACCAAAACGACCGGGTGCAGGTCTTCGACATGCCGGGGACGCCGGACACGGAGGCGCCAACGGTGGCGGTGCGCGTGACCTCGAGCACGGCGACCTCGGCGACCTTCGAGGTGGCCTTCAGCGAGCCGGTGCTGGGGGGCACGGCGCAGTCGCTGGTGGCGACGGGGAGCGACGGCGTGAGCAATGCGACGGTGGTCTCGGTGTGGCCCGCGCCGACGGCGAGCACGCGGTTCTACTCGGTGGTGGTGACGTTTGCGGGCTTTACCGGGACGGTGCGGCTGGGGATGGCGCCGGAGGCGAGGACGACGATCCGCGATCTCTCGGGCAACTACTTCGCAGCGGGCGTGACGGGGGCGGGCGCGGCAAGCGCGACCCACACGGTGGTGAGCGATGCGAGCGTGCGGCTGATCAATCTCTCCTCGCGGCTGCGCGTGGTCTCGAGCGATGCGAATCGCTCGGTGATCGCGGGCTTCGTGATCGCGGGAGACGAGCCCAAGCGGGTGCTGGTGCGGGCGGTGGGGCCGGGCCTGAGCCCGCTGGGCGTGGCCGGGCCGCTGCCGAATCCCCGGCTGCAGCTCTACCGCGGGGGCACGATGATCGCGGAGAACGAGGACTGGGGCAGCCAGGCCGAAGCGGCCGCGACGGCGCAACGGGTGGGCGCGTTTCCACTCCCGAGCGGCAGTGCGGATGCGGCGCTGGTGACGACGCTCGCGCCCGGCAGCTACACGGCGCTCGTGCAGGCGAATGGCGGGGCGGGCGTGGTGCTGGTGGAAGTGTACGACGCGGCGGCGGCGCAGCCGCTGGAGCTGCAGCACCTCGGAAACATTTCGACGCGGGGCTTTGTCGACACGGGCGACGGGCAGTTGATCGCGGGCTTTGTGGTGACGGGGAACGCGCCGAAGAAGCTGCTCATCCGCGGCATCGGGCCCGGGCTCACGCAGTTTGGGCTGGAGGGCGTGCTGGCCGACCCGCAGCTGAAAGTCTTTGCGGCCGAAGCCGCCACGCCGCTGGCGGAGAACAACGACTGGGGCACGCCGCAGACGCTGGCGCCGGAACGCCCCGCGGCGACGGCGGCCGACATCCAGGCTGCGAGCACGCAGACGGGGGCCTTTGCGCTGGGCGCGGGCAGCCGCGACGCGGCGGTACTGGTGACCCTGCAGCCCGGCGCGTACAGCGCGATCATGAGCGGAGTGGGCGGCGGCACCGGGGCGGGGCTGGTGGAAGTGTACGAAGTGCCGAGCCGCTGAAGAGGCCCGCGCATTGGCGTGGACTTGGGGAGGGGACGCGCCATGGATCGTGCGACCATGCCCCTGCCAAGCTTCCGCGTATCCACCTGCATCCTTGTTGGGCTGCTGTGCCACCTCGCCACCGCGGCGGAAGTGCGGGTGCACGATGCGGCCAGCCTGCGGGCGGCGCTGGCCGCGGCGGTGCCGGGCACGCACATCCTGCTCGCGGGGGGCGAGTACGGCGGAGGATTTCGCTCGGTGGACCTGCGGGGCACCCCGGAGAAGCCGATCGTGATCGCGGCGGCCGATCCGGCGCAGCCGCCGATCCTGCGCGGCGGCAACAACGGGATGCACCTCTCCAACCCGGCCCACGTGGAGCTGCGCGGGCTGGTGATCGAGCGGAGCGCCAACAATGGGCTGAACATCGACGACGGCGGCTCGCCGCAGGCGACGCGGGACACCGAGCCGACCGCGCGCGGCATCGTGCTGCGCGGCCTGCGCATCACCGACATCGGGGGCGACGGCAACCACGACGGCATCAAGCTCTCGGGGATCTACGATTTCCATGTGGTCGGCTGCACCCTCGAGCGCTGGGGCACCAAGGGCGGCTCGGCGATCGACATGGTCGGCTGCCATCGCGGGGTGATCGAGGGCAACACGATCCGCCACCGCGACCCGGCGCCGCCCAACTGCACGGCGGTGCAATGCAAGGGCGGCACCAGCGCGATCGCGGTGCGGGGCAATCGCTTTGAAAACGCGGGGGGGCGCGGGGTGAACATCGGCGGGAGCACGGGGCGGGCCTTTTTCCGGCCGGCCCTCAAGCCCGACGGGGACAATGCCGAGGCGCGCGCGATCGTGGTGGAGGGAAACACCTTCGTGGGCGGCGTCGCGGCGATGGCCTTCGTGGGCGTGGATGGCGCGGTGGTGCGCTACAACACGATCATCAAACCGGGCCGGTGGGCGCTGCGCATTCTCCAGGAAAACAAGGCGGCCGACTTCATCGCGTGCCGCAACGGGCGCTTCACCGACAACGTGATCGTCTTCGACTCCACGCAGTGGGCGGAGGGCGGAGTGAATATCGGCGGAGGGACCGCGCCGGAGAGCTTCACCTTTGCGCGCAACTGGTGGTACTGCGCGGATCGGCCCGAGCGGAGCGAGCCGAAGCTGCCGACGCCGGAGGCCGATGCCCGGCACGGCCGCCCGCCGGAAGAGGCCAAGGGGATCGCGGGAGCGAGCGCCTGGCCGGGGGCGGCTAGCCCGCGCTGAGCGGGGAGGCGACGCCGCGGAGGGAGAGCGTGGAGGCCTCCGAGGCGGAGGCCGCGCTCTCCGCGCGCACGCCGGGGAAGGGATCGGCGGAGACGGCCGGCGGCAGGAGCGGGGGCGGCAGCAACTGCGGCGCGAGCCGGCTGACGATGCCGAGCAGGCCAGTGAGATTGGCGTGCTTGGCGAGGTAGGAATTGGCGGTGAGCGCCGTCGCCAGCGCGACATCGCCGGGATCGCTCGTGCCGGAGAGGATCACGACCTTGAGGTGATGGGTGGCCTGGTGGTCGCGCAGCCAGCAGAGGACGCTGAAGCCGGTGGTGCCCGGCATGTTGATATCGAGGAAAAGGAGATCGGGCAGCGCCTTGCGCCCATGGCCGACGGAGACCTGCTTGAGGTAGGCCATGGCATTGTGGCCATCGTGAAACGTGGCGATGGGGCAGGTGATGCCAAGACGACGGAGCTGACGCTGGAGGATGAAAACATCGTCGGGATTATCGTCGATGATCGCGATGCGGCTGGGGGACCGCAGGGAATTCTCGGGAAGGGGTGGCGTGCTCACGATGAGAGAGGATTGCCACGAGGGCAACCTGCTCAAGCGGGAAGCTTTCGGGGATTTTCGGATAGTTGAATGAGAAATGGCCGCTAGTGGTGTAAGGCTTGCTTCGATGCGGGGTTGCCCGCAGTCCTGCGGGCGCCTCTTTTCGCCATGTCCCAGCTACCGCCCAGTCAGCGGATATTTCGCGCCGTGTTTGGCACGTGGACGGCGCTGGTGCTGCTATTTCTCTACCTGCCGATCGCGGTGCTGGTGGCGTACTCCTTCAACACCTCGCGGCTGAATATCCTGTGGGAGGGCTTCACGCTGCGGTGGTACGAGCAGGTGTGGGCCAACAAGCCGCTGATGCGGGCGGCGAAAAACAGCCTGATCGTGGCGGCGCTCACGACGGCGCTGGCGGTGACGCTCGGGACGCTGGGCGCGTGGCTGCTGCATCGCTACCGCTTTCGGGGTGGACGGGCGATCCAGACGCTCGTGGGCGTGCCGATCATGATGCCCGAGATCGTGATGGGGGTGAGCCTGCTGATCCTCTTCGCGACGGCGCAGCTGCCGCTGGGATTTACGACCGTGGTGATCGCGCACGTGACGTTTTGCTTCCCCTTCGTGCTGCTGGCGGTGCGGGCGCGGCTGGCGGGGATGGACCCCGCGCTGGAGGAGGCGGCGCTCGACTTGGGGGCGACGCCGGCGCGGGCCTTCTGGCTGGTGATCGTGCCGAGCCTGCGGCCGGCGATCGTGGCGGGGGCGCTGCTGGCCTTTACGCTGTCGATGGACGAAGTGATCGTGACCTACTTCACCGCGAGCCCGGCCTCGGCCACGCTGCCGCTGCGCATCTTCGGCATGGCCAAGGTAGGACTGAATCCTATGTTAAACGCGCTCTCGGCGCTCTTCATCGTCGCCACGGTGGCGATTGTGCTCGTCGCTGAAAGGCTCAAGAAAACCTGACGCACCTTTTTTTCGCCATGTCCCTCCACCGCTCACTCCGCCTGCTCCGGCCTTCGCTTGCGCGGGCCCTCCTCGTCACCGCCGTGCTGGCCGCGCCGCTGGTGCGCGCCGCCGAGTCGCTGAATCTCTTCGCCTGGTCCGAGTACGTGCCGCAGGCCGTGATCGACGGCTTCACGAAAGAGACGGGCATCAAGGTAAACTATGAGACGTATGCCTCGGGCGAGGAGATGCTCTCCAAGCTCCTGGCGGGAGGCGCGACGTACGATCTGGTGCAGCCGCCGGACTACATCGCGGAGACGATGATCCGCAACAAGCTGCTCCGGCCGCTCGATGCCGCGAAGGTGCCCAACCTGAAGCACATCGGGCCCGAGTTTCTCAAGCTCCCGCACGATCCCGAGCAGAAATTCACCGTGCCGTACATGATCGGCACCGTGGGCATCGTGATCAACACCGAGAAGGTGAAGGAGCCGGTGCGGGGCTACCGCGATCTTTTCCAGGCCAAGTACAAGGACCGCATCGTGGTGCTAAACGACAATCGGGAGATCGTGAGCTGGGCGCTGGTGACCCTGGGCATCGACCAAAACAACATCACGCGGGAGACGCTGGCGAAGGCCCGCCCGCTGGTGGCCGAGTGGATCAAGCTGGTGAAGGTCTTCGACTCCGACAGCCCCAAGACCCCGCTGCTCAATGGCGACGTGGATCTCGGCGTGGTGTGGAGCGGCGAGGCGGCGAAGCTGATCAACGAAAACAAGAAATTCGTCTACGTGCTGCCGAGCGAGGGCTATCATCCCTTCGTGGACCTGCTGGCGATCCCCACGAGCGCCCGGAACACCGCGGCGGCGCACCGCTTCATCGACTACGTGCTGCGGCCCGAGGTGAGCAAGCTGATCTCGGACGAGTTTCCCTACACGAATCCCAACCTCGCGGCGCGCAAGCTGCTCAGCAAGGAGCAGCTCGCCAACCAGGCGAGCTACCCGAAGATGGAGAAGCTGGCGACCTTCCGCGACATCGGGAAGGCCGCGGCCGACATCGACAAGCTCGTCACCGACCTGAAGAGCTCGGCGAAGAAGTAGGCGCGACGACATGCGGAAACCGGGAGGCTGGGCCTGGCTGCTCCTCGCGCCGCTGCTGGTGTGGCTGGCGGCGTTTGTGATCGCGCCGGCGGCGATCCTCGTCGCGTACAGCTTTGCGGAGCGCGACGAGCTGGGGCGGGTGATCTTCACCTTCTCGCTGGAGAATTACCAGCGGGTGGCCGACCCGGTGTACCTCGGGGTCTTCGCGCGCTCGGTGGGCTACGCGGCGCTGACGACGGCGATCTGCGTGGTGCTTGGGTATCCGGTGGCGTGGACGATCGCGCGCGCGGGCGAGCGGTGGCGGACGCGACTGCTCCTGCTGGTGATGGTGCCCTTCTGGACGAGCTTTCTCATCCGCACGTATGCCTGGATCACGATCCTCAAGGCGGAAGGCCTGCTCAACGGGCTGCTGCGCTACACGGAGGTGATCGCGGCGCCGATGGAGCTGCTGTACACGCCGACAGCGGTGGTGATCGGGCTGGTGTATGCGTACCTGCCCTTCATGATCCTGCCGATCTACGGCAGCGCGGAGAAGGTGGACCCGGCGCTGCTGGAGGCGGCGCAGGACCTCGGCTGCGGACCGTGGCGGGCGTTTGCGCGCGTGGCGGTGCCGCTCACGGCGCCGGGGCTGGCGGCGGGTGTGCTGATGGTGTTTGTGCCGGCGATCGGGATGTTTGCGATCAGCGACCTGATGGGCGGGGCGAGGGTGCCGATGATCGGCAACGTGATCCAGGACCAGTTTGTGGGGCAGGCGCGCGACAAGCCCTTCGGGGCGGCGCTGAGCGTGGTCTTCATGCTCCTGTTTCTGGGCGTCTACTGGTGGATGCAGCGGCGCGGGGCGCGCTTCGAGGAGGCCCGGTTGTGAGCGCGGTGGAGCTGCGCGGAGTGACGAAGCGCTTTGGCGAGGTGCTCGCGGTGGACGGCGTGAGCCTGGCGGTGCGCGCGGGGGAGTTTCTGACGCTGCTGGGCGCCTCGGGGTGCGGCAAGACGACGCTGCTGCGGCTGATCGCGGGCTTTGAGCAGCCGGAGGCGGGCACCGTGTGGCTGGGCGGCGAGGAGGTGACGCGCGTGCCGCCGCACCGGCGGAATGTGAACCAGGTTTTCCAGAGCTACGCGCTCTTTCCGCATCTCACGGTGCGGGAGAATGTGGCCTTCGGGCTGAAGCGGCAGGGGCTGCCGCGCGAGGAGATCGCGCGGCGCGTGGCGGAGGCGCTTGCGCTGGTGGAGCTGGGCGGGCTGGAGGAGCGGCGGCCGGAGCAGCTCTCGGGCGGGCAGCGGCAGCGGGTGGGGCTGGCGCGGGCACTCGCGCCGAGGCCGGCGGTGCTGCTGCTGGACGAGCCGCTCTCGGCGCTCGATGCGCGGCTGCGGCAGGGGATGCAGGTGGAGTTGAAGCAGCTCCAGCGGCGGCTGGGCACGACCTTCGTGATGGTGACGCACGACCAGGAGGAGGCGCTGACGATGAGCGACCGGATCGCGCTGGTGAATCGCGGCCGCATCGAGCAGATCGGCGAAGCGCAGGAGCTGTACCGGAGGCCGGCGACGGCGTTTGCGGCGGAGTTTGTGGGGCACGCCAATCTGCTCGAGGTGGAGCGGGTGGGGGAGGCGGGCGGAGAGGTGGCCCTGCGCGCGCCGGGCGGGCTGGCCCTGCGCGTCGCGGCGGAGCGCTGGCACGCGGGGGCGAGGCGGGTGCTGGTGCGGCCGGAGAAAGTGCACGTGAGCAAGAGCCCGGGCGCGGAGAGCGGGGCGTTTGCGGCGACGGTGGAGGCGGTGGTCTTCCTCGGCGCGATGGAGCGGCTCCTGCTGGTCACGGAGGCGGGGCTGCGGCTGACGGCGCTGGCGGCGGCGGGCAGCGCACTGCGGGAGACGGTGCGAGCGGGCGAGCGCGTGTGGGCAGCGATCCACGCGGATGACGTGGTGGTGCTGCGGGACTGACGTCGGGGGTTGCTTCGCGGCGCGGGCGGCTCCACGGTGGCGGGCATGATCGCGTCGATCGCGTTTCAAAACTTCAAGGCGCTGCGCAATACCCGCGTGGCGCTCGCGCCCTTCAACCTCATCATCGGCCCCAATGGCAGCGGCAAGACGAGCCTGATCGAGTCGCTGCTGCGGCTGCGCACGCTCTCGCGGCTGCCGCTGGCGGAGGGGCCGATCGAGCAGCGGCAGGGGGGACCGCAGGTGGAGTTTTGCTTCACACCGCCCTTCGAGGGCGTGCGCGCGCACATGGGATGCGTGTCGGATACGGTGTGCGATGCCCTGCGCATCGAGCCGGCCGGGGCGGAGCAGTGGGGGGCGCTGCGCGAGCAACTGGGGACGATCCGCTACTACATGCTGGACAACGAAGCGATGGCGGAGCCCTCCGCGCGCAAGGATGGCGCGGAGCTGGCGGGCTCGGGCGGCAATCTCGCGGCGGTGCTGGCCGAGATGCGCGCGACCGCGCCCGACGCGTTTTCCGGGCTCACGGAGGAGCTGCTGCGGATCATGCCGGAATTTCGCTCGCTGGAGCTGGTGGAGCATGCGGGCGGGCAGGTGGAATTTTCCCTGCGGCTGGAGGAGGATGGAGTGGTGCCGGCGACGGAGCTCTCGCAGGGGATGCTCTATCTCATCGGCGTGCTGGCGCTGGCCTTCGACCCGGAGCCGCCGCGCGTGCTGTGCATCGAGGAGGTCGATCGCGGCATCCATCCGCGCACGCTGCGCGAGATGCGCGACGCGCTGTACCGCCTGTGCTACCCGAAGGACTTCGGCTCCGACCGGGCGCCGGTGCAGATCGTGACGACATCGCACTCGCCGTACTTCATCGATCTCTTCCGCGATCACCCGGAGGAGGTGATCGTCTCGCACAAGCACGGCCGGGCGGCGCAGTTTTCGCGGCTGATCGACCGGCCCGACCTGGACGAGCTGCTGAGGGAGGGCTCGCTCGGGGACATGTGGTTTAGCGGCATCCTCGGCGGGGTGCCGGAGGAGCGGGCGAGGGAATGAAGGTCGCCCTCCTGAGCGAGTCGCCGGCGGACGAGGCGGCGCTGCGCGTGCTGGTGGCGGCGGTGCTGAAGCAGACCCCGCAATTCGTGGCGCCGGGCTTCCGGGCGCGCGGCTGGCCGAATGTGGCGCAACTGCTGCCGGCGGTGATCCGCCACCTGCATTTCAACACGGATACCGACATGCTCGTGGTGAACGTCGACTCCGACGACTCGGTGGTGCACACGGCGGAGCACGATGCGCCGACCTATTTCCACCCGCATTGCCGGATGTGCCAGCTGCGCACCGTGCACCGGCAAACGACGAAGAAGCTGCCGCCCGCGCACGGCCGGGAGCGCGTGCTCCGCGTGGTGGGCGTGGCGGTGCCGGCGATCGAGGCCTGGTATCTCTGCGGCCGCGATCCCGCGGTGAACGAAGCCGCCTGGATCGCCGGGCAGAAGAGCGGGCGACTGCCGTACACGCGGGCGGAGCTGAAGCAGCGCGTCTACGGCACGCACCGGCCCAGCCTGCCGCAGGAGACGGTGTGCGCGCTGCGCGAGGCGGAGCGGCAGCGGCGCGATCCGCGGCGGCTGGAGCACGACTTCCCGGGCTTTGCGGCGCTGGCCAACGATCTGCGGGAGGGGCTGAAAGCAGTGCAGACCAAAAATAGTTGACATATCAACTATTGATAAGGCATCGATAGCGCCCGTGAAAACGGACGCGGCTTACGACTTGGTCTCGGCGGTGATGGCGACGGCGGATGCGTTTCTACGCGAGGGCCAGCGGCTCTTCCGCCCGCATGGCCTGAGCGTGGCGCAGTACAACGCGCTCAATGTGGTGTGCAGCGCGGAGGGGGGCCTGAGCCAGCGCGAGCTGAGCGAGCACCTCGTGGTGGACAGCTCCAACGTGACCGGGCTGGTCGATCGGATGGAGAAGGCGGGCTGGGTGAGGCGGGCGGACAATCCCGCGGACCGCCGGGCCTACCGGATCGTGCCGACGCCGGCGGGACGGAGGCTGTGGGAGGAGGTGACGCCGCAGTATCTGGCGGCGGTGGCGAGAGTCACCAAGGGGCTATCGGCGCAGCGCATGAAGGAGTGCCGCGAAACGCTCGTGGCGCTGGAAAGCGCGGCGGCGGGCTCGGTAACCGACGGGAAACACGCGCGATGAAAACCTTTGAGGAGCGCCTGAGCGCGGAGAGCGCGGGCTGGGTGAGCGAGGGGTTGATCGCGCCGGAGCAGCGGGCGGCGCTGCTGGCGCGGCATCCGGCGACGACGAGCGCGGCGCAGCGCTTCCTCGCGATCCTGGGCGGGATCGGCGGCGCGCTGCTGCTGGTGGGCATCAGCCTCATCATCAAGGCCAATTGGGAGCAGATCCATGATTGGGTGAAGCTCGGCGGGCTGCTGGCGCTGCTGCTCGGCAGCTATGCGGCAGGCTGGCACTGGAAGATCTCCGCCGGCACGCACCCGCGCCTCGGCGAGGCGTGCCTGATGGTGGGAGCGGTGCTGTTTCTGCTCGGGATCGCGCTGGTGAGCCAGATCTTCCACCTCGACAGCCGGCCGGCCAACGGGGTGCTGCTCTGGTGGGCGGGCATCGCGGCGGTGCCCTGGCTGGTGCAGGCGCGGGGCGCGCAGGTGGTGAGCACGGCGGCGGGGCTAATCTGGCTCGCGATGGAGCTGGGCTCGCGCGATTCGTGGCTGCGGCTGGCGACGACGGTGCGGTGGGACAACTATGGGTACGGGATGGCGGGGGCGGCGTTTTTGCAGGGCGTGATGCTCCTCATGCTCGGACTGGGCCTGAGGAAGGGGCGCTGGGCGCTCTATGCGGGGATGCACGAGACGCTGGGCCTGCTCTTCGCGTGCGGCGGCCTGTACAGCCTCGGGTTTACATGGACGGATCGGTACTGGTCGGCCCACATCATGCACGGCTCGCGGCTGGAGCCGGTGCTGGTCCTGCTCGGCCTCGCGGCGGCGGCTGCGGGGTGGGCTTGGGTGCGCCGGGCGGAGGTGAAGCCCTTCCTCGGCTACCTGGCGCTGGGGCTGGCGCCGGTGCTCGCGCACCTGCTGGGCATCGACCTGAGGGACTCGGGCTGGCTGTGGGGCGGGATCTCGTGCCTCGCGCTCTTCTGGCTGAATCTGGGCATGATCCGCATCGGCCTCGCCTCGGGTCGCGAGGACTGGATCAATCTCGGCATCGCGGGCATCGCGCTCAACGTGATCACGCGGTACTTCCTGCTCTTTGGCTCGATGCTGGAGGGCGGCGTCTTCTTCATCGTCTCGGGGCTGGTGGTGCTGGGCCTGGGCTACTATCTGGAGCGGAAGCGCCGCTCGCTGGTGGACGCGGCGCGGAAGGAGGGCGGCGCATGAAGACCAAGCGCTGGTTTTGGGCGGTGGTGGCGGCGCAGGCGCTGTTTCTCGGCCTCTGGGCGGGCTATCACGAGTGGGTGCGGCAGCACGCGCCGACGATCCTGCTGAAGACGAGGCCGGTGGACCCGCAGGATCTGCTGCGCGGGGACTACATGATTCTCGGTTATGAGATCGGCGACGCGCCGGCGGCGGTGGCGGTGGGCGGCCGGGAGTTTGAGCTGGGCAGCGACGTGTGGGTGCTGCTGGAGCAGCGCGAGGGCTTTCACACGCTCGTGGCGACCAGCAGCAAAAAGCTGACGCCCAAGCCGGGGCAGATCCTCGTGCGCGGCAAGGCGAGCGGCAGCACTGCGCCGCCGACTCCCACGGGCCAGCGCATCGCCTATGGCATCGAGACCTACTTCGTGCCGGAAGGGAAGGGCACCCCGCAGTTCAAGACCCTCTGGGTGGAGGCTGCGGTGAGTCCCGCCCAACGGCTCTACATCCGTAGGGTGCTGCTGGACGGCAAGGCATACCCCTGAGGCGGCGGCGCTGCTCTCATCTTCAACCTTCCTCGCCATGAACGCCCGCCGGGACATCGTGGAGGTGCAGCCGCGGATCGCTATGCGGGAGTGCGACCCGAGCCCGGCCAAGCGAGGGGATTATCGTCGCTATCGATTCGACGTGGTGCCGGATCGTGGCTTTGGTGGTGCTCGGTGTCGTGCTGCGGTGGGTGGCTTTGCCAATCACCGGTTTCGACATTTGATCGAAGAGGAAACGAAATAGCTTTAACCCCCGGCCCACTCTTTCGCATAACCCTTTCCCGCGCTCATGCCCTTACCCTTTTTTCGTCGGCGCTCGTACTTTCCGTCCTATCTCGAACTTCCGGCCCGCCTCGTGGCCTCGCTGCTGTACCGCGTGCGCGCGAGCGGCGCGGAGAACGTGCCCGCGAAGGGCGGCGTGCTGCTGATCGCCAATCATATCTCGTATGTGGACCCGGTGGTGCTCCAGCTCGCGTGCGGCCGGCCGATCCGCTTCATGGCGTACAAGGGGCTGCGGCGCCATGCGTTTTTCAACTGGTGCTTCGACCACAGCGGCTGCATCGACGTGGCCTCGCAATCGGCGCTGGAGGGCGTGCGCGCGGCGACGGAGGCGCTGAAGCGGGGCGAGGTGGTGTGCCTGTTTCCCGAAGGGCACATCTCGCGCACGGGGCAGCTGCTCGAAATCAAGAAAGGCTTCGAGGTCATCGCGCGGCGCGCGGGCGTGCCGGTGGTGCCGGTGGCGATCGACGGACTGTGGGGCTCGATCTTTTCCTTCGCGGGCAACAAGTACCTCTGGAAATCGCCGCGGCTGATGCCGACGCACGTGTTTGTGGCCTTTGGCAAGCCGACGCCGGCGGCCGAGGTGAGCCCCGCCTGGGCGCGGCGGGAGCTGCTGGACCTGGGCAAGATCGCCTTTGACGAGCGGCCCGTGCTGAAGCGGCATCTCGCGCGCGAGTGCGTGCGCACCATGGCGAAGCACCCGCGCCGGCTGCTGGTGGTGGATCGCACGGCGGAGCGGCGGCCGATGACGTGCGGCCAGCTCTACGCGGCGGCGGCGGTGCTGAGCAAGCACCTGCAGAAGGTGGCGCCCGAGCGGCGCATCGGCATCGTGCTGCCGCCGGGCGCGGGCGCCTTTATCGCCAATCTCGCGGTGCTCTGCGCGGGCAAGATCCCGGTGAATCTCAATTTCACGGCGGGCCGCTCGGCGCTGGAGGCGAGCATGCGGATGGGCGGGGTGACGACGGTGCTATCGGCCGACATCCTGAAGACGAAAGTGCCGAATTTCCCGTGGCCCGAGCGCACGCTCGACCTGCGCAAGGAGATCGCCGCGGCCGGCGGGAAGAAGGCGATGATCCCGTGGCTGCTGGCCTCGTACCTCCTGCCCAACCAGTGGTGCGCGAGCCTGCTCGGGCTGCCCAAGGTGGGCGACACGGCGGAGGCGGGCCTGCTCTTCACGAGCGGCAGCTCGGGAGAGCCCAAGGGCGTGGTGCTCACGCACCGCAACATCCTCGCCAACTGCGCGCAGATCTCATCGCTCTCGATCCTGCCGGAGACGTGCTCGATCATCGGCTGCCTGCCGGTCTTCCACAGCTTTGGCTTCACGGTGACGCTCTGGTACCCGATGATGCGCGGGTGCAGCGTGGTGACGGTGCCGAGCCCGCTGGAGACGCGGAAGATCATCGACGCGATCCACGAGGAGCAGGCCACGGTGATGCTGGGCGCGCCGACCTTCGTGCGCCCGATCCTGAAGAAGGCGGAGCCGCACGAGCTGCGCTCGCTCGACCTGATCGTGACGGGCGCGGAGAAGCTGCCCGACGACCTGAAGGAAGGATTCCTGAAGACCTTCCATATCGAAATCCTGCAAGGCTACGGGCTGACGGAGACGACGCCGGTGGCGGCGCTCAATCAGCCGCACCCGCCGATCGTGACCTCCACGAGCGAGCACCAGGTCGGCAAGCGCCACGGCGCCGTGGGCCGGATGATGCCGGGGATGACGGCGCGCGTGGTGCACCCCGAGACCGGGGACGAGCTGCCGCATGGCGAGACGGGGCTGGTGTATTTCAAGGGGGCGAATGTCTTTGGCGGCTATCTGGACGATCCGGCGAAGACGCAGGCGGCGTTTCGCGAGGAGTGGTTTGTGAGCGGGGACCTCGGGCGCTTCGACGACGACGGCTTCCTGCACATCGAGGGGCGGCTGTCGCGGTTTTCGAAGATCGGGGGCGAGATGGTGCCGCACGGCACCGTGGAGCAGAAGATCATGGAGGCCTTTGCGTGGGAGGCGCTGGAGGCGCCGGTGGTCTTCGTGGCGGGCGTGCCCGATGCCGCCAAGGGCGAGGCGCTGGTGCTGCTCGTGGTGCACGAGGTATCGCCGGAGGCGGTGCGGACCAAGCTGGCGGAAGCGGGCGTACCCAATCTCTGGATACCGAAGATCGTTCGGCAGGTGGAGAAGATCCCGATGCTCGGCACGGGCAAGACCGACCTGAAGCGCTGCAAGGAGCTCGCGGTGGAGCTGGCGAAGTAGGCCATGCGCATCGACTGCCACATCCACGTGGTGGGCAACGGCACGGGCGGCACCGGGTGCTGGTACCGGCCACGAGGGGTGACGCGCTACGGCGCGCCGCTGATGCTGCGTGCGGTGGGCCTGCAAAAAGCGGCGCTCACGGGCGACCTCGACGGGCTGTACGCGGAGCAGCTGCTGCGGTACGTGCGGGCCTCGTCGCTCGACGCGGCGGTGATCCTCGCGCAGGACGAGCCGCACACGGAGGGCGGCGAGGTGATCGCGGACACGGGCTCCTTCTACGTGCCCAACGACTTCGTGCTGGGGCTGGCGCGGAAGCACCCGGAATTTCTCCCGGCGGTGTCGATCCATCCCGCGCGGCGCGACGCGCGCGACGAACTGGAGCGGTGCCTGGAGGCGGGGGCGGTGATGCTGAAGTGCCTGCCCAACTGCCAGAACATCGACTGGAACAATCCCCGCTACACGCGCTTCCTGGAGCGGATGGGGGAGAGCGGCCTCATCCTGCTGGCGCACACGGGCAGCGAGCGGACGCTGCCGGTGATCGCGCCGGAGCTGGCGAGCCCGCGCGTGCTCACGCGGGCGCTGGAAGTCGGCGTGACGTGCATCGCCGCGCACTGCGGCACGGGGCTGATGATGCTGGATCGCGACTATTTCGGGGACTTCGTGGCGATGACGCGCAAGTACCCGAGACTCTACGGGGACAACAGCGCGCTGGCCTCGTGCAACTTTCGCACGCGGCCGGGCGCGATCCGCCAGCTGACGGGGGAGGCGGAGCTGGCGGAGCGGATCCTGCACGGCAGCGACGTGCCGGTGCCGGTGACGGCGGCGCTCGCCTGGGCGATGGGCATCGTGCCGTGGCGGGCGTGGCGGGAGACGGCCAAGGTGGCCAATCCCGTCGAGCGCGACGCCCAGGTGAAGCGCGCGATGGGCTTCGGCGAAGGCACCTTCACACGACTGGCAGGGCTGCTGCGGCGCACACCGAGGGTGGCCGCGGCGGCTCAGCAACCGCAGGCAGATCGAGGGTAAACGTGGCGCCGCAGCCGGGCCCGTCGCTGTGGGCGGAGAGGGAGCCCTTCATCTCGCGCGCGACGACGACGGAGGAGTGCAGGCCGAAGCCGTGGCCACCCGCGCGGGTGGTGAAGCCGTGGGTGAAGAGGCGGGCGAGATTTTCCGCGGGGATGCCGATGCCGTTATCCTGCACGATCAGGCGCACGCGGCCCGGCTCGCCGGGCTCGATGCGGAGGGTGACGAGGCGATCGGTGCGGCGGCCTTCATCGGCGGCGTACTTGGCATTGCGGATGAGGTTGATGAGGATCTGGAGGACCTTGGCCTTCTCGGCGATGGTGCGGGGCGTGGGCTGGTAGCGGCGCTCGACGCGGACCTCGTGGCGGACGAGGGCGCCGGCATTCATGCGCAGGGAGTCCTCCATCAGGACGACGGGGTCGAGCGGCTCGCTGACGCCGACCATGGTGGCGTAGGACTGCTGCATGGAGACGATCTCCTTGATGTGGTCGATATTCTGCTGGAGGGAATCGAGCTCGTGCAGCAGGCGATCGCGCTCCTGGAGGGAGTGCCGGGCGAGCGTCTCCATGTACTCGGGGATGCGGCGGCCCTTGGGATCGTGCGCGACGAAGTCGCCGATGTCGGCCGAGTGCTCGCCGAGGAGATCGGAGAGCTTGGCGAGGCTGCCGGCCTTGGACTGGTGCAGGCTGGCGGCGATGACGGAGGCGGAGACATTGAGGCTGGTGAGGACGTTGCCGACATTGTGCAGCACGCCGGTGGCGACCTCGGCCATGCCGGCGCGGCGCGAGGCATCGAGGAGGTTCTTCTGGGTTTGCTCGAGCTTGTTGCGCGTCTCCTCGGCGGGGGTGATATCGGTGGTGAGGCCGAGGATGCCGATGATCTCGCCGGCGGCGTCGCGGAGGGGGAGCTTGGTGACCTCGGACCAGCGCTGGGAGCCATCGAGAAAGGCGGTGCGCTCGCGCTGGTTGAGCAGCGTCTCGCCGGTGGCCATGATGCGCTCCTCGTCGGCGCGGCTCTTGCGGGCGTGCTCGGCGGTGAAGAAATCGGGATCGCTGCGGCCGACCATCTCCTCGGGGGAGCAGTGGTGGCGGGCGGCCTGGGAGTGGCTGACGGCGATGAAGCGGCTCTCGCGATCCTTGAAGTAGACGAAGTCGGGCACGTTCTCCAGAAAGGCGCGGACGAGGGTGCTATCGAGCCGCTCGGCGATGAGGGTATCCAGCGGAGGGGTGGAGGGGCGGGCACTCATGAGGCGGGCACGGCGGGCGGGGCGACAGGGAGCTCGAGGGTGAAGGCCGCGCCGGCGCCGGGGCCGGCGCTGTGGACGGAGAGGGAGCCCTTCATCTCGCGGGCGGCATTGGCGGCGGAGTGGAGGCCAAAGCCGTGGCCGCCCGAGCGCTGGCGGGTGGTGAAGCCGTGGCCGAAGATGCGGGTGAGATTTTCGGCGGGGATGCCGACGCCGTTATCCTCGACGATGAGGCGGACGCGGCCCGGAGCGGAGGCGAGGCGCAGGACGATGCGCTTTTCGCCGCGGCCGGAATCGTCGCAGGCGAACTTGGCGTTGCGGATCAGATTGACGAGGATCTGGAGGACCTTGGCGCGCTCGCCGAGGGCGGCGGGGACAAAGGGGAAATCGCGCTCGACGGTGACCTCGTGGCGGAGCAGGGAGCCGGCATTCATGCGGAGGGCATCCTCGAAGAGGAGCTGCGGATCGAGCGGCTCGACCACGCCGATCATGGTGGCGTAGGCCTGCTGCATGGAGACGATCTCCTTGATGTGATCGATGTTCTTCTGGAGGTGGCCGATCTCCTGGATGAGGCGGTCGCGCTCCTGGAGGGAGTGGCGGGCGAGGGAGGCGATGAGCTCGGGGATGCGGCGGCCCTTGGGATCGGTGGTGAGGAAGGCGGAGAGATCGCCCTGGCGCTCGCGGAGCATGGCGGCGATCTTGGCGAGGCTCTCGGCCTTGGACTGGCGGAGGCCGGTGGCGAGGACGGAGGCGGAGACGTTGAGGCTGTTGAGGACGTTGCCGACATTGTGCAGCACGCCGGTGGCGACCTCGGCCATGCCGGCCAGGCGGGAGGCATCGACGAGCTCCTTGTGCGCCTGCTCGAGGGCGAGCTCCATCTCGCGCTGGCGGGTGATATCCTTGCTGAGGCCGAAGGTGCCGATGATGACGCCCTCGTGATTGCGCAGCGGGAGACGGGAGGTGAGCGCCCAGGTGATGCGGCCATCCGTCCAGATCTCGCGCTCGACCTTGTTGAGGATGGGCTCGCCGGTGCGGATGATGCTCTGCTCATCCTCGTAGGCGGGGCGGGCGTGGCTGGCGGCGTAGAAATCGAAATCGGTGCGGCCGATGATCTGGGCGGCGGTGGCGCCGCCGAAATTCTGCACGCAGGAGCGGCTGACGGCGATGAAGCGGGAGCGCCGATCCTTGAAGAAGACCTTGTCCGGGATATTCTCGAGGAAGGCCGCGACGAGGGCGCGGTCGAGAGTGGACGAACGCTGCTCGGCCAGGACGGGAGCGAGCGTGGCGGAGGAGCTCATGGCACAGTGGCGCAGGCGGGCTCGGGCTCGGGCGCGGGAGACGGAGAGGCGGAAGGCTTGAGGTAGCGGACGATCACGTCGCGCAGGGAGGAGGGCTTCACGGGCTTGGCGAGGTAGTCATCCATGCCGGCATCGAGGCACATCTCGCGATCGCCAGACATGGCGTTGGCCGTCATGGCGACGATGCGGAGACCGGGGGGGAACCCGGGCTCGCCGGCGGCCTGGGCGGCGCGGATGCGGCGGGTGGCCTCGAGGCCATCCATCTCGGGCATCTGCGCATCCATGAGCACGAGGGAATACGCGCGGCGGCGGAGCGCCTCGAGGGCCTCGCGGCCATTGACGGCGATGTCGGCGGCGTAGCCGAGATTGCGGAGCTGGAGGAGAGTGACCTTCTGATTCACCGGATTATCCTCGGCGACGAGGATGCGGATCTGGGGCTGGGGCGCGGCGCTGGCGACGGGCTCGGCGGCCTGCTTGAAGGGATGGGCGGTGGAGCGGGACGTGGCGAGCACGCGGGCGAGCGTGGTGCGGAGTTTCTCGGGGTGGAGGGGCTTGAGCTCGCAGGCGGCGAGGCCGTGCTCGTGCATCTGGGCCTGGGGCAGCCGCTCGCCGCGGGAGGTGAGCAGGACGAGCGCGGGGGAGGGGATGGAGCGATCGCCGTGGAGCATGGCGGCGAAGCCGAGCCCGTCGATATCCGGCATATGGTGATCGAGGATGACGAGGTCGAAAGGCGTGCCGGCGCGCGCGGCGGCGCGGCACTCCTCCAGGGCGGCGAGGGCGCCATCGGCGACGCGGTGGCGGAGGCGCCAGGCGGTGCAGAGATGGATGAGGAGCTTCCGATTGGTGGCGTTGTCGTCGACGATGAGCGCGTGATGGCGGTCGAGCGGAGCGGGCGCGAGCGTGAGCTTGGGGATGGGCTCGAGCGGAGTCTCGAGCTCGATATCGAACCAGAACGTGGAGCCCCTGCCCTCGGTGCTGCGCACGCCGATGGCGCCGTGCATGAGCTCGACGAGGCGCTTGCAGATCGCGAGGCCGAGGCCGGTGCCGCCGAAGCGGCGGGTGGTGGAGCTATCGGCCTGCACGAAGGGCTGGAAGAGCGTCGCCTGCACCTCGGGCGGGATGCCGATGCCGGTATCCGTGACTTCAAAGTGGAGGCGGTGGCGGCCCGGGCTCGGCGCGGTGGCCGAGATGGTGAGGGCGACCTCGCCCTTCTGGGTGAATTTGATGGCGTTGCTCAGCAGATTGAGCACGACCTGACGGAGGCGGATCGGATCGCCCCGCACCTGCGCGGGCGCGCTGGCCTCGATGTGCATGATGAGCTCGATGCGCTTGCGGGAAGCGGTATCGGCATGCAGATCGAGGGCGAGGGAGAGGTGCTCGGCCAGGTCGAAATCGACGGCCTCCAGCACCAGGCGGCCGGCCTCGATCTTGGAAAAATCGAGGATGTCGTTGATGATGGTGAGCAGCGACTCGCTGCTCTGGCAGAGGGTCTCGGCGAGGTCGCGCTGCTCGGCGGTGAGGGAGGAGGAGAGGAGGAGATTGGCCATGCCGATGACGCCATTCATCGGGGTGCGAATCTCGTGGCTCATGTTGGCGAGGAAGGCGCTCTTGGCGCGATCGGCGCTCTCGGCGGCATTTTTGGCGCGCTTGAGATCGAGCTCGACCTCGATGCGACGGGCGATCTCGGCCTGGAGGGTGAAGTTGGTGGCCTCGAGGGCGGCGGTGCGCTCGCGGACGCGGTGCTCGAGGAGCGCGGCGTGGGCCTGCGTCTGCTGCACGAGATTCCACTTCTCGGTGAGGGCGTTGGTGAGCTGGAGCACCTCGATGGTATCGAAGGGCTTCTTGAGGATCACGAGCCGATCGGAGCTGCCCAGCTTGGCGAGCATGTCATCCCACGAGTAATCGGAGTAGGCGGTGCAGATGACGATCTGGAGATCGGGGGCGACTTTCCAAAGCTCGAGGGTGGTCTCGACGCCATCCCAGCCGGGGGGCATGCGGACATCGACGAAGGCCATCGCGTAGGGCGAGCCGCTCTCGACGGCGCGGCGGACGAGCTGGAGACCCTCGCGGCCCTGGTGGGCGGAATCGACGGCAAACGACGCGCTGGGGCGGGCGGGGGCGCGCGACTCGCCCAGCAGCTCGGCCTCGAGGGCATCGAGCGAGGCGGTGTCGGCGCTGACCTGGGGGCACAGGATCTTGCGCACGTCGGCGTGAATCGCCGGGTTATCGTCGATCACGAGTACGCGATTATTCCGGGCAAAAGGCTCGGTCGGCGGTTCGTGCATGGGCGGAAGATTGGATAGGCTGCGGGGTCGCACAGGTATCGGCACGGGCGAGGCCTGAGTTTAGCGAAACCTAAGCCGAAGTGGGGCTCCGGGGGCTATTGGAGGGGCCAGAGGCGGGGCACGAGGAAGAGGGCGATCGCGAAGATGACCACCGTGAGCGGCGCGCCGACGCGGATGAAATCCGCAAACCGATAGCGGCCGGGCCCATAAACCATGAGGCAGGCGGGCTCGAGCGGGGTGAGGTACGAGCAGCTCGCAGCGACGGCGATGCCCATGACGAAGGTGCGGGGATTGAGATCGAGCTGGGTGGCCGTCTGGATGGCGATGGGCAGGATGACGGCGGCGGCGGCCTGGTTGGACATGGGCTGCGTGAGCGCGACGGTGAGGAGGAAGAAGCCCGCGAGGAGCCAGAGCGGGGAAAAGCCGGCGCTCCACGCGGCGACATGATTGGCGAGGAAGAGGGCCGCGCCGGTATCGGACATCGCCTGCCCGAGCGCGAGCATGCAGGAGATGAGGATGATCACGCGCCACTCGATCTCGCGATAGGCATCGGCAGGGTTGATGCACTTGGTGACGAACATGGCGAAAGCGCCGACGAGCACGGAGACGGCGAGCGGGAGGACATTGGCGGTGGCGAGGGCGAGGGAGCCGGCGAAGATGGCCATGGCGCGCCAGGCGCGGGGGCGGGGGGCGCGATTTTCCTCCACGGCGTGGAGCACGCTGACGAGGCCCTCCTCGGCGAGCGCGCTGATGCCCTGCGAGCGGCCCTGGACGAGGAGCACATCGCCGACGCGGAGGACGGTGCGGCTGAGCTTTTCCAGCATGTTGCGGCCGGAGCGATTGAGGCCGATGACCTGCACGCGATACCGCTCGCGGAGGGCCACGGAGCGCAGGGTGCGGCCGACGAGCCGCGAGCCCGGCCCGACGAGCGCCTCCACCAGGGTATAATCCTCGGTGGCGAGATCGGGATCGGAGAGCTCCACATCGGGGCGGATATCGATGCCGGCGGTATCCTTGACCTTGAGCACGTTTTTCCGCTCGCCCTCGACGAGGAGCACGTCGCCCTCGCGGAGGACGAGGTCGCGGCGCGGCCAGAGGTACTCATTTTCCCGCAGCACGCGCACGACAGCGAGATCGAGATCGCGGCCGAGATTGGCCTCGCGGATGGTCTTGCCCACGAGGGGGGAATCGCGGCGGAGCAGCACCTCGGTGACGTAGGAGCGGACGCCGAAATCATCGAGCAGGCCTCCGCCCGGCGCGCGCTCGGGGATGAGGCGGCGGCCGATGAAAAACATGTAGATGATGCCGGCGACGGCCACCGGGATGCCGACGGGGGCCAGCTCAAACATGCCCATGGGCGGCAGCCCGGCATTGGTCATCAGGCCGCTGATGACGAGATTGGTGGAGGTGCTGATGAGCGTGACGGAGCTGGTGAGGATGGAGGCAAAGGCCAGCGGCATGAGGAAGCGCGAGGCCGAGACCTTGGACTTGGCCGCGATGCCGAGCACGACGGGCAGGAAGAAGGCTGCCGCCGCGGTATTGCTGATAAAGGCGCTGAGGGTCGCCACGCCGACCATGATGACGAGGAGGAGCGGCCCCGTCTTGGTGCCGGCGTGGCGGAGGATGGCGCGGCCCGCGAGGTCGACGACGCCGGTCTTCACCAGCGCGGAAGTCATGATCAGGAGGCTGAGGATCATCAGCACCGTATCGGAGCCAAAGCCCGCAAAGGCCTCTTTGGCGGGGAGCAGGCCGGTGAGGATGAGGGCGAGGAGCAGGCCAAGCGCCACCACATCGCTCGAGACCCACTCGAACGAGAAAAAGATCAATGCCACCACCACCAGCCCGAGAAGCAGGAGGATCTCAAAGGTCACGCGCTATCGTGGCTTAGCGCAGGGACTTGTTCCTTCGCTCGGGCGGGGCGGAGGCTAGGCGGCGTGGAGGCCGGCGGAGGCGAGGGGGCGGCCGATGAAGGAATCATCGAGCGGCACGCGGAACGTCTGGCCCACGTGAGTCGCGAGCAGCCGCTCCGGCTGATCGGCGAGGACGGCGCGGAGGCGGGCTGCGGGCTCGGCGAGGGGCTCGTGGCCGAGAAGGAAGGTCTCATGGTGGATGGGGACGAAGCAACGGCTGCGAGCATCGTCGGCCATGGCGACGGCCTGCTCGGGGCTGCAATGGGCGCGAATCCAGGGATCGTACGCGCCGATGGGCATGAGCATGAGGTCGACGGGGCGGCGGCGCTGGCCGAGGGAGGCAAAGGCGTGCGTGTAGGCGGTATCGCCCGCGAAGCAGACGGAGTGGCCCCCGCGCTCGAGCAGGTAGCCATTGTAGCCGCGATGGTGGTCGCGCATCATGCGGGCGCCCCAGTGGGCGACCTCGAGCGCGGTGATGCGGAGCTTCTCGCCGCGAGGGGCGAGCTCGATGCTCTGGCCCCAGTCGAGCTCGTGCACCTCGCGAAAGCGGAGGCAGCGGAGGAGATCGCCGGTGTGGCGGGCGGTGACGACGGGCGTATCGCGCGAGAAGCGGCGGAGGCTGGCGACATCGAAGTGATCGAAGTGGGCGTGGCTGAGCACGAGCACATCCGGAGCGGGAACTTCCTGGGGCCGGAGGGCGGGGCGGTAGACGCGCTTGGGGCCGACGATGAGCGGGGAGAGGCCGGGCCCGACGCGGCTGGAAAACACGGGATCGGTGAGCACGCGGAGGCCGAGGAAATTGAGGAGCACCGTGGAGTGGCCGAGGCAGGAGCCGGTGAGCGCATCATCGGCCCAGGCGCGCGGATCGGGCCGGTACCGGGGCGGGAGCGGCTTGCCGCGCCCGTCGAAGATGAGATTGGTGAGAAAGCGTATCCCCGCCATGATGCGCTCACCGTTCCGCGCGAAGCGGAAAGGTTGCAAACGGCGGAGGCCGATTTTCGCCGGCGGAAACTACGCCGCCGGGGGGCTGGCGGGCCTGTCGCCGAGGTCAAACATCTTGCGGCGGCGGGCGCCGCTGCGGCCCTGCGCGGGCACGCGCTCGGCGGGGGCGCTGTACGCGCTCCGGCGGTAGCCGGCGCGGTGGGGATCGGAGGCGCACTTGAGCTGGTAGGCCTGCATCCGCTCGAAAAGGCCGAGCAACTGAGCGGGCAGGGGATACGCGTCGAGGCCCGCCTGCTCCAGGGCGAGGAGAAGTTCGTGGGTGGCCTCGAGCGTGGAGAGACAGGCGGGGTGCGGCTGCTGCTTGATGACGTACCGGCTCGGGGCGGAGGGGGTGAACATGATGCGGGGCAGCCGTTGCAGGCTGGGACTGAGCTTGAGCATCTTGCGGCCGAGCGCCCAGGTGGCATCGAGCAGGACCACGAGGAGCGTGCGGTGGGCGAGGTCGGCCCCGAGCTGGGCGAAGCGAGCCCGCGCGGCCCCGGCCACGGCGGGCGCGGGGGAGGCGAGCTCGGAGAGATTCAACGCGGCGGGGCCCGGGTAGAGGAGCACCGGGAGGTAGCGCGGATCGCGCAGCAGCTCCTGCACCTCCGCGTGGTCGTCGAAGCCGATGCCCATGTGCAGCGAGCTCTGAGGCAGGCAGAGGTGGGTGAGCCGGCCGGTGGCGGCCTTCTCCTGTTTGTACTCCTTGGGGTGCATCAGGAATACGAACCGCGTACGCGTGGGCATGGGCACGATGGAGCCGCACCAACAGAGGTCGGCCGGCCAGAAGCAGCGGTAGCAAGTAGTGCGCACGAAGAGCCAACCTACCGCGCCGCGGGGCCCGAGGAAAGCGCGGAAACGCGCAGCGCGCGGGGAGCGGAAGGGGGCGGGGACCCCATGCCGAAGGGGGCAACAGGCCGGAACCCGCCCCCTGCGCGCCTTTCAAACCCTATAACCCAAAACTCCCATGGACGCACACAATGACATGACCGCCCGCATCCTGGCCTCCCTCTCCGCGCTCCCCATGCACCAGCAGGCCGATGCCATCGGCGCGCTCATCGGGAGTGTCATCAAGGAGATGCCGCGCGAGCGCATCCTCGAAATCCGCTCCGAAATCGCGACCGAGCTCGATGAACGCATCCCGGTCGTGGGGGCGACCCTCAACCTGATCGACGGGCAGCTCGCGCTGCGGGACATCGCCGGCGACGAGCACTGGCGCTGAGTGCTGCGCCGCCCGACCGGCACGCGCCAGCCCCCGCGACGAGTGGCGGGTGGGTGGGCGGTGGGAGCTGCCTACTTCCCCGTCAGTTTCCAGCGCACGTAGATATCCTCTACCTTTTGCCGCGCCCAAGGGGTCTTGCGGAGGAAGGTGAGGCTGGATTTGATGCTGGGATCGTGCGTGAAGCAGCGGATGGCGACGCGGCGGCCGAGCTCGTCCCAGCCGTACTGGTCGACGAGCTCGGTGAGCAGGCGCTCGAGGGTGACGCCGTGGAGCGGATCGGAAGACGGGGGCGTGGACATCAGGATTTTTTGGCGGGAGAGGGAGCGGCCTTTTTCGCCTCGGGGGGAGGCGGCGCGCCGCGGAGCTTTTGGCCGAGAGCGTGATCCGCAGGCGTGAGGCCGCGACGAAAGCCCTTGAAGGCATAGGGCGAGGGCTCGAAAGGATCGACGTACCGCACATCCGTACGGGCGGGGATCTCGAGGCCGAAGCCCCAGAGCACGCCATTGACCACCAGGCGGCGCAGGCCCTCGCTGGTGAGATCGGTGGCCGCGCCGAGCGTGGTGCAGAACACGCGGTTGGGCTTGCCCGAGGCGGGCGTGTGGAGGCGCGTCCAGGCGACAGGCATGGCGGGGTCGTTGATGCCCTGCTCGACGTTGTCGGCCTTGCGCACCTTTTTGTAGGTATCGGGCGCGGAGGCGGGGTCCATCGACGAGAGGACGTAGCCGCGCATGAGGATCTTGGAGCCCGCGACGGGATGGGTCTCGTACACGCCGGAGTCGCCAAAGACCTCGCTCACGCCGCGCAGGATGGGGTCGCTCTCGGCACCGGGCTCGACCACGCCGCGCGTGGCGCCCTTGCGATTGGCGCCCCAGTGGCTCACCCAGTTTTCCCCGAGGACTTCGCGGCCGAAATTATTGTAGGCCTTGTACGCGCTGGGGCTCGTGGCGGGAAAGCGAAAGGCGTGCGTGCTGGTGCGGAGGGCGACGATGGGGAGGCCGCGCGCCACGGCGGCGGCGAAGTGCCGCATCGCCGCATCGGGCCACTGGCGGAAGCGGAGCTGCATCACGATGCCATCGGCGGTATCGAGCGCCTCGATGCCGGGGATGCTGGCATTGTTGTCGGGATTGATCGTGCCATCGGGATCGAGCGGGAAGAGGACGGTGCACTTGAAGCCGTGGCGCTGGCTGAGGATCTTGGCGAGCATCGGCAGGCCCTCCTCGCCGCGGTACTCCTCGTCGCCGGAGAGAAACACGAGATGCCGCCCCGCGCCGGGGCCGGGCTGGGCGGGGTAGGTGATCGAGGCCGACGCGGCGCGGGCGCCGAAAGCCGCACCCAGGAGCAGGAGCGCGAGGAGAAAGCGGGGCAGGGACATGCGCGGAAGAAGGAAGCGCCGAACCGCACGGAAGAGAACCGAAATCGCAAGCGCGACGTTTTGGGCTTGATATACATTACAGTGCAAGGCATAGCACTGCCATGAAGATTGCGAAGGACCTCGTGGCGGCCTCGACGGTGCCGCTGGTGTTGTCGATCCTGGAGGAGGGCGAGAGCTACGGCTACGCGATCATCCAGCGCGTGAGAGAGCTCTCCGGCGGCGAGATGGAGTGGACGGATGGGATGCTCTATCCCGTGCTCCACTGGCTCGAGAAGGAGGGGCACGTGCAGGCGCGGTGGAAGGAGGCGGAGACCGGACGGAAGCGGAAGTACTACGCGCTGAAGCCCGAGGGCCGGAAGTATCTCGTCGACCAGAAGACGCAGTGGCTGACGGTGCACGAGACGCTGCGCCGGGCGTGGAGGATCAAACATGCGTGAGCTGGAGCCCAGGATCGCGGCCTGGCGCGAGACGATGGCGGCGGCGCTGCCGACGGAGACCGTGCGGGAGCTCGAGGAGCACCTGCGCGACCAGATCGAAGCACTGATGCAGAGGGGCGCGACGCCGGAGCAGGCATTTGCCCAGGCGGCGGAGCGGCTGGGCGAGGGCAGGGCGCTGGCGCGTGAGTTTCAGCGTGTCGGTTCGCGCTGGTTTGGCGGGGTATACTCGCGGGAGGCGCGCATCATGGCGACGCTGGCGGGAGTGCTAGGGGCGGTGACGTGGGTCGCCTACGTGCCGTGGCTCTACAAGCTGTACGGGATCATCGTGCGCGACCAGGTGTATCTGGACGTCGCCACACTCCTCTATCTCGCGCTCCTCGTCGCTTTCGTGGTGCTGGGCGCGGCGGCGCTCCCTATGAGCATCCGTTTCCTGCGCGCCCCGACTGCGCGCGATGGCCGGATACTGGTGGCGTACACGCTTCTGATCTTGTGGAAGCTTTGCGGCTACGCGATGGCCTGGATGGGAGTCGCCTACTGGCCCAAGGTGGCGGTGGTGCTGGCCACCTTGGCCGCCCTGGCGCTGCTGTGGCGGACGTGGAGCAATCATCTCAAGCAAACCCAAAACCCGGAGGAGCCAACATGACGGAACTGGAGACCAAAATTGCAGCGTGGGGGAGCTCGATGCGCGCGGCTTTGCCCGCTGAAACGGTACAAGAACTGGAAGAGCACCTGCGCGAGCAGATCGCGGCGCTGAGGGCCGAGGGGCTCGCTCCGGGGGTGGCGTTTGACCGTGCGGTCGAGCGCCTGGGCGACAGCCGGCAGCTCGCGCGCGAATTTGAGCGGACCGGCGGAGGCTGGCTGCCGGCCTCGCGGCCGGTGCTGGTGATACTGGTGCTCACGGCTGCGATGATCCTCACCGCGAGCGTGAGCATCGGATACGTCTATGTCCAGGGGAGAATCACGCTCCTGCTCCTCGGCCACGTGCTGCTGGTGACGACCGGCTACCTGGCGATGATTGGCACGGCACTGGTGGGCCTCTGTGCTCTAGTCACGAGCAGGTGGCGGAAGCTGAGTGCGCGTGAACACAGCGAGGTGCGGCGCGTCCTCCTGCTCCTGACGGCGCTAGGCTGCGTCGTGGTGCCGCCGGGGATCGTGCTCGGCGCGATCTGGGCGGAGGAAAATCTGGGCGCGGCGTGGTCTTGGGCGCCGGTGGAGATCGGCGCGCTGACGATCGCCTTTGCGGCTTTTTTCCAACTTGCGGCGTTCTGGCGCGGTCTGGGCAACGAATCGACACGATATGGGCTCGCCGTGCTGGGCGGCGGCGCGGTCGCGATGGGCTGGGGCATGGCCAAGGCTCCGATGGGCGGCCCCGGGCCGCTGGTCTGGGCCTGCTGCGCGGTGGTGCTGGCGCAGGTGATGGTGCTTTTCCAGAAGATGGCGGAAGAGCCCAACGACACAGCCAGGCTTGGCTAACGGAAGGGTATTCCCATGCGCGAACTAG
Organism: uncultured Opitutus sp.; assembly: GCA_964480585.1. Taxonomy (GTDB): domain Bacteria; phylum Verrucomicrobiota; class Verrucomicrobiia; order Opitutales; family Opitutaceae; genus ER46. Next base: position 17,049 of record CAYZPV010000034.1, on the reverse strand, counting down.
AGCGTGAGATCAAAGAGTGGCGGCGGGCGATGCGGGCGGAGCTGCCGCCGCGCACGGTGCGGGAGCTGGAGACGCATCTGTGGGAGCATATTGCGGCGATGAGGGGCGAGGGTGTCGCGGCGGAGGCGGCGTTTGCCCGCGCAGCCGAGCGACTTGGAGAGCCGAGGGCGCTGGGCAACGAGTTTGCGCGGCTGAGCGTGCCGTGGCTGCCGGCGTCGTGGTCGGTACGAGGGGTGTTGGTCTTGGTCGGCGGATTGAGCGCAGTGATGGTGGTGTGGAGTGCGATGCGGGTGCTGGCAGGGGTCGACAAGGCCTGGTTTGCCGCGCACTACCTGTCGGTGTCGTGCGGCTACTTCGTCGTGTTTGGGATGGGGCTGATTTCGATCCGGGCGCTTATGGCAGGATGGCGTCGGCCGCTGGCGCGCTGGCAACGGACGGAGTTGCGGCAAGCGTTGTTCCGGATGATCGCGATAAGCGCCGTGCTGCTGCCGGCAGGGACGGCACTGGGATTTGTGTGGCGGGGGCAGCCTGAGGCGTGGCATTGGACGGAGGACTCGCTGCGGCTGGGTATGCTGCTCTTCGGCTCGACCTCGTTGCTCCTGTATGCGATGTCGGCCGTGAAGCGATGGTCGGGAAGTGCGCTGCCGTGGCTTTTCACGATGGCGATCTATGTCGCGCAGTTCGTGTGGTATGGTCTCGACGCTCGGTCGGCGGCGGTGCCATCGGGGTGGCTCGTGCTTTCGCTTTTCTTTACGCAGGCTGCGCTGGTGCGGCTCAACTATCGGCGTCGTGGGTTGCCGCAGGGCGCTCCGTAGCGTAGACGAGCGTGGAGAGCGACCCGCTGGAGCGGGTCGCGGGGGAGTGGCTAGCCGGCGGGGTGCGACTACTCCGCCTGCTTCTTCTTCCCTTTTGGGGCGTCGCCGGCTTTGCGCGGCAGCTCGAGGTGAGCGCCATTCATGATGTGGCGCTGCTCGGCGGTGGGCTCGCCGCCGAATTGCTTGAAGTAGATTTCGGAGAAGGGATTGATGTCGGGGCCGCGGGCGTTTTCGTTGACCATCAGGGGGCGGGCGGATTGCCACCAGGCATCGTAGGCGGCGGCGAGCTGCCGCACGACGGCGGGGTGTTGGGCGGCGACATCGGTCTTCTGGCCGGGATCGGCGGCGAGGTCGTAGAGCTCCCACTTGGGCTGGGTGCTGCCCTGGAGGGAGACGAGCTGCCAGCGGGGGGAGCGGATGGCGCAGTTGGTGTATTTTGCGAGGTCGGGCTCGGTGAAGCGCGGCCAGCGGCCGGTGTGGGTGACGAGGGTGCGCTCGGCCCAGGGGGCGGCGGGATTGGCGAGCAGAGGGACGAGGCTGCGGCCCTCGACCTGGCGCGCGACCTCGGGGGAGAGGGTGATGCCGGCGAGCTCGGCGAGAGTGGGGAAGACATCGATGTGGGCGGTGAGCGCGGGGACGTCGGCGGGCTTGAAGCGGGAGGGGAGCTTCCAAAACGACGAAGCGCGCGTGCCACCGAGCCAGGGGGTGTTCTTGCGGCCGCGCATGCCGGCGTTGAACGTGGCGACGCCGCCGGTGCCGCCGTTGTCGTTCATGAAGATGACGAGCGTGTTTTGCTCGAGGCCGGAGGACTTGAGGAAGGCGGCGAGGCGGCCGATGTTGTCGTCGATGTTGGCGACCATGCCGAAGTATTTCGCGGTGTTGGCGTCGGGGACCTTGCCGGTGTAGCGGGCCTCGTCCTCGGGGCGGACTTGCAGGGGGGTGTGCGGGGCGTTGAGCGAGATGTAGGCGAAGAACGGCCTGGCCTTCACGGAGCCGATCCAGGTTTGCGCCTGCGCGAAGAACACGTCGGTGCAGTAGCCCTTGGTTTTGACGAAGGTGTTGTTGTGGAGGATGGCGGGGTCGAAGTAGGTATTGCCCGGGGCGTCGCCGCAGGAGCCGGGGTACATCTGGCCGATGCCGCCGCCGCCGTGGATGAAGACTTCGTCGAAGCCGCGGCGATCGGGCCGGTACTCCGCCTCGTCGCCCAGGTGCCACTTGCCGAAGATGCCGGTGGCGTAGCCGGCCCGCTGGAGGACCTGGGCGAGGGTGGTGGCCTGGAGGGTGAGGCGCTCGCGCTCGAGGATGGTGTGGGTGACGCCGTTCTTGAACTCGTGGCGGCCGGTGAAGAGGGCGCTGCGCGTGGGGGCGCAGGTGGGGCTGACATGGAAATCGGTGAAGCGCACGCTCTGCGCATGGAGCGCGTCGAGGTGCGGCGTCTGGAGCACGGGGTTGCCGTGGGCGGAGATATCGCCGTAGCCCTGGTCGTCGGTGATGACGAAGACGATGTTGGGCCGCGCGGGGCCGGCGGCGGAGGCGAGCAGCGGCAGGAGGGCAGCGAAGAGGAGCAGGAGACGGCGGGGTAGGGCCATGGGGCGGAGCGTGGGCGGCGCGGCGCAGGGGGGCAATGCGGGAAATGCGCGGCCCGGCAAAACGCGCTGCGCGGTCGACAACGCGGCGAAGGCGGGTATGAGTGGGAGCACCCTGTTTCCCCCATGCGTATCGTAAAATGGCTCCTCGGCATGTCGCTCTGTCTCGCTCTGGCTGGCGCGCAGGAGGCGCGGCCGCCCGAGGCGAAGTACGAGACGGGCCGCAAGACGCGCGACGGGATCGGCAAGTACTACTTCGGCCGCGAGATCGCGCAGGTGATGGGCCACCAGGGCGCGAGCTGGCTGGAGCGGCCCGAGCGCCAGCAGGAGGAGCGCACCGACCTGCTGCTGGAGGCGCTGGCGCTCAAGCCCGGCGAGATCGTGGCGGATATCGGAGCGGGGAGCGGGTATTTCTCCTGGCGCATGGCGCAGAAAGTCGGCCCGAAAGGCGCGGTGTACGCCGTCGAAATCCAGCAGGAGTTTCTCGATATCCTGATGGCCAACGTGCGGCGGCGCGATGTGAGCGAGATCGTAAAGCCGGTGCTCGGCACGGTGCAGGACCCGAAGCTGCCGGAGGCCTCGGTGGATACGATCCTGCTCGTGGATGTGTATCACGAATTCGACTACCCGTACGAGATGGCCGGGGCGATGGCGCGCGCGCTCAAGCCCGGCGGCCGGCTCGTGCTCGTGGAGTACCGCGGCGAAGACCCGGGGGTGCCGATCAAGCCGCTGCACAAGATGACGCTCGCGCAGGTGAAGAAGGAACTCGCGGCGATCCCGGCGCTGAAATTCGAGCGCAACATCGACAGGCTGCCACGGCAGCATGTGATCGTCTTTCGCAAGCAGTGAGGAAAACAGTTGCGCAAAGGCGGGCGCGGCATGCGGCGGAGGACGTGATGCAGTGCACCCCGAGCACCTCTCATCGCCATGACGACCCGACGCGACTTCATGAAATTCACCACCGCCGCCGCCGCCGGCCTGGCCGGCTCGACTGCCGCCCGCGCGGCCCAGCCGATGGCGCCTAGCCCCGCGACGCCCGCCACCGGCGCGGAGGAGCGCGCATACTGGTGCGGCGTGGCCGCGCGGCTGGCCAACCCGCTCCTCGGCGCGCTGGCGGAGCAGCGCCTGCGGGCGACCATGCCCGTGGAGGGCCACCCCTCCTCGAAGGACCGCCCGCAGTACACGCACCTCGAAGGCGTGGGCCGCCTGCTGGCGGGAGTGGCGCCCTGGCTCGAGCTCGCGGCGGATGAGACGCCCGAGGGGCGGGAGCGAGGCCGCCTCGCCGCGCTCGCGCGCGCCGCGATCGCCGCGGGCACCGACCCGCGCTCGCCGGACTTCCTCAATTTTGCCAAAGGCCGCCAGCCGCTCGTGGACGCCGCCTTTCTCGCGCAGGCGATGCTGCGCGCGCCGCGCGAGCTGTGGCAGAAGCTGGAGCCGCGCGTGCGCGACAACGTGGTCGCCGCGCTGCTCTCCTCCCGCCCCATCCAGGCGGGCGAAAACAACTGGAAGCTCTTTGCGACGACCGTGGAGGTCTTTCTGCACAAGGCGGGGGCGAAGCGCGACGACGCGCGGCTCTTCGAGGGCATCCGCAAGCATCGCGACTGGTACGTGGGCGATGGCATGTACGGCGACGGACCGGAGTTTCACTGGGACTACTACAATGCCTTTGTGATCCAGCCGATGCTCGTGGAGGCGCTCGATGTCGTGGCGAGCGAGGCCGAGGAGTGGGGGATCTTGCATCGCAAAGCCCTCGAGCGCCTCGCGCGCTACGCGGAGATCCAGGAGCGCTCGATCGCGCCGGATGGCAGCTTCCCCGCGATCGGCCGCTCGATCGCGTATCGCTGCGGAGCGTTTCAAGGTCTGGCGCTAGCCGCGCTGCGCAGAAGGCTGCCACCGGAAGTGCCGCCGGCGGCCGCGCGCGTGGCGCTGACGCGCGTGATCCGCAAGACGCTCGAGGCCCCTGGCACGTGGGATGAGCAAGGCTGGCTGCGCATCGGCCTCGCGGGCCACCAGCCCGGGCTGGGCGAGACCTACATCTCCACCGGGAGCCTCTACCTGTGCAGCGTGGCGCTGCTGCCGCTCGGGCTGCCGGCGAGCGACGATTTCTGGGCGAGGCCCGCGGCGAAGACCACGTGGGAGCGAATCTGGGGGGGCGAGAATTTGCCGGTGGACAAGGCGATCAAGAGCCCGAAATAAACTCGGGATGCTTCGTTACCTCGCCCTGTTTGCCGCCACCGCCGCCGCCTACGCGGCCTCTGGCACCCGGCCCCATGTCCTCCTCGTCTGCGTCGACGACCTCAAGCCGGTGACGGGTGCGTACGGCGACAAGCTCGCCAAGACGCCGCACTTCGACCGCCTGGCCGCGCGCGGCATGCGCCTCGACGCTGCGTACTGCAACCAGGCGGTGTGCTCCCCCTCGCGCAACAACCTGATGCTCGGCTCGCGCTCGACGAGCCTCGGCATCTATAATCTCACGACCAATTTCCGCGCGGCCGTGCCCGAGGCCGTGACGCTCACGCAGTACTTCATGAAGCACGGCTACCGGGCCGAGGGCATGGGGAAGATCCTGCACGTGGGCCACGGCAACACCAACGACGAGGCCTCGTGGAGCGTGCCCTTTCTCAAGGAAAAGCTCGTGGAGTACGTCGACCCCGCGAGCACCGGCGGCAGACTGACGCGCGAGGAAGCGCTCTTCACCAATGCGAGCAGCGGCCCCGTGAATCAGTACCCGCGCGGCGCCGCGTGGGAGAGCCCCGAGGTGCCCGACGAGGCGTACGGCGACGGCCGCCTGGCGGCCGAGGCGATCCAGCGCCTGCGCGCCGCCGCGGCCCGGCCGGAGCAGCCGCTCTTCCTGGCGGTGGGCTTTGCGCGCCCGCACATGCCCTTCAGCGCGCCGAAGAAGTACTGGGATCTGTATGACCCCGCGAAATTCACGCTCGCGCCCGACCAGACGCCGCCCGAGGGCGCGCCGGCCTACGCGGGCAAGGGCATGGTCGAGCTCATGAACTACGAGCCGCTGCCCACGCAGCCGCCGCTCGCGGAGGACTTGCAGCGCAAGATGCTGCACGGCTACTACGCGAGCATGAGCTACGCCGACGCGCAGCTCGGCAAGATCCTCGACGAGCTCGACCGGCTGAAGCTCGCGGACAAGACGATCATCGTCCTCTGGGGCGACCATGGCTGGCACTTTGGCGACCACGGCTGGTGGTCGAAGCATACCAACTACGAGCAGGCGATGCGCATCCCGGTACTCGTCGTGGCGCCCGGCGTCACCCGGCCCGGCTCGCACTCGCGCGCGCTCGTGGAGACCGTCGATATCTACCCGACGCTCTGCGAACTCGCGGGGCTGCCCGCGCCCAAGGGCGTGCCGCAGCCGATGGATGGCAACAGCTTTGCGCCGGTCTTGCGCGATCCCCAGGCCAAGGGCGACGATCACGTGTACCACGCCTATCCGCGCCCCCGGGGCCCCGGCCCCAATGGCGGCGAGTGGCTCGGCCGCGGCATCCGCACGGCCCGCTACCGGCTGGTGGAGTGGAAAAAGATCGGGGCCGCCCCCGAGACGGCGGAGCTGGAGCTGTACGACTACGAGGCCGACCCCGGAGAGCGCAGGAACATCGCGGCCACGCAGCCGAAGGTGGTGGCCGAGCTGCGCGCAATCCTCGCGCGACACCCGGAGGCCAAGGCGCCGGTACGGGCGCGCTAGAGCGCGCACCGGCCGGCGCGCGCGCATACGATGGGCACGAGGGCGGGGCAGCGCGCACCAGCATCGATTTATTGGCGGTTTCGCATGAAGGAAATTCACTCCTTGGCGGACCGTCATATATTCCATTTACCTTGCGAGAGGTGCGGCCGGGCCGAACACTCTGGGCTCCATGTCGGATACTCAGCGTCATCCCTTCCTGCACGGGCTCAGCAAGCATCGCGGCGCACCGCCCACGGTGGTCGTCATCTTCGGCGCTTCGGGCGACCTCACGGCGCGAAAGCTCATCCCGGCCGTCTACAACCTGAGCGTCGATAATCTGCTGCCCTCGGATTTCCACCTCGTGGGCTACGGGCGCAAGGCGATACCGGACGAGGAGTTTCGCACGCTGGCCGCGGAGGCGATCAAGGAGTTTTCCCGCCGCGAGCTGAAGGCCGAGGTCTGGAGCCGCGTCGAGGCCAATACGACGTACGTGGCCGGCGGCTACGACGACAAGGAGGCCTTCCACCGCCTCGCGGCGCATATCGACGCGATCGAGAAGCGGCTCGGCCGCGATGTGCAGCGACTCTTCTACATCTCGACGCCGCCCTCGGTCTTTGCGCCGATCATCCTCGGCCTCGGCGAGGCTGGCCTCGCGGGCAAGCACCTCGGCACCCAGTTTCACTCCAAGGTCATCATCGAAAAGCCGTTCGGCAAGGACCTCACCTCCGCGCGCGAGCTCAATGCCACCATCCGCTCCGTCTTCGAGGAGCATCAGGTGTATCGCATCGATCACTACCTCGGCAAGGAGACCGTGCAGGACTTGCTGGTGCAGCGGTTTTCCAACGCGATCTTCGAGCCGCTGTGGAACCGCAACTTCATCGACAGCGTGCAGATCACAGTCGCCGAAGAGGTGGGCGTGGAGAAGCGCGGCGGCTACTACGAGCAGAGCGGCTGCCTGCGCGACATGATCCAGAATCACACGATGCAGCTCCTCGCCCTCACCGCGATGGAGCCCCCCGGCTCGCTCGATGCCGAGGCCATTCGCGACGAGAAGGTGAAGGTGCTCAAGGCCATCCAGCCCCTCACCATCGGCCCGGCGGGCGACGTGGCCCGCGCGCAGTACGCCGCCGGCATGGTCGGCGGCAAGGCCGTGCCGGGCTACCTCGAAGAGGAGGGCGTCGCGCCCGCCTCGGGCACCGAGACGTACGCCGCGCTGCGCCTCTCGATCAACAACTGGCGCTGGCAGGGCGTGCCCTTCTACCTACGCTCGGGCAAGCGCATGGCGCGCCGCGTCTCGGAGATCGCGATCAATTTCCGCCGCCCGCCCGGCACGCTCTTCGCCGGGGAGACCGCGCGCTTCGACCTCGCGGGCAATACGCTCTCCTTCCAGATCCAGCCCGACGAGGGCCTGAGCCTCATCCTCAACGCCAAGGTGCCCGGCCTCGAGACGCGCACCCAGCCCGTGAAGATGAGCTTCCGCTATGCCACGACCTTTGGCTCCAATACCGCGGAGGCCTACGAGCGCCTCGTGCTCGATGCGATGGTGGGCGATGGCACGCTCTTCATCCGCGGCGACGAGGCCGAGGCCTCGTGGAAACTGTGCACGCCCATCCTCGACTACTGGAAGAGCGTAGGCCGCACCGGCATGGATGCCTACGCCGCCGGCTCGTGGGGGCCGCAGAGCGCCGATGCACTCCTCGCCACGCGCGCGCATAACTGGCGTCAACCTTGAGCGCAGCCACCCTGCGCGCGGCAAATCCCAAACGCCAAACCTCCAAACGCCAAATAAATCCCAAAGCTAGAAACCGCCAAAAGTTGAGATCCGACACCTGAGATTTCTTCGGCGTTTGGACCTTTGGGATTTGGAATTTTCAGAAAAAACGTGCCTGCCATTTTCGACGCACTCCCCGGGATCGAAGTCCCCGTCGGCTCCATCCGCACCAGCCTCGCCAAGATGTGGCGCGAGACGGCCGCCGGCGGCAAACCCGCGCCCGACGCCGACGATGCCCGCGCCACGCAGGTGAACTTCGTGCTGCACCTGGGCCTCAATACGACGCCCGACGACGCGGCGACGCAGTTCAAGATCGTCGAGAAGTTTTCCCACCGCTATCCGAGCCGCATCGTGGTGCTGTGCCCGCTCGACTCCGATGTCTCGCCTCCCACGATGCGCGCGAAGATCTTCGGCGAGTGCTTCCTGGGCAAATCGAAGTCGGACAAGCGCTGCGTGGAGTTTGTGATGCTGAGCTACTCGAAGAGCGCGCGACCCTTCCTGGAGAACCAGGTCTCCATCTCGCTCTCGACCGACCTGCCCCTGTACTACTGGGCGCACCGCTTCTCGACGAGCAGCAAGCTCGCGGACTACCGCTTTCTCCTCGGCCGCTCCAAGCGCGTGCTGATCGACAGCGCCATCGCGCCCGACGACGCGCTCACGTACCCCTGGCCCAATCCCGCGGCCACGCGCGACCTCGTGTACAGCCGGCTGCTGCCGGTGCGCCAGAGCGTGGGCCAGTTTCTCGCCAATTACCCGATGCAGAGCATCGCGGAGGGGCTGAAGACGGTGGCGGTCGCGCACGACCAAGCGGTGGCCGCCGAGGGGCGCGTGGTGCTCTCGTGGTTGAAGCGCCGCCTGTGCGCGTGCGCGGCGGCAGCGGAGAAGATCGCGTTTGAGGTCGCGCCCTTTCCCGCCGGCGAGAGCGGCAGCCTGGCGATCCGCTTCGAGTACGACTCGCCGGGGAAATCCTTTGTCTGGCACGGCGACCTCGCGACGCGGCAGGCGACCTTCGAGGCCGACTTTGGCCGCGGCCGCGCGACGCTGGCCGCGCCGGTGACGCTGCTCGCGCCCGAGCAGGCGCTGTCGGAAGCGATGTTTTTCTGAGCGGGGCTGGCGCTTGGCTGCGCCGGCGTGGGGAGGGGCGCGAGGACGCGGCCTCCGCCTAGCGCTGCCTGCGCTCCGCGAGGAGCGCGGCCGAGGCCCGGAGGATGGGGAAGAAGACCCGAAGCGAGTGGTCCCGCAGTGGATTACAAAGGCAGGGGGCGATATACATCGTCTTCGTGGAACGGTATTTCTAAAATGACCGACTCGCCGACAACCCGGTGAATTGAACCTCCCCCAGACCCACATGAGAGCCGACTACCTGGAAAATGCCCTGAAAGTCATCGATGATCCCAACATCCTGGTAAACGTCGTCTCGCGGCGCGTGAAGCAGCTCAAAAAAGGCAATCGCCCGCTCGTGGAGTCGCTCGAAAAGCTCTCCAACGAAGACCTCGCCCTGCGCGAGATCGCCGAGGGCAAGATCACCTACGAACTCGCCACCGCCGAGGAACTTGCCCGGCGCGGCCACAGCCCGGTAAAGAAATCCGCGAGTGTGATGGGCGGCAACTCGGGCTGAGGCGCGGCGTGCGGGTAGGGAGGGCTTTTACCCACGAGCGCGGGCGCGGCTTTGGCGTGGACGAAAGGCCGATGCCCAGCCAAGCTATCGGCCCATGAAACAGCGTGTTACGGGCATCGGCGGCATCTTTTTCAAGGCGCGGGACCCGAAGAAGCTCGGGACGTGGTACAAGAAACACCTCGGCATCCCGGTCGAGGCGTGGGGTGGCTGGGGCTTCGAGTGGCGCGATGCCAACGACCCGAAAGTAAAGGGGCACACGATCTGGAGCCCCTTCGACGAGGACTCCACTTACTTCAAACCGAGTAAGAAGCCCTTCATGATCAATCTGCGCGTGGGCGACCTGAAGAAGGTGCTCGCCGCGCTGAAGCGCGAGGGCGTGAAGGTCGACAAGAAGGTCGATGAGTCGGCGTACGGAAAATTTGGCTGGATCATGGACCCCGAGGGCACACGCATCGAGCTGTGGGAGCCGCCGGTGGAGAAACCGAAGAAGAAGAAGGCGGCGAAGAAAGCGAAGAAGCCCGCGGCGAAAGTGAAGAAGAAGGCCTAGGTGTGAAGCGAGTCGTGCGCAGTCTGGCCGCAGTCCTCGCGCTCACGAGTGTGGGCGGTCTGATAATCGCCAGCGGCATCGCGGACGCCGCCGAGACGGCCAAGGCCGCAACTGCCGCACCCGCCGCCGCCAAGCCTGCCGTGGCTGAGCTCGCGTGGCTCGCGGGCACGTGGAGCTTTGAGCGCAATGGCCGAGTCGTCACCGAGCGGTGGACCGCCCCGGCAGGTGGCATGATGCTCGGGACGAGCCAGACGGTGGTGGGCGAGCGCACGCTCGAGTACGAGTTTGTGGCGCTGCGCACCGATAAGGAGGGCAGGGTGGTGTACGTCGCCAAGCCCTCGCGCCAGCCCGAGGCGACCTTTACCCTTGTGAAGCTTGCGGGGCGCGAGGTGATCTTCGAAAACCCCGCGCACGATTTTCCCCAGCGCATCTCCTACACGCTCAAGGCGGACGGCACACTCCTCGCGGCCATTGAGGGTACGAAGGATGGGAAGACGCGGCGGGTAGAGTTTCCGTATCGGGCGGTAAAGGGGGAAAGGTGAGCGTGGATGGCGGCCGGCCGCGATGAGCCGGCTCCCGATCTCTGGCGCTTACGCTCGAGACTCGCTGCGCCGGACTGCTCCGGCCTGGCGGGTCACCTCGGCTTGCCGCAGGAAGGCCCGGCGGAGGATCCAAAAGAGCGCGGCCACGAGCGCCAGTGCGGCGAAGTGCGGGAGTCGCACGCTCTCCATCCGCTGGAACATGTACGCGACGAGCATCATCCCCGAGAGGAGTACGAAGATGAGGGCGTTGCTGAGCGTGAGCGTGAGGAGGGCCGGACCTACCGGCTGCGCGGCGCGCCGCGCGAGCCAGAGCGCGGAGGCGATCGCGCCGAGCAGGAGGGCCCAAGCGCCCGGCGCCGACCAATCCGCGCCAAGCACGTACTTAACCGCCAGGGCGAAGACCGCGAGCCCGCCGGCCCAGCCGGCCAGAAAAATCGCGAGGCCATTGGCGATCGCTGCGGTCGCGGCGCGGGGTGTCATGGTCATGGGAGTCTGGATACGGCTTTGGCGCGGTCAGTCCCTTTTCGCAAAGGGATCGTAGATGAGCGCTCCGGTGATGAGGCCACCGACGGCACCGAGGGCGAAGCCGAGCGCGAAGGGCTTGTAGTAGGCCTCCTTGGGGCTGCGATAGTCGGCCCGCGGGAGCTGTCCCGCGGCTTCATCTCCGTTTCTCGCCGCGGGGCTGCCCGCCGATGCGTAGACGAAGAGGCCGCCGAGCAGAAATCCGGAAACGAGCGCGATGGAAAGGCGGCCGACGACCTTGTTCACGAGGCGATTTCGCCGTGACTCGGCGGTGAGCGGCGGGCCGAGTTCGCCCGGCGAGCGGAGATCGGCTCGATCTCGAGCAGCCGGAAGCCCGATCGCTCCAGGATGATCCGCATGGCCACGCGGTCGCCAGTGCGTCGGGCTTGCTCGAAGGCCGCGAGCATGCCGGCGGAATCGAGGCGTTCGCGGGGGGGGGCATTTAGCGCCACAGTGCGCAGGCGCCCGCGCAAGCTCAACCGATTTCAGGTAGCGGCGATGGAGTCGGCTGCCGCTAGTTCTCGCTCGGCGCCTGCTGCGCCTGCGGCTTGGGCGTAGCCCAGATCAGCAGGCCAGAGATCAGCAGTGGGACAATCGAGATGAATAGTATCTCAAGGGTACCTCGGTCGACCTCGTCCTTGAGCAGGTGAAAGCTGAAGAACGCAAACTGCAGGGCCGCGGCGGCGGCCGTGATTTTAGCGACGATGCGCCCGGCCCGGCGTGATTTCTCGAAGAGCACCAGCGCTGCCGCGATGAGCGAGAGCGCCGCCGCCAGTATCCAGATGCCGATCATGAGCATCCCTTCGAAGAAGCCGTCGTAGGTGGTCGCCAGGATGAGGGGAGGGGACATATGGTGCTACATTCGCGGGGCCGCCGAGTCGGCTGGGGCTGAGGCGGACCTTTTCGTCTCGGTCTTGATGAGTTTCATCCGCGTCCCATCCCAGACGTAGTAGCGGCTGTAAACGGGCCACGCGAAGCCCTCGGCCTCGTGGACGATGAGCAGCCGGCTATCGCGCCGGTACTCAAGCCCGGCCGGTCCTTTGTAGTCCTCCGGGAAATCCACGGTGACCATCCCGCCGGGATGGACCTCGCCTGACACGCGGTCGATCACCGCGTATTCGGTGCAGCCTGTGCCGCAACTGATGAGGAAGAGCGTGTAGCGATCCGCAAAGTCCGGCGCGCCGAGATGGCCTGCGACTTGGAGGTAGCTCTCCATTTTCCAGTTGAAGCCCGACGCGGGTATCCTGGCGTCGGCGTTTTTCTGGATGCGCGTCAGCGGCACCGAATACGCCTCGAAGGCCGTCGGTGCTGACGCGCATCCACCGAGGAGAATGAGGAGGCAGGCGAGGGCTTTCCTGGCGGCTAGTCTCGTTGCGCTACTCCGGAATTTTCGTCCGCAGGTACCTGTGCGCATTAACCGCTGGGTCATTTGAAGAAGAAGCGGAAGAATGGGGCCTTCTTTTCTTGTCCGAAAAATGGCCCTCCGCTGAAGGAGACCTCGCCGCGCAGGAACTCTCGCACCCACACATCGCGCCACTCCTCGCCGGTGCCGCGCATGCACATGCTCAGATCGGGGAACTTGGCTGACACGCTGCACATGAGTTGGATGAGATCGGTGGGCTCGAGACGGTTGAACTCCGTCTTGCCGTCGGTCCAGCCGCGACGGAGATCCGAAAGGAGGTCTTCCACTCCGTAGCGCTGCGGGTCGAACTGTGCGCGAGCGCAAGCCTCGACGATGTCGAACGGCGGCGGGTCGCCGGCAAAGTGGAACTCGACCTGCGTGTAGTAGCTCATGGCTTCATTTCGCCCAATGCGTCGGGATTCGGCTCTCGTGGTGTGAGGTGCCAGTAGGCGGCGGCGTAGCCGGCGACACCTGCTACGACGGTGCTTAGGAGTGCCGCGGGGATGAGTGACGGGCGGTCGGGTGGGGCGGTCCGCAGGATCAAATCTACGGCGTAGATCGGCGCTGCGATGAGGGCGATCGTGAGACCGGCCTGCCTTGCGCGCTGCAAATCCGCTCCGCGCGAGAACCAGCGCCGCAGGAGAAGCGCGCTCACGCCCGTGGCGGCCAGCCAGGCGATCGTGCCACGCGCAAAGCTGATGCGCTCCGCGGTCTGGTACTGCGCGATCATGCGGGGCTCCGGCAACTTCTCCAGGGGGCGGGTGCAAAGTACGCAGAGCAGCCAGGCGAATAACCAGAGTGCTCTGCGGTTCATTTTGCTGAAAAGCGTAGGAGTGGGGCCGCGGTTTACAGAGCTATTGGGCGCGCGTGACGACTGCGCTCGCATGAAACCCCGGTGTGCTTTTCCCATGCGCTTTCGTGATCTCCACTTTCCCGGCTTTGTCGCTGGCTTCGAACCAGACTTTCACGAGTGCATAGTTCTTGTCGTCGAATCGGGTTTCCCAGATGCACGCGCCGTCCTCTTCGCGGGAGGGTTTACCGAGGCGCGCTTCGATGTCGGCTCGCGATGTGCCGCTTTCGATTGTACTGTAGCTCGCCACTACGGGATTTAGTTGAGCGGAGTAGGGTGAGGGCACGAGCGCGCAACCGCCGCACGCGAGCAACAGGCACAAGAGTGAAATTTGGGAAAATTTCATCGGGGTGGGCCACAGACTGAAACCAAGCGAAGCCCACGGCGAGGTGGAAAATCACTGGTTTACGCGAAAACCAGTGAGGCCGGCACTGGCTCCGACTGAAACCCGGAAGGGCTCTATCGACACTTGGTCAACGCTTCACCGCGAAGTCGACCTCGTGCGTTTCGGAGCCAATGACGATGCGCAATCGAAGGCGCTGGGCGGGTAGCAGCGGGAGGCCTTGGAGGCGGATCGTGCCGCCGACGGTCTGGCCGGGCGCGATCGCGCCCGGTTGCAGCATCTGCTCCAGGCTACCGAGCAGCTTTCCATCCGCTTGGTGGCGGCCTCCGCCTTCGCCTGGAGTATGGACGTAGTACCGGGTTTATTGTTGTTCCACTGGGCGCGAATCAGCGCTGATTGCTCGCTGGTCTCGGCAGCGACGTAGTCGACCTTGATCTCGCCTTCGACTAGTTGCTGGTAGTCGGCCAGACCGTAGACCTTGATCGGTTTGTCGTCGGCGAACGCAGTGATCTGGGCCGGGGAAAACTCGATGGGCTCGCTGCCGCCGTTGGTTATGCGCACGTCGATAGCGGGAAGCTTGTCCGCATTTTTCCCAAACTGAGGCGTCAGCACGCGCGTGGCCACGCGGTGGACCTTGGGCGCGGTGTTTGCCTGAGTTTGCGCGGCTGGCCGCAACGATGCGGAGTTGGAGACGCAGCCGGCCATGAGGCCGCTCACGAGGACGAGGAGGAGCGATAGCCTGACCATCATTTTGCTGGGATCGCGCACGATTTAAACCAGCTTCAGCACGGCGTAGGTGCGCTTGCCTTTGCGAAGGAGGATGTAGCTGTCGAAGATCACGTCGGCTTTCGTGAGGGTGCGGGTGATTTCGGGGGCTTTCACGTTGTTCACGTAGATGCCGCCGCCTTCGATGTCTTTGCGGGCCTGGCCCTTCGAGGGGGCGAGGCCGCTGTGGACGAGCGCGTCGATGAGAGTGAGGCCGGGGGCGGCGAGCTTGGCTTTTTCGAGATCCTTGTTGGGGGCCTCGGAGGCGACGTCGAGGAAGTCGTCGGCGGAGAGGCCATCGAGGCTGCCGCCGAAGAGGACTTCGCTGGCCTTAATCGCTCCGGTGAGGCGGGTCTCGCCGTGGACGAGGCGCGTAACTTCGCGGGCGAGGGCCTTGTGGGCCTCGCGCAGGCCGGGGTTGGCGAGGTGCTTGGCCTCCAGCTCTTCGATCTCGGGGCGGGAGAGGAAGGTGAATTTTTTAAGGTACTCGACGACCTTCACGTCCTCCGTGTTGACGAAGAACTGGTAGAAGCGGTACGGGCTCGTCTTCTTGGGATCGAGCCAGACGGCGCCGCCGGCCGTTTTGCCAAACTTGGTGCCGTCGCTCTTGGTGATGAGCGGGAACGTCCAGCCCCAGGCGGGGACGTTGAGCTTCTTGCGGATGAAGTCGGTGCCGGCGGTGATATTGCCCCACTGGTCGCTGCCGCCAATCTGGAGCTCGCAGTTGTAGGTGCTGCGCAGGTGGTAGAAGTCGTAGGCCTGCAGGAGCTGGTAGCTGAACTCGGTGTAGCTGATGCCGCTATCGCCCTCCATGCGGGACCTCACGGAGTCCTTGGCGAGCATGACATTGAGCGAGAAGTACT
The DNA here is from genome assembly GCA_964480585.1 of uncultured Opitutus sp. Lineage (GTDB taxonomy): Bacteria > Verrucomicrobiota > Verrucomicrobiia > Opitutales > Opitutaceae > ER46. Next base: position 1,743 of record CAYZPV010000034.1, on the reverse strand, counting down.
TTCCGACGTCGCGGAGGAAATCGAGGAAGCTGATCGGCGCCGTCCACTGGGCGTTGTCGACGAGGCGGGCGGGGTTGGTGGGCGAGGTGAAGTCGATCAGCGCGGAGAGCTGGGCCTTGATGCAGGCGATATTGTGATCGAGCTGCTCGCGGGTGAGGAGATTGCGCTCGGAGGAGCGACCGGAGGGGTCGCCGATCATCCCGGTCGCGCCGCCGGCGAGGGGGATGGGGTGGTGGCCCGCGAGCTGGAAGCGGCGAAGCGTGAGCTGGCCCATGAGGTGGCCGACGTGGAGGGAGTCACCGGTGGGATCGAAGCCGCAATACAGTGTCACCGGGCCTTGGGCGATGCGCTGCGTGAGCGCATCGAGGTCGGTGCAGTCGGCCAGGAGGCCGCGCCACTGGAGGTCTTCGATGATCGTCATGATGGGAACAAGGAGTATAACGGCGGAGGCGCAGGTGCCTGCAAGAGCGTTTCTAATGGGTGCGATTGCGGGAAAAGAAACTGCGCTTTTAGGCCAGAATACGTGCCAAAAACGGTTTGCGGGAGTCGGGGGAGGGGCTCAACGTGACAGGTCTTGCCCGGCGATGACCGCCCGGGAGGTCTCAACCCTTCACTTACACCTTTACTCACATGCCTATCGCTGTCGGCGCCCAAGCCCCTGATTTCACCCTCAAGTCCAAAGCCGCTGACGGCCTCGTCGACATCAAGCTGAGCGACAGCCTCGGAAAGAACCAGGTGGTGTTGCTCTTCGTGCCGGCGGCCTTCACCAGCGTGTGCACCACGGAGCTGTGCGACCAGACGAATGGCCTCGGCGAGTACGAAAAGCTCGGGGCCAAGGTGTACGGCATCAGCGTCGACACGCCCTTTGCGCAGGAGGCCTGGGCCAAGCAGAACAAGATCGGGGTGACTCTCCTCTCCGACCTCAACAAGACGGTCACCAAGGCGTACGACGTGCTCTTCCCCAATCTCGCCGGCATCGGCGACACCTCGGCCCGCGCGGCCTTCGTCATCGGCCGGAATGGCAAGGTGAAGTATGCCGAGCAGACTCCGACGCCCAAGGACCTGCCGAACTTCGACGCAATCAAGGCAGCGCTGGGAGTGGGCTGAATGACTGAAGGGCTAAAAGGCTGAATCGTTCAGCCAAATAGCCCTCAGATCCGTCGCCGCCCAGACCTTCCGCCTTTCAGCCCTTCAGATATTTTCAAGCCATGTCCCTCCCGAATCCGTTCAACACCCTGCAGACGTTTACCGCCAACGGTGCGTCGCATAAGTTCTACTCGCTGCCCGCGCTGGAGCAGTCGGGCTTCAAGGTTTCGCGCCTGCCCGTCTCGATCCGCCTGGTGCTCGAGTCGCTGCTGCGCAACTGCGATGGCAAGCGCGTGCAGGATGGCGCGATCCGCGATCTCGCGAGCTGGGGCGCGAAGGCGCCGCGCACGGAGGAGATCCCCTTCGTGGTCGCCCGCATCGTGTTGCAGGACTTCACGGGCGTGCCGCTCCTCGTCGATCTGGCGGCGATGCGCTCGGCGGTCGCGCGCATGGGGAAGAACCCGAAGATCATCGAGCCGCTCGTGCCCGTCGATCTCGTGGTCGATCACTCGGTGCAGGTGGACTTCGCGGGCACGGCCGAGGCGATGCAGAAGAACCTGGAGCTCGAGTTTTCCCGCAATCGCGAGCGCTACCAGTTCCTGAAGTGGGGCATGCAGGCCTTCGACACCTTCAAGGTCGTGCCGCCCGGCATCGGCA
>CAYZPV010000033.1:0-68440 GCA_964480585.1 uncultured Opitutus sp. | reverse complement strand
CCTGCGAGCAGAGGAGGTCTACGATGAGCCGCGGCCAGACAGCGGCGGGGGCAGGGGAGGCGTGGATCTGGCTGAAGGAGAACACGAGAAAAAGCGCGAGATTGGCGATGAGCGTGACGAAGATGAGCGAGAGGCTGTCGTCGTGCGCGATGCGATCACGCACATGGTGGACGATGATGTGCGCGAGAGAAAACAGCAACAGGTGCAGGCCAAAATTCACCGGGGCATTGGCATCGCAGATCAGGCCGCCGACGCAGGAGACCAGCAGGCCGGCGCGCAGAGGCAGGGTGAGCGCGGCAAAGACGACATACAGCGCCCCTGTGAAAAGGTAGAGGCGATAGTCTGCGATCGCGTGGTTTACCTCGGCTACGATCCCCCAGAGGAGCACGAGCGTGAGCGAGAGGGTGAGGAAGTAGCGCATGGCTGAGGCGGCGCCTAGGAGCCTCCGCCCACGGGCACGAGCACCGTGACCTCCGTGAGCGAGCCGAGGCGCGCATCCAGCCTGACCTCGCCGGATTTGAAGAGCCCGTCCGAGCTGTTTTCCGTGCGTACGATCGTGCCGAGGGTGATGCCGGGCGGGAAAACGCCGCCGTAGCTCGAGGTAACGAGGCGCTTGGGCGAAAGCGGCGTGGCGTTGATATCGATGGGCACAAACTCCACCACCCCCTTGGGCGGAGCAAACGTGGGATTGACGCCGCCTTGAAAAGCGATGGGGCGCGAGTCGCCTTCCACCACTCCCGCGATACGCACATTCGGGCTCGTGATCAGCTCGACTACTGCCGTGGCGGCATAGACCTCGGTGACTTTGCCGACGACACCGCCGGTGAAGACCACGGGAGCCCCCACGGGAATGCCGAAATTGCGGCCCTTGCGAATCACGATCCGCTGCCACCATCCGGAGAAGTCGCGCCGGGCCACCCGGGCGTGCTCGTAGCGATGCTCGGGAAAGGAGGGCAGCCGCAACAGGCTCTCCAGCCGCTCGATCTCCGCCTGGTACTCGGCGTTTTGCTGGATCGCGAGTTCATAGGATGAGTTGAGCCGTGCGAGGTCGCGGCCCGCTTCGACAAGATCGTTTTTGGAATGGGTGCGGAGCCCCCAATACTCCTGCAAATCGCGCACGCGGGAGGCCGTAAGGGTGACTGGCGCCGTCAGCTCGAAGAAGCTGGCGCGGGAAAATGCCTTGAACGCGGTCGGCAGCAACACCCAGGCCAGGGCGACGATCCCGAGCGTGACGAAGGGTTTGGCCTGATCGAAGCGTTTGGAGGACACAGTGGGTGAGCTTGTTTGCCCACGGACTAGCGGAATGACACGATAAAACGTGCCTTCCTGCCGAGAAACAGCAGGGAAACGCAAGGCGCGTCAGGGCTGAGCGCCCGGCGTCCCTCGCGCCTCACACGTTCTGCATCAACCAAGAGAGATCATTCAAGACGGCGCCGGTGCCGTTGGCTACCGCGGAGAGGGGATCATCGCTCACCGTCACGGGCAGGCCGGTCTTTTCGGAGAGGAGCTTGTCGATATTGCGGATGAGTGCGCCGCCGCCGGCCATCACAAAGCCGCGGTCGACGAGGTCGGCCGAGAGCTCGGGTGGGCAACGCTCGAGCGTCACGCGCACGGCATCGACGATGGCGGCGATGGTATCGGCCAAGGCCTCGCGGATCTCCTGCGAGGTAACGTGGATGGTCTTGGGCAGGCCGGCGACGGAGTCGCGGCCCTTCACCTCCATGGTCAGCTCCTCATCGAGTGGGTAGGCGGAGCCGAGGCGCATCTTGATCTCTTCTGCGGTGCGCTCACCGATGAGGAGATTATAGGCGCGCTTCATGTAGTTGATGATGGCGCTGTCGAGCTCGTCGCCGGCGACACGGATCGACTTGGAAAACACGATGCCATTCAGCGAGATGATGGCGATCTCGGTGGTGCCGCCGCCGATATCGACAATCATGTTGGCGGCAGGCTCGTCGATCGGCAGTCCCACGCCGATGGCCGCGGCCATGGGCTCGGGGATCGTGATGACATCGCGGGCGCCGGCGTGCATGGCCGACTCCTTTACCGCACGCTTTTCCACCTCGGTGATGCCGGAGGGGATGGCGATGACCACGCGCGGCGGAGCACGCAGGGCGCTGCTTGAAACCTTGCGGATGAAGTACCGGAGCATCGCCTCCGTGACGTCGAAGTCGGCGATCACGCCGTCCTTCATGGGGCGGATGGCCGTGATATTGCCGGGAGTGCGGCCCAGCATCCGCTTGGCCTCGTCACCGACGGCGCGCACCTTGCGCGTGTTGGTATCGAGGGCGACCACGGAGGGCTCGCGCAGCACGATGCCCTTGTCTTTGACGTAGACGAGCGTGTTGGCCGTGCCGAGATCGATGCCGATATCGTTCGAGAAATAGCCGAAAATGTTCGCCATGATGCGGGTCGAGAAGCGCGAGAAAGGGGGGCGTGTCCGCCGACGGAACCGAATCGGCGGTCGCCCGGGGTGTCAACAGGATCATAGAACGAAGTTCGAAGTTCGCTAGATGGAGAGATCGGGGTCATAAGATCGGAGTTTGGGCTTGGAGAAGCCGGGTGGCCTTCCGAAACTCCTGCTCTCCCCGCATTTCGAACCACGAACTTCGCCGGCCTAGCCGGTTGCCATGCACGGCTTTCACTTTATCCAGGATCTGGCGATCATCCTCGCGGTGGCGGGGGTGGTGGGGTGGGTCTGTCAGCGGATGGGGCTGTCTGTCATCGTCGGCTTCCTCGTGGCAGGCATGGTCGTCGGCCCGCATACACCCCCCATCTCGCTGATCGCCGATGTGGAGCGGGTGGATACGATGGCGCAGATCGGCCTCGTTTTCCTGATGTTTTCCATCGGGTTGCAGCTGAGCCTCAGAAAGATGCGCCGATTGGGCCTCTCGTTGCTCTTCGCGACATTCATGGGGGCCATCGTGGTGTATCACCTGTGCCGCACCCTCGCGGCGACGCTCGGCTGGTCGGCGACGGAGGGGCTTTTCCTGGCTGGCATGTTGATGGTGTCGTCATCGGCCATTATCAGCAAGATCCTGCACGAAACCGGCACCAATCACGAGCGCTCCGGCCAACTCGCGATGGGTGTCTCGGTGCTGGAGGACGTGGTGGCCGTGGTGATGCTGACGATCCTCAGCTCCATCGTGCATCTCGGCAAGGGAGAGGGGGCCAATATCGGCGAGACGCTCCTGCTGCTGGGTGCTTTTGTGGTGCTGGCTGGTATCGCGGGGCTGCTGTTGGTGCCTTGGCTGCTCAAGCGCATGAGCATCGAGGCGGAAGAGGAGCTGCAGACGCTCGGCATCGCGGGTCTCCTCTTCGGGCTGGCGGTGGTGGCGCAGGCGGCCGGCTACTCCCTCGCTCTAGGTGCGTTTCTGCTGGGTACGATCGTGGCGGAAACGCCGCATCGGCATCAGGTGGAGCGTACCTTTGAGGGGATGCGGAGCGTATTCAGCGCAGTGTTTTTTGTGGCCATCGGCATGCAGATCGATGCGCGGCTGCTCTGGCAGGAGGGGCTCCTCATCCTGGGGATCTCTGCGTTTGTGCTCTTCGCGCGGCCCTTGGCGGTGGCGACCGGCCTCACGCTGATCGGCACGCCGCTGAAAGATGGCTTGCGCACCGGCCTCACGGCTACGCCGATCGGCGAATTCTCCTTCATCATCGCGCAGATGGGCGTCGCGGCCAAGGTCGTGCCGCCCCGTTTTTATCCGATGGCGGTCGGCGTATCGCTGATCACGACATTGGCTGCCCCCTTCATCATGCGACGCTCGGAGAAGATTTCCGAGGCGGTCGTGAGCCGCCAGCCGCGCTGGCTGGTCGATTGGGTGCGGGCGTACGACGGCTGGCTCGATCGGATGCGCCAGCGCCGCTCGCGCAACATCCTCTGGCAACTCAGCCGCAAGCGCATCGGGCAGGTGAGCGTGGGGGCGCTTTTCGTGACGGGGCTGATCGTCTTTTCCGGCAAGCTCTTCGAGCTCGTGAAGGCCTGGTTGACGCCGCAGTTCTCGGCGACCGTGGTGGCATACGGTTTTTGGATCGCCGTGGCGCTGGTAGTGCTCGGCCCCTTGGTGGCGATCTGGCGCAATCTCTCCGCGATGGCGCTGATCTACGCCCAGTTTTCGACGCGCGGGCACGCTCACGCCAAGCGTCTCACTCCCCTTATCGAGACGGCGATCAAGATCGGTTTTGGCATTCTTATCTACCTCTGGATCGCGGCCATCGCACCTGTCGATGACTCGGTGCGCTGGCTCTTCCCGGTAAGCGCGCTGGTGGCGGCCATCGCGCTCCTGATTCTCCGTCGCCGGCTCATCTACTGGCACAGTGAGATGGAGGTGGAAATCCTGAGCGTGATCGAGACCGAGGACAAAAAAATGACCTCGACCACCGCCCCCTGGCTCCAGCCGCACGGCGAGTGGAATCTACACATGATCGATTGCACGCTGCCCGACTTGGCCGACTGCCAGGGCAGGCAGATTGCCGAGCTCGATCTGCGCGCGAAATTCGGCTGTTCCGTCGTCGGCATCGAGCGGCAAGGCTATATGATACCGCTGCCCCCGCCTGATGCGGTGCTCTACCCGCGCGACAAGGTGCTGCTGATGGGCACCACCGAGCAGGTGAAGGCGGGCAAGGCCTTTCTGGGTGCGGTCTCGGGCGCGCATGCCTCCGACTCGGTCTTCGAGGAAGTGCGGATGGAGGCGGTGACGATCCCTGCCTGGAGCCGTGCGGCCGATCGCACCCTCGGCGAACTCTCGCCCGCGCAGAATCATAATGTGCAGATCGCCGGCATCCACCGCGGCGGCCTGCGCATCCTCAATCCCAGCGCGCAGGAGCGCCTGCGGAGCAGCGACGAGATCCTCGTGCTCGGCACGCCGGTGGACATCGCGGAGTTTAAATCGTGGCTCCGCGAAAAGCCGGACGAGGCCGCGGCAGCGGAAGCGGATCCGAAGGGGGATTGAGCACGGCAGGTTTGCGCAAAAATAACCGAGAGTAAGCGTGTCAGAACTTGAGTGGAGCGATTACTGGTCGCAGATGGGGCAGACACTACAACTTTTCGGGCCTGAGTTTGCGGAAGCTCCCGATGAAGGCCGAAAGACTTACAAACAACGTCGCTACCAGAGTGCCCCATATGCTCAAATCCACCTTCTCGGGTGCGGTTGAGGCGATCAATACCACTGCGGATCCTAGCGCGGCGGTTCCAATGGTGCCAATCCAGCGTCGTGCGATCCGCGCTCGGCCGCTGCGAGCCGGTTCAAGCGCTTTGGCGCAGAAGACCAAGGTGATTACGAAAAATGCCGCGAGTCCCAACATGAAGGGTTGAATCGCCTGGGAGTAAAGGTGCGGGAAGACTCGAAGGCTTTCGGCTCTCCGTTACTTCGCTGTCTCGTTACCATATCCGAGCGCCCAGCGCCCGCCCGCTCACATCTTCCGCACCGCGTACGCCATCGCCTCCGCGATCTTCTCGAGCTGCTCATCGGTGTGCATCGCCGAGATGGCGGTGCGGATGAGATCTTTGCCGGCAGGCACGGCGGGTGCGATCGACATGACGGTGAAGACGCCTTTTTCGAGGAGGTTCTTCCAGAAGGGGTACACGCGCTCTTTGGAACCGAGGACGATCGGTACGGCGGGCGTCTCGCTCTCCCAGGTATCGAGACCGAGGGACTTGAGCATCGCGCGATACTTGCGCGTGTTGCTCCAGAGGCGCTCGAGATGCTCGGGCTCCTTCTGCATCAGCTCCAGCGACGCCTGCGCACAGGCGGCCTGGCTCGGACTGATGGCGGCGGAGAAGATGGTCTGCTTGGAATTGGTGCGCAGGTACTCGATCACCTCGCGCGAGGCGGCGATGAAACCGCCGGTGCTGGCGAGCGACTTCGACATGCTGCCGCAGATGATGTCGACCTTGTCGTTGAGCGCGAAGTGATCGACCGTGCCGCGGCCCTGACGGCCAAGCACGCCGAAGCCATGCGCGTCGTCGAGGACCGTGAAGCAGCCATTCTCCTCCGCGATCTCAGTGATCTCGGGCAAGCGGGCGATGTGGCCCTCCATGGAGTACACGCCTTCGAGTACGAGCATCTTGGCGGCATCGGAGTTGACTGTCGCCACGACCTCGCGGAGATCGTCGGGGCTGTTGTGCGAAAAGCGCTCGACTGTCGCCATCGAGAGGCGGATGCCATCCCAGAGGCAGGAGTGGATGTTCTTGTCGGCGAGGATGACATCGCCCTTCTGCGCGAACGCCGCGACGCTGGAGAGACAGGCCAGATAGCCCGCGACCGAAATGTGGCAGGCCTCGCGACCGAGAAAGGCCGCGAGCTTCTCCTCGAGCTCCACATGGTAAGCGCGCGAGCCATTGGAGGTGCGGGCGCCGGTGGTGCTGGTGCCCCACTTGAGCATGGCCGCGCGGCCGGCCTCGATGACCTTGGGGTGAAATGAGAGGCCGAGGTAGTCATTGCTCGAAAGCATGATCATCTCCTTGCCGTCGAGCTTCACCGTCGTGCCCTGCTGCGCCTGCATGGCGTGGTAGTACGGGGCGTACTTCAGGCGCATCTTCGTCGCGTAGTCGTCGCGGCACCGGGCCAGCAGGGCCTTTTTGTTTTTGCTAAAGAAAGATAGCGCCATTGCAGGTTTTGAGGGTGAAAACCCTGAGCAGCGCCCATGCCTAATGCAAATGCAAAGGCGGGTATCCCCGAAGCCTGTTCATGCCAGCGAGAAGCGGAGCTACCGGCGCGACAGTGTCGCCAGCCATTGGCGCAGGTCGTAAGCGTAGTCGCTCCACGTGCGCAGCTCGCGCCCTCGCGCGGCGGCGCCCAGGGCGCTGAGTTTTTCCGGGGAGTCGAGGAGCTGTGCGATCCCTGCTGCGAGCGAGGGCGCATCGACCTTGTCCAGCGCGAGGCAACCGCCATCGCGCGCTGACTCGCCTAGCGCGCCCCGCGCAGAGCAGATGCATGGCCGCCCATGCGCCACACTCTCCAGCACAGGGAGGCCAAAGCCCTCGATAAGTGACGGATAAACGGTGAATGAGCACCCGGCGTACGCCGCCTGAAGCGCGGCCTCGCTCACAGGCCCATCGTAGCGCAACGGCCGGCCAGCGGCCTGGAGCGCGCGGATTTTCTCGAGTGCCGCGGCGGCGGTCTGTGGCTGCGCGAGGCCGATCAGGTGCAGTGAAAACCGCGCTCCGCGCGTCCACAGCGCTTCGCAGGCCTCCAGGAGCGCCAGGTGGTTTTTCCGGCCTTCAATGCTGCCGACCGAGAGGATCGTGGGGCCATCTGAGCGCGGCGAGGGTGGGGGGCTATCCCCGTTTTGGACCGGAGTCAGGGTGTCTATACCCAGAGGTATCGTGGTGAGAATGGGCGTGTTTTTTACGCCGCACCAAGCCCAGTAGTCGCGCAACGCCTCGCGCGAATCGTCGGATACCGCCGCAATGCCGTCGAATGCCAGCAACTCCGTGAGGTACGCGGGAAAGCGCGCGACCGTCTTCGCGGGAGTGAGTTCGGGAAATTTAAGCGCGATCGCGTCGTGAAACACCGCCGCCCGCGGGCCGCGCGTGACGTCGAAGAGCCGGGGGAGCGCGGCCCCCACCGGCGCCGAAAAAAGTTCCGGCACCAGCAGCCCGGCAGCGTCCACCGTGGAGAGCCCCGGGCTCACCGCCGGCCGCGGCAGGATGAGGCGGGCGAGGCGAGCGCGCAGCCGGTACGTGAGCGGCCAGTGCGCCCCGCGCTTGGCGGCCGGCGCGGTCGAAGCGAGCGTGGTCGTCTCCCATGGCTGCAGCGTGCGCCAGGTGCGCAGATGGGGATCATGCGTCACGGGGAGTGCGCGCTCGCCGAGGGCGGCTCGCAGCGAGCGCGCGACGCGCTGGATGCCCGTGCGCGCATGCGTGTGGCTGGTGTGCGAGAGATCGAGAAGCAGGGGGGCGCGCATTGGGCGTCAGCGTTTTGCCAGCGCGAGCCGGGGATCGTACAGCGCAAAGCCCAGGGGGCGGCCCCCGCCGCCCTCGAGCACGGGTGGCGTGTCGGTGGAGAATTCCAGCTTGGCATGCCGGGAGAGCCCCGGGGGCAGCGTGACGCGATGCGCTGTGCGTGTGGCGCCGGTCTCGCCGCGCCAGTGCTCGCGGCCCTCGATGCGCAGGATCACCGTGCGCGGCGCGAGGCTGCGGAGGCCAAACTCCAGTTCGAGAGAGCCGGCTGCGGGTGGCAGCGTCTCCAGCGTGAGCGTGCCGCGCTGCGCCGTCCAGAGCCACACCCTGCGGCGATCCTCCTCGCGGCCATGCCAGTCGGCCTCGAAGCGCACTACCGCCACCGTGGGGCCCAGGTCCTGCGCGATGAGTTCATTGGGCTGCCTCGGCACGTCGCGCAGCACGATCAGCCCGGCCAGGATCGGGAGATTGCCCGCGATAAGCCATGCCCAGGAGGCGCGCGTGCGGTGCGCACAGACCGCAAAGGCGAGCTGCAGCGGCAGCAGCACGCGCGTGGCCGCCCCGGGAAAGCCTTCCCAGACGGCCTTGCCGAGCAGCAGCATGAGCAGCGTATAAGCGAGCCCGATACGCCACCAGCGATCCTCGAGCCGGCGGCGGGAGAGAAAGAATATCCCCTGCGCGGTGATGCCCGCGACGGCGAGAAACGTCGTCCATGCGAGCGCCTTGTCTCCCACGGTGGCGAGCGCGTCGATGGCCTCGCCGTACTTCTCGATCAGGCCCGCGATCGGCAGCGTGAAATTGCCGAAGCCCGGGTTGCCGGGGCCCACCTGCCAGCGGATGTAGGCGAGCCACCCCGCGAGCGGGGCCGCAGCGAGGATGAGGCGGGCGACGTTTTTCCTGGAAAGCCACGGCGCCTTCCAGAGTCCCGCAAGCGCCAGGAGCGATGTCTCCCGCGCCAGTGCGGAAGCTGCCAGCAGCGCCACGGCCAGCCTCCCCCGCCATCGCTCGGCGGCGTGCACGGCCGCGGCGATCAGGAGCAGCGCGAGGAGATCGGTGAGCGCGAGCCTCACGCTGCTCACCGAGCCGGCGGCGAGGAGCACGCCCGCCCAGGCCACCCAGCCGCGCGGCGAGTCGACCGCGAGTATCCGCCATAGCAGTACGGCCAGGGCGAGCCACGCCGCGATGTTGAGAAATGCGTAGGTATGGATGATCCACTGCGGCTGGCCCAGGCCCGCCGCCCACGCCAGCGCGGGCGCCAGGATGCGGCGCGCGCGATAGGGAAAGTCGTCCATCGCCGGCCCGAGGTCCGCCGCGCGCAGCGTGGGGTCGTGCGCGATTTGCGCGTAGTACTCCCCATCGTACCCGCCGGTGTCCCGGTGCACAAAGACCGGCAGCTCTCGAAACGCCGCGATCTTTGCGCCTTCATCGGGCACATCGAGCTGGTAAAATGCCGTCAAGCCGTAGACTGGGTGCCAGAAGCGCGCGAGTAGCGCCAGAAACACGGCGACGGTGAGCACCCCGAGCACGGGCCATATCCTGCGGACGAGGGCGGGCGGCGGCGTCATTCGCGGAGCCAGAAATTCACGTTGGCGTGGCTGCCGATTTTTTTCCAGGTCCCCGGGCAGCGGGCGAAGAGTTGCGCCTCTTCAAAGTCGAAGACTACCGCGCCCACGGGCCGCTTGCTGGCGCGCGCGGGCGCGATGTAGCGGGCAAACTCCGCCGCCTCTACGAGATCGGAGCGCACGATAGGCATTGCTGTGTAGAAATACATCGCGCCGCTGAAGGCCGACGTGGCCACCAGCGTGTCCGTCGAAAAAGTCCTTTGCGCCGCGAGCGAGGCTTCGGCGTACACGCTTTCGTATCGCTTGATCATGTGCACGTGCAGCACGGGGCTCCAGTAAGCCGACATTCCGATCGCCCAACCGGCCAGCACCCCGGCCGCAAGGGGCCGAAATCCTCGCGGCCACCGGGCTCCCGGTCCGCGCGCCACCGCCTCGGTGCCGAGCATCGCCATCAGGATCAGGGCCGGCAGCACAGGCAGGATGAAGCGCAGGCACCACCAGACCTCGTGCGAGATATTGTAAAAGAGATAGAGCCCGCCGATGGCCACAAACGCGACCGCCAGCGCCAGAAACCCACGCTCTCGGGTCGCCGGATGTGCGAGCGCGCAAAAGGGCAGCAGGAGCACCGCTGCCGGCAGCACGATCGCGAGCCACTTGGAGAAGTGGACGAGGGTAGGCCAGCCATAGTGCAGCTCGAAGGCAGTGAGGATGGGCCCGTAGCCGGAATCAAAGGGGCCGCCGTATTGGTAGTTGTTGTACCACGCCAGCCATCCTGCCGCCGGGATGCCCGCCGCGACGAATCGCGCTAGCCGCCCGGGGTGTAGCCCCAGCACGATCAGCAGCGCTGGCGCGAAGAGGAGATTCGTCGGCCGCACCAGTACCGCCATCGAGTACGCCAGGCCGCAGGCCGCCGCCCAGTTGGCCGCTTCTCTCGCCCGCAGCGCGCAGTACAGGCTAAGCAGGCACCACAAGGCCGCTGGCATGTCACTCAATGCCTGGAACGAGGAGAAGAGAAACACCGGGCACGCGCCCAAGATCGCCGCGCCGGCCGCCGCCAGCTCATATGTCAGCCCGAGTTGTCGGCCGATCCGATAGCACAGCCACACCGTCAGGCAGGCACATCCCGCGATGAAGACGGCCGGGCCGCTCTGCCAGCCCATGATCTTTCCAGCCAGGGCAAATTGCAGCGGCAGTCCGGTGGGGTAGGTAGGGGAGATTTTTGTTTTGTCGCCTACGGGTTGAAAGCCGAGCGGCGTGAAGACATTTCGGGCGACCTCGGGCAGGGCGGCGATCTCCGCGGGCAGCCGCAGTTCGGTGCGCGTGCGGCCGTCGGCGAAGAGTTTGGCGCTGTTGAGATAGCCGGAGGAGTCCGACCCTCCCGCGGCGATCGCCATGTTCAAGAATACGAAAACTGCGTATCCGGCGAGGGCGGCAAGCGAGACCCACGTAAACCAGCGCGGCGCAGGTATGGATGGGCCGGGGGGATTCGGATTTGACATGAGGCGCTTGCGTTCTGTGATGCCGCAAACTGTTCGTGAGAAATTTGGAAGACAAGCGCCCACGTGCGACCCGTCATTCCGTCGCGCGGCGCGAGCCGCGGGTCGGCGGATGAGTGCGGACGGTGGCAATGTCCGGGGCCTGGGCCTGCTTCGATTTATCGGGCAGCGCCGCCGGCTGGCTTTTCTGGCCGCGATCGTGATTTTCCTCTCGTCGGTCGCGGAGTTTTACCGGCGCGATACGGGCTTCTCCAGCCTCATCTCGATCGGCGACTGGTTCAATGACCGGAAAGTGACGGCCCTCAAGCAGGTGCCGCATTTTGTCTACGAGAGTTCGCCCGGCTACGACGGCGCCTACTATGTGCAGCTCGCGCTGCATCCCACGCTCGATAATCCCGAGCTGTCCGAAGCGATCGACAATCTGCCCTACCGCGCCCGGCGCATCCTCTTCAGTTGGGTTGCGTGGGCGCTTGGGCTCGGCCAGCCGGCGTGGATCGTGCAGATGCACGCGCTGCTCAATGTGTTTTGCTGGCTCGGATTGGCATTCGTGCTCCTGCGTTGGTTTCCGCTGACCGACTGGGAAAGTTTCCTCCGGTGGGCGGCGGTGATGTTTTCCCATGGCGTGATTATGAGCGTGCGGCATTCGCTGGTGGACGCTCCCAGCCTGCTCCTTGTTGCACTCGCGATGCGCTGGCTGGAGGAAGGCAGGAAGACCGCCGGCGCGGCCACCCTCGCGCTGGCGGGCTTGGGCAAGGAAACCAGCCTGCTGGCGAGTGCTGGCATCGCTTTCGATTGGAAGAGCCCGCGCACCTGGCTGCGCCCCGCGCTCACCGTGGCGGCCATCGCCCTGCCGCTCGCGCTCTGGATGGGCGTCATCAAGTGGAAATTTGGCCCGGCGGAGGATCCCGGGCTCGGCAATTTCACGTACCCCTTCGCGGCGTATGTCGACAAGTTCCAGTCGATCGCGCGCGATCTGCGTGAGGATTCTGGCTGGTCGCTCTACTGGGCTGTGCTCGCTACGGCGATCGGGCTCGGCGTGCAGTGGCTTTTCTTTGCGCTGCGCTGGCGCCCTGCCGAGCGGTGGTGGCGGGTGGGCGCCGCGTTTGCGGGCATGATGATGTTTCTCGCGGTCCCGGTATGGGAGGGCTACCCCGGTGCGGCCACGCGTGTGCTCCTGCCGATGACGCTCGCCTTCAATATCCTCGTGCCGCGCGGGTGGAAATGGCTGCCGGTCTTGCTCCTGGGTAATATGACCGTGGCTGCAAGCGTCTACGAGCTTTCGCCTCCCCATGATTTCCATAGGGTGAGCGGCCCTGCCGCCAAGGTGGTCGTGGTCTCTGCCTCGAAGGGCTGGGCCGGCCCCGAGCGCTCCAGGAGTGATCACTGGCGCTGGAGTTCCGGCCGCAGCGAGCTGAAGCTGGTAAACAACACCCGTTTCGACCTCGTGCTCGCCATCCGAGGCGAAGTGCTCTCCGTCGAGGGCAGGCGGCAAGTGCGCGTGATGCTCGGCGAGCGCCTGGTCTGGGGCGAGTCGGTGGGCCCGCAGCCGCGGACCGCGATGCGCTTTGGCCTTACGCTGCCCCCGGGCGAAACGACGCTCGTCTTTTTCAGCGATCGCCCCGGCCAGCGTGTCGGGAGCGATCCGCGCGATCTTGCCTTTCAACTCGCGAATTTGGACATCGTCGCCCGGCCTGCGGCCGGTCAACCCTAAGAGCGTTCATGCATCCTCTCGTCCGCACTATCCTCCGTTGGTTTCCGCAGTACCGCCGCTACGAGAAGCGGCAGGCGCGAATCATGCAGGAGCTCGAGGAGTTGCGCCGCCTCAAGTTGGAGTGGGCGAAGTTTCACCCTCCCGGCCATTTTTACTCCCCGCTGCCCTCGAGCGCGGAGGTCGCGGAGGCGTTTTCGCGCGGGGGCTTTGGCCCGCCGTTTCCGGGCATCGATTTAAATGAGGCGGGCCAGGTCGCGCGACTGGAGAAATTCCGCGAGTACTACCGCGAGCAGCCTTTTCCGGAAAAGCCCACGCCGGGCCGGCGCTTCCACCTCGATAATCCGTCGTACGGCCACTTCGACGCCATCATGCTCTATTGCATGCTGCGCGAGGCGCAGCCCAGGCGGGTGATCGAGGTGGGCTCCGGCTTCTCCTCGGCCGCGATGCTCGATATGAACGAGCACGCCTTTGGCGGTGCGATTCGCTTCACCTTTATCGATCCCGATATGATCCGGCTGCGCCCGCTGCTGCGCCCGGAGGATGAAAAGCGCGCTACGCTCATCGAGAAGCGCGTGCAGGAGGTGCCGCTCTCCGTCTTCGCCGAGCTGCAGGCGGGCGATGTGCTCTTCATCGATTCGTCGCATGTGAGCAAGATCGGCAGCGACGTGAATCGGCTCTATTTCGATGTGCTGCCCGCGCTCGCTCCCGGCGTGATCATCCACATCCACGACGTCGCGGGGAATCTGGAGTATCCAAAAGAGTGGTACGACGAGGGCCGCGCGTGGAACGAGCAGTACCTGCTCCGCGCGCTCCTGATGGACAGCAAGGCCTACCGCATCGAGCTCTTCACCGGCTGGCTCTTCAATACGCGCCACGCATGGTTCCGCGAGCATATGCCCCTCTGCGCTCGCGGTGGCGGCGGGCAGATGTGGCTGCGTAAGATCGCGTAGGTTGTTTTGGGCGGGTGACGCCGTCTTTCCTGAAATCTTCCGGCCTTACTCGGGGCGGCGTTTCCGGAAAAGGACGTGCCGTCGCAGCGGGTGGCCTGCCGGTACGACGGGGTGATCGAAGTCGCCCTGCGGGTCGCGCTCCATGCCGAGGCGTTCCATGAGGCGGATGGAGCGAAGATTTACTGGGGTCGTGTAGGCGACGATCTCAGTCAGTCCCACGTGTGTGAAACCCTTTTCCAACGCTTGCGACGCGGCGGCGTAGCCGACGCCCCGCCCCCAATACTCCGGCCTCAGCCGCCACAGTATTTCCGTACAGGGCGCAAAGGGCACACGCCACTCCGGTACGTTCAACCCCACCATTCCGGCCAGGCTGCCATCGACCTCCACGGCCCACACCCCCCAGCCCCGCTCTGCAATACCTCTGCGCAGGCGCTCGAAGAGTTCCTGTGCTTCGCTCCGCGTCTTCCGGGCGAGAAAATAGCGCATGACCTCGGGGTTCGCATTCATCTCGGCAAACGGCTCGAAGTCCGAGTCCTGCCATTGCCGGAGTTGGGGCGTGCTCATCCTGCAGCCCTCAGAAGCTCGCGATATTCTCCAGCCGTTTACGATATCGCGCACCGATGACGGCGGGCGCAAACTTCGCTTCGATGCTTTTTCTAGCAGCGGCGCCAAGGCGGTGGGCGAGCGCACGATCCTCAAAAAGCGTGCGCATATACTCCGCAGCGTGCACCGGATCGGGGTCGGCCCACGTCGCGCCCTTTGCATAGGGGCCATGATTCTGCTCGAGCGTGACGAGTTTGGCGCGGACGGGGCATCCGTTCTCCGCTGTCACAAATTCCGCGGTTGCTGACCAGTCGGTTGAGATCACCGGCTTGCCGAGCGCCATGCACTCCGCGACGGCGAGGCCGTAGCCCTCGGAGCGGTGCAGCGAGACAAAGACATCGCACGCCGCTTCGAGCGCCGTGATATCGGCACGCGACAGCGTCTCCGTCAGCAGCACCGTCCCGGGTAGATCGCTCACGCTGGCTTGCAGCGCCGCGAAATCAGCCTCGTTGCCCGCGACGTTCTGCACCTTGAGCACAAGCGCGGCGCCGCACCCGGCGAGGCGCGAAAGGCGAAAGGCCTCGATCACGGCGCGGGGGTTCTTGCGTGCGGAGTACGAGTTGAGATCGAAGAGCGTAAGAAAGAGAAACGGATCGCGCGGCAGCCGGAGCTTGTCGCGCAGTTCGGCGGTCGTGCCCGCTGGCGGCGTCACGATCATCGAGTGCGGCATCGTGATGACGGGCAGCGGCGATTTCATCGCGATTGCGGCCGACGTGAAATCGCTCGGGCACCACACTTCGTCGAAATAGTCGAAGCTGGGCACCCAGGTGTCGGGAAACTCCGGGAGCTCCCACGCGAAGTAAGCGATGTTGTACTTCCCGGCGCGAAAGCCCTTGCCATGGTGGTGGTCGATATCGCGCGAGGCCGGCGGATCGATGTGCACCACATTTACGTCGTAGGGATTCTCATCCTGTAGCCGGCCGGCGAAGGTCTGCTCGCCCAGGCGGTTCTTGCAGTTGAGCTTCAGCGGCACGAGCGCCGATGGGATCGCGGCCGCGTCGGCGGCGCGCACCATGCAACGCGCGGATTCGCCCACGCCGAGTTCCGCCGTGAGGAAGCCCACGATGTTCATCCCGAGCTTGGCGTGCCTGCGCGCGTAGGCGGGAGAGTAGGGCGCGTCGCGGCGCGAGAAGTCGAAGATGATCTCGCCCGCATCCGTCGCGATGGAGCCGAGGCGGAGTTGGCGATTTTTGTTCTGCGCGCGGAAGCGCTGCCACGCGCCCATCCCGGTCGTGCGGCCGAGCCACGCGAGAAAATTGGTGACACTCACGCCCTCAAGTTCAAACGACACCACGATGGTTTCAGCTGCGGGGAGTTCGAGGCGCACCTCCCAAGGGCCGGGCGGCGGCGCGGCGAGCGTGGCGGCGGCGCGGCCATTGACTGCGATGCGCAGCGTCGGCGCCCCTTCTTCCAGGCCCCGGGCCTGCGGGTGGGGCTTTACTTCACCTCTCAGCACCAGGCCGCGCACGCCGTCGAGCGGAGGGAGTCGCACGCTCCCGCGCTCGCGAAACCACGCCGATTGCCCATCGAACTCGTCGAAAAACAGGCCCGAATAGGCCGTGAAGCGCCGGGAAAAGGCGCCGGCTGCGGGCGGCGAGCGATGGTTGCGGGCGGACATGCAGGATGGCAGAAGCGTGAGGGAGTTAGGACGTTGGTGGGTGAGGGGCAACTGAGTTGTTTTGCTCCGCCGTCCTTGCCCTCGCGCGGGCATATTCATGCGGCGAGTAACTAAATAGGTATTTTCCGCCATAGTGGAAATCGGGGCTTGCTGTACACGTGTCCTCACGTGTGTGCTGAAACGCGTTAGCTGCGAAACGTCGCACGCCTCTTCCGGTTTCAGCGTGCTCACTCAACCCCACAAAAAAAGGTCTGCTCCTGCATGGACTGCGCTTTGGCGCGCGGGCTCACTCGCCCTCGTCGCGGCGCTGGTGTGGGTGGCGCATTATCAGCGCTGGACGCTGGAGAGCTGGAAGGTGCCCACTGATTACGTCGGCGACGCTGTCGAGATCATGGCCCGCATCAAGGCCGCTTCGGAGGGCGAGACGTGGCCGTTGTTGCCGCAATCGATCGATCGGCTTGGCGCTCCCTTTGGTGCTCACTGGAACGGGTATCCCACCCCGGATAAGCCGCTCGTGCTCCTGCTCGGCGGCCTTTCCCATGCCGTCGGTGTCTTTGCGGCGGCCAACATCGGGCTGCTTCTGGCCCAAGTGTCGTCCGCGCTCGCCTTCTATTTTGTGGCCCGGTGGATGCGCGTGCGCTGGGAGTGGGCCTGGGCCGGCGCGCTGCTCTTCGCGTACACGTATCATACTTTTCACCGCGGGCTGCCGCACTTTTCCTTCGTGTTTACTTGGACGGTGCCGGTTGGCCTCTTGGCGGTCTGGCTCGTCGCACAGAGCAAGCGACTGGCCTGGGGCAGCCCGGGCGGCGTGGTCTGCCTCGTGGCTGGTTTGGCCTTTGGCGTCAGCACACCCTACAATATGCTCTTCTGGGGCCAGCTTCTCATCTGGGCCCTCGTTGCGCAGTGGTTTGGTGATCGCCGGTGGGTAAATCTCAAGATCGGCTTTGCCGCCGGCGCGGTGGCGCTGGTCGCTTTTTTCATCACCAATGCGGAGGTCTGGCTCCATACGCAGGAGCCCGAGGCCATGCCGCTCCTCACGCGCAACTATGGCGGCACCGAGCGTTACGCGCTCAAGCCGATGGAGATGTTCATCCCGCCCACGTTTCACTCGTGGGACTGGATGGCGTTCTTCGGCCATCGCTACCAGCGCTGGTCGGAGTGGCGCGGCGAGCCCTACCTGCCCTACCTTGGCCTTGTCGGCATCGCCGCCTTGCTCTGGCTCTTGGGGATCACCGTCCGCCGCGTGCTCACCCGTCGCGCCGTGCCCGGTCAGTCGCTTACGCTCACCTGGCTCCTGTCGTATGCCACGCTCGGTGGTGTGACCAATCTCCTCGCATTCTTCGTCGGCTTTCAGATTTTCCGCGCCACCAATCGCGTGGCGATATTCGTCTCCGCGATCGTTCTTATTTTCCTCATGGTGCGGCTTTCCCGCTGGTCGGCCCGCTGGCGGCCCGGCTGGAGCGTGGCAGCCGCCTTGGCGATCGCGGGGCTGGGTCTTTGGGACCAGTTGCCCCGCCGTTGGCCCGAGGAGGTCTACGCCCGCATGCGCAACGACGCGCTCTCCGATCTGAAGCTCGGGCGCGAGATTCAAAAGACGCTGCCCAGCGGCGCGATGGTTTTCCAGTTGCCCGTCCTCGGCTTCCCCGAGGTGGCTCCACCGGGCCGGCTCACCGACTACGAGCACTTCCGTCCGTACCTCACGACGCAGGATATCCGCTTCAGCTACGGGGCCGCGAAGTTTCGCGCGCGCAGTCGCTGGCAGCGCGATTTGGAAAACGTGCCGCTGGAGACGCTCGTGCAGCGACTCGAGCGCTACGGCTTCTCGGCGCTCTACATCAATCGCAAGGGCTACGACGACCGCGCCGAGGCGATGCTCAATGAACTGGCCGCACTCGGCTATTCGCGCAAGATCGAGGGCACGCTCGGCCATCAGGTCATCGTGCTCCTCAACCCGTCGAGCGCCCCCGTCCTGCCGCTCGGCCGCGCCTTTACCTACGGCCGCGGCTGGCATCCCCGGCCCGAGGATGGCGTCCGCTGGGCCAACGGCGATGCCGTCGTCTCCTATTTCAACCCCTACGATCGTCCCATCGCCGCGCGCGTGAAATTCTCCCTCGTCGGCGTCTCCGAGCGCACCGTCGAACTTCATCAAAACGACACGCTCCTCAAGGCCATCAAGGCCGGCGATCAACCGGTGGACCTCGCTCTGGATACCGTGATGCTCGCGCCCGGCGTCAATTGCTTCCTGTTGCGCTCCCCCGAGCCAGCCAGGCGTCTCGGCTCCGGCCGCTATCAGTTGCGCACCTTCGGCGTGCGCGAGGCGCTCATCCGCATCGCGCCGTCGCAGGGCGTCGAGGAGATCTCGTACTGACCGCGCGGGCCCGGCGCCGGCCGGCACGTGGGTGGCGGCCGCGCTGCCTCTTCGCATCCGCGCTAGCGCGATATGGTTATACCGCGTCTTCCACGCTCGCCGCTCGTGGCGGCGCGATCAGCGTGCGTCGCCACACCGTCGGCGTCACGCGGGTGAAGGCCTTGAAGGCGCGGCAGAAATCGCTCGTGGAAGTATACCCGCATTCGATGGCCACCGCGTCGAGTTTCAGCTTGGTCTCCGTCATCAGCCGCATGCCTTTCTCGATCTGGATGCGGCCGAAAGCCCTCGCCGGCTGCTGGTGCAGCACGCGCCGGAAGAGCCGGCGCAGCGTGCTCGGCGAGACGTGCACCTGCCGCGCCACTTCGACGATGCTGGGGTTGTCGCGCACATGGTCGGCAAACCACCGGGTCGCGCTCTCCACCGTGCGCTCGGCGTGGTCGGCGAGCGGCGGTATTTCCGCTCCCGCCGCATTGCGGAGCACCATCAGTGCGAGTTCGATCGCCGCGCCCTGGAAGACCAGGTTGCTCAGGCTGTTGGGGTGGCGGAAGTCTGCCTGGAGATCGTGCGCCAGCGTCACGATCCGCTCGCAGTCCGCGGGTTTGAGCGCCAGGGCTACCTGGCCGCGCTCCCGCACAAATGCCTCCAGTTGCGCCGGCACCGAGCCAAAGTGAAACACCGCCACCTGCGCGATCTTCCGTCCCTCGCCCGCCCACGTGTGCGCGCTCCCCGGCGGCGTCACCCACAGCGTCTGCGCGGCGAGCGCGGGGCGCGGCGCGCCTTGCGCGATGGGGGCGCACCGCCCCCGCACCACCGCGAAGAATTCCCAGTTCATCCGCACAATCGGCTTGAGCGGATGGACGCCAAACTGCCGCGGGCCCGAGCCCAGGTAGCGAAGCATCGGCCCAGACTAGAAATCCCCTCGCGCCTGTAAAGCCGGGGTAAGCGCAAAATCGCCCCTCCTCAACGCAGATAATGCGCGTTTTCGCATAGTGACGATATCTCCTTCTTCATAGCACGATCCTGCCGCATCTCCTCGTAAGCCTGCTCGTTTTTGTATGAAGATTGACTGCCCTCGCGCTGTCACTTATGCACTGCACCTGCTACCATCCCCGCCAACCCCGCGGCAGGCGCTTTTTTCTATTTTGAGCGCCGGCCTTCCAAGCAGCGGGGGAAACCCTGATAATCCCCATGCCAACCGTACTTACCCGTTCCCGGCTTTGCGCCCTCGTGGCGTTTGGCGCTGCCCTTGCGCCGGCCTCTTTGCTGGCGCAGGCGGCCCCAGCCGCCCCAGCCCGGCCCTCCGGCTCCACGACGACGCCCGAGACCGGCGAGGTCCTCTCGCTCTCGCCTTTCCAGGTCACCTCCGATACCGAGCGCGGCTACCAGGCCCTTAACACACTTTCCGGTACCCGCCTCAATTCCAAGCTCGAGGATCTCGGCAGCTCCATCACCGTCGTCACCATGCAGCAGATGCAGGATACCGCGGTATCCGATCTCAACGACGTGCTGCTCTACGAGGCCAGCACCGAGGGCACCGGCAACTTCACCCAGTTCACTCCCAATCGCAATGGCGGCGTCGGCGATAATGTCGCCGCCGATCCCGCCCGCGCCAATCGCATCCGCGGCGTCGGCTCCGCCGGCACCAGCGGCAGCGGCGTGAATATCGCCTTCGGCAACAAGGCCATCAATTCCAAGATCCCCGTCGATCTCTACAATATCGACGCCATCGAGATCTCCCGCGGCCCCAACTCCAACCTCTTCGGCCTCGGCGCCAGCGCCGGCACCGTCAATCTCGTGCCTTCGCAGGCCAATCTCAGCCGCGCCACCTCGTCCGTCGCGCTCCGCTTCGATGATTGGGGCGGCCACCGCACGAGCCTCAACCTCAATCGCCCCATCATCCCCGGCAAGCTCGCCGCCCGCGTCGCCGCCGTGCACGAGTCCAAGGGCTTCACCCGCAAGCCCGCCTCCGAGCGCATCGATCGCATCTACGGCACGATCACCGCTCAGCCTTTCAAGAATACCGTCGCGCGCGTCTCCTTCGAGAAGTACGATAACTTCTACCGCCGGCCCAATTCCATGACGCCCCGCGACACCGCCGTCGAGTGGCGCGAGTCGGGCGGCCCCACCTGGGATCCCGTCACCCAGATGGTCACCCTCGGCAATGGCACGCGCACCGGCCCCTTCCCGGTCGGCTCTGGCGCCACCGCTGAAAACGTCACCCTCCCCGCGGGCCTCATGGCCGGCAGTAACCTCTACGGCAAGACGATGGCCTTCATCGAGAACAGCTCCGTGCAGTTCTTCACCCAGGCCCGTCTCGGCAATCCCATCACCTCGGGCACTCCCTCGCCTTACACCGCCAACAGCAACGTCCGCTACCTTGAAACGGGTACGACGCTCATGCGCAACAAGGCCAATCGCTACCCGCTCTTCTACCAGATGGCGGTCACCGACAAGTCGATCTACGACTGGGAGAACATCAATTACATCGCCCCCAACCACGGCATCGACGAGGCCAAGACCTGGTCCGCCGAGCTCGAGCAGACGTTCTTCCGCAACCCCGAGCACCTTGTCGCCGGCCGCGTCAATTGGTTCCGCCAGGAGTTCCAGCGCGATTCCCGCTTCCATATCGATAGCACCGATACGGTGATCTACGTCGATATCAACGAGCGCCTCCTCGATGGCCGGCCCAATCCGTACTTCAAGCGCCCCTACGTGCAGACCGTCGGGCCCGTCACCGTCCGCACCCCGGAGATCTCCGATCAGCAGTCGGCCGATCTGGCCTACCAGTTCACCCCCCGCCGCCTGCCCGGCTGGCTCTCCTGGGTCGGCCGTCAGAGCATCGGCACCCACTGGGAGACCGTCCGCTACGACACCACCAACTACCGCCAGGCGCCCTTCATTTCCGATGATCACGCCTGGACCAATCGCGCCAATCGCACCGGCGTGCAGCAGATCCTCGAGCGCTTCTACGTCGGCGATTCCACCGGCCAGAATCTCGATTACGCCCCCTCCGCCATCGAGAGCATCGCCGGCAATTATCCGCTCACCTGGGTCAACAACCTCACGGGCCAGCTCGTCAATGAGCAGACCCGCGTCGATAATCTCGACATCGTCGGCACCACCTCGCGCCGCGAGGAGATCCGCACGATCAATGCCACGATCCAGAGCTTCTTCTTCAAGGATCGTCTCGTCACCACGTACGGCTGGCGGCGCGATCGTCGCCGCGAGCGCACCACGTCCGGTGTCGTGGTCGATCCCGCGACCGGTCGTGTCAACTACGATAACCTCAATGTCTGGGGCCGCTGGACGGATGATCAGGGCGACATCGTGCGCGCCAGCCAGCGCGGCGACACCAAGACCTTCGGCGCTGTCGTGAAGCCCACCTCGTGGCTGAATTTCCACTACAATCAGTCCGATAGCTTCTTCCCCCAGGTCGTGCGCCAGAGCCTCGACCTCCAGGGCAATATCCCCAATCCCCGCGGCGAGGGTAAGGATTACGGCCTCAGCTTCACCGCCCTCAAGGGCAAGCTCAGCGTGCGGCTCAATCGCTTCGAGGTCACCGAGTACGACTCCCGCGGCAGCGAGGTCGGCACCATCGGCAATCGCACCTTCCGCCTCGAGGGCCGCATGGAAAACAACGGCCAGCGCGATCCCGAGTCGCTCTTCCTCTTCGCCGAGAATATCGTCCGCGGCCGCCTCGCCGCGCAGGGTATCACCAGCCCTTCGCAGGCCCAGCTCCGCCCCGCGATCGCCCGCATCATGGGCCAGAGCGAGGAGTGGCTGAATATCTTCCTCGATTCCGGCCTCGCCCAGCCCCAGACGGTCGGCACCACCGATGTCACCTCCGAGGGCTACGAGCTCGAGGCGACCTTCAACCCCACGCGCAACTGGCGCCTGAAGTTCACCGGCGCTGAGGCCGTGGCTTACGATCAGGCCGTCTCGCCCGAGATGTACGAGTACTGGCAGAGCCGCATGTCCACGTGGATGAATGTCACCAACGATCAGGGCCAGCGCTGGTGGACCACCGTCGCCAGCAATGGCCAGACGCCCGAGGCGCAGTACCTCAACGCGCTCCTCTCCCCGTACCTCGTCGGCGTGTCCAATGCCGGCAAGCCCCGCACCCAGATTCGCAAGTATCGCTGGGCCGCCGTCACCAATTACGACTTCACTGAGGGCAAGCTGAAGAACTTCAATATCGGCGGTGCCGTGCGTTGGGAAGACAAGGCCTCCATCGGCTTCTACGGCAAGCCCCCGGCCACCACCGGCAACTTTGCCGGCGCCATCCTCGAGCTCGATCCCGATAAGCCGATCTGGGACAAGGCCCGCTACTACTTCGATTTCTCGATGGGCTACCGCTTCCGCCTCTTCAACGACAAGGTCCGCGCCAAGGCGCAGCTCAATGTCCGCGATGTCTTCGAGGATGGCCGCCTGCAGGCCGTCGGCGCCAATCCCGATGGCAGCATCTACGCCTATCGTATCATCAATCCGCGCCAGTTCATCCTGAGCCTGAACTTCGATTTGTAAGGCGCGCGTCGCCTTTCCTCGGTTCTCGTCTCGCACGACGCGGCGGCTTTGCCAGAAGCCGCCGCGTTTTTTTCGCTCCGCCACGCCCGTCAGGGCGAAATACGTTTGTCCCCCTGCGCGCTCCGCGCAGACTTCGCCGACCCCCGCCGCCATGCATCGCCGCGATTTTTTACTCTCCTCTGCCGCCGCCGCCTCCCTCGTTTCTCTCGGCTCGCGCGCGGCCGCCGCCGATCCCCAGCCCTCGGCGGAGCTGCGTGAGCTGATTCGCGCGCACGATGAGCACATCCCCGCGCTGCTCGCCTCCCAGGAGCGCCGTGCCGATCATCCGTCGCTCGGCGGCATCGTCGATGGCTACGGCTTCTACACCGTCGCCGCGGCCAATGGCTTCGTCGGCGCCCTCGCCGCCGCCGCCTGTGCGCCCGGCTCGAAATACTACCGCTCCACCGCGCTGGTGGAGCCGCTCCGCCTCGCCATCCGCGCCATGCGCCGGGGCCAGCACGCCGATGGTACCGTCGATTACTACGCCACCAATTTTCACTCGCCACCGGATCTCGCGTTCATTCTCGAGGGCACCTGTCCCGCCTGCTCCCTGCTGCGCGCCAGCCCCGAGCCCGCCCTCGCGGCCTTGGCCCTGGACCTCCAGGGCTTCATCGCTCCCGCGGGCGAGGCCCTTGTCACCGGCGGTGTCCACACCCCCAATCACCGCTGGGTCGTCTGCGCCGCGCTCGCCTGGGTCAATCGCTTGTATCCGGATAAGCGCTACGTCGATCGCATCGATCAGTGGCTCGCGGAGGGCATCGATATCGACCCCGATGGCCAGTACACCGAGCGGAGCACCACGGTCTATTCCCCCGTGGTGGATCGGGCGCTGATCACCGTCGCTCGCCTGCTCGATCGGCCCGCGCTTTACGAGCCCGTGCGCCGGAATCTCGAGATGTCGCTCTACTACGTCCATCCCGATGGCGAGGTCGTCACCGAGGCCTCCCGCCGGCAGGATCGTGGCGTGCGCGCCACGATGGCTCGCTACTACTATGCCTACCGCACGCTCGCCCTCCGCGATGGCAATGGCCGCTTTGCCGCCATGGCTCGCCAGATCGAGCGCGAGGCCGCGCCGCGGCATCCCGGCGAGCTGAGCGTGTGGCTTACCGAGCCCGATTTTGGCCGGCCCTTGCCGCCCGATTCTCCGCTGCCCGTCGATTATGAAAAGGTGTTTTCGTATTCCGGCCTCGCCCGTATCCGCCGTGGCCCCGCCAGCGGTACCATTCTCGCCGGCAGCCCCATCTTTTTTTCCTTTCGCAAGGGCTCAGCTGCCCTTGAGGCCGTCCGTTGCGCGAGCGCCTTCTTCGGCAAGGGCCAGTTCTCCGGCGACGCCCTCGTGGTGCGCGATGGGCGCTACGTCCTTCAGCAGGCGCTCGAGGGGCCTTACTTCCAGCCTTTGACGAAGGAGCAGATCGCTCACGGCGACCACGTGCGTATGACGCCCAATGGCACGCTCTCGCCCGACGCCAGGGCCCTGCGCCAGCAGTCCAATCTCCAAAAACTCGCCTCCACCGTCACTATCTCGGAAGAGCAGGGGAGGTTCACCCTCGTCTTCTCGCTGCGTGGCACCGCTCACGTGCCCGTGGCGATCGAGCTCGGCTTTCGTCGCGGCGGCGCGCTCGAGGGCGTCCGCGAGGTCGCCGGCGTCAAGGAGGCCTATCTTCTCGCGGGTGGCTCCGGCAAGTACCGCTTCGGTAGCGATGTCATCGAGTTTGGCCCTGGTCGGGCTGAGCACACCTATACGCAGGTCCGTGGCGCGCTGCCCAAGTGGGATGGGCTCTCCGTGTACCTCACCGGCGTCACCCCCTTCGAATTCACCCTCAAGCTCTCCTGATCATGTCTTGGCCCATCCCGCTTCGCTGGTCCCTGGTGCTTCTGCCTTTGCTTGCCTTCGCGGCGCGCGCCCAGGCCGTTCGCCCCAACATCCTTGTCATCCTCGCCGACGACATGGGGGTGGGGGATGTCTCCGCCCTCAATCCCAAGAGCATCTGGAAGACTCCGCAGCTCGATCGTCTCGCCCGGGAAGGCATGATCTTCACCGACGGCCATTCGTCCTCCGGTGTCTGCACGCCCACGCGCTACACGCTTCTCACCGGCCGCCACTCCTGGCGCGGCACGCTCAAGCGCGGGGTGCTCCAGGGCTACAGCCCCAGCCTCATCGAGCCGGGCCGGCTCACGCTCCCCGGCTTTCTCCGGCAGCAGGGCTACGCCACCGCGATGGTGGGCAAGTGGCACCTCGGCCTCGATTTCGCCCGCACCTCTCCCCAGGCCAAGGCTGATCAGATCGATTATGCCAAGCCCTTCGGCGGCGGCCCGCTCGCGCATGGCTTCGACCGGTTTCTGGGTATCAGCGCCTCCCTCGATATGCCTCCCTACGTCTGGCTCGAGGATGATCGTATCACCCGCCCCCCCGGCGGCACGGTCAAGGATAGCCCGGCCCCGTACCTCTGGCGCGCCGGTCCCATCGGCGAGGATTTCAAGATGGAGGAGGTGCAGCCCCGCTTCACCCAGCGCGCCATCGACTATCTCGGCGAGCGCGCCGCCGCTCGCGACGGCAAGCCTTTCTTCCTCTATCTTGCCTACGCCTCGCCCCACACCCCCACGCTACCCGCCCCGGAGTTCAAGGGGCGCACCCCTACGCCCTACGGCGATTTCGTCCTTCAACTCGATGCCGATGTCGGTCGCATCCTCGACGCTCTCGATAAGACCGGCCTCGCGAAAAACACCCTCGTCGTTTTCACCACCGATAATGGCTACGCGCCCGCGGGTAATATCCCCCGGCTTCAACAGTTCGGCCACGATTCCAGCGCCGGTTTCCGCGGCGCCAAGTCCGATGCCTTTGAGGGCGGCCATCGCGTGCCTTTCCTCGTCCGCTGGCCGGGCGTCACTCCCCCGGGCTCGCGCAGCGCCGCCGTGGTGGGCCATCTCGATCTCTTTGCCACCTGCGCCGAACTGCTCGGCCAGCGCCTCCCCGATACCGCCGCCGAGGATAGCGCCAGCCTCCTCGCGCTGCTCCGCGGCCGCCAGGATCCCGCCCCTCGCCGCGCCCTCGTGCATCACTCCTCGGATGGTGAGTTCGCCATCCGCGAAGGCCGCTGGAAACTCATCCTCTGCCCCGGCTCCGGTGGCTGGGGCAGCCCCACTCGCCGGCCCTCCCCCTGGACGCAGCCCGCTGCCGATAGTTTCGCCGGCCTCCCTCCCTTCCAGCTCTACGACCTCGAGGCCGACCCCGCCGAGACCACCAATCTCGTCTCCCGGCATCCCGAGATCGTGCAGCGCCTCGGCCGCCTCCTGCGCACCTACATAGAGAGCGGTCGCAGCACCCCCGGCGCTCCGCAGCCGCTCCTCGGCGAGGCCAACTGGCCCGAGATCGCGTGGCGCGATAAGTTCCCCCGCTAGCGCCGCGCGGTCGCCCCGCTTCCCGGCTGGCGACCTCGGATTTTTGGGCCCATACGCGCGCTCGGCCTTCTCCGGTGCGGAAATTTCCGCACCCGGCCCCCGTTTGCCCGGAGCATGCCCCGCGGCGCAGTTCGTTACCCACCAGCGACAACGGCGCGTGCCCGCGTCGGTGGCACGCTCGTTGCAGGGCTGCCGCCCCTTCGCCCGTCTCGTTTCTGCAAATTTCTCCTAGTGGTTTTTACTTTCCCGCGTGTCACCTCCTTGTCGGCCCCTCTCTTCGCGGGCGCAGCTTTGCCCCGAGCCAGCGCCCTGCCGCGATTTGAGACCTTTTTTGACAACAACCGTCTTGCCCTCGCTCCTCATCTACGGGCACGTTCTTATCGGTTCACGCTCCGCCCGGCCTTGCTTACCGGCAAATCATTCCCCCTCGCTTCACTTTTATGAAGATATCCTTCGCAGGTCGCCCTGTGCTCACCTCTGCCCTCTGGTCGCCTTGGCTTCGGCTGATGGCTGGCCTCTGCGCCCTCGCTCTCTCCCTCGGTTCAGCCTCCGCCCAGACGCTCGCCTCCGCCACGATCGGCGGCACGCCCGGCTCGATCGGCAGCAGTAATACCGGCCTCGGTACTTTCAACTCCCCTTACGGCGTCGCCGTCGATACCACGGGCAATGTCTACATCGCCGACACGCTGAATCACGTTATCCGCAAGATCAGCTCCGCTGGCGTCGTCTCCACGCTGGTTGGCGCTGTCGGTGCCAATGGCACCGCCGATGATGCCGCTGCCGGCGCTGCGCTGGCCCGCTTCAATGGCCCCCGTGGCATCGCCATCAATGCTGCCGGCACTGCCCTCTATGTTGCCGATACGGGCAATTCCTCCGTTCGCGTCGTTACGCTGGCCACCGCCGGCGGCTCCGTGGCGAGTGTGAGCACGCTTGCGACGGGTCTCGCTTTCCCCATCGGCATCGCGGCCGATGCCACGCACGTTTATGTCGCCGAGGCCAGCAAGCATGTCATTCGCCGCATCGTCATTTCTGGCGGGGCCATGACGACTCTCGCCGGTTTGGAGAATAACAACACCTTCGCCGAGGGCAACGCCGCCACCGCTACGTTCAATACGCCTGTCGGCCTCGCGCTCTCCTCCGATAGCGACACGCTTTTTGTCGCCGATGCCAATAATCATCGCATCCGCCGCATCACCGGCCTCACGGGCGCGATCACCGTCAGCACTTACGCGGGCAATGGCACCGCCAGCCATGCCGATAATGCCACCGCCACCTCGGCCTCGTTCAAGAGCCCCGCTGGCATCACGCTCGATAGCAGCGGCAATCTTTATGTCGCCGACGGCGGCAATAACTCCATCCGCCTCGTTTCGGTCACCTCCCCCCATGCCGTTTCCACTCCCATGGGGCCCGGTGCTGCCGGTACTCCCGGGTCCACCGATGGTTTGAGCGCCGCCGCGCTCTTCCGCAGTCCCTTCGGTATCGTTGCCCGCACCATCTCGTCGATCTTCTATCTCTACATCGCCGATCAGGGAAATCATACGATCCGCCGCGCCTCGGCGCCGACTTCGCCCACGGTGGACTCGCTCACGCCCACCACCCACACCGTCAATGTCGGCGCCAATGGCACTGTCTTCACCGCCGTCGTCAGAGGCTTTCCCGCCCCCACTCTCCAGTGGGAGCGCAATCCCGGCGGTAATACTTCCTTTTCCCCCGTCAGCAATGGCGTGAATTATTCCGGTGCCACCACCAGCGCGCTCACCATCAATGGCGCCACGCTGGCGATGGATAAGGATACCTTCCGCATCGTCGCGACCAATTCCGCCGGTACGGTGACGAGCCTCGCCACTGTCCAGCTCAACGTCAATCAGGCCCCGGCCTTCGCGCAGGGCTCCGTGACGTACAATGCGACCGTCGGTACCTTGTTCTCCCAGGCTCTTTCCGCCACCGGTTCGAGCCTCACGTATTCGGTCACGTCCGGCTCGCTCGGCATCTTCTCGCTTTCGAACAACGGTACTATCTCCGGCAATCCGGGCAGCATCGCCGACGCCGTCAGCAACGTCACCGTCACCGCCACCAATTCCGTCGGCACCGCCACCCAGCAGGTCTCCATCAATGTGCTCCCTGCGGCCAGCACCCCGGTCATCACCCAGCAGCCTACCGATTTCACCGTCCCGCAGAATCAGACGTTCGCCAATCCTGCCTTCTTCGTCGTCGCTACCGCCAATCCCCCCATCACCGGCTATCAGTGGCAGAAGCGCGCCTCGGATCTCTTCACGTGGAACGATCTCAGCAACGACGGCATTTATTCCAATGTCACCACCGCCCAGCTCTCCATCAACGGCGTCTCGCCCGCGATGAATGGCGAGGTCTTCCGGGTGCGGGTGCACAATTCCCAGGGCGTCACCGATAGCAATCCCGTCACCCTCTACGTCGGCCAGCCCCCGGTCATCACTCACGCCGCGTCCTACACCTTCGTTGTGGGGCAGTACTCCGAGTTCCCCCTCACGGCTTCGGGCGTCCCCGCTCCCACCTTCAATGTGTTCGGTTCTCTCCCGGCCGGCATCACCTACGATCCCGTCGGCAAGAAGCTCGTCGGCAGCGCGCTCGATGCGTCGACTCCGCAGTACACCCTCTCCATCTCCGCGACCAATTCCGCCGGTACCTCGTCCATCCAGACCTTCACCCTCTACGTGAGCACGGTGGGGGCCAATGCGGCCATCTCCCAGCAGCCGGGCAATGCCACGGCTCAGATGGGTGCCACCGTAACCTTCACCGCCACCGCTACCGGCAGCCCCGTCCCCACCGTGCGCTGGCAGCGCCAGGCCAATGGCACCTTTAGCTTCGCCGATCTCTTCAATGATGGCACCTATTCCGGTACCGATACCGGCGTCGTTTCCGGCACCGCCATCACCAGCACCCTCACGATCACCAATGTCGCCCCGGGCATGACGGGCGATCAGTTCCGCCTCGTTGCGACCAACTCCGTGAGCGGCGTCGCCCAGTCCGCCACCAGTTCCTCCGCCACGCTGCTCGTCAATGCCGGCACCAGCATCTCCACCTTCGTCGGCCAGAGCGGCTTCCCCGGCACCAATGATGGCACCGGCACCAGCGCGCGCCTCAATACGCCCGCCAGCATCACCAGCGATGTCTTCGGCAACTTCTACGTCGCCGATCAGGCCAATCACGTCATCCGCAAGATCACCCCGGCCGGTGTCGTCACCACCGTGGCCGGCCTCGCGGGCGTGAGCGGCAATACCGATGGCGTCGGCAATGCCGCCCGCTTCAGCTCCCCCTCCGGCGTCGTCTCCGATAGCATCGGCAATCTCTACGTCGCCGATACCTATAATCATACCATCCGCCTCGTCACCACCACCGGTACGGTCAGCACCGTCGCCGGCCTCGCGGGTAATTCCGGCTCGGCCGATGGCGTCGGCAACGCCGCCCGCTTCAACTTCCCCTCGGCCCTCGCGATTGTCGGCGGTTCGATCTACATTTCCGATACGTCCAATCACACCATCCGCCGCCTCCTGGGCACCTCCGTCACCACTTACGCGGGCACCGTCGGCGTCGCCGGCTCGCAGAATGGTAATGGCACCAATGCCCGCTTCAATTATCCCAACGGCATCGCGGGCGACAACAGCGGCAATCTCTACGTCGCCGACTCCTTCAATCACGTCATCCGCCGCATCTCGTCCGTGGGCGATGTTACCGTCTTCGCGGGCCTGGTGGGCTCCGCCGGCAGCGTCGATGGCAATGGCAGCCTCGCGCGCTTCAATCAGCCCGTCGGCATCGCCCTCGATGGCCCGGGTAATGTCTATGTGGCCGATACCTTCAGCCACACCATTCGCAAGATCACCCCCGGTGCCGATGTGAGCACCCTGGCCGGCTCCGCGGGCCTCACCGGCTCCAGCGATGGCGTCGGCACCGCGGCCCGGTTCTTCGGGCCCCTCGGCGTCACGGTCGATAGCAGCGGCAATGTCTACATCGCCGATACCCGCAATCACACCATCCGCCGCACCGGCAGCACCTCCGCCCCTGGCATCACCACCCAGCCTCAGAATCGCGCGGCCGTGGTCGGCGGCACCGCCACCTTCAGCGTCGTCGCCACCGGCGTGCCTGCTCCCAGCTACCAGTGGCAGCGCCAGGCTGCCGGCACCTCGGGCTTCCTCAGTCTCTCCAACGATGGCACCTACACCGGCGTCAACACCGCCACCCTCACGGTCAACAATATCTTCCCGTCCAGCGCGGGCGATCAGTTCCGTGTCGTCCTGAGCAATGGCTTTGGCTCCCCCGTCACCTCCGAGGTCGCCACCCTCACCATCGGCGAGGCGCCCGTCTTCACGAGCGGCACCGGCGCGAGCTTCCGTGCCACCGAGGCCGGCTCCTTCAGCGTCACCGCCACCGCCAGCCCGTCGCCCACGTTCACCCTCACCAACGCCCCGTCCTGGCTCACGATCAATCCCGGCACCGGCCAGCTCACCGGCACCCCCCCTGCCGATGCGGTCGGCACGCACACGTTCACCATCAATGCGACCAATGGTGTCCTCGCCACGCAGACCTTCACCCTTACGGTCACCCCCGCCGTCCTGCCTCCGTCCATCTCCTCGCAGCCCGCGAGCGTCTCGGTGAGCGTGGGCCAGAGCGCCACGTTTACCGTCAGCGTCACCGGCACGGAGCCCTTCACCTACCAGTGGCGGCGCAATGGCTTCCCCATTCCGGGCGCCACGTCTTCCTCGCTCACCTTGGCCAATGTGCAGCTGTCTGCGGCTGGCACCTACTCCGTCTCGATCACCAATGCTGCCACCACGATCCACTCCAATGGCGCCGATCTGGTCGTTAATTCGTCCCCGGTCATCACGCAGCACCCGCGCTCCGAGATTGCCCAGCCCGGCAGCGTCGTGAGCTTCAGCGTCTCCGTGATTGGTGGCTCTTCGTTCAACTTCCAGTGGCGTAAGAATGGCCTCGCCATCGTGGGCGCCACGAATTCCACCCTCACGCTCTCCGGTGTCACGGCCGCCGATGTCGGCAATTACGACGTGCAGGTATCCAATGCTCTCGGCCTGGTCACCAGCTCCACCGCCCAGCTCTCCATCGCCAGCGGCAACGTCGCTCCGGTCATCACCGCGCAGCCCGTCAGCCGCACCGCCCTCGTGGGCGGCTCGGTTACGCTCTCCGTCTCCGCTACGGGCGCGCCCGCCGTGTCCTATCAGTGGCGCAAGAATGGCCAGATCGTCCCCGGGGCCACGGGCCGCAGCTTCGTCTTCAATCCCGTCCAGGCCAGCGATGCCGGCAATTACGATGTGGTCGTCTCCAACAGCGTCGGCGCTGTCACCACGTCCACCGCCGGCCTCCGCGTCATTTCGCGCAGCTATGCTGGCTATTACTTCGGCGCCTTCGGCTCCAATGGCAACTTTGCCCTCTACGTGCGCGAGGATAATACCGGCGTCTTCCTGGGCTATCTCCCTGCGGTCAACGCTCCCGTCATGAGCCTGGCCGTCACGATCAACGACGATGGCACCTTCTCCTTCACCCAGGCCGCCGTCACCACCGCGAGCGAGCCGGGCGCGCCTGCCCGCGCCGCCGCCCTCGCCGTCACCACGGTCACCGGTGTCATCAATGGTGAAGGCACGCTCACCGGCTCGCTCTCCGGCGGCGCTCAGTCCACCCTCAGTGGCGCTCGCTCCGCCGATAGCGGCCCCACCCAGGCTGTCGCCGGCTTCTACTCCGCCAGTGCTACGTCGGGCAGCGCCGCCAGCTACACCATCGCTGGCCCGGGCTCCCAGGCGTTTGTCGTCATCACCACCGGCGTCACCACCGATGGCGGCCCTGGCACCGTCGCCAGCAATGGAGCCATCTCGGTCGCCACGTCGCGCACCACCGTCTCCCAGACGGTCGGCGCCACCGGCACCGTCTCCGGTACCGCCAGCGGCTCGATCTCCGCCACCCTCGCGGGCGGCTCCGAGTCGGCCGCGTCCCGCCAGCGCCTCGTCAATATCTCGAGTCGTGCGCGTGTCGGCGGCAGCGATGCGGTCGGCATCGCGGGCTTCGTGATCGCGGGTGAGGAGTCCAAGACGGTCCTCGTGCGTGTCGTCGGCCCCACGCTCGCGCAGGCCCCGTTCAATGTGCCCGGCGCGCTCGCCGCTCCCAAGCTCGAGCTCTACCGCGGCCAGGTCCCGTTGCAGAGCAATCAGGGCATCGCCGCCAATCGTGCGGCCATCGATGCCGCTGGTGTTCTCGTCGGTGCCTTCCCGCTCGGCGCGGCGGGCAATGATGCCGCCCTTCTCACCACGCTTGCCCCCGGCACCTACACCGCCGTCGCCAGCGCGGCCAATGAGACGCCCGGCGTCGCCCTCATCGAGGTCTACGATCTCTCCGCCGCCGTCCCCGGCCAGAAGCTGCTCAATATCTCCACCCGCGCCACCGCGGGCGCGAATGAAAATACGCTCATCGCTGGCTTCGTCGTGCCGCCCGGCACGCCCAAGCGCGTGCTGATCCGTGGCGTCGGCCCCGGCCTCGCGCCGTTTGGCGTTACGGGCACCCTCCCGCAGCCCACCCTCACGCTGCTCAATGCGGAGGGCGGTTCCGTCGCTCAGGTCACCGGGTTGGGCAATGACCCCGCGGCCATTGCCCTGGCTTCCGCTCAGGTCGGAGCCTTCGGCCTCGTCTCGGGCGACTCCGCCATGATCGCCACCCTCGCCGCCGGCAGCTATACCGCGCAGGTCATCGGGGCGGGTGGTGCCACCGGCGTCGCCCTCATCGAGGTCTACGAGCTGCCGTAAGCTGTCCCCGTAGTCCCGTTTCCTTCTAGGCCCGAGCCGTCACTGGCTCGGGCCTTTTTTTGGTTTGCCCCGTCGCGGCGGGCACCTGCCGCTCAAACTCCCGGTAGGGGGATGACACGCGGTCTTCAAATCGCTAGGATGTCGTCCGTCCGGCGCGCCCTCTGCGCTCCCGGGCCCAATCCTTCGTTTAAAAATCATGCATACAGGACGAAAAGTACGCTCGGATGCCAAACTGGAGCGTTTGAGCCCGGCGCAGAAGCAGCGCCTGCTCGTCTGGCTCGACGAGGAAAATCTCAGCTATCTCGCCGTCGCCGCGTTGGTCCGGGCCGAGTTTGGGCTCGTCGTCGGCAAGAGCGCCGTCGCCGGCTACTGGCATCGTCATGTGCTTCCTCGTCGGCTCTTGGCGGAGTCCGCCGCGCCGCAGGCGATCCCCGCTCTGCCGGAAGCAGGCTTCGCCGCGGCCTCCCTCAAGCTCGCCCGGATGCAGGCGTTTTGCTCGCTTAACCAACCCGAGCCCGATGTGGGCGCCGCGGTCCGCTTGCTCACCGTGGTAAACGACGCGGAGCGGGTCGCCTTGGCCCGCCAGCGTCAGGCTCTGGCGGAGCGCCGGGCCACCGCCGCGCTGCTGCCGCCGGCCGTTGCGCCCGTCGCCTCGCCTGCCGGGGAGACCGGGCGAGGGGAGCGCCCTGCCCAGCCTCCTCTATATCCGGGCTACGCTGCCCTTGGCTGCGCTGAGCCCGACAAAAAAGTCGGCCAGCTGCCCGCCGCGGCGTGAGGCCACGCAATAACGGCCGGGCGCAGCGTGAATTTGCCTCCCCGCATCCCGCCCTGTCTTGGGCGGGATGGCTTCCCTGTCACCTTTGCCTCCGTGTCGGGGGCTTACGCTGCACTGGGCTGCGGCACGAGCGGCGCTGGCGGCTGCGGGCGGTTCTTCGCGAGGAGGATGGCCTCCACGATCAGCCAGATTGCCATCACCGAGAGCACGATCACCACGAAGAATTCCACGTGTTGCACCACGGCGGCGCTTCCGGCCTTGAGTCGGTTCAGGTGCTGCTGCGCCGTCAGTCCGAGGCTCCAGAGCGTCATTACGAGCATCAGGATCGTTGGCCCCAGCGTGATCCACACCGAGCGGCCCTTCTTCTGGCTCAGCCACACCGTCACGCCGAGGAGCGCCAGCGCCGCGAGGAGCTGGTTCGAGGTGCCGAAGAGATTCCAGAAGGCGCGCCACAGCGGGATCGGCTGCCCGCCCACCACCGCCGGCGGCAGGCTCACCACGATGGCCGGCAGGGCGAGCGTCAGCGCCGTCGCCCCCACCATCCCGGCCTTGCTCGTCCACCCCGTCAGCTCCATCAGCACATAGCGCGCGAGTCGCGTGCAGGCATCCAGGGTGTCGAAGACGAAGGTCGCGAAGCACAGCAGGCCGAATTGCCGGGCGATATCCACCGAGATCAGCCCGAAAGTCGCGTGGTTCATGAAGATCGCCACGCCATCCGCGTACGTCAGATCGGGGCGGCCCGTCGGCTTGGCCAGGATCATCACCGTCGCCAGGCTCAGGCAGGCGAGGAAGGATTCCAGCAGCATGCTGCCGTAGGCCACCGGCTTCGCGTCCGTCTCGCGGTCGAGCTGCTTGGAGGTCGTGCCGCTTGCCACGATCGAATGAAAGCCCGAGCACGCTCCGCAGGCGATCGTGATGAAGAGCACCGGCAGCATCGGCGGCACCGTGCCGTTGTACTCGAAGAGGTGCGCGCTCGAGACTGCGGGGTACACGATGTCGAGCTTGCCCGAGAGCCCGCCCACCACCACGCCCACCACGCCCACGATCACGATCACGTACAGGAAATAGCCGCCCAGCGCGCCGCGCGGCTGCATCAGCAGCCACATTGGCGAGAGCGCCGCGAAGAAGCAGTAGATGAGCAGGATATGATCCCACATCATCTGCGGCTTGCTGGTCCCGGTCAGCGCCGCGAGGTCGAAGGGGATGTGCGGGCCCGCGATGATCGCCAGCACCACCAGAGGCAGGAAGATCAGCTGCGCCTTGCCCTCGCCCAGCTTGAATTTGCGCATGCACAGGCCCATCACGAGGGCGAGGCCCAGGTAGATGATCGAGGAGGTCGCCACCGCCGGTCCCGGCGCCTCGCCGTCGGCCGCCGAGGCCTTCTGCACGAAGGTTCCCGCCGTCACGTCGGCAAAGGCGATGATCACATAGATCAGCGAGATCCAGATGAAGGCCAGGAAGAGCAGGTACGAGCGGCGGTTCATGTAGCGTCGTACCACCTCGGCGATCGACTTGGAGCCATGCCGCACCGAGGCCACGAGCGTCATCAGGTCATGCACGCCCCCGATGAAGATCGCCCCGAAGATCAGCCACAGCCAGGAGGGCAGCCAGCCGAAGTAGGTGCCTGCCAGGATCGGCCCCACCACCGGCCCGGCTGCCGCGATCGCCGAGAAATGCTGCGGCAGCAGCCACGAGGTTTTCGCCGGCTCGTAGTCGATGCCGTCGCGCATCTCGTGCGCGGGCGTCCGGACCTTGGGATCGAGCTGCAGGTAGTTGGCCAGGATTCGGCCATACCAGCGATACGCCAGCGCGAGGATAATGCCGGAGACGGCGAGAAAGGCGATAAGCGACATGAGAGGGTAGGAGCGGGGCGGGAGGTATGCGACCGGGGTACGGTGACAGCCT
The DNA here is from genome assembly GCA_964480585.1 of uncultured Opitutus sp. Lineage (GTDB taxonomy): Bacteria > Verrucomicrobiota > Verrucomicrobiia > Opitutales > Opitutaceae > ER46. The sequence continues at coordinate 32,805 of CAYZPV010000033.1, read as the reverse complement.
CCCATCCTCTAGGCCCGCGCCACCGGCTGGCTAACAAAAAAACGCGCTCTTTTGGGGCATGGCCTGATTTTGACCCGGTTGCGCCCCTATTTTTTTCGGCGCATCCCCGCCACCGCCCGCCGGATCGCCGCATAGTGGTTCTTCATGTAGTACCGCAGCCAGTACGCATACCTGCGCGGGTGCGCCTCGATATCGCGCAGGAGCGTCTCGGGCGTCACCCACGCCACTTCGGAGACTTCCTCCGGATTCAGTTCGAACGCCGCCGCCGGCTCGCGGCCGAAAAAGACATACACGATCTCGTTTTCCGTCAGCCCGTTGGGCAGCGCGGTGCGGTACTGCGCGCGAAAGGCGTACGTCAGCGTCGTCGTCGCCCCCAGTTCCTCGCCGAGCCTCCGCTTCGCGGCGGTTGCCGTGCGCTCGCCGGGTCGCGGGTGGCCGCAGCACGAGTTGGCCCACAGTCCGGCCGAGTGGTACTTGGCCTGGCTCCGTCGCTGCACCAGTACCCGGCCCTTCAAATCCACGAGGAAGATCGAGAATGCCCGGTGCAGCAGGCCTTCCTTGTGCACCGCCCACTTCTCGGCCTGGCCGAGCGCGCGGTTGCGCCCGTCCACGAGGATCAGTTGCTCAGGCTTGGCCATGAGGGGTTTGCGAGGGTTGGGCTGGCGCGTTGCTTTCCACGTCGCCCGATGTTTCTTTGCTTTGACCCGTCCACGTCAATTTGCGACTTCATCCGTCTTTCCACGCATGTCCAAACCCCGCGCTAAAAGCCCTTCGCGCCGCCCCCTCCCGGCGTGCCCGCCGCGCGCCATCGTCGACCACGCCTTCATCCCCGTCCGCGCCAAGCTGATCGAGGTCGCGGCCTTCCTCGATCGCGTGGAGCGCTACGGCGCGGCCGACGATTTTCGCTGCGCTGCCCTCCGCTCCGCCGCCCGCCTCCTCGTCGATGGCCGCCCCGAGCGCGCCCGCCGCATCCTCGAGTCGCTCAGCGATCCCACGACCAAGCCCGACGCCGTCTCCACCGGCAAAGCGGCCCTTGGCGCGTGGCAGCGCCCGGCCGCGCCCAAGAAGTCCCCAAAGAAGAGCTGATCCTTTCCGCCATGCGCTATATCGAACCTCACGGCCACATGGTCAGCCGCACCACCGACGACTATCAGGCGATGGTCACCGCCGGTTGCGTCGCGGTGTGCGAGCCCGCCTTCTGGGCGGGCTTCGACCGCAGCTCGGTCGATGGCTTTCGCGACTATTACCGCCAGCTCACCGAGTACGAGCCGGCCCGCGCCGCCAAGTATCTCCTGCCGCACTTCTGCTGGTTGTGCCTCAACCCCAAGGAGTCCGAGGATCTCTCGCTCGCGCGTGATGTGCTCGCCCTGATCCCTGAGTTTCTCAACAAGCCCAACGTCCTCGGCATCGGCGAGATCGGTCTCAATCGCAATACCCGCAATGAGATGACGGTGCTCGAGCACCACATCGAGCTCGCCGTGAAGCACGATCAGTTGATCCTCGTCCACACCCCGCACCTCGAGGACAAGCTCAAGGGCACCGAACTCATCCTCGATCTGCTCTCGTCGCACCGGGGCGTGAAACCTGGCCGCGTCATCATCGACCACGTCGAGGAGCACACCATCAAGCGCGTGCTCGATCGCGGCTTCTGGGCCGGCATCACCCTCTATCCCGACTCCAAGTCCTCGCCGCCGCGCGCGGTCGATATGCTGGAGACTTCCGACTACGAGCGCGTGTGGCTCAACTCCGCGTGCGACTGGGGCCACAGCGATCCGCTTGCCGTGCCGAAGACCGCGCTCGAGATGCGCCGCCGCGGCCACAGTGAGGATTTCGTCGACGCCGTTTTCTACCGCAATCCGCACCGCTTCCTCTCGCAGTGCCACAAGTTCCGCCTGCCCGGCGGCTCGGTGGCATGAAGCTGAAGCACGGCATCCATCTCGCGTACTGCACCAACGTCCACCGCGGCGAAACCTGGGCGGAGACCTTTGCCGCGCTCGAGAATCACGTCCTCCCCGTGCGCCAGCGCGTCGCCGCCGGCCGCCCGTACGCGATCGGCCTCCGCCTCGGGCACAATGCCGCCACCGAGCTCGCGGTGCCCGCCACGCTCGCGGCCTTCAAGGCGTGGCTCGGGAGGCACGACTGCTACGTCTTCACGGTAAACGGCTTTCCCTACGGCAATTTTCACGGCACCCGCGTGAAGGAGCAGGCCTACGCGCCCGATTGGTCGACGCCCGAGCGCCTCGCCTACACGCAGCAACTCTTCGAGATCCTCGTGCAGCTCTCGCCCGACGGCGATGCGTGCAGCGTCAGCACCGTGCCCGGCTCCTTCAAGGGGTTCATCGCCGCCGAGCCCAGCCGCCGCGCCGCGATCTTCAAAAACGTCACTGCCATCGGCCGCTTCATCGCCCAGCTCGCCGCCAAAACAGGTCGCGACCTCCACATCGGTTTCGAGCCCGAGCCCGCGTGCTATTTCGAGACGAGCGAGGAGACCGTGCAGTTCTTCGCCGACTGGCGCGCGAGCGATCCCGCCGTCGACCGCGAAAACCTTCTCCGCTACGTCGGTGTGAACTACGACTGCTGCCATCTCGGCGTGGAGTTCGAGTCCGCCACCGCCGCGCTCGACCGCCTCGCCGCTGCCGGCATCCGCATCTCCAAGCTGCACCTGAGCTCCGCGCTCCGTGTGAAGCCCGATGCCGCCGGCCGCAAGGCGCTCGAAGCTTTCGTCGAGCCGCGCTACCTGCACCAAGTCGTCGTCGGCCGCGCCGGCAGCCACGACGTGCGCCGCCGCTACGTCGATCTCCCCGACGCCCTCGCCGATGCCACGCCCTCGCTGCCCGACGACGAGTGGCGCATCCATTTTCACGTCCCCCTCCACGCCGCCCCAGGCGAGCCCTTCGGCGACACCCGCGACCACCTCGCCGCCGCCCTCGACTGGCTGGCCACCCATCGCGGCGCCTGCACGCACTTCGAGATGGAGACCTACACGTGGGAAGTCCTCCCGCAGCCCTTGCGCCTCTCCATCGAAGATCAACTCGCCAGCGAGTACGCCTGGACGCTAGATGCCCTCGCCCAGCGAGGCCTCGCCTAAAATGAATCCGTGGCCCGCAGCCTTCGTCGCCCTGCGCGTGAGCGCAGGGACCGTCGGCGCGTGCAGGGTGATTCATCCCTGCCGGCCAAGCGGCGGGCTCTACGCGACATGAGCGCAGCGCCCTCCAAGCTTCGTGCTCTCTTCGACCTCGCCCGTGCAGGAAATTTTCCCTCGGTCGCGAGCAATGTCACGGCAGCGCTGATACTTTCCGCAGGACTGTGCTATTTTTGCACCTTGGGCATGAAAGTCGGCGAAGTGCAGACAGGGGTGCCGTTCACAACCACGCCCGGAGTATTCGCCCTCGCCATTCTTGCCGGATGCCTCGTCTACGCTGGCGGTGCCACGTTCAACGACGTCTTCGATGCCGGCTTCGATGCAAAGCATCGCCCTGAGCGCACGATTCCTCGCGGTGTCATCTCGCGCACCACAGCCGGTATCATCGCCGCCGTGGAGATGTTGCTTGGCCTCGGCCTGCTCATCTACCTCGGCGCGTCGCCGCTCTGGGGCGGCGTGCTCGCCGCGTGTATCCTCGGCTACGATTGGCTTCACAAACGATGGATCGGCTCGGTAATCCTGATGGCAGGATGCCGGGTGTCTCTGGCGTGCACGATTGCTTCAGTGCCCGGCCACGAATTCACCAAGCCGTTCCTTTTCTGGATCGCCGCGCTCTTCGTCTACATCGTCACCCTCACGCTTATTGCCCGCTGGGAGTACAAGCCCGGCGCACCCGCTGCGAAGATCGGCCGTTCCGTGGGCCGGCTGCTGGCATTCATTCCCTTAATCGACGCCATTGCGCTCCTGCTGGTCGGCGCGTGGATCCCCGCTCTGGCTTGCGCCTTGGCGATTCCGCTTGGACGTTTGGCGCAGCGCCTTGCGGCGTCCACCTGACCGAACCCCTCCGAATGTCCGACCGCACCGACAACGTTTCATTCCCCATCACCATCCCGCACGAGCATCGGCTGATCTTCACGCGCGATGTCTTCGCAGAGGGCAATGATACGCTCGCCGGCATCCTCACGCCGCGCGAAGCAGGGGAGGGTGTCGTGCGCGCGCTGGTCTTTTGGGATGGCGGCCTCGAAAAGTCCTTTCCCGGCATCGCGGAGAAAATCACGCGCTGGTTCGCCGCGCGCAGCGACAAGCTCAAGCTCGCCGCGCCGCCCGTGAGCGTGCCGGGCGGTGAGGGGATCAAAAACGATTTCGGGCAGCTCGAAAAAGTCTGGTCCGCGATCAACGCTTCCGGCCTCTGTCGCCACTCGTACGTGATCGCTCTCGGCGGCGGCGCGGTGCTCGATATGGTGGGCTTTGGCGCGGCGACCGCGCATCGCGGCATCCCGCTCGTGCGCCTGCCCACCACGAGCCTCAGCCAGGGAGATGGCGGCGTGGGCGTGAAGAACGGCGTCAATTTTTTCGGCAAGAAAAACTGGCTCGGCGCCTTCGGCGTGCCGCACGCGATCGTCAATGACGTTGCGTTTCTCCACGGCCTGCCGCCCCGCGATCGTCGCGCCGGTCTCATCGAGGCCGTGAAGGTCGCGCTCATCCGCGATGCTGCGTTTTTTGAGTTCATCGCCGAGCGCGTGCCGGCGCTCGCGCAGTTCGAACCCGCCGCCTACGAAGCCGTGATCCGTGAGAGCGCGCGGCAGCACATGGAGCATATCGCGACCGCTGGCGATCCCTTCGAGCGCGGCTCCGCGCGGCCGCTCGATTTCGGCCACTGGGCTGCGCACAAGCTGGAGCAGCTCTCTGAGTTTCGCGTGAGCCATGGCGAAGCAGTCGCCGTCGGCATGGCCATCGACCTCATCTACGCCCGCCGCATCGGCCTGCTGCCCGAAGCCATCGCCGAGCGCATCCTCGGCGTGATCCAGGGCCTCGGCTTCGAACTCTTCGCTCCGGTTCTCCAGATCCGCGGCCCGAGTGGTCGCCAGGACATGCTCGATGGCCTCGAAGAGTTTCGCGAGCACCTTGGTGGTCGGCTGAGTATCCCGATGATCCGCGCCCCCGGCGACCGCCTCGAAGTTCACGAGATCGATGGTGCAGTGGTGAAGGCCGCCTTCGATGAGATCCGCCAGCGGTACGGCTGAGTTGCTGCCGATGCGCACCGCCATCCTCAACGTCGTCGGCCTTACGCCGCGCTTGATCGGCGATCACACGCCCAAGCTCCGCGCGGCGGCATTGCAAGGTGGTCTCATCCGCGTGCAGCCCGTGTTGCCCGCCGTCACCTGCACCGCTCAGAGCACCTACCTTACCGGCCTGCCGCCTGCGGGTCACGGCGCGGTGGCCAATGGCTGGTACGACCGCACCCTCGCCGAGCATCATTTCTGGAAGCAGTCCAACCACCTCGTCTCCGGAGAAAAGATCTGGGAGACGCTCCGCCGCGAGCGGCCTGGCTTCACCTGCGCGAAGCTCTTTTGGTGGTACAACATGTACTCGAGCGCCGACTGGTCGATCACCCCGCGCCCGATGTACCCGGCCGATGGCCGCAAGGTCTTCGATGTCACCTCCCACCCGCTCTCGATCCGCGACGAGATCAAGCGCGAGCTCGGCCCCTTTCCCTTTCCGTCCTTCTGGGGCCCCGCCGCCGGCATCGCCTCCTCCGAGTGGATCGCGAAGTCCGCCGAGTGGACCGAGCGCAAGCACCAGCCCGATCTCTCGCTCGTCTACCTGCCGCACCTCGACTACAACCTGCAGCGCCTCGGTCCCGACGATCCGAAGCTCGCCCCCGACCTCAGCGACATCGACCGCGTCGCTGGCGGCCTCCTCGATTTCTACGCGCAGCGTGGCGTAAAGACGATCATCCTCTCCGAGTACGGCATCACCAAGGTCACGCGCTCCCTCGCCCTCAACCGCCTCTTCCGCGCCAAAGGCTGGGTCACGGTAAAAGAAGAACTCGGCCTCGAGCTCCTCGACTGCGGCGCAAGCCGCGCCTTCGCTATCGCCGACCATCAGATCGCGCACGTCTACGTCAACGACGCCTCGCTCCTGCACGAAGTCCGTGCGCTGCTGGAATCCACCGATGGCGTCGCGCGTGTGCTCGACCGCGCAGGGCAAGGGGGCGCCGGGCTCGATCACGCTCGCTCCGGGGACCTTGTTGCCTTCTCGGCCGAGGATGCGTGGTTCACTTACTACTATTGGAACGACGACGCCAAGGCTCCGGACTTTGCGCGCTGCGTCGATATCCACCGCAAGTACGGCTACGATCCCGTGGAGCTCTTCGTCGACCCCGCACTCTCTGCGCCGAAGCTCAAGATTGCGTGGAAACTCCTCAAGAAGAAGCTCGGCTTCCGCATCCTGATGGACGTGATCCCGCTCGATCCCTCGCTGGTGAGGGGCTCGCACGGCACCTGCCCGAAGGACACCGGCGAGTGGCCTGTCCTCATCGGCACCGGCACACTGCCCGGCGATGCCACGATCCCGGCGACCGCCGTGCATGGGCGACTATTGTCTGCGTGCCGCGCGTGACCGTAACGGGGCGGGCTACGACCAACAAAAAGGCCGGTCTTGCGACCGGCCTTCGTAGTGAAACTTGCTGTCTCCTTAGACCTCGTAGGCCGGGAGCTGCTTGTCGACGCGCACCTTGTCGAGGCGGGCGAAGACCGGCACGCCGTTGTCGTGCGGGATGGTGAGCTCGCCCTGGATGAGGGGCTGGGCGTAGCGGGTGAACTGGAAGTTCATGCTGTGGCCATCCTCGTTGATCCACTCACGGGGGAGCTTCTTGACGTTGTTGGCGACGTCGCTGAGGGGCGCGAGGCCGGTCTCGGCGGAGTAATGATCGCCGTCGCCACGGAGGATGGTGACCATCTTGTCGGTGTGGCCTTCGATGGCGGCCGTCACGGCAGCTTCGCCAGCCATGTAGGCTTCCTCGATGTCGGTCTTGGAGGCGCAGTGCACGGCGCAACGCTGCATGAGGCCCGGCTTGGCGACGCGGATCTTCACGCCCGGGAGCTGGCCGCCGAGGATCTCGGCAAGGGCATCGCCCGCGCCACCGAGCTGGGCATGGCCAAAGGCGTCCGTGGCGGCATCGGCGGCGACATAGTTGCCGTCGCTATCGACGAGGCCTTCGGCCACGACGATGAGGCAGTACTTTTCGCGCTTGAGGACGCGCTTGATGTCCTCGACGACCTTTTCCTGGTTGAAAGGCACCTCGGGGAGGAGGATGAGGTGCGGGGGATCGTGCGGGTGGTCGCGGCGCTTGGCGAGCGCGGCGCCGGCGGCGAGCCAGCCGGCGCTGCGGCCCATGACCTCGACGATGGAGACGAGGTCGCCCTGGCCCATCGCCTCGTTGTCGCAGGCGATCTCCTTCACGGAGGTGGCGATGTACTTCACAGCGCTGGCGTAGCCGGGGGTGTGGTCGGTGATCGGGAGATCGTTGTCGATCGTCTTCGGCACGCCGATGACGCGAAGCTCATAGCCCTGCTGCTGCGCGAGCTTGGAGATCTTGTCGGCCGTGTCCTGGGAGTCGTTGCCGCCGATGTAGAAGAAGTAGCGGATGTTGTGCGCCTTGAAGACCTCGAGCACGCGCTCGAAATCCTGCTGCTTCTTGAGCTTGTAGCGGCAGGTGCCGAGAGCGGCGCCAGGGGTGTGCTTGAGCGCGCGGATCTGCTGCTGCGACTCGGAGGCGAGGTCGATCAGGTCTTCCTGAAGGATGCCGAGCACCCCGTTCAGCGTGCCGTAAATCTCTTCGATGCACTCATAGTTGAGCGCTTCCGAAATGACGCCAGCGACGCTGGCGTTGATAACGGACGTGGGGCCACCGGACTGGCCCACCAAGACATTGCCTACGAGTTCAGCCATGACAGAGGTGTGGTAAAAAGGTTGAGAGAACGTGAGGGTCCAAGGAAGCGGAGCGGCATCCGGCGTGGCAACGTCAAATTTCCCCGTCTTTGTCAGCGGGGATTGGTCGGGCTGAAGGGGCCGAGCGAATGCTGGCCCGCGTTCTTATTCTTCCCCGGCTTTCTTCTTGGCGCGGTTCTTCTTCGCTGCGCCTTCGTTGGCAGGGGCCGGTGCGATGTTGGCCATGAGGCGCTGCACGTAGGAGTCGAAGCGATCGTCGGGCGAGGGGCCGGAGGGCTTCATTTTGCGGACGAGGTCGTGAAGCGGGGCAGCCTTGGAGCCGATCGCCTCGATGGCGCTGAGTGCGGCCATAGAGGTGAAGACATTGTTGCTCTCCCACGGGGCGAGCGCACCGAGCACGGCGAGCGAGGGGGCCAGGTCCGGCTCGGCGCCATGGCGGGCGAGAGCCTCGGCGGCGACGATGCGGACGTAGGGGGAGGGGTCGTTGAGCGCGTGGCGAAGCGCGGGCGCGCCGTCGGTGACGCCCGCCGGGCCGCGCATGAGGAAGCCGAGCATCGCCCAGTAGCGGACGGCGCTATCGCCATCCTCGGCGAGATCATGGAGCTGAGGAAGGGCGGCGGGGTCGAGGCGGGAGGCGAGGTCGGCGGCGGCGTAGATGCGAGCGAGGTTGTACTTCTTTTCGTCGCGCGCCATGTCGTACGGGGTGCTGCCCTGGGCGCGGCTGTGCATCTCGCCCTCGGGGAGGAAGGTGACATCGCGGCTCTTCAAGACATGATCGCGGACGACGCCGCGGAGCTTTTCCAGGATCGCGCGGTGCTGCGGCGATTGAGCGAGGTTCTTCACTTCGTCGCGATCCGATTGCAGGTCGTATAATTCCTCCGGAGCCTTGGGCACGCTCCAGAAGATGGACTGGGCGGGAGTCGTCTTGCCCTCGGTGTAGAGCTTGTGCCAGAGGGCCGTGGTGGGCGTCTCGAATTGATAACTGACCCGTTGGGCCTGAGAGACATGCGGGTAGAAGTTGCGGAGATAAACGTAGCGGCCATCGGTAACGCTGCGCACGAGGTCGACGCGCTCATCCATGCGGTTGCGGCCGCCAAAGAGGTAAGGCTGGGGAGCACCTTGATGCACGCCGGCAAAGGCGGTGCCTTCCATCCACTCGGGGGGCTTGATGCCGACGATGCTGAGCAGGGTGGGCGCAAGGTCGACGAAGCTGATCATGCGGTCCGACTTGCCGCCGGGCTGGTATTCCTTGGGCGCGAGGTGGCGGTATTTCGTGGGGAAGTAGACGACCATGGGCACGTGCAGGCCAGAGTTGGAGGGCCAGCGCTTGCTGCGCGGCATGCCGCTGCCGTGATCGCCGTAGTAGAAGATGATGGTGTCGTCGGCGAGGCCGGCGTCGGCGAGCTCCTTGAGGCGGGCGCCAGCATCGGCGTCGGCTTCGCTGACCTTGTCGTAGTATTGAGCCCAATCCTGACGCACCTCCGGGGTATCCGGGTGGTAGGCGGGCACCCGCACCTCGGCGGGATTTACGATCTGCTTGTGGGGACGAGTCCGAAGCTGGCTTTCGTGGCTCTTGGTGGAATTGAAGACTGCAAAGAAGGGCTGGCCGGGCTTGCGATTTTTCCAGTGCGCCTGGTTGGAGGAGGCATCCCAGGTGCCGGCCGGCTTGGTGATGTTGTAGTCCTCCTTGGAGTTGTTGGTGGCGTAGTAGCCGACCTCGCGCAGAAACTGCGGGTAGAGTTTCTTTCCCGCGGGGATATTCACCATGGAGCGCATGTTGATGGCGCCGCTGGTGTAGCCGTACAGGCCTGAGGCGATCACCGTGCGGGCGGGCGCGCAGACGGGGTGATTGGACCAGGCGCGATTGAAGAGCATGCCCTTGGCGGCGAGCGCATCGACGTTGGGCGTGCGCGCGACCTTGTCGCCGTAGCAGCCCATCTCGATGCCGTGATCCTCGGAGGTGAGCCAGAGTATGTTGGGACGATCGGCCGCGCGGAGGGCGACGACGCAGAGCGAAAGCAGGAGGGGCAGGATGAAGCGTAGGGGCATGGCGACGAGCAAGACGTTTGACCGAGCTTTGGGTTTTGCGAAAGGGATTTCGCATCGTTTTTGCGGCCGGGGCTGTCAAAAGTGTTCAACGGCTAGAGTCGCGAGCGCATTGACGCATCGCATCGAGCGAGCGTTGAACAGAGGCTCGACCCGAACCCTATGAACCCCTCTGCACTCCTCGTCCGGTGCCTGCTTTTCGTGTGCTCATGCGCCGCGGCCGTGGCCGCCGCAGGCGCGAAGCCCAATGTGATTTTCATCCTGGCCGACGATCTGGGCTACGGCGACCTCGGAGCCTTCGGGCAGAAGGTCATCAAGACGCCGCACATCGACAAGCTGGCAGCCGAGGGCATGCGCTTCACGCAGGCGTATGCCGGCGCCACCGTTTGCGCGCCCAGCCGCTGCACGCTGATTACAGGCCTGCACAACGGCCATGCGCCTGTCCGCGGCAATCGCGAGCTCGAGGGCGAAGGCCAGCTGCCGATGCCAGCCGATACCTTCACCGTCGCGAAACTGATGAAGCAGGCTGGCTACACGACCGGGATCGTCGGCAAGTGGGGCCTGGGTTTCCCCGGCTCGGTGAGCACACCGCCGAAGATGGGCTTCGACTATTTCTACGGCTACAACTGCCAGCGCCAGGCGCACGAGTACTACCCGCCGCATCTCTGGCGCAACGAGGAGAAGGTCGAACTCGGCGGCAAGTTCTACTCGCACGACCTCATGGCCGAGGAGGCGCTCGGCTTCGTGAAGAAGAACGCGGGCAAGCCCTTTTTTCTCTATCTCGCCTTCACGATCCCGCACACGAAGATCCAGGTGCCTGACATCGCGCCCTACGAAAACTCCAATCTCCCCGAGAACCTCAAGAAGCTCGCTGCCATGTACACGCGCATGGATCGCGACGTGGGCCGGATGATGGCGCTGCTCAAAGAGCTGAAGATCGACGATAACACGCTGGTGATCTTCGGGAGCGACAACGGCGCGGCGCATCGGTACCCGGAGTTCAACTCCTCGGGCGTGCTGCGCGGCTTCAAGCGCGACATGTACGAGGGAGGACTGCGCTCGCCCTCGATCGCGCGCTGGCCGGGCAAGATCAAGCCGGGCGTCGTGAGCGACCAAGTGTGGGGCTTTGTGGACTTCCTGCCGACGATGGCGGAGCTCACCGGCGCCAAGCCGCCTGCGGGGCTCAAGCTCGACGGCATCTCGGTGCTCGCCGCCTTTACCCAAGGAAAAAAGATCGAGCACCCGCCGATGTACTTCGAATTTCACGAGCGCGGCTTCACCCAGGCGGCCCGGATGGGCGACTGGAAGGCCGTGCGACTGGGGCCGAAGCTGCCGGTGGAGCTCTACGACATGCGCACAGACATCTCGGAGAAAAACGATGTGGCGGCGGCCAACCCCGAGGTGGCGAAGAAGTTCGAGACCTACTTCAACACGGAGCGCACGCCCAGCGAACTCTGGCCGATCCAGGAGAATGCCCCGCGCAAGGGCGGGGGCGGCAAGAAGAAGGCGACCGGCGAAGAGTGAGCGCGAGGGCGGGCGAGCAGCCCGCCCTTTCTGTTTACCGAAACGTTTCAATCCCTAGCGCGCCACGCACGTCACGCCTCCCCATGAGCTCGAAGACCCTTCTCACCCGCCGCGACGCACTGAAGACGCTCGCCGTAGCCGGCCTCGCCGCCTCGGCGGCTCCGCGCGCCCTGGCCCAGGGCGCCGTCTCCGTATCCAAAGAATCGATACTAGCGTACCTGCAAACATGCCGGCGCGACGATGGGGGCTACGGCTGGGCCGGCCAGGTGCTTTCGCACCTCACACCGACCTTTGGCGTGATCGGCGCCTATCGCGTGCTGGGCGCGCCGCCGCCGGACAAGGCGCGGCTGGCGGAGTACGTGCGCACGCACCACCCGCGCGAGCTGAAGAAGCTCGAGCAGGAGAGGCGGATCTTCGACTTCCAGCAGGTGCAGGCGCTCGCCTGGCTGGGCGCGGATGCCTCGTCGTTTCGAGCGACCTTCGAGTCGAAGGAGTGGCAGGAGCCAAAGGCGTATCTGAAGCAGTACGAGCAGCAGGGCTACCCGGTCTTCCAGTCGGAATTGGGCGCAGTGCTGGCGCGGCCGCTGCTCGGGCTGCCGGTGAGGACCGACGGCCCCTTCGTCGCCTATATCGATGGCCGCCGCCGCAGCGACGGCAGCTTCAACAACACGCCAGCCGCCGATGGCGGCGAGGGCCACGTGATGAACACATACTGGGGCCTGCAGGCGCTGAAGCTCTTCGGCCGCGTCGATGAGAAGAGGGCCGAGACCGTGGCGTGGCTGCGCGCGTGCCAACTGCCCGGCGGGGGCTTTACCCATGGCCCGAAAACGGAGATGGGCCGGGTCGACGACGTGGCTTACACGCGAGCGGCGGTGCGCGCCCTGCAGCTACTCGGCGGTGAGCCGGCCGAGCGCGCGGCCTGCATCGCATGGCTGCACTCGCTGGCCAATGCCGATGGCGGCTTCGCCGACCGGCCGGGCTGGGACAGTAACCCTCTGGCGACTTTCTACGCGCTCGATGCGCTCGATGCGCTTGGCGCCCTCGATACCCTGGCCAAGGCGAAGCCTCGCCCGCCGCGCGCGAAGACCGCGCTCCCGGGCAACCTCAAGGCCTACACCATCCAGATCGAGGCGCACGGGCAGGGCAGCCCGCACGACACCGTGGAGCTTGCCCGGGCGCTCAAGATCGATCTCTGGGGCGCGAAAAACGCGAAACCGGAGTGGATCGCGAGGGTGCGCGAGATCGCGGCGCAACGCGGCGTGCCCGTCACGTTTTTCACCGCCAACGAGGAGTATGGCACCTGGGTGAATGTGCCTGGCCTCGGTACCTACAGCCATACGGCGGACCTCATGGCGCCCTACGGCGCCAACATCGGCGAACCGCTCGGCACGCGGGGCGGCGGGCGCGTCTCGCCCGCGGTGTCCTGGCCCGACTTCCAGCAGCGGCGGTTGAAACCCCTCGAGGCCGCGGGCGGCCGGCTAGTGTGGCAGTTTGGCGAAAACGAGGAGCTGGTGCGGATGTTTCTCGACGATTCCCTCGAGCGCGGCGGCTTCGCGGCGATCAGCACCTATCACTTCGGCAATCCCGACTTCACCAACAGCGAGCCTTTCCTGCATCGCTGGCGCAGCAAGATACCCTACATCGCGCTGCAAGATGCGCACGGCACGGAGCCGTGGTTCTTCTCCGATCAGACCTCTGGCTTTCGCACGGTCTTCCTTGCGACTGAGCCGACGTGGGCCGGCTGGCTCCACGCGCTGAAGCAAAACTGGGTCGTGCCCGTGCGCAACGATGTGTGGACCAAGGGCAAGACCTGGACGCACAGCGGCTCGCGCGAGGTGCACGATGCGGTGATGGCCCGCCAGCTGCAGTGGCGCTGGTGGGATAACCCCGCGATCTCGCGCCCGATGGTTTCGCTCGCCGCGCTCACCCCCGCAGATGCGCTCGAAGCGGGCCGGCCGGAAAAGGGCGTGACGCTGCGCGTGCGGTGCGCGTGGACCAACTCGCCGCAAGGCCTCGCCAAGGAGCCCATCAGCGAGTTTGCACGCCTCATCGTCGATGGGAGGGAGGCCAAGCCCGCGCTGGTGGAACGGAAGAACGCTTTTGGAGCCTACCACGAGCACGCCTACCATCTCGCGCTGCCCGACCTCGCACCCGGCAGGCACTCCGCGACGGCCGTCGTACGGGTGCTGGCCAACGGCGCAGAGGCCTCGCAGACCGTGGAATTTTCCGCCTGAAGCGCGCCGCCATGAGATTGTAACGCGACCTAGTCTCCTCCCCGCCAACGACTCAGGACTTTCAAGTAACCGAATACTGAATACGCGATTGCCGCGAGCCTCCCGGGCGGCATCACCGCGGTCTTCAGCAGAGCACCTCTATTTCCCGTATGAACCCTCGACCAACGACCTCACACCTGCGTCCGCCCCGCTTCCGGCAGGCGCTCCTCCTCGCGGCGCTCCCCGCGCTTATCGCGCCTGCAGCCTTTGCCCAGGCGAGCGCGACGACGACGCCGCCCAAGCCCGAAGATGAAAAGAAGTCCGAAGCGGTGGTGCTCTCGCCGTTTGAAGTGCGTCCCGAGGACGACACGGGCTACCAGGCGGCCAACACGACCTCCGGCTCCCGCTTGGCGACGAGCCTCAAGGACACGGCGGCGTCGATCTCGCCCTTCACGCCTGAATTTCTCTCGGACATCGCGGCGACAAACGTCACCGAGATGCTCGCATATGCCACGAACGCCGAGCTAAACGCGGGCGACGCCGAGGGCGCGGGCTTCAACAATCCGCGCGATATCAACTCCGCGGGCGGCGAGCCCTTCCGCATCCGTGGCATCCCGGCCAATACCTCGGTCGACTACGTGGAAAACGCCACGCCGGTGGATTTCTACAATATCGAGCGCGCGGAAGTCGCGAGCGGCGCGAACTCCATCCTCTTCGGCTCCGGCGACGCCGGCGGCCTCGTGTCGCTCCAGACCAAGAAAGCCAAGCTCGACCGCAGCCGCTACTCCGGCTCGTTGGTCGTCGGCGACTGGGGATACACGCGCCTTCTGACTGATGTGAATCAGGTCATCGTGCCCAAGACCCTGGCCTTCCGCCTCAATGCTCTTTACCAAAATGCGGGCAGCTGGCGCGAGTACGTGTGGGGCCCCGATCAGAATCGGTACACCGCCGGCGTGACCTACCGCCCCTTCTCAAAGACCACGATCAGCGCCTCGTACGAGGACGGCGTGTCGAAGAAGAGCGTGGGCCTCGGCTGGAATGTGAGCGACCAGTACACGGTGTGGAATGCCACCGGCCGCTCCGTGGCCGAGACGGTGCCCGCCAATGGCGCCGCGCTGGGCCTCCTGAGCTACGGCGCCAACCAGCGCTTCACCTACTTTGGCGGCGATGGCGTGGTCTACAACATGCGCAACGAACTGCGCACCACCACCGCCCCGAGCATCCCCGCGCAGACGCTGCTCTCGCCCTCGATCTTCCCCTACGACGTCAATTGGGCGGGGCCTGAAGTGCAGCTCCACCAGTCCTTCAACAACAGCCAGGTGGTGATCGAGCAGCAGCTCATCCAGGGCCTCACCCTGCAGGCCGCCTGGTACCACAATGAGACGGATGCCAACGCCCGCTCCTTCGTGTACCAGGGCAATGTGATGGATCTCCTGGGCGATCCCAACCCGACGCTCCCCGCGACCAATGGCACGGGCACGGTGGCCAATCCGCATGCGCGCCAGGTCTACCTCGAAGCGAGCCAGAATGGCGACCGCACCCTCACCGAAAACGAGGTCAAGCGCGCCACGGTGGTCTATCAGTTCGACGCGGGCCGCTGGTTTGGCCGCCATGGCGTCTTCGGCATGTGGGAAAACGCCGTGCAGGATCGCAACAACCGCTCCAAGCGCGAAATCCTCGTGAATCAGAACAACGCGCCGGTGCAAAACGTCGCCGCTCCCGAGAATGCGCAGAATCTCGTGATCCGCCGCTCGTACCTGGTGGAGGGCGACACCTCCACCTATGCGCTGCGCGGGCTGTACGACCCCATCGCGCCCTTCAGCTACCTCGGCAACACGCTCTCGCCGCGCGAGGTCACGACGGGCGAGCTGCTCTCGCGGAAGGATGTCGACTCGTTTCTCCTGGGCGCGCAGAGCACGTGGTTCAACCGTCCCAGCGCCACGTGGTTTACCCGCTTCAGCACGACGCTGGGCTACCGCAAGGACAAGATCGCGTACTACGATACCACCTCCGGCCGCGTGGCCGCGGGCGATCCGCGCATCGCTTCCGGCGAGCGGATACTCAACGAAGTCTCGGCCCTGCCCGGCTGGAACCGCAACGACATCACCGCCAAGACCAAGACCTTCGGCGGCGTCCTCCAGGTCACGAAGCGCTTCTCCGTGCTCTACAACCAGTCGAGCAACATCGGGGCGCCGCGCTTTGACCGCCGCATCCTGCCCGATGGCCGCATCCCTCCGACCCCGGAGGGCGAGAACAAGGAGTACGGCGTGATGATCGACCTGCTCGGCGACGATCGCTACTTCGCTCGTATCAATTATTTCGATACAAAGCAGGTGGGCGACGCCGCGGTCTCCCCCTCCGGCGCGGTGACCAACAATACCTCCGCCCTGGGCCGCCCGCAGGTGCTCCGCGTGCTCGATGCCTTTGTCGCCGCCGGGCGCATGACGCAGGCCGAGTCCGACCTCCAGCGCTTCAACTGGAATGCCGCGATCATCGACACGGCCACCACCGGCTATGAGCTGGAGCTCGTGGCCAATCCCACCCGCAACTGGACGATCCGTGCCGGCTACTCCAAGTCGGAGCGCGGTCGCGAAAACTTCTTCGCCGAGGGCCGCACGTTCTTCGCCCAGAAGTTCCAGGAGTGGCGCACGATGGCGGGCAACGATGCGGCGCTGCGCGCCGTCGTGGAGACCGCCATCACGGAAGTGCAGGAGAACGAGATCGACGATCGCGCGGCAGCGCAGGAGCAGGGCTTTGGCTCCATCCCGCACAAGATCAATGTCTCCACCCGCTACAATTTCCGGGAAGGCGTCCTCCGCGGCATGAGCACGGGCGCCTCGCTGCGGTATCAAGGCAAGGTCTTTGCGCAGCGCGACACCGTCACCGATCGCGAGTACTGGTCCAATGAGTCGATCTATGTCGACGCGTTTGCCAAGTACGCCTTCAAGCTCAACTGGAAGCGCGCCCAGATGTCGGTGCAGTTCAATGTGAAGAACCTCACCAATTCCTATCTCGCCACCACGGCGCGGTGGAATGGCGACTTCAGCGGCGCGCGCCGCATCTACCTGCGCGATCCGCGCTCGTACCGGCTGACGACTTCGATCGAGTTCTAGTCGCAGCGCTGCTAGCTTTGCGTAGCCAGCCCGCCTCGCACCGAGGCGGGCTTTTTGTTGTTCAGCCCCAGTGACGTAAGAATGTAACAAGGTTTGGCTTTGTGCGGGATGCTGCTTTAACGTGTCGTCCGTCACGCTGCTCCCTGCAACATGGCTGCCCTCACCGCCGCGCATATCCCCCCCGCTGGCACCCGCTCGATGCTCCTGATGGGGCTGATGATGGCGGGCACCTCGAGCGTGGACACGTTGACCGCGATGCTGCTGCCCATCACCGCGCGGCATTTCACGGACAACGTGGTTTTCATCAGCGCGCTCGTGGCGATGAACCGGCTATGCGGGTTTCTCGTGCAGCCATACGCAGCCTGGAAGAGCGACCGGCATCGAGGCGCTTACGGCCGGAGGCGCCCCTATCTCCTGGTGGGCTGGCCAGCCGTGGCTGCCGGAGTGGCGATGGTGGGGGCGCTGCCTTTCATCGTGCCGGAGGCCTACCATCGCACGTTGCCTGTGCTGGCCGTGCTTTTCGCGGCCAACCTGCTCATGCAGGCGGCGGTGGATTTCTGCTACGGCAGTGGAGATCCCCTGTACGGAGATAATTTTGCCGCCAACTCGCTGGGGCGGGCCAATGGCGTGCGGATGATCGTCACGAGCGCAGTCACGCTGACGATGACGTTTGTCTTCGTGCGGCAGGCCGACATCCATGAATTCTGGCCGTACGCGGGAGCGCTGCTCTTCGTCACGGCAGCCTTCCTGGTGGCGTGTTTCGGGGTGCGCGAGCGGAGGCCCGAGCGGATGCCGCCTCCGGCGGCGTATCACCCTTTCAAGCCTTTGCTGGAGCTGCGCGATCCGCATACGCGGCAGGTGGCGATCTGCGGTTCATCGATCCTGGTGGTGCTCGCGCTGAGCGAGATGCTGCATTCGCTGTTTGTGACGGAGACGCTCGGGCTGTCGCTCGACGAACTGGGCAAGATTACCACGGCGGCGCTCGCGGTGAGTTTTGTGATGGCGTATCCGGTGGGCCTGCTCGTGGACCGGGTGGGGCCGCGCGCGGTGATGATCGCCGGCTTTGCCCTGGTGGGAATCATGCAGATGGCCTTCGTCTTTTGGGTGAGCGATCTCACCACGCTCACGCTGGCGCTGGTCGCCTTCAAGGTGGCGTGGGTCTTTGTCTATCTGCCGATGATGCCGCTGCTCTTCAGGGATACGCCGCCGGAGCGGCGCGGCTCGATCTTCGCCGCGGTGCAGACGGCGCGAGCCGGCGCTGCGACGCTGGCCACGCTCCTCGCCGGCGGGCTGGTGCAGCTCACGGAGTCATACCGGATGTGCTACTTCCTCGCCGGCGTGGCCTGCGTGGTGGGGCTGGTAAGCGCCTTCCGACTCACGGCGCCGCGCCGCACCGCGCCTCTGGCCGCGCTGGCGTAGGCGCGATTGGCCAAGAGATGCCCTGCATCTGCCAAAGAGCGCGCAGCCGGCAGGCGCGGGGTGGGGTAGAGTGGCGGAGTCGCGACCGGCTTGGGGTGTAGTGCCCGAGGCCAGGGCGCGATCAACGCACCATACGCCATGACACTTCCTACCTGCTTCTCACGCGCCGCCCTCCTGGGGCTCGGCCTCGCGCTGCTCGGCGGCGCCGCCTCCGCCGCCACTCCGTGGACGGTGCGGGCGCGTGCCACGTATCTCGACATGGCCGATCGCTCCGATGCCTTCGGCGCGCTCGGCCTCAGCTTTGCCGCCGATGCGGTGAGCGTAAACAGCAAGTGGATACCGGAGGTCGATGTCTTCTATGCCTTCACGGAGCATTTCTCCGCGGAGCTGGTGCTCACCATCCCGCAGTCGCAGGAGGTGAAGCTCGCGGGCGTGGGCAGCCTCGGCAAATTCAAGCACCTCCCGCCGACCTTGCTGGCGCAGTACAACTTCGCGCCCAAAGCGACGGTGCAGCCGTACGTCGGCGCAGGGGTGAATTTCACGCTGATCTTCGACAAGGATCTGCGTGTGGCCACGGTGCCGCTGGATCTGGAAGACTATAGCGTGGGACTCGCGGCGCAGGCGGGCGTGAGCATCAAGCTCGGCGCCAACTCGCATCTCAACCTCGATGTGAAGCGCGCAGCGCTGGAGAGCGATGTCTTCGTGAAGGGCGGGCCGCGCCTCACCACCGCGAAGCTCGATCCCTGGCTGTACTCGGTGGGCTTTGGCTGGCAGTTCTGAGCGGGACGCCGACGGCGGCAATTCGCAGCGGCGGCTTGGTGGGCGGACGTGGCAGTCTGCACACCGAGCCGTTTTCGCTTGCGCGCCAAGCACTCAGGCAAACAGCGGCATCACGGCCTTACCCTTGCCGTCGTTGGTGACGTAGAAGGGGCGCTTTTCGATCTCGTAGGCGTGATCGGCGGGGATACCCAGGGCGCGGTAGATTGTGGCGTGCAGATCGGAGATGCTGACAGGGTCTTTCAGCGTGCGGCAGGGGCGCTCATCGGCGGTGATGCCGTGCACATAGCCGCGCTTGAGGCCGCCGCCAAACATCAGCACGCTGCCGGCCGCGGTGAAGTGGCGGTGCATGCCGTAGTGCTTCTCGTCGGTGATGACCTGGGGGACTTCCACCTGGTCTTTCACTTTTTTCTCGGGCTTGCCCTCGACCATCATGTCGCGGCTGAACTCGCTCGCGAGCACGATGAGCGTGCGATCGAGCATGCCGCGCTCCTCGAGGTCGCGCACGAGCTGGGCGATGGGAGCATCGATGGCCTGCTTCATGCCGATGAGGCGGGAGTGGCCGTTTTCGTGGGTATCCCAATTGAGAAATGGGATATACTCGGTCGTGACCTCGATGAAGCGCGCTCCGGCCTCGCAGAGGCGGCGGGCGAGGAGGCAGCCGAGCCCGAAGCGGCCGACCATGCCCTCCTCATACTTGGCGCCGAAGCGGTCGCGCGGCGTGTCGAAGCGCATGCCGGGCTTGTAGCCGGGAAAGTACTTTTGGGTATTGGCCAGCGGCTCGAGCGAGAGATCGAAGGCTTTTGCAGCGGGGGAGCTGAGGAGCCGGTGGGCATTGTCCATCGAGCGGAGCAGCGACTCCTTCTGGTAGTCGCTTGCCTGGCTGGCGATGGGGCTCTCGCCGATCAACTGGCGATAGAAGCGATCGCGGTCGGCGAAGCGGCCGGGGCTCATGCCGGCGGGGGGCTGCACGGCATCGGCGGCCTGCTCGGGGAAGGCGACATTGAAGGGGCCGTACTCGCTGCCGAGAAAGCCGGCGGTCGTGAAGGCCTTGAGCTCCTCGCCCTCGCCGAGATCGAAGCGCTGGCCGATATTGATGAAGGCCGGCACGGCGGGATTGAGCGGGCCGAGCGTGCGGGCGATCCACGCTCCCAGGTGCGGCGCGGCGACAGTCTGCGGCGGCACGTAGCCGGTGTGCCAGTTGAACTGGTGGCGGGAGTGGAGGATGAAGCCGAGATCCGCGGCCTGCATGCCGCGGATGAGGCACGCCTTGTCCATCACTTGCGCGAGGTTTTCGAGACCAGCGGAGAACTTCACCCCGTCCACATTGGTGGGGATCGACGGGAAGGTGCTCAGCACATCATTGGGATTCATTCCCGAGGTGAAGGGCGTGTAGCGCTTGGGGTCGAAGGTCTCCGTATGGGCCATGCCGCCGCCCATCCAGAGGACGATGACGCGGTCGGCGGTGGCCTTGATCTTCTCCTTATTCTCGGAGGCGTGGAGGAGGGGTGCGCGGGCGGACAACGCGGCGAGCGTGGCGGCGGACGCGGTTTTCAGGAAATCGCGGCGCGACCAGAGATCGGGGTGGGCCTTGCGGTAGGCGCTCTGGGTGAGGAAGCGGTAGGGATTCATGGCAGGGCGGGGGAGGGCCGGATGCAGTTAGTAAATGAGTTGGAATTCGGGCAGCATCGTGAGCGCCCACAGGAGGTCTTCCACCCCCTCCGGCCTGGCCGGGGAGCCGACGAGGAGGGTCGAGGCCGCAGCTTCCTTGGCCGTGGGGCGGCGGCCGAGCGTCTGCACGTAGAGATTGGCCACGAGGCCTGCGGTGTCGGTATCGGTGGCGGAGGCGACGATCTTGGCGGAGCCCTCCTTGAGCAGCCGGGCGAGCGTCGCTCCGTTGGTGAGCTCGAGGGCTTGGAGCGTGGTGGCGGTGGCCTGGCGGGTCGTCATCACTTGCTCGCGATTGGGGCGGCCGAGAGCCACCATGAGAGGATCGGCAGGCACGAGCGAGGCGCGTTCGACGGGCAGGGCGTCGCGGGGGGCGGCGGCGACATCGAGGAGATGGCGGCCGACCTTCCACGGGGCGAGATCGAGGCCGCCCAGCTCGGTGGCGGCGCCAAGGTCGGCAGGGGGCTGGGTCTCGGCCTTCTTCTCGGCGGCGCGCAGCGCGGGCGGCTGGCGGGCTGCGAGCACGGACCAGCTCTTGTCGGAGACGAAGTCGTGCGCTGTATCACCGCTGCGGATACGCGCGTAGAGGAGCAAGCCGGCGGGGGACGTGGGATCGGGGCGCTCGTCGGTGTGGAAGGAGGCGAGGCGGCCGTCATCCGGCGGGAGATTGGCGACTGCGATCTCGATGAGGTTGTCGCCGGCCTTGAAGTGCTGCTTCACCTCGAGCCAGTTCACCAGGGTGCTGTTGCGGCCTGAATTGCCGGCGGCCTTGCCGTTGATCTTGATCGAGTAGTTGTCGTCCGCCGCGATGGCGAAGCGGGCCTCGTCGGGTGCGGCGGGCAGGGTGATCGTGCGGCGGAACGTCATCGTGGCGGGCTGCACGCCAAGGTGGCCGCCGGGCGCTCCCCAGATCCATTTGGGCTCGAGGGCAGGGGCCTGGCTGGCAGGCTGGAGCGCGGTGTGGCGGTTGAAGTTGCCGCCCAGTTTGCCGTAGGTCTGCTGCGTGACAGCGTGGAGCGCGTCGGAAAACTGCTCGGCGCTCAGGCGGCGGACGCCGGGACCGCGGAAAACGAAGTTTTCCTGCGTCTCGCCGAGGTCGACGGAGGGGAGCTGATAGGCGCGCGAAGTGAGGATGCGCGCCATGGTGTGCTTGAGGTCGTGCTTGTGCGCGACGAGATCCTCCGCGAGCCAGTCGATGAGGTCGGGGGCCCAGGCGGGTTTGTCCATCTCGTCGACAGGCTCGACGAGGCCGTAGCCGAGGAAGCGCTGCCAGAGGCGATTGACGATGGTGCGGGGCAGGCGGCCATTCTGCGGGCCGGCGATGATCTCCATGAGCTGCCGTTTGCGGTCGGCGAAGGAGCCCTTGGTGTCGATGGTGCCGAGCCCTTCGTAGAGGAACTTCACCTTGGAGATGTGGCCGGTGGGCTTGTCGCACTCGGCGATCTCGAGCGGGTACTTGGCGTAGATCGCGGCGATGCCGTAGGCGTCGGCGAGCGTGTACTCGTTGATAAAGCTGTCGTGGCAGGAGGCGCACTTGAGATTTACGCCAAGGAAGACCTGCGAGATGCTCTGCGAGGCCTGCATCGGCGGGACCATGCTGGCATTGACGGCGCCGCGCCAGAGGATGCCGGCGGTGAAGCCCTCGGCCTCGATGCCGGGATTTACGAGCTCGGCGACAAAGCGGTCGTAGGGCGTATTGCGCACCAGCGCGCCGTAGAGCCAGCTCGTGATGGATTTGCGCCCGCCGTCGATATAGCCCGCGCCCTTGTAGTCATTGCGCAGGAGGTCATTCCAGAAGGTTAGCCAGTGCTCGGCGTAGCGCTGGTTGTCGGCCAGGAGGCGGGCGACGAGCCTGGCGCGCTTGTCGGGAGCCCGATCTGCGACGAAGGCCTCGAGCTCGGCGGGCGGGGGGAGGAGGCCGATCGTATCCAAATAAACCCTACGCGCATAGGTGCGATCGTCGACTGCCGCTGGCCAGGCGATCCCGCGCTGCTTGAAGTAGGTGTCGACAAACTGGTCGACGGGATTGGACGCTCCCGGCTGCACCTTGAGGGAGGCGAGGTCGCGCGGACGGAGGTTGGCGGGCTCGTGCTTGTGGAAATTGACCTCGGCCGGCCATTTCATGCCCTGATCGATCCACGCGCGGAAGAGCGCGACCTGCTCGCGCGTGAGTTTTTTGCCCTTCTGGGGCATCACATTGTCGGGATTGAGCCCGGAGATCATCTCGACGACGAGGGCCTCGGCGCTCTGGCCGGCGACGGCGGGGGCGCCGGCGTCGCCGCCGAGGAGGAAGTCTTCGTGCGTCTCCATGCTGAAGCTGCCCTTGGCCTTGCCTCGGCCGTGGCACTGCACGCAGCTCGACTCAAAGATCGGCTGGATGTCCTTCACGAAATCCACGGGGCGTGTCGCGGGGGCGGGGAGTTGCGCGAGTTGCTCGGGGGTGAGCTTGGCGGAGAGCGGCGCGGCAAGGCCAAGCGCGAGCGCGGCCAGGGAGAGAAACGCGGTGGGCTGCGAAAGCATGGGTGCGGGGAGATTGGCGGGAAATCCTACACGAAACACGTCGAAATTGCGCGCAGGCAGCGGATATTTTGGCTGAAACGGGCCGAGCGGTTCCGGCGCAGTCAAATGCGTATGAGATTGAAAATTCATGCGGAAATGGGGTGGTGTTGAGGAAGCGGGGTCGTCCAACATCACTTTCGACGCTCTCGTGCGTCTAGCCCCACACCCTCCCCAGTCCCTCTTTTTCCCATGAAAACTTCGCGGCGTGACTTTCTTGTTTCCACCGGCCTTTCGGCGGTCGGCCTCATGGCAGCCAATACCTTGCGCGGCGCCAGCGCTCCGGCGGGAGCTGCGGCCAAGGGCGGCGTAGGGCTCGGCGCGGGCTCGCAGACCTTCAACATGTGCGGGTATGGCGCGCCCAAGCTCGAGCGTATCCGCGTCGGCATGGTGGGCATCGGCTCTCGGGGCTCGGGCGCAGTCAATCGCCTGCGGCATATCGAGAATCTGGATATTGTCGCTCTCTGCGACATCCGCCCGGAGCGAGTAGCCGAGGGGCTCAAACGCCTCGAGGGCACGCGCCACAAGCCCGTCAGCATCGCGGGCAAGGCCGAGTCGTGGAAGGAGATGTGCGCGCGCGACGATATCGATGTCGTCTACAATACCACGCCGTGGGACCTGCACGCGCCGATCTCGGTTTTCGCGATGGAGCACGGCAAGCACGCATTCTCCGAGATACCGGCGGCGGTGACGATGGAGGAGTGCTGGCAGCTGGTGGAAACCTCCGAGCGCACCAAGAAGCACTACATGATGCTCGAGAATTGCTGCTATGATTTCTTCGAGTTGATGACGCTCAACATGGCACAGCAGGGCTTCTTCGGCGAAGTCATCCACGGCGAGGGGGCTTACCTGCACGATTTGATCGCGCTCAGTTTCAGCAAGACCGGCTATCGCGACATGTGGCGCCTCAAGGAAAACGCCAGGCGCAACGGCAACCTCTACCCGATGCACGGGCTGGGCCCCATCGCGCAGATCATGAACATCAACCGCGGCGATCGCTTCGACTACCTTGTCTCGGTGCAGAGCAACGATTTCTCCATGCGCGCCGAGGCCGATAAACGCGCGGCGGCCGATCCGTATTACGCCGAGTTCGCAGGCAAGAATTACCGTGGCAACATGAACACCACGACCGTGCGTACCGAAAAGGGGAAGACGATCCTCGTGCAGCACGATATCTCCAGTCCGCGCCCGTACTCGCGCCTCCATACGATCGTCGGCACCAAGGCCACGGCGCAGAAGTATCCCGAGCCCGCTCGCGTCTCCGATGGCAAGCACAAGTGGCTCAACGCCGATCAACTCAAGGAACTCGAAAAGAAATACACCTTCGACCTCGTGAAGCATATCGGTGAGACGGCGAAGAAGGTAGGCGGCCACGGGGGCATGGATTTCATGATGGATTGGCGCTGGGCCACGCTGCTGCGCCACGGGCTGCCGCTCGATATGGATGTCTACGATGGCGCAGCATGGACGGCAGTGGGCCTCCTTTCGGAAAAGTCTGTGGCAAACCGCTCTGCGTCGGTGGATGTCCCGGATTTCACCCGTGGTGCCTACAAGAAAAACAAGCCGGTGGACCTGTCGCTGAAGCACACGGTTTGAGTGCGCGCCTCGCGGTGGCGCGAGGAGGCTATACGCTATGCGACCGGCCCTGCCCTCAGGGCCGGAGCGACGGAGCGCCTTTGGCCTGCTTTCGCTGCGGCCAGAGCGGCCATTCCAGTACGCGGCGATAGAGCGGCCAGCCCGCGTAGAGGGAGACAGCCAGGGCCGCGCCCAGCGTGTCCGCCACCCAGTCTAGCCAGTCGGAGGAGCGACCGGGCACGTAGGACTGGTGCCACTCATCGCTGGCGCCGAACAGAGAGGCCGCGAGCAGACCTATCGCTGCGCCTCGCCAGCCCGGCTGCATCCGGCTGACTAGGGTGGCGAGCAGCCCGTACACGAGGAAATGGCCGACCTTGTCGATGTGGCTGATCCCGGGAGCGGCGACGCTGGAGCGACTCGAGGCCGCGATGATGAGTGCGGCGATCAAGAACGGCCAAACGATCTTTTCCCACCGCACGCGGGAATGCGCCTCGGGCAAGGGCATGGCTGCCGCCGGCTTCGTTGTAAGATCGCTCATCACGCCGAATAAGTTGCCCGAGCGGGCTGCCCGCAATCGCCAAACGATGGGTGGAGGATGTGCAACCGCCCCCTAACAAATTTGTCAGTCTAAACCGCTGGTTGTCATCGCCCGACGCGCAAGCCTGTGTCTCGCAACGAAGCGCGCTCCGTGCGCTGGCGGCTCGCCGGCAGGGAGGCGTCATCGCCGCGCTCCTGCGGCTCTTGCGGTGTCGCGTGGTCTGTTGGTCGCCCGCCCGCTGGCCGCGCCATTTTCCTATGCAAACGCTAGAGCTAGATCCACACACCACCCGTACGCTGATCGAAACCGCCGTGATCCTCTTCGTGGGCCTCGCGCTTTTCTTCGGATGTGCGGGCCGTATCCAACTATTCGCGGAGCGGGCGCGGTTGCCCCGACTCGCGATCACGCCGTTACGGCTCGTGCTGCGCTGGGGTGTGCTGGCGCTCACGCTCTTCCTCATCGCGGGGCGCTGGGGCTTCGAGACGCAGACGATCCTTGCCGTTCTTGGCACCGCGCTCGGTCTCGTCGCGATCGGCTTCGTGGCCGTGTGGAGTGTGCTGAGTAATTTCCTCTGCACTTTCGTCCTCATCGTTGTGAAGCCCTTCTGTGTGGGCGACGAAGTGGAACTCGTCGCGGCCAATGTGAAAGGCAAGGTCATCGATCTAAGCTTCGTCTTCACCACCCTCGAAGTGGAGCCGGGCGTGACCGTGATGGTGCCTAACAACACCTTCTTCCAAGGCCCGTTCCGCCGTCGGGTGGGGGCGCGCACGGTCGAGCTGGATCAGCAGATCCGGGCCCACTACCCGGCGGAGGCTGCACCCGCTCGAGCCGCGTGAGCGCAGTGTAAAATAGAAAAGACCGCCTTTCGGCGGTCTTTTTCTAAATGGTCGGGCTGGTGAGATTCGAACTCACGACCTCTTGCACCCCATGCAAGCGCGCTACCAGGCTACGCTACAGCCCGAACAAAGGGAGGGTGAACAAGCGGGAAGGCGCGCCCGGAAGCAAGAGCTTTTTATCAGGGATTTTTTCGGCGCTGGACCGTCCGGCGGTTTTCAGAGCGAAAAGCGTGATTTTAGCCGCGACATCCGCACGCCCGGACGTTTCAAAAATACCCGATGCAAATAGGCTTCTGCACGGACCCCGCTACCCTGGCTACCCTTCCGACCCGCCCCGACTGCGATTTCATCGAGGGTCATGTCGTCAATTTTCTGACTCCCGAGGCCCCCGATGCCGAGTTTGCGCCCCGGGCTGCCGCTCTCAAGGCCTGCGGCTACCCGATGCCGGCGGCCAACGTACTCTTGCCCGCGGCGCTGAAGTGCAGCGGGCCGGCTATCGACTACGCCCGCCTCGACAAGTATGCGCACACCGTCTTCCGCCGCTGCAAGGAGATCGGCATGTCGATCATCGTCTTTGGCAGCGCGGGTGCGCGCATGGTGCCGGAGGGCTTTTCGCAGGCGACGGCTTTCGAGCAGTATGTCGACCTGCTCAAGCAGTTTGGCCCTCTGGCCGAGGAGCAAGGCGTGACGATTGTCGTCGAGCCGCTCAATCGGGGTGAGTGCAATCTCGTCAATACCATCTTGGAAGGCGCAGAGGCTGTCCGTCGCGCCAACCAGCCTGCCGTGAAGCTGCTCGTGGATATCTTCCACATGCTGCGCAACGGCGAATCGCCGGACGATATCCTCAAGGTTGGCCCGCTTATTCATCATGCGCATGTGGCGGAGAACAAGGATCGGGCGGCGCCGGGCACCTATGGCGACGATTTCCGGCCCTTCTTCCGCGCGCTGCGCAAGGTCGGCTACAATAGCCGCATGGCGCTGGAGCCGATCTGGACGGACTTGCCGCGCCAAGTTGGCCCCGCTCTCGCCGAGTTGCGGAAGCAGCTCAAGGACGCCGGGTATTGAAGGGCGACCGCGATCGGTCGACGACGTCGCCCAGCGGGTACAGTGCGAGTCCTTCCCGCCTCTGGCCCTGCGGTCGCGCGGTGGCAAAGGCGTTTCCGCGTGAGGTCGTCTATTTGTGACCGAGTAGACCGGCGGAGCGCGTCTTTTTTCTTCGCCCGAGTGGGCTTTCGCGGCACGTTGAGCCCATGCCCCTCCGCCGTGCCCTG
Source organism: uncultured Opitutus sp. (assembly GCA_964480585.1). Taxonomy (GTDB): domain Bacteria; phylum Verrucomicrobiota; class Verrucomicrobiia; order Opitutales; family Opitutaceae; genus ER46. The sequence goes on along the minus strand of CAYZPV010000033.1, from coordinate 5,393 downwards.
ATCGTTGTCGCCTGCCTTGCTGCCGCGCCGCTGTTTGCGGCCCACGCCGATCGCCATGTGATCGTGGTGAGCATCGATGGCTTTCCCGCTTATCTTTGGAAGGATCCGAGCGCGCCGATACCCACGTTGCGGAGGCTTGCCGCCGAGGGAGCCTGCGCGGAGGCAATGACGGTCTCCAACCCGTCGATCACCTGGCCCTGCCACACGACGATGGTCACCGGAGTGCCCGCGCAGAAGCATGGCGTCTTGATCAACGGGCTCATCGTCCGCCAGGGCCCCGGCAAGCCGCCGAAGGTCGAGCAGTGGGTCGATCGCACCAAGATGGTCTTCGCGCCCACGGTGTACGATGCCGCGCATGCGGCAGGCCTCACGACGGCGCAATCGGACTGGGTGGCGATCACCGGAGCCAAGACCATCACTTGGGCGTTTCCCGAGCTGCCGAGCCTGGAGGGCCCGGTCGAAAAAGCGATGATCGCGGCGGGGGTGGTCACCTCCGACGATATCGCAGGGATGGCGGCTGGCCCCGGGCCGAGGCGCAAGATCGCCTACCGGGACGAGATCTGGACTCGGGCGGCGTGCTTCATGTTCAAGCAGTACCGGCCCAACCTGCTGCTCCACCACACGCTCAACACCGACTCCATGCACCATCGGTACGGCCCGGGCACCGACCCGAGCCTCAGTGCATTGGCGCTGGCCGACCGCCTGCTCGGCGACTTGGTGAAGACCGTCGAGGAGACGGGCCTCCGCGATCGCACGACCTTCCTGATCGTGACGGACCATGGTTTCAAGAAGGTCGACAAGTATGTGTACCCCAACGTCGTCCTCAAGGGCGCCGGTCTCATCAAGGCCGCGGGCCCGAGCGTGCAGCATGCCGATGCCTACGCGATTGGGGGCGGCGGCATTGCATTTGTCTATGTCACCGACCCTGCGCGGAAAGCAGAGCTGCTCCCCCAGCTCAGGGAGCTCCTGGCGAAGACGCCCGCCATCGACCGAGTGATCGATGGGCGCGAGGCGCACACCATCGGACTCCCCACGCCGGAGGAAAACGCCGGCATGAGCGATCTCATCATCTACGCCAAGGAGGGCTATGCCTTCTCGAGCGCGGTCACCGGCACCGAGGCCACCGCGCCGACGGTGAACTACAGCGGCACGCATGGCTATTTCAACGGCGACCGCGAGCTCGACGGCATCTTCATTGCCAGCGGCGCGGGCATCAAGCGCGGGGTGACGCTCGAGCGCATGCGCAATCTCGACGTGGCGCCCACCATCGCCCACCTGCTGGGGTTGCCGTTTGGCCCGGTGGAGGGGAAGCCCTTGATCGAGGTCCTCACGGCGGCGAAGTGAGCCGCGCGGCCTAGGATCGCCACCGAGTTTGGCTTGCGGGAACAGGCGCGGGGTGCTTTTTCCGCAGATTCCCACTCCCATGGCCCAGTCGTCTGACCACAAACCGGATAGCAAGATGGAGTCGCTCCTGGAGCGCTCGATCTTCGCGAGCCGCTGGCTTCAAGCCCCGCTGTACGCGGGGCTCATCATCGCGCAGAGCGTGTATGTCTATCAGTTCTTCATCGAACTGTGGCACCTCATCTATGCCGCCTTTACGGGGACGGTGCCCTTGGGGGGAGATGGCAAGCCTTTGATGATGGACCTGCCGACCTTCATCATGCTCAGCGTGTTGGGGCTCATCGACGTGGTGATGATCGCCAACCTGCTGATCATGGTCATCATCGGAGGCTACGAGACCTTTGTGTCTCGGCTGCATCTCGACGATCATTCCGACCAGCCGGAATGGTTGAGCCATGTGAATGCCGGCGTGCTCAAGGTGAAGCTGGCGACGGCGCTTATCAGCATCTCCTCGATCCACCTCCTGAAAACCTTCATCACGGTGAATCAGACCACGAGCAGCTCAGGGCCAGTGAACAACGACGGCGTGATGTGGCAGGTCATCATCCACGTAGTCTTCGTCGCCTCGGCCATCGCGCTCGCGTGGACGGACAAGTTGATGATGGCGGGGGTAAAGGCACAGCACGACGACGAGGCTTCCGGCAGGCACTGATCGGCGGGCACAAAAATAGCGCGCCTGCGGCCGGATTGTGCCGGCGCAAGCGCGCTCTGTTCAACGCTTTCGACTGAGCCAGGCCTAGAGGCGCCGGCGGCCGCCGAGGAGCGAGAAGAGGAACAAGACGAGGAAGACGACGAAGCAGATTTTCGCGATGGTGGCTGCGGTGCCAGCGATCACGCCGAAACCGAGGATGCCGGCGAGGATCGCCACGATGAGGAAGATAAGTGCGTAGCTAAGCATGAGGGTGGAGGGTTGAGTTGTTGTCGGTAGGGGGCTGGCCTTGGCATCTCAGGTGAGACTTGAGTCCAGCCATGTTGCTCGGCCTCCATAGACCGACTGGTGGCGCGTGGGAGCGACGGAGCGCTGCACATTTTCCTCCCACGCCGCGGGAGTGGGCGGACGCCAGAGAGATACAAAAGCAGGCGGCGTTTGGAATAACGTCGACCATACCCGCCCGCAGGTTGCCGATCGCGCAATTTGCGCGACCGGAGCCTTCCGATCACCCTTCCAATCCCCAACTTGCACGATGCCCGCACCGCGTGGCGGTGGCGCGTGGACAGCTAGTCCCAACTGAGCACGATCTTGCCGCTTTTGCCCGAGCGCATGAGATCAAAGCCTCGCTGGAACTCGGTGTAGGGCATGCGGTGGGTGATGACGGGGGAGATATCGAGGCCGCGCTGGATGAGGGCCGTCATCTTGTACCAGGTCTCGTACATCTCGCGGCCGTAGATACCGCGGATGGTGAGCATGTTGAAGACGACCTTGTTCCAGTCGATGGCGGCCTTCTCGGGCATGATGCCGAGGAGGGCGATGCGGCCGCCGTGCGACATGTTGTCGATCATCTCGGCGAGGGCGCGGGGATTGCCCGACATCTCGAGGCCGACATCGAAGCCCTCCTTCATGCCGAGCTCGCGTTGCACGTCGTGTAGGTTTTCCTTGGATACGTCGACGACGCGGCTGGCGCCCATGCGCTGAGCGAGCGCGAGGCGGTCGGGATTGACGTCGGTGACGACGATGTGGCGGGCGGCGGATTGCTTCACGACGGCGGCGGCCATGCAGCCGATGGGACCAGCGCCGGTGATGAGCACGTCTTCGCCCACGAGGTCATATTGGAGCGCGGTGTGGACGGCGTTGCCGAGCGGGTCGAAGCACGAGAGCACGTCCAGTGGGATCTTGGGATCGACATGCACGGCGTTGCTCGCCGGGATGCAGAGGAACTCGGCAAAGGCGCCGTCGCGATTCACGCCCACGCCTTTGGTGTCTTTGCAAAGGTGGCGGCGGCCGGCGAGGCAGTTGCGGCAGCGGCCGCAGACGATGTGGCCTTCCCCGTCGACGAGGTCGCCGGGCTTGAAGGCTTTCACATTGGAGCCGACCTGCTCGACGACGCCGACGAATTCGTGGCCGATCACCATCGGCGGCTGGATGGTCTTCTCGGCCCAGGCGTCCCAATTGTAGATATGGACGTCGGTGCCGCAGATCGACGTCTTCTTCACTCGGATCAGGACATCGTCGATGCCGGGCGTGGGGATGGGGACTTCGGTGAGCTCGAGGCCGGGACCCGGCCGCAACTTGGCAATGGCACGCATCGTGGGGGTGGGCATGGGAGTACGGACAATCTAGCCAGGCGCCGGAAAGGCACAAACGCGAACGCCGGCATAATGACACGGGCGCAACCTGCCTGGTTTTCTAAAGAACGAGGTGGTGCGAGTACTTTCCGCCCGGGCAGGAACGATCTTACCCCGAGACCCGAACGGAGGAGGACGGATGCTCCGCCCAACTACAGCCCCAGCTTTGCTTCCGCCGCGGCGATGGCGGCGATGAAATCCTCGGGGGTGGGGGCGTTGAGGAAGGTCGCGCGGTCGGCGGGGTCCTTGAGGATCTTGCAGAGGGCGCTCACGACGGCGAGGTAGTCGCCGGGCTTGGTCTTGGGGGTGCCGAGGACGAAGAAGAGGCGGACGATCTCGCCATTGGCGTCGAAGGGGATGCCGGTGTCGGCGCGGCCGACGGCCATCACGATCTTCTTCACGTGCTCGGTGCGGGCGTGGGGCAGGGCGACGGCATTGCCGAGGCAGGTGGTATCGAGCCGGTCGCGGGCGAGGATCTCGTCGTAGAAGCCGGAGTAATTGGCGACGTCGGGATGGCCATCGAGCTGGCGGGCGACTTCGTTCAGCGCCGCAGTGCGCTTCGTGCTTTGCACCTTCAGGTTGATACGGGCGGGATCGAGAAGCGAAGTAATGCGGCCGGGCATGCAGTGAAAAAGGAGCTACCGCTCGGCGCAGTTGGCAAGGGCGGAGTTGAGATTGACGCGCGCGAAGCGGGGAATCGCAACTGCGGCGCAGAAATGCCGAGGCGGCCACGGGAGAGCGGGGGAGGCGGTCGCTCATTCGGCATTGCGACGCGGCGTGCGGCGCGCGAGCATGGAGGCATGAAACGACTGATCGCGTGGGCGGTGGTGAGTTACATTTGCGTGGCGGCGATGGCGGCGCAGGCGGCCGAGGATAATTTTTCGAAGTCGGTGCCGGCTGCCGATTTTTCCGCCGCGGGCCTGAGCAAGCTCTCCCCGGAGGAGCTGGCGCGACTCGATGCGCTGGTGCGCGATTTCAAGAGCGGCGCGCTCGAAGCGGCGAAGAAGGAGGCCGCGCGGGAGGCCGAGGCTCGCGTGCGAGCGGAGGCCAAGGCGCGCGCCGAGGCGGAGGCGCGTGCGGCCAAGGCCGAGGCGAAGGCGATCGCGGCGACGGCCGAGGCGGAGAAGAAATCCGAGGGCAGCCTGCTGCAGCGGGCGAAGGTGATGCTTACGCCGGGCACGAAAATCGAGTACAGCACGATCGATGCGAAGCTGGTGGGCGAATTCCGCGGCTGGGCGCCCAAAACGGTCTTCACGCTCGACAACGGCCAGCGCTGGCGCGTGACGAGCAGCGACAGCTATGTGACCGGCACGGAGCCGGGCATGAAGGTGAAAATCGTGCCGGGCGCGCTGGGGACTTTCTGGATGCATTTCGAGGGGCATCGGCAGCGGGCGAAGGTGGAGATCGTGGAACTGAAGTAGCTCGCCTGTCTGTGGCTAGCATGCCGGAAGCGCGGTGAGGGCACAAGGGGGTGCCGGGAGTTTGTGAGGTCGGCACCGAAGCGACGCCGTTCGTCCTCTGCACTGTCGTCCCTGCCCGTGAGGGCAGGGTACGTGGGGCCAAAAAAAGGGCGGGCCTTTCGGGCCCGCCCTTGTGGGAAGCGTTGTTATGCGGTCGGCGCGGGCGGCGGGGTCTCCGCGGGGCCTTCGCCGTTGGCGGCCTGCTGCTCGTCGGTCTCGACGATGCGGGCGATGCTGAGGAGCTTGTCG
>CAYZPV010000032.1:0-74139 GCA_964480585.1 uncultured Opitutus sp. | reverse complement strand
AAGCATCTAAGCGCCAAGCCCATCCCAAGATAAGATCACAATCCCCGCAAGGGGTGAAGGGTCCGGGTAGACCACCCGGTTGATAGGCCAGAAATGTAAGCAGGGTAACCTGTTGAGTTTACTGGTACTAATGACCCTTCCGGTTTATGCAAATCTCGCAATAAAACGTTCTAGGCGTTTATTTTACCTCCTTACATATAGGATCTATACAATACGAATTTTCGTCAATTACTCGGCGCGAGTCGCCGAGTTTCCCTTCCTGGTGACCATATGCCGGGGGTTCCACCCGTTCCCATCCCGAACACGGCCGTTAAGCCCCGAGCAGCTGATGGTAGTAGGACGTTAGGTCCCGCGAGAGTAGGTTGTTGCCAGGTTTATAGCCCGGTTCTTCGAAAGAAGAACCGGGCTTCTTGTTTTTACACCCCCGCGCATGGGGGCTCTCGTTCCTCGTTGGCCCGCGCCGTATGCTCTGTGGGCGTGCTTCGAAGACGCCAGATCGTCCCAATGGCTATAGCTAAGGCGATCTTGGGCACTCTCGCTCGGCAGCATCCCTGTAGGAGGACACCGCACTAGCACGACTAACGACTAGGCCAATGGTCTCGGCGCAGGGTTACTCCAGAGCCCCCAGGCAAATAGCGTGATGGCGATGATCAGGCTGGCCGCGCCGATCGTTTTATAGAGCGGAAAGTGCGCGGGGACGTACTCGAATCTCACGCGATGGAGACCTGACGTGGGGATCTCCACGCCGCGAAAAGCATGGTTGGTGCGGATAACTGTCGCCGGTTTTCCATTCACCGTGGCTTTCACCTCCCCTGGCCAATACGTTTCATGAGCCACGGCCAAACCGGGGCCACCGGCCAATATCGAGAATTCTAAGCCATTCTCCCGCAATCGGTAAGCGGTTGCGGGAATTACGCTGCGACCCGTGAGGTCCGCCGATAAGGTGGCAAGGGCGGCATGGCTTCGAAACTCGCTCCTTTCCACGGCCGCAAACGGCCGTTCCCCTTCCTTTTTTATGAGGGCGGCGAGTTCTGCGACATCCGTGGTTATAGCCACCCGATCCGTAAAAAATGCTCGAGGCCATACTTCGGACGCTACGTCGATGGCCATATCAAGACCATCGTAGGCCAGGCGGGTCGTGCCAGGCGGTCGTGTTTCATTCTCTTTGGCAGAGAGATACGACTGCACATTGAGTAGATTGAGCAGGGGCTGCAGTCGCTGAAGCTTAGTGGCGTCAGCGGGAAGTGGTAGCTCCCAATCGGGAAATTGGCCGACGAGTTCAGCGTAGTACCGATTGCTCAGCGCGTCTACGCCTCCAGGGCTCTCCAGACCGTAGATCGCAGACCAGCCCGGAAAAAGGGCGCCATTCATGCCGACCACCCGCGCGGGGTAGGCCTTCTGCATCGATCGTAGTGCGGAAATCGCCGGCGAGGCAGCGTGAAAATCTGCTCTCACCGCGGGTTTCACGGTGTACACCTCGCCTAGGCCCACACTCGTGGCGTGTTGACCCTGTCGCCACAGTAGAGCGATGATGCATAAAACCAGCGCTCCCGCGATGCCGACACTCGTGCGATGGCGGAAGAGCCGTACACCCCAAGTCCATAAAGCTAGGGCGGATAGCAGTGTAAGTAAATAGATCCACAGCGCGTTAGGGATCGTGGTGGGCCGACTGGGTGAATACGTAAGCGCAAAAAGCGCCGGCTTGCTGACGACTTGAAAATACGCTGCCCACAAGCCGATGATGGCGATGAGCATGACCCCAACCCGCAATAGCGGCCCTTTCCAAGAATCGCGCACGATGTCCTCTTTGAAATGCGCGAATCCCGCCCCAGCAAGGATCGTCCAGAGCACCAGCAGCACGCAGCCGAACGAATTATCAATGTGCCAGATGTTGCGCAGCAATGGGATGCGCACGATCCACGTCGACGGGATGACGCCGTAGACCAGAGCCAGCGGTAGCAGGCTGGTAGCGGCTAGGACGAAGACCGCTTGCTTTCGCCGCAGCCCAGCACCGACGTAGTAGAGAAGACCGAAGGCCAGCAGCAGATTGAGGGCGGGATTATAAACGAAGTGATGCGGCGTTAGCGGCCGGTAAAACAACTCGTCAAACGCAGCCAGCAGTAACGACGGCTGAAGTTGATAGGCGACTGATTGATCGTAGGTTGTGTAGGCGGTGCGCAGCGTACGGAAAAATGTCGCCCACACCGGCGTGGTCGCGGCTGCGGAGAGCACCACGGCGGATATCGCCCAACCCAGCTTTCTAAATCGCTCTCGGCTAGGGTCTTGATTGAAGACCAGCAGCGCCAGTCCGGTGAAATTGAGCGCTAGGAGAAGAGCATAGGCTTCTTTTACCGTGCCACTTGTCAGTGTACTGGCATTGGCCGTGAATAGCAGAGCACCGCCCCAAGCGCACTGTCTTCGAGCGGAGGATTGTGCGAGCGTGATCCAGCCGAGCACGATCCACGGCGAATAGCAGAAGCTGAAGATTGCCGGGTGGTTCTGCCGATAGATGAAGAAGCCGATAAATGGACACGCTGCGGCTACGAGTGAGGCGGCGGATAGCGTGGACGTCAGTCTCCAGACGCAAAGACCGAGACCGAGCGCCAATAGCGTTTTCGCGACGAGATACTTCAGGTCCCAAGCCCAAGCAGCACTTTTGAAGGCGATCGGAAGCCAGTGCAGAGGATCGCCGAACATGGATTGGCCCTGCCCGAGGAGCGGAGTGCCGCCAGAGGTATACCGGTTCCAGAGCGGCCACTCGCCTCCGGCGAGCGCGCGGTGTTGGATGGCCGCGTAGGGTACGTGCTGCCACATAATCGCTCCCACATCAGAGCCTTGGGTATTTAGCACTCGGTCGCTAGCGTAGCCGGGCAGAGTGGGGAAGCCGCCATACAGGAGCGTCGTACCACCGTTGGGCGAGACGAAGCTCTGGCCCAGAAAGACTACGGGATAGGCACTGGCGAGAACCGAGAGCACCGCGACCGCAGCAAGTGTGGAGTGAGGCCGACTCCGGCCCCAGTCGGCCAGTCGGAGGAGAGCCGTGTTGGCGGGGGCGCAGCAGTCGAGAGCCAAGAGGATAAGAAACAGGGCCAGTGCGATCACTCCCAACCGCCCAAGGTGCAGGCGCGCGACTTTTTCCCCGATAGGCACCGGCGGCACCTCGATGTCGCCCACAATTGTTTCGATCTGCGGGTCGGCGTCGCCGGGTACGCTTACGATCGACATGCCGGATTCGCCTTGGGGACGCAGCGAAAGGACGTGGTGCTTGGGCCGGAAGTCGCTAGCAGAGAAGGTCTTCACCCCGCGTCCGGCTGAATCTACGATCCTGATCGAGGCAATTTCGAGGGATCCCGCGCCCTCAAAGGGATCGATGCGCAGCGAGCGATAGGTGCCGCGGGGAAGCGGGAGCTGGGCTGTCTGGAGTTGATTGATCTCCGGCAGGGCTACGCGAGCAGAGCGATCCTCCGCATAGCCTGCGCCATCGTCGTAGTAGACCTGGACGTGCGTCGCGACGGTGGGGGTGGCGCGGAACTCCAGTGCGTACGTGGTACTCTCGACAGTGTCGGTAGCTGAAAAGCGCCACTGCCAATTGATCAACGCCGCGAGCAAGATGCTAACGCAGAGCTGGTACGCGGTCGAAGTTCGCATGGGCTAGGGACCGCGAGGATGCCGAAAATCCCTTTACCTTTCAAGGGGCGGCATCGTCGGCCGCGCCACGAGAGGAGATCAGGTCGCGCGCTTCGCTTTGACCTCCTCGGCGAGGGTCCAGCGCCAGAGTGCGAGGAAGAGCAGACCCACGACTGCGGCCGAACCTGCCCAGACGATGAACGTACCGCGCACGACGCAGGCCCCGAGCGCCGCGCCGACTGCCGCCAAGGCGCCGTAGGCCAACGTCACGCGCGCATGGGGCCGGCCCGCGATGACGAGGCGCTGGTAGAGATGGGAGCGATGCGCCTGGAAGATATTTTCCCCTTTGCGCAGGCGGCGGAGGATGGTGAATGCGCCATCGAGCAGAAATGGCCAGACGGCGAAAAAGCCGGCGACGCAGGCCGTACTCAGGTTGAGCGAGCCGCGGCTTTCGATGACTGCAAGCAGCGGCAGCGCGGCAAAGGTGTAGCCCAGTACTGTGCTGCCAGCATCACCCATGAAGATCTTGGCCGGAGGCCAATTGAGTGTGAGGAAACCCACGGCACCGGCGACCACGAGCAGGGCCAGCGCTCCCGTGCCGGGAGCGCCATGCGACAGCGAGACGGCAAACCAGAAGAGGCCAGCGGAGATCGCCTGGATGCCGGCTATGCCGTCAATGCCATCCATAAAATTATAGATGTTAACGAGTCCTGTCGCGAAGAACACATAGATCGCGCCCACCAGCAGCACGTAGGGCCAAGTCACAGCGCCAGAGTAGTGGAGCCCAGGCGCCACGACGCAGATCACCGCGAGGATCTGGCCGGCGAAGCGCGACTTGGCCGAGAGGGAAATGAAGTCATCGAGCAGGCTGATCGCGAAGAGCAGGATCGCGCCGACAAAGAAGCCCGCCGTGAACCACATTGGCGGACCTCCCCTCCACCACGCGGCGGCGAGCCCCAGCAGCACGACGGGGATAAAGGCCGCACCACCCAGCCGGGGGACCGGCACCTTGTGGGAGCTGCGGTCGTTGGGCATATCGAGCAGCGCCTTCTTGAGCGCGAAGGCACGCACGCACCTCACCGAGATCGCGGAAAGCACCGCCACGGCGGCGGCGGTGAGATAGAGCGAGGTCGGAGCGGTCATGGCGGCCATGTCGCTCTCAGAATGACGTTGGCGGTCAACAAGATTGTGGAGTCGCCTCCCGCATCACGCCAGTAGCGACTTTACCACGTGGCCGTGCACGTCGGTAAGCCGGAAATCGCGGCCTTGATAGCGGTAGGTGAGCCGTTCGTGGTCGAGGCCGAGGAGATGGAGGATCGTGGCATTGAGGTCGTGTACGTGCACGGGGTTTTCCACGATATTGTAGCCTAAGTCGTCGGTCTTACCGTAGACGAGGCCGCGCTTAACACCGCCGCCCGCCAGCCACACGGTGAAGGCATCCTTGTGGTGATCGCGGCCGGGCTTCACGGCGGTGCCTGAGCCGGAGTCGGTCTGCACCATCGGGGTGCGGCCAAATTCTCCGCCCCAGATCACGAGGGTGTCTTCGAGCAGGCCGCGGCGCTTCAGATCGGTGACGAGGGCAGCCATGCCCTGATCCACATCCTTGCACTTTCGGGGGAGGCGCGTGGCGATGTCGGCGTGGTGATCCCAGTCGGCGTCGTAGAGTTGCACCATGCGCACGCCGCGCTCGATGAGGCGGCGGGCGAGCAAGCAGTTATTGCCGAAGGAGGCTTTGCCGGGCTCCGCGCCGTAAAGCTCGAGTGTCTCCTTCGACTCCTTGCCGATGTCCATCAGCTCGGGCACGGAGGTCTGCATCCGAAACGCCATCTCGTACTGGCTGATGCGCGTGGCGATCTCGGGGTCGCCCACGTCGGCGAGTTGGGCCTGATTGAGCTTCTGCACCGTATCCAGCACGCGACGACGGTCGGAAGACGAGTGGCCTTCGGGGTTGTTGAGGAAGAGGACGGGCTCGCCGCTAGACCGAAACTGCACGCCCTGGTGCATACTCGGGAGAAATCCCGAGGACCAGAGGCTGGTGCCCGCTCCGGCGAGAGGGCCGGAGAGCAGCACGACGTAGGCGGGGAGATCCTCGTTCTCCGAGCCGAGGCCATAGGTCACCCACGAGCCGAAACTGGGACGCCCGAGCCGGCCAAACCCGGTATGAAGAAAGAGCTGAGCCGGCGCGTGGTTAAATTCGTCGGTGTGCACGCTCTTCACGAGCGTGATATCGTCGGCGATCTTCGCGAGGTGCGGGAGGAGCTCGGAGATCTCGGTGCCGTTCCGACCGTGACGGGCGAAGGCAAACTTGGTGGCGGCGAGATTGGGGTGGCCGCGGAGAAAGGCGAAGCGTTTGCCCTTGATGAAGTCATCGGGTGCGGGCTTGCCATCATATTTCTGTAGCTCGGGCTTGTGATCGAAGAGGTCGAGCTGCGAAGGCGCGCCGACCATGTGGAGATAGATGACGCGCTTCGCCTTGGGCGCGAAGTGCGGCGGGTGAGCGGAGAGTGGGTTTTGCGGTCCACGTGCGGCGAAGAGGCTCTGGCTCAGGAGCGAGTTAAGGGCGATGCCACCGAAGCCGAGGCCCGAGCGCTTGAGGAACGTGCGGCGGGTGACGTCGCGGAGATGGGCTTCGAGAGGGTGCATGGCAGCGGGCGAAGGTCGCAGTGGGGAGAGCGGAGATTGCGCAGGCTTACGAGGGGGCTGAGAGCTATTTCACGGCTCAGCCTTTCGTGATCATTTCGTCGACGTTGAGGAGCGCGGTGGCGACGGCTTGCCAGGCGGCGAACTCGGCGGGAGTGAGGCCCGCCGGCGGGGGCAGCTTGCCGATGAGCGCGGCGGCGGCCTTGGGTTCGGAGGCGTAGGCGGCGGCTTGCGCGTCGTAGAGCTGGCGGAGCGCGGCAGTCTCGTCGCGCGTGGGTGGGCGGGTAAGGCAGAGTTGGAAGGCGTGGCGGATACGCTCATCGGTGGAGCCATCGGGCTGCTCGGTGAGCGTACGGCGGGCGAGGGCGAGCGCGGCTTCGACATAGACGGGGTCGTTGAGAAGCGTGAGGGCTTGGAGCGGGGTATTGGAGCGCGAGCGCTTCACGGTGCAGGCGGTGCGGTTGGTGGCGTCGAAATTCATGAAGCTCGGGTAGGGCGAGCTGCGTTTCCACACGGTGTAGACGCCACGGCGGTAGGCATCTTCGCCGGTGCTGACCTCGTAGGTCACGCGGTCGCCGCCGACCTTGCTTTCCCACAGGCCGGGCGGCTGGTAGGGGCGGACGGGGGGCCCGCCGAGCTTAAGGCTGAGGAGCCCGGCGGCGGAGAGGGCATTGTCGCGGATGGCCTCGGCCTCGAGCCGGAAACGCGGACCGCGGCTGAGCCATTTATTCTGGTCGTCGCGGGCGAGGGAATCGGGGGTGAAGCGCGATGCCTGCCGGTACGTGGCCGAGAGGGCGATGAGCCGGTGGATGCGCTTCATACTCCAGCCGCCTTCCATAAACTCGACGGCAAGCCAGTCGAGCAGCTCGGGGTGGGTAGGGGCCTCGCCCTTGACGCCGAAATCCTCAGGGGTGCTGACGAGCCCGCGGCCGAAGAACTCGGCCCACCAGCGATTGACGGTCACGCGAGCGACGAGGGGATTCTCGGGAGAGACGAGCCAGCGCGCGAGATCGAGACGGGTGGCGGGGCGCTCGGCATCGGCGCGCGTGAGCGGAGGAAGCGCCTCGGGCGTGCCGGCGGAAACAGGCTCGCCGGGATCGAGAAAGCTGCCGCGATTCATCACGTGCGTGGCGCGGGGCTGCGCCAGCTCTTGCATCACCAGGGTCTGAGGGCCGCGATTGGCGGTCAGCGCCTGGGTAAGCTGCAGGCGCTGGAGGCGGAGTTTTTCGAGCGTCGCATCCTGTTGGTAGAAATGCTCCGCAAGCACTCGGGCCTGCGCCTCGGTGCGTTGGCCACGCGGCGTATGGAGCACCGCGACTACCTCGGCCGGAATGGTGGATGCGCGGACGAGCCCCGTGAGCGCCGAGAGCCTGAGGCGGCCGATGGTGCGGCCAGTGCCAAAGTGCTGCACCAAGGTGAAGGTAAACGTCGTGCCTTCGGCGGAGCCCACAGGCGAGGCCGTCTCGAAGAGCGCCCAATGGTCGCGATGAAACTGCGGGCCAATGGCCCAGCCGCCGCGAGGGCCGTTGTTGGATTTGAGAAGGTTGGCGACCTCGTAGCGGGATTGAGAATGCGAAGCGGTAGCCTTGGCGAACTTGACCGGCCGCGGGGCTGCCCCAGCGGTGCTGGCGGTGACCGTAAAATTGTTGAGGACGAAATTGGGCCGCGCTGCGTCGCCGCGGCCGGGGCCGCTGCCGGGCAAGGAGGGATCGGTGAGCGTCTCGAGTTTGAAGGCGTTGATACCGGTCAGCGAGGTCTTGACCGTGATCGTGTAGGTATCGCGCTCCGGCACATCGTCGACGAGGAGGACGGATTTATCGGGTTGGAGCGCGGGCACCGAGTCAGCCGCCGACTCGAAGCCCGCGATCTCGAGCGGGTGCGTCTGGCTGATGGTATCGAGGCTGGCTGTGGCAGTCTTTTCCCAAGCCGCCAGCCGGGGAGCGGCGGCGACGCGCTCGGCGGCGAGCTGCCGCTCGAGCTCGGCGAGTTGGGCTTCGAGGGCGGGGCGCTTCTTTTCCTTGTCGGGATCGGGGAGGGTGAAAAATGGCCCGGTGAACTTCAGCGCAGCCATCGCCTTGGGGGAGGTGAAATCAGTTTCCTTCGGCGTATTATTGAAAAAGGCGAAGAGCCGGTAGTAGTCCTTTTGCGAGAAGGGATCGTACTTGTGGTTGTGGCACTGGGCGCACTCGAGCGTGGAGCCGAGCCATACAGCCGCCGTGGTATTGACGCGATCGAAGACCTGGTTGACTCGGCCCTCCTCCTGATCGGTGCCGGCCTCCACGTTGGTCGCGGCGGCGCGGTGGAAACCAGTCGCTATGATGGGGTCCAGGGTTTCGGGTCTGGTATCGGGGGTTTTGGCAGCGGGGAGCAAGTCGCCGGCTATCTGGTGGATCGTAAACTGGTCAAACGGCAGATCGGCGTTCATCGCGCGGATCACCCAGTCGCGATAAGGCCAGGACTCACGAAAGTCATCGCGTTGAAAGCCGTGGGAGTCGGCGTAGCGGGCGAGGTCGAGCCAAGGGCGGGCCCAGCGCACGCCGTACTGAGGCGAGGCGAGGAGGCGATCGACGACGCGCTCGTAGGCCTCCGGGCTTGTATCGGCGAGAAAAGCCTGGAGCTCGGCGGGCGAGGGTGGGAGGCCGATGAGATCGAGCGAGACGCGGCGGAGCCAGCGGGGCCTGTCGGTGGGCGGCGAGGGGGGGAGCTTTTCCTGGGCCAGCCGGGCCAGGACAAAGTGGTCGATGGCGTTGTGCGCGACGGAGCCCGTGGAGAGCGCGGGAGGGATGGGGCGCTGGGGCTTGAGGTAGGCCCAGTGCTTGAGGTTTTCGGGCCACTCGGCGCCCTCGTCGATCCACTGCTTGAGCTTGGCAACCTCGGCCGGAGGCAGCCGATCGCCCTTCTGCGGCATCACGTCGTTTTCGTCGTCGGTAAGGATGCGCTGGATGAGGAGGCTTTTGGCGCTATGGCCGGCGACGAGCGCGGGCTCGCCGGACTCGCCGCCGCGCAGGGCACCGGCACGGGTGTTGAGGTGGAGGCCTCCTTTCGCCTTGTCGGCTCCGTGGCAATCGAAGCAACGCTGCGCGAGGATAGGCTGGATATCGCGGGCAAAGTCGATCTTCGGCGTCGCGGCCGCGAGGGGAGCGGCGACGACGGCCAGGCACCAGAATGGAAAACGAAAGCGGACGGGGGACTGCCGAGACATGGGGGAGGGGGCAGGAAAGCGCCCAGATCATGGCTGCGGCACCGGAGGCCTGCCAAGGGCCAAGTGCCGCCTGGCGGGCGAGTCGTTGAATGCCGACCCGGCGGAGCGGCAGCGCCACAAAAAATAGCCGATGCTGCGCGGCAGAGGCGGAAATAGCCCGGAAATAGAGGAGGTATTTCGAGCCGATGGCGTTGGTGCGCGGGCGGCGTGCGGGATTTGGGCCTTGGGATTGAGGGTGGGCATGGCGGCTCTCCAGTAAGCCATATCCTAGCGAATTTTTGGGCTCACGTCATCCCCCAGGCGGGAGTTTGTAATCCGCCGCCATCAGGGTAAGCGAGTGAACACGCACCATGGCCGGGTACATCATCGACTTTAAGCAGCAGATTTTCGTCTGCCGGCATGGCGTTGGAAGGCTGGCTTGACCCGATTACTCCGAAAGCGGATTTATCGAGGATGCAATCGAATACCCCCTCGTTTGGCCGGCGTGAATTTTTGAAGCGGTCGGCGGTGGCGAGCGCGGCGCTTGGGTTTCCGGCGGTGGTGCGCGCGGCCAATCTTAATGGCAAGGTGCAGGTGGCGGCGGTGGGGGTGGAGGGGAAGGGCTACGGCGACGTGCATACGATCGCACAGCACGAGAAGGTGAAATTCGTAGGCTTCTGCGACATCGACGCGCGCAACTTCGCACGGGCGGACAAGCTGCTGCCGGGGACGCCGCATTTTGCGGATTTTCGCGCGATGCTAGAAAAGCTCGGCGACACGGTGGATGCCGTCGTGGTATCGACGCCCGACCACACGCACGCGGCGGTGGCGATCGCGGCGATGAAGCGCAAGAAACACATCTACGTGCAAAAGCCGCTGGCGCACACGGTGTGGGAATGCCGGCAGCTACGGCTGTGGGCGGAAAAGACGGGCGTCGTCACGCAAATGGGCAACCAGATCCATTCCGCGGTGGAATACCGGCTGGCGACCCGGCTCCTGCGCGACGGCGTGATCGGCAAGGTGAAGGAAGTGCGGTCCTGGTGCGAGTACACGGGCAACGAGCGCACGCGGCTGCTCGAGCCGCCGACGAGCGGCGACGCGGTGCCGAAGGAAGTGAACTGGGACCTATGGCTCGGAGGGGCGCCGCACCGTGCCTACGTGGAAGGGCTGTATCACCCCTTTGCCTGGCGCGACTGGCAGGACTTTGGCGGCGGGGCCGCGCTGGGCGACTTTGGCTGCCATGTGCTCGACCCGGTCTTCACGGGTCTCGACCTCAAGGCTCCGCTGACCATCGGGGCGGACAACAGCGGCGTAAACCGGCACGTGTGGCCGACGACCGAGACGATACGCTACGTGTTTCCGGGTAATGAACTCACCGCGGGCAAGACGCTCCCCGTGACGTGGACCGACGGCGGGCTGCGGCCCGAGCGCAAGCTGGCCCGGATGCCCGGGGAACTCGACCTACCCAAGATCGGATCGCTCCTCATCGGCGAGAAGGGCAATATGGTGCTGCCGCACGTGGGCGGGCCTCGCCTCTATCCGCAGGAGAATTTCACCGGCTTTGCATATCCGAAGGATATCAAAGGACTGAATCACTACCATCGCTGGGTCGATGCCATCCTCGGCGGTGAGAAGACCACGGCGGGCTTCGACTACGCCGCCTGGCTTGCGGAGACAGTGCAACTGGGCAATGTGGCCACACGCGCGATCAGGCCACCGAAGCCCAAGCGCGGCGCCAACGTGGTCAAGGCCTCCGCCGTGCTGGAGTGGGATGCGAGCGCCTGCCGGATCACCAACAATGCCGAAGCCAACGCGCTACTGACGAAAGCGTATAGACCCGGATGGGAAATCGAGCCTGCGTGACCGGGGGCGGGCGGGGCGACCACGCTTCCACCTCACTCAGCCCTTGGAATTGGACTCCTCGAATTTCGCCCACATCACCGCTGTGACCAGCAGGACGCACCACGTCAGCAGCACGGCGGGATTATTGGCAGGGAAATCCCACCAGCCGTACACCACGACCAGTAGGCAGCCGAACACGAGCGCCAGGCTGAGTGGATTTTCCCAGAAATAGGCGCGGATGAGCGCGATCCCCAAATAGACCAGCCCTGCCAAGATCAGGAGCACGCCGACGAGGCCTTGCTCGATAGGGATCTGCAACAAATCGTTGTGGGCATTCTCCCAGAACTGGCGAGGCCAGCCCAGCTCGGGATAATTGCGCTGGTAGGCAGGGAAACGAAAGCGAAAGCCCCCGGCGCCGACGCCGGCCGGCCAGGTATCGCGCAGCATATCCGCAGAGGCCTCCGTGGCGATATTGCGGAGGGCCAGCGAAATATCGCCGCCTTCGCCGGTGAGACCCTGATGGATACGATGCCAAGCCTCCTTCGAGCCGACGGCTTCGAGGCCGGTTTTCAAGAACCAGCCAAAGATGAGCACCATCACCACCGCGATCACGGGTTTGCGCGGCCCGCTGCCGCCGATGAACTGACTGATGGCGAAAGCACCGACGCCGACGACGAGGAAGGCGAGCATGATGAGCGTGGCCCCGCGGGCGTAGCTCGTGAGGATGCCCACCGCGATACAGGTGCCGAAGAAGGCAAACAGACCGCTGGGATTGGATTTCTCCAGCCGGCGCAGGCCCCGCAAATAGTACCAGGCCGCGAGGCCGCAGGCGGTGACGAGAGTCAGATGCAGGTAAATGCCGCCGTGGTTCTTGTAAACGAAACTGGAGAAAAAGCCGGGATTGGGCGAAACGTAGAACCAGTAGATCTTACCATTGCCGGCGAACTTCTGCGCCATGCCCAACATGGCCACTGCCAATCCGTTGGCCGCGATGGTGATGAAGAGAGCCTGGACGCTGCGCCGTCGCGTGAAGCCCACCCAGATGGCGCATACCGTGAGCCAGATCGACCCGTAGATAAGAAGCATGCGCGACGCCGGCCACTCCTTAAAGGGCCCGTCGACGCTGGTAGGCAGCCAGGCGTGGTGCTGAACTTCGTAAAGTCGCCCCTGATTGCCGGTGATCTCAAAGACGTGAGATGGATTCATCGCCTGAACGGCAATGAGCACGAGAAAGGCGAGGCCGATCCAGAAGAGAGGGAAGCGAAGCAGCTTGGGCCACATGATGAGCCGGAAGCTATTGGACCCGGTATGCTCCTCCGTGTAGTCTCGGGGCAGGAGGGCCAGGAGGAGGGCGAGCACCGACAATCCCAAGCCGATGAACTGGCTCCACGGGCGCATCCCGCCAATCGCCCAAGGTTGAAACACGATTTGGGCGCAGACCACCCACACCACGGCATTTTCCCAGGGATGCGCCGTGAGCCGCCGGGTCTTCGCACGGAAGCGTTCCAGCGGTTTTTGCAATTCTTCGAAGCGGCCGGACGATGACTTATCCACAACGAGGGCGTTATCGGAGGGCTGCCGAACCGGCGCAAGCGAAGAGATAAGGAGAACCCCATGCGGCCGGAGGTAGCTCGAGCCAAGCAGGCGTACGGAGTTGCTGGATACGATCCCTGCCCGCGTGCGCTCGCGACGGATCAAGCACAAAAAAAACGCCGGCGAAAACGCCGGCGTTTATCAAAAAAGGACTCGCGTGGTCTGCTAACGATCAGGAGCCGCCGCCGCCAGAGGTGCGGTCATCGACGCTGATGTTGTTATTGTTGTTGGTCTCGCTGCCGAAGACCGTGGAGCGATTGGCAACGCCAACATTGCCTTGAGCGATCCCGACGTTGTTCACGATGCTGCTGATCGTCCCGGGAGAAGCGGCCTGAATGGAGGGGTTGCTAACGACGGACGAAGCGTTGCTCACAACCGTATTGACCGCAGCGGCAGCGGCAGGATTGCTGCTGACGACGCTACGAACTGCAGGGCTCGCAACCACCGAGGTGGCTGTGGCTGTGACCCTGGCCACTGCACGCGCCACGGAGGCATTCGACGCGACGGCAGCAGTGACTGCGGGGCTCGTCACGATGCTCGTGGCGGCGGCAGCCAAGCTAGCGGCGGCAATAGGATTGGTGCTGACCCGGGCATTCGCGGCGGCGGCGACGCGCTCAGCAATCGTGACAGCAGCCTGAGGATTGGATGCCGCGAGCTGGCTGATCACGGAAGTATTGCCCTGAGCGATGGCGGCATCGAGCTGCTGCTGGACAGGGGCGCTGATCGCAGCGGTCTGCGCGATCGCGAAGGTCGAGGAAAGACCGAGGAGGGAAGCAAGGAAGAGGGAACGAAGTTTCATACGACTAAGGATTGGTTTTGCGCCTGACAGCGGCGACCATGGGCGTAGCGGACGGAGAACGCAAGCACAACTTCCTGAGGGTGGGCACTAAGAGGGAATCAGGTGGGGAGGTGCATTAGTTGTTATTTGTCAGTGACTAATAATGAGCCGAGGGGGTTGGTCGTAGCAGGATTGTAGTCTGCTAACGATTAGGAGCCACCGCCGCCCGAGGTACGGTCATCAACCGTGATGTTGTTGTTGCTGTTGTCGTTGATTACGACGGTGCCGGCGGGGCCGTAATTGCCTTGAACACGCGCTACGTTGATCACGATGTTGCCTACCACCCCGGGCGCAGAGGCCTGAATGGAGGGGTTGCTAACGACGGACGAAGCGTTGCTCACAACCGTATTGACCGCAGCGGCAGCGGCAGGATTGCTGCTGACGACGCTACGAACTGCAGGGCTCGCAACCACCGAGGTGGCTGTGGCTGTGACCCTGGCCACTGCACGCGCCACGGAGGCATTCGACGCGACGGCAGCAGTGACTGCGGGGCTCGTCACGATGCTCGTGGCGGCGGCAGCCAAGCTAGCGGCGGCAATAGGATTGGTGCTGACCCGGGCATTCGCGGCGGCGGCGACGCGCTCAGCAATCGTGACAGCAGCCTGAGGATTGGATGCCGCGAGCTGGCTGATCACGGAAGTATTGCCCTGAGCGATGGCGGCATCGAGCTGCTGCTGGACAGGGGCGCTGATCGCAGCGGTCTGCGCGATCGCGAAGGTCGAGGAAAGACCGAGGAGGGAAGCAAGG
Source organism: uncultured Opitutus sp. (assembly GCA_964480585.1). Lineage (GTDB taxonomy): Bacteria > Verrucomicrobiota > Verrucomicrobiia > Opitutales > Opitutaceae > ER46. The sequence continues at coordinate 59,671 of CAYZPV010000032.1, read as the reverse complement.
AAGAGGGAACGAAGTTTCATACGACTAAGGATTGGTTTTGCGCCTGACAGCGGCGAGGATGGGCGTAGCGGACGGAGAACGCAAGCGCAACTTCCTGAGGGTGGGGCACGAAGAGGGAATCAGGTGGGAGTGTGCGTTAGTCGTTATTTGTCAGCGATTAGTAATGATCCGGAGGGCTTGGCCGTAGCAGGAAGGCGGTAAATTTTCGGTTTTTTAGGGCGCTTATGCCTCCGCAGAGCGAAAGAGCGGGTAGCCGACGCACCAGGGCCAAGCAGCACAACGCGGGTGGCAAAGCCGCCATCGAAGTGGGGGCTGACCTGCGACTCACGGGAGCGCGCCGTGGATCGCGGCGCAGCAAGGCCGAGGGTATCGGGCACCGCAGGCGACTTGGCCGCTCAGGCTTTCTTCTTTTTCTTCTGCTTGCCAGCTGTCTCGCCCGGCTTGTGGGCGTAAGGCGGGATGACGTAGCCGACCGCCTTGGCCTGGGCCTCGTACTCGGCCTCCATCTTCATGCGGAGTGGGCGATGCTGGGGACTGGCAAAGAGATTGTTGGTCTCATAGGGATCGGCGGCGAGATCGAATAGCTCCGTCCACTCGGGTTTGCCCTCGTACTTGATGAGCTTGGCGGTCTGAGTGCGGACGGCGGTGAGCGTGGGAGTGGAGGGAAAATTGGCCTCCCAGAAATACTCGGCGAAGATGGCATCGCGGAGCGCTGCGGCGGGCGAAGCGAAGAGCGGCCGCCAACTCTTGCCCTGCATGCTAGCGGGGATGGGGGCACCGGCGAGATCGACGAGCGTGGGCGCGAGATCGATATTGAGGACGAGGGCGTCGCTAACTGTACCCGGAGCAATGAGGCGGGGGTAGCGAACGAGGAGCGGGATGCGGAGAGACTCCTCGTAGGCGGAGCGTTTATCGCCGAGGCCGTGCTCGCCATGGTAGTAGCCGTTGTCGCTGGAGTAGACGACGACGGTATCCTCGGCGAGGCCCAGTTCATCGAGCGCAGCGAGGAGGCGGCCGACGTTGTCGTCGGCCGCCGAGAGGCAGCGGAAGTAGCCGAGATTGAGCTGCGTACCGCCCTTGACGGAGACGAGCGCACTGCCCTTGCCGGCTGCGGTGTCGGCGTCTCCACCGCGGTAGACGGCGCGGCTCGAGAGATTGGGGACGGGGCGGGCCTGGGCGCCGGCGAAGCGCGATTGCGCGCGCTCGGGCGGTGAGAAGGGGCCGTGGCTCGCCTTGAAGCCCAGCGTGACCGAGAACGGCCGGGCGCGGTGCTGCCGGATAAAGTCGATCGCGTAGTCCGTAGTGACATCGTCGACCCAGCCGGTGGTGGGGGTGGCCTTGCCGTCGATCTCGACAGGGCAGTTGAAGTACACGCCCTGGCCGACGAAACTCGCGGAGTAATCGAAGCCCGCCCGTTTGCCGCGCTGGCCGCCCATGTGCCACTTGCCGATGTAGGCGGTGACGTAACCGGCAGCCTGGCTGACGGTGGCATGGGTAATGGAGTCCTCGGGAAAGGGCACCTGATTATTGGCGACGCCATTGAGGTGATTATACCTGCCTGTCAGGAAGGCGGCGCGGCTGGGAGCGCAGAGGGAGAGGGTGACGAAGGCATTGCGGAAGCGGAGGCCTTCGGAGGCGAGGCGATCCAGATGGGGCGTGGTAAACCAGGGGAAACGCCCTCGCTCGCCCTGCTCGCGCTGCACCACGCCGAGAGCGTCGTAGCGCTGATCGTCGGTGTAGATGAACAGGAAGTTGGGCTTGCGCGCAGGGGCGGCGAAAACCGAGGCAGCGGCGAGCGCCAGGCTGAGGAGCACGAGGCCGGGGGTGAGGCGGGGTGACATGGCGCGGCAAGTGATGCAGGCGACTGGATGCTTGGCAATGCCCGCGGGGTGCGCAGGCTCGCACGCACTACCCCTATGAAACGATTTTCCCTGTGGCTGGCGGCCTGTGTCGCGATCGGACTCGGCGTGCTCGGTGGAGCCGAGGCTCCAAAGCAGAAAGTGAAGGAGAAGCGCAATGCCGCGTGGGCCCAGGTGGAGGATGTGCCCGGGCTGCCGCGCGTGCTATTGATCGGCGACTCCATCTCGATGGGCTACACACTCAAAGTGCGCGAGCTGCTCAAGGGGCGGGCCAATGTGCACCGGCCGCCGGAGAACTGCTTCGACAGCGCGAATGGTCTCAAGAAACTGGATACGTGGCTGGGCGCGGGGAAATGGGACGTGATCCACTTCAATTTCGGCCTGCATGACAACAAGCACCTCGACGAAAAAGGCGCGCTCACGGCGGTGGAGAAGGGCAACGTCGTCGCGACGCCGGAGCAGTATGGGAAAAACCTGCGGGAATTTGTCGCGCGCGCGAAGCGGACCGGCGCCACGCTCGTCTATGCGACGACGACGCCGGTGCCGGCCAAGTCCACCGGGCGCATCGAAGGCTCGGAGGTGGCCTACAATACCGCCGGCGTGGCGGTGATGCGCGAGGCAGGCGTGGCCGTGAATGACCTGCGGACCTTCGTCGCGAAGCATCGGGACGCGCAGCAACTGCCGAACAACGTGCACTTCACGCCCAAGGGCTACGACCAGCTCGCGGAGGTGGTGGCGAAGGAAATCGAGGGGGCGCTGGCGAAGCGGAAGTGAGGCGGCCCCGGGAGCGGGCGGGTGAGGCGAGAAGCGCCATTCAACGTCTCGGAGAGAATCGCGCCGGGCTGTCTTGCACGGGGCAGCTCGGGGCGGCAAGGTGCGGAGACTTACCTACCCTATGTCTCACCCTTGCGTACGTTGGGCCCTGCTGGGCGCGTTGATGGCTGGTCCGGTGCTGGCGGCCGAGCCGGCGCGGCCATTTGGCGAGCAATATCCGAATCTCGACTCGCTCGCAGTCGGGGAATGGTGGGTGCGAAAGCCCGCGGGCAAACAGCCGCCGCCACCCTCGCTGGTAGTGGCGCGCGACGAGGTGGTGGCCTTTGCGGTGTACACGCACGATCGCGGGGTGCTGAAGCTCACGGCGCAGCTCTTTCCGCTCAAGCCGGAAGAGACGCGCGAGGTGCGGCTCGAGCTGCGGGACGGCTCGACCTGGAGGGAGGCTGCGAGGACGAAGGTGAATTTCCCGGGTTGGGACGCGCACTTCCGCCTCGAAAAATGGGATAACACGAAGGACGTGGCGTACCGTGTGCGGCATGGGGACAAGGCGATGTTCGAGGGCACGATCCGGCGCGATCCGAAGGACAAGGCGGAGATCGTGGTGGCGAGTCTCTCGTGCAACTCGTCGCGGACGACCGGGGCGCGTCCGGAGATCGTGGAGCACCTCAAGCAGATGAACCCGGACCTGCTGTTCTTCGCGGGAGACCAGACGTACCGCCACACCGAGCACACGGCGGGGTGGATCGAGTTTGGCCTGCAGTTTCGCGATGTGCTGCGCGACCGGCCGACGGTCTCCATCCCCGACGATCACGATGTGGGGCATGGCAATCTCTGGGGCGAATACGGGAAGGTATCGAAGCACCAGGGGGGCGCGGATGGCGGCTACATTTACCCGGCGGCTTACGTGAAGATGGTCGAGCGGCAGCAGACCTCGCACCTGCCTGACCCGGTGGACCCGGCGCCCGTACAGCAGGGCATCGGCGTGTATTTCACGCGCCTGCGCGTGGGCGGAGTGGATTTCGCGATCCTCGAGGATCGCAAATTCAAGACTGGCCCGATGGGCAAGATCCCGCAAGCAGGGCCGAGGCCGGACCACTTCAATCAGGAGGGCTTCGATCCCGCGACGGTGGACAAGCCGGGCCTGGAGATGCTGGGCGAGCGGCAGATGAAATTTCTCCGCACGTGGGGCCAGGACTGGACGGGCGCGGAGATGAAAGCGGTGCTCTCGCAGACGGCCTTTGCCGGCGCTGTGCACCTGCACGGCCCACAGCGCGACCGCTTGCTGGCCGACCTGGACTGCAACGGCTGGCCCCAGACGCCGCGGAATCGCGCGCTCGAGGAGATCCGGCGCGTATGGGGCGTGCATCTCTGCGGCGACCAGCATCTGGCCGTGACGATCAAGCACGGCATCGACGAGTGGGGCGACGGGCCGTATGGATTTACGAACCCGGCGATCGTGAACACGATCTACGGGCGCTGGTGGCATCCGGCCGACGAGAAGGCCGGCGCAAATCCCGTGAAAGGCTCGCCGCTGCCGTGGACGGGAGACTATCGCGATGGCCTGGGCAACAAGATCACGATGCTGGCGTACGCCAACCCCGAGGATATCCGCGACGAGAAGAAGCGCTCGGACGGCTACGGGTTGATCCGCTTCGACAAGCGCACACGGCGGGTGACGTTTGAATGCTGGCCGCGCTTTCCGGCGGCGGATGGCAGCCGGAAGCAATTCGCCGGCTGGCCGATCACCATCGCCTCAGAGGACAATGACGGGCGCAAGGTGGCGGGCTACCTGCCGGAACTCGTCTTCAAGGGCGGGGCGCGGCCGGTGGTGCAGGTAGTGGAGGATGCGACGGGCGATATCGTGTACACGGTACGCGCCAACGCGGAGCGGTTTCGCCCCCGCGTGTACAAGCAGGGAACCTACACGGTGAAGGTCGGCCGCGATTTGCCGGATGGGGCGACGTATCGAGCCCTGATGCCGAAAGAGAAAGCCGACGCGGCGACGATCGACGTGTCGTGGTGAGGGAAGGCGCGAACGCCCGCCGGGCGGGTGGCTGAAATTTTCACGACCGCGCGGCGGAGCGGTCGTGCGGGACATTGACGCTCGGCGAGCGCGCGCCGTAGCGTCGCGGGCATGCGTATACCCCGCGCGTTTTTCCCGGCGTTGGTGTTATCGAGCGTTCTCGCGGTGTCGCTACGCGCGTCAGGCGAGGCTGCCTTGGAGCGTGGGCGGATGCTCTATGCGGCGCATTGCATGATCTGCCATGGCGCGACGGGCGATGGCGTGCGCGGCACGTATCCGCCTCTGGCGAAATCCGACTGGCTGGCCGCCAATCGGGCTGGCGCCGTGAAGGCGGTGGTGGCGGGACTGAAGGCCGAGATCACCGTGAATGGCACCACTTACAACGGTCAGATGCCACCCATCGTGCTCGATGATGCACAGGTGGCGGATGTGCTCACGTACGTGCTCAACTCCTGGGGAAATCCGGGCGGCGTGGTGACCCCGGCGGATGTGACGGCGATCCGCGCGCTGACGGATTTCAAGACCTTCGATGCGCTGAAGCGCTCCGCGGACTATCAGCCGCTGCCGCCGGCGCCGGCGGGCTTTGAGCTGAGGGAACTGGTGAGGCTCAACGATTTTGGGGTGCGGCTGGCGAATGACGGCAAAGGCGGGCCGCTCTACATCCTCGGGCAATCGGGCGGCGTGTGGCGCTTCGACGCGGCGAGCGGCAATCTCAAGCAGATCCTGTGGCCGAAGGATTTTCCCGACAAGAAACCAGGTGAGCTCCGCACGCTCGGCATGATGCTGGACCCCGAGGGGCGGCTATGGATAACAGCGAATCAGCGGGTGGAGGCGCAGCCACTGGTGCTCAGCGAGGTAACGATCTACCGCACGGCGTCACGCGATGCGGAGGGGGACCCGGCGGGGCCGGCTGTGTGGTTTCGCACCACGTATCCCTGGGGCATAGGGCCGTACACGCATGGCCTCTCGGATATCCGGCTCGGCCCGGATGGGCTGCTCTATGCGAGCAATGGCTCGCGCACGGACGCGGGAGAGCAGGGCGATGTCGCGAACCTGGGCAAGATGGGAGAGGTCGAGACGACGGCGGCGATGTGGCGCTTCGACCCGAAGGCCACCGCGCCGGAGGTGGAGATCATCGCGCGGGGTATCCGGAATGCTTATACGTTTGCGTGGGACGGCGCGGGCAATCTTTTCACGGCTTCGAACGGCCCGGATGCGCACGCGCCCGAGGAGATGGATGCCATCGTGCCGCCGAGGCGAGGCGAGACGCCCAGGCATCACGGGTTTCCCTACCAGTTTGGCGACGCGCCGGCGGAAAGGAAATGGTACAGGCACACTCCCGTGCCGCCGGCGCCGGCGAACACGGCGTTTGTACTGCCGGTGCTCAACCTGGGGCCGGCGGGCCTGATGGGCGGCGAACCCACGAGCACTTTCAACGCCCATAGCTCGCCGACGGGGCTGGTATGGCTCGGCGAAGACTGGCCGGAGACGGTGCGCAACGGCTTTCTCATGGGGCGGCTCGGCAGCTTCCTCCTCGGGCCGGAAAAGGACGAGGAGCATGGTTTCGACGTGCTGCACCTCAAGATGAGCCGCCGTGCCGACGGCCGCTGGACGGCGCGGACAACGACGTTTCTCGCGGAGCTGGGCCGGCCGATCGATGTGCACATCGGCGGGCCGGGCGTGATCTACGTGCTCGAGTACACGCGCCCTCCGAGCCTCAAACGTGGCGGCGGCTGGCTGCCGGGGCGGATATTGGAGTTGCGTTCGAAGAAATCGTGAGCAGCGTTTGGCCTGTTACTGCAAAGGCGGTAGCGCCGCAGCAGTCTGCAACCCCACGCCCCTCCCATGAAATATCTCCTGATCTCCGGACTGGCAGCGATGGTCGCGGCAGCCTTTTCCGGCTGCACCACCGCGACGAAGCACAGCGACTCTGACTGGCGGGCGACGCAGCATCACCAGCAGCATCGGAAGGATACCGAGCAGACGATCAAGGGCATCGAAAGCCGCGTGAGCCAGCAGCCCGACCCGCGTTGAGCGGTGGCTGGGGGCGCTATTCCGGGGTCTGATTGCATCTTTGACGTCACCATGACGGCGCGTAGCATTTTCCCATGAAAAAGACATTTCTCGCCGCAGGCATCGCATTAATGGCATGGCAGAGCCCGGCCGTGGCCGCCAACTCTGCGCCCCCGCCGATGTTGGTGCGCGGGCTGGATTGGTCTACCGACTACAAGGCCGCGCTGGCAAAGGCCAAGGCGGAGAACAAGAAGGTGTTCCTCTTTTTCACGGGGTCCGACTGGTGCAGCTGGTGCATGCGGCTGCAGAAAGAGATCCTGATGACTTCCGAGTTCAGCCAGTACGCGCGCGAGAAACTCGTGCTGGTCGAGCTGGACTTCCCGCGAAACAAGCCGCAGTCCGAGGCGGTAAAGCGGCAGAATCGCTCGCTGGGGCAGGAGATGGGCATCCAGGGATATCCCACCGTGATCGTGCTCGACAGCACCGGTAGGCAGGTCGGCAAGCTCGGCTATCAGCAGGGAGGCCCCAAGCCGTTTATCCAGCAGCTCAATTCGCTCTAATTCGGCTCGCGGCGAAAAACGAAAAAAGGCGCGGCGATGAGGCCGCGCCTTTTTCGTGGGATTTTGCGGGTGTCTTACCGGCCGAAGCCCGGGAGCGCGCCCTTCATCATGGCGCCCATGTCGAGCTTTTGGTAACCCTCCGGCGGGGCGAAGGAGGAGGCAGGGACCGGGGTCTTGTCGACGGCGGTGGCCTCCATCCGGAAGCTTTCCTTGCCTTTCTTATCCTTGGTGATGACGCGGAGCGGGAAGAGCTCCTTGCCGGCCAAGGCGCTTTCCCAAGCCTGGCTGGAAGCAGCGGCCTTCTTGCGGCCGAAGAGCCCGCCGCCGCCTCCCTGGCTGGGCATGGAGGCGAAAACGCCGAGTCCTTCCGCGAGCCAGATCTCGGTCGTGGAGTCCTTGGCCGAGGCCAGATATTTGGTGGCGAGGTAGCCGAGGATCTTCTCGGTCTGGCCGGTGTTCTCGACTTTCACGGCGTCGTCCTGCCTGGCCGGCGCGTCTTTGCCTTCGGACATGGACGTCGTCATGTACATCTGCTGTTCGGGCATGATCATGGTCATCTCCTTTTTGCCCAGGTCGAGGATGGCGCCGCCCATGGCTGGGATGCCCGGCATGTCGATGCGCAGCTTGTCGCCCTTGACGCTGTAGAGCATCTCCTGGGCTTTGCCGTCGGTGGTCATCTTGAGGTTAATCTTGCCCTCGAAGGGGGCGGCGAAGAGCGCGGCGGGCGCGAGCAGCGCGGAGACCAGGAGGGAGCGAAGTGTGTTTTTGATCATGGTAAGCAATGCGATAGCGGAGACCGGGAGGGATGCGGTTGGTTTCATGGCTTGCCAGCTCGAAAGTGCGGCGGAGGATGGCCGGCATGGCTCTTTACGGATCTTTTGCGACCGTGCGCGACCAGGCGCCTCAAACGCCGGGCTTTGCCACCGCTTTTGCATATGTCGAGGACGTGCTGCGCACCGACTCGCCCGCGCGTGCGCGATTGCGCGCACTGCCGGTGGGCAAGGCGGAGAAGGTGGAACTCGGGGGCGGCGTCTTCGTGGTGGAGCAAGCCTATGAGACGAAGAGCCGGCCGGAGGGCTTTTTCGAATCGCATCGGAAGTACATCGACGTGCAGGTGATGGTCGAGGGGGAGGAACTGATGGAGCTCGTCGATCTCTCGCTCATTGCGGCCAAGGAGCCCTATAGCGCGGAGCGCGATTTCTGCGCGTATCAGGATTTCGGTGACGCGACCAAGCTGCATGCAGTCACCGGCCAGACGGCGATTTTCTGGCCGCCCGATGTGCACATGCCGTCGCTGCAGTTGCGCGGCAAGCCGGTGGTCGTGCGCAAGGCGGTGGTGAAAGTGCCGGTAAACGGGTGAACTACCGGCATCATTTCCACGCGGGGAATTTCGCGGACGTGATGAAGCACGTGCTGCTGCTGCAGCTCGTGCGCGCGCTCCAGAGAAAGGAGAAGGGATTCCTTTACCTCGACACCCATGCGGGCCGCGGGCGGTACGATCTCGAGCGCGCGGCCACGGGCGACTCGCTAGCGCGGCAGCCCGAGTGGCCCGAGGGCATTGGCCGGCTGATGACGGGCGAGCCAGGGGCGCCGGATGTGTTGCGCGAGTATTGCGCACGGGTGCGCGACTACGATCGCGCGGGCGGCAATATCGCGGAGGAATTGCGCTTTTACCCGGGTTCACCGCGGCTGGTGCGCACCGCAGCCCGGCCCCAAGACCGGCTGGCGCTGTGTGAAAAGCATCCTGCCGAGTGCGGCGCCCTGCGGGCGGATTTCATGGGCGAGCCCGGGGTGTCGGTGCATGAGATGGATGGCTACGTGGCGCTGCGCGCCATGCTGCCACCACCGGAGCGCCGAGCGCTGGTGCTGATCGATCCGCCCTTCGAGGCGCAGGATGAGTTTGCGCAGATCGCGGCGGCGCTGAGAGAGGGGCTGCGGCGCTTTCCGAGCGGCGTGTTTGCCGTGTGGTATCCGCTCACGGAGCGGGCGCGGGTGGAGGAGTTTTTCGCGCGCGTGCGCGACCTCGAGCCGCCTCCGGCGCTGGCGTGCGAACTCGAGATCGCCGGCCAGTTTGCCTCGATAAAGCTGAAGGGCTGCGGCCTGCTGGTGATCAATCCGCCCTGGCGCTTCGACGATGAGGCTCTGCCGGTACTCACGTATCTCGCCGGGAAGCTCCAGCAGGAGGAGGGGTCGCGCGGACGAGTGGAGTGGGTGGTGCGCGAGCGGTAGACGGGCGGCTGCCGCGAGCGCACGAGCAGGGGGGACGAAACGAAGGTCGAGCGTGTGCGCGATCCGGCTTTTGCTCTTGGTCGATAAGCGTGGGCCCGCCTATTTTCCCGGCGGAAGGCTGCGTTGCAGCAACCCCGCCAAGAGCTCGAAGCGAACGGGCTTGGTGAGAAAATCATCCATGCCGGCGGCCAGGCACGCCTCGCGCACGTGTGTGCTGGCATTGGCGGTGAGCGCGACGATCTTGAGCGGCTGGCCGGCGAGTTTTTGGCGGATGCGACGGGTAGCCTCGAGGCCGTCGATCCCGGGAAGCTGGCAATCCATGAGCACCAGGTCAAAGGGCTCCGACAGCGCAGCGGCGATGGCAGCTTCGCCGTCGCCGGCAAACTTCGGGGTGACTTGGAGTTTCTTGAGAAAGAGCTCGATCACCTGCTGGTTGACCAAGTCATCCTCGACGACGAGCACGCGGCCGGAGAGGACAGGGGTGACGAAGCGCGGCGGAGCGGCGGGCCGGGGCGCGACGGTGACTTCGGGCACCGGACAGGGGAGGATGAGGCGAAACGTGGACCCCTGGTTGGGTGTGCTCTGGACTTGAAGCGTGCCGCCCATGGCCTGCGCGAGCCGCATGGAGATGGCGAGACCCAGGCCGGTGCCGCCATACCGGCGGCTCATGGAGGTATCCGCCTGCGTGAAGGGCTTGAAGAGCTTGTCGATGGCGGCGGAGCCAATGCCGATGCCGGTGTCGGTGACGGTGAAGTGGAGCGTGGCCCTGGCCTCGTTTCGCTCCACGCACGTCACGCGAAGCTCTACCCGGCCACGCTCGGTGAACTTGATGGCGTTGCCGAGTAGGTTGACGAGGATCTGGCGGAGCCGTTGCGCATCGCCGATGACAATGCCGGGCAGAGGCTCGACCAGGTGGAGTTCGAAGTGCAGGCCCTTGTCGCGCGCGCGCGCGAGTAGCAGATCGGCCACGGCTTGAGCGGCGGCGGCGGGAGGAAAGGGCGCGCGTTCGATCTCGAGCCGGTCGGCCTCGATTTTGGAAAAATCGAGCACATCATTGAGGAGCAGCAGGAGCGACTCGGCGGAGTCGGAGGCCGTCTTGAGGTAGCCCCGCTGCTCGGGCGATAGCTTGGTATCGCGCACGACGCGGAGCATCCCGAGCACGCCATTCATCGGGGTGCGGATTTCATGGCTGATGGTGGCGAGAAACTCACCCTTCGCCCGACTGGCGGACTCGGCGCGTTCCCGCGCCTCGCGCAACTCGGCCTCACGCGCCTCGCGCCGCGCGTTCTCGGCCTGGAGTTGGGCGGCCAGCGCCTCGCGCTCGAAGCGCAGCACCAAGGCGTCGGAAAGCGTGCGGTGATTGTGCCGGGTGGCCGAGATCATGTAGGCGGTAAAGACCAGCACGCAGGCGCCGCCGGTGATGCCCGGCACATCAAGGTCGGCGATCAGCCGGGCTCCGAGGGGGATCATGACCACCACGATATAGACGATGCTGCCCTTGCGCATGGGCAGGAGCAGGCGGGTCGAGCCGGTGGTGAGGCCTGTAAGTAGGAGGATATGGACGACTGCCAGGGGATCGCCCTGCTGAAGGGTGGGAAAGAGCCAGGACGACGTGCCCCAAGTGATGCCCGTGAGGGTGGTCGCGATCACATAACGCAGTCCCCAGCGCGCGGTCGTGGCGGCATCGAGCTGCGCGGGCGGGAGCTTGTCAAACGCCTGCGAGAGACCGAGGCGAATACCGGCAAACACCAGGATCGCCGCAAGCCAGAGTCCGCTAACGAGAAAATTTTCGTGAGTGTAGGCGACAGCCGCAGCGAAGGCGACGGCGCAGGCGGACGAAGCGGCGGTGCCATTCTTCAGCTCGAGGTACGCCATCCGCACCAGTTCGACCTTGGTGCGCTGCTCGGTGGTCTCCGCCCCGCCTTGCGCAGGCATGGAAGCGCCGCTTGGAGAGCTCGATTGGGGCGCGGTCGAGGGTATCTCGGACATGGTGAGCGCCTCGCAGCATGGCGGAGGGACGGCCTTTGGCGAGCGTGCAGGCGGGCTCTCTGGGGCGTTGGCGGCAGCCCTGAGCGCGAGGAGGGCTCATCGGCCGCTCAGTTTACGGCCTTGCCGGGAAGCCAGCGCTGGAGGGCCGCGGCGAGGATCTCGGGGCGAATGGGCTTGGTGATGAAGTCGTCCATGCCCGCGGCCAGGCAGGCATCGCGATCCTGGATGCTGGCATTGGCAGTGATGGCGATGATCGGAAGAGGCTGCCCGGCGCGGTGCGCGCGGATGCGCCGGGTGGCCTCGATACCGTCAAGGCCCGGCAACTGGAGATCCATCAGGATAGCGTCCCAGGGCTGCTCGCAGCCGAGCCGCACCGCAGCGAGACCATCCTCGGCGAGGCCGGTCTCCAGTCTCATTTGCTTGAGGAAGTGCCCGATCACGCGCTGATTGACGCGATCATCCTCCACCACGAGCACGCGGCCCTGGAGGTGAGGTGCGACAAACGCGCTCGCAGCGGCAGCCGCCGGGGCCGACGGAGCAGGCTGGGTGAAGCGCGCCGTAAACTCGAAGACCGTGCCACCCTCCGGGTGCGCTCGGACGCCGATACTACCGCCCATCGCCTCAGCCAGCTTGCGACAGATGGCGAGCCCAAGGCCGGAACCGCCAAATCGCCGGCTCATCGAGCTATCGGCCTGGGTGAACGGCGTGAAAAGCCGCTGCATCGCTTCGGGAGGTATGCCGATGCCCGTATCGATCACGAGGAAGCGCAGGGTGGCCTGGCCGTCGGCGGCCGAGACGAGCTTTACGATGACGCTCACTCCGCCGCGATCCGTAAACTTGATGGCATTGCCCACGAGGTTGATGAGGATCTGCCGGAGCCGGGTGGGATCGCCGACGAGATTGGCCGGGAGCCGGGGATCGAGGTCGAGATCGAGCGAGAGCGCCTTCGCGATAGCGCGCGGGCGTAGGAGATCGACGACGCCCTTGGCCGCAGTCTGCGGCGAAAAAGCGATGCGCTCCAATTCGAGGCGGCCGGCCTCGATCTTGGAAAAATCGAGGATGTTGTTGAGCAGGTCCAGGAGCGTGTCGGCAGAGGCGGCTGCGACTTCGATGCTTTCACGCTGTTCCGCGCTCAGGGGAGTGTCGTGCAGGATCCGCAGCATGCCGATGATGCCATTCATCGGAGTGCGGATTTCATGGCTCATGGTGGCGAGGAAATCGCTCTTGGCGCGATTGGCCGCCTGGGCCTGCGCGGTGGCATTGCGCATATCGTCCTCGACGGTGGAGCGGCGGGCCATCTCGGCCGTGAGCTCGCGGTTGAGGAGCTCGGCGCGCTCCTTGGCCGCACCGAGGGACTCGACGAGCGCGGAGTTTTCATGGCGCAGCCGGATCGCGCGGCGCAGGGTGGTGACCTGCTGCCGGGCGGCGATACCCACATAGGCGAGGTAGAGCACGCACAGGAGCACGAGGATCGAGCTCGGGGTGTCGCTCGTGAGCAGCACCCGAGTGATCAGTGGGCCGATCGAAAGGAAGCTGAAGGCCAGATTGGCCTGGATGATCGGGGCGAGCAGTCGGGAGGCGCCGGTGGTGAGGCCGGCGAGCACGAGCACGATCATCACGCGGAAGATCGATTCGTGCGGAGTGTAAAAGAGCCACGCGGCCGCGCCCCAGCAAAGGCCGCTGCCCGCGGAGAGGACGGTAAAGAGGTACGCCCAACGCTGCGTATGCTCCAGCGGCACAGGCCGCCGCATAAACCGATCGCGCGCGATCAGCCGCGCGATATTCCACGCAACGGTGGCGATCAGCCAGCCGAGCACCACCACCGAGGGGAAAGAGCCCATCGCCGCGATGGCGAAGAGGATGGCCGCCGCAGTGGCAAAGGGTACGCCGTACAGCGAATCGTGAACGGCGATACGCAGTAATTCGGAAGAGACGCGCAGGTCGAGGGCGGACGACGCTGCGACGGGGCCGGCTGGATTGTCGGACCGAGGCGACGACACAGGCTGGGAGCAAAAGTAATTCGCCGGCCCGAAGCGAGCCTGCGTAACTGATCGGTGCGCTCCGCGTGCGACTTAAGCCACCGCGGGAAATGCCGCCTTGCGGGCACAAAAAAACACGAGCGGGCAGCTCGTGTTGGCTTGTGCGGTGAGCGCCGCTAGGGCGATCAGGTTGCCGACTCAGCGATTGAGGAGGCTGGCGCGACGGAGTTCTCGGGCGATCGCCAAGGCATCGAGGCTGCCGAGCAGAGGCTCGAGCGGCGGCGCCTTGAAGATGGGGCGATCCCACAGCACGTCACGCGCAGGCGTCTGCACAACGAGGGAGTTGCTCGGGGTGGAGTCGGGCGGGACATTTGGGATCGGGAAGTACATGGCTAAAACAGGTGATTAGGTTCTTTGTGGGTGACCGGGGCTTGCTGGGTTTGTGCCGATCATTTTCTCCAAAATCAGAATCTTCGCAATCAGGGCCGGTGCGGGGAGTGCGCTCGGAAATTTACCGAGAAGGGTTGCTCGCTGCCGAGTTGGTGCGGCGTAGGAAACGTAGGTGCGCGGAAGATGGCGCCAGAGCGTGGTCGCTCGTGCCGGGTCACGAGCTGCACGACCTCGCTGTCGCGCTGGTGGGGAGCGGGTTGGAGGCGGAGCGTGTGCTGGGTCGTCGGCATGGCGGACGAGGGTGACGGGGTGGGACGCAGGCGGGCTTTCCTCTCTTATCGGTTCAACGATTTGTAGAGTTGAGGTAAAAAAGCGCCCTTGCCCAACGCCAGCGCGCCTCTCAACGTCGGTGCCGCTTGCCCCAATACCCCTTGTTACGTGTCTCCGCTTTCTCGTCTGTTTGCCTCGCCGTCATCCCTGCCCCGGGTCGACGGGCAGCGGGGTGAGGCGCGCCTCTTTCTTTGTCCAAAACCACCTCACGTTGAATCATACCTCCTATGAGTAATGTTCCAGTCAGCAACGACGCCATCGCCCCAAATGCCAAACGGCTGTTGTGGGCGGGCTTCATGGCCATCTTTGCCGCGGGCATGGGCTTCGGCATTCGTGGCGGCATTTTCGATAACTGGGCTGGCGAGTTCGGCTTTACCGCCACGCAGCTCGGCGCCATCGGTGGCGCTGGCTTCACCGGTTTTTGCTTTGGCATCATCGTCGGTGGCCTCGTGTGCGACAAGATTGGCTACGGCAAGCTGGTGATCGCGGCCTTTGCGCTGCATGTGATCTCCGCTTTCGTCACCTTCGGCGCGAGCACCCCCGAGAATGCCTACCAGATGCTCACGTACGGCATGTTCATCTTCGCGCTGGCCAATGGCACGCTCGAGGCGGTGTCCAATCCGCTCGTCGCCACCCTCTTCCCCAATAATCGCACGCACTATCTCAATATCCTTCATGCCTCCTGGCCCGTGGGTATCCTCGCTGGCGCTGTCGTGAGCTGGGTGCTCGATGACAAGATGCAGGTCGGCTGGAAGATCCAGCTCTCGCTCTACCTCCTGCCCACGATCGTCTACGGCATCATGTTCCTGGGTCAGAAGATGCCCAAATCCGAGGCGGCCGAAAAGGGCGCCAAGCTGGGCGAGATGCTCAAGGATGTCGGTATCCTCGGCGGCGCGGTCGCCTGCTACATGATCAGCCTCTTTATCGCCGGTCCGCTCGGAGCTCCCCAGTGGCTCAGCTACGTGATTGCCGGTGTGCTGCTGGTGGTGGTCGGCGCCATTACCAAGTTCTCCTTCGGCTCGGTGCTGCTCTGCGTCCTTTTCATCACGCACGCGCTCGTCGGCGCGGTCGAGCTCGGCACCGATGGCTGGATCGCCAATATCACCGGTAATCTTTTCACCTCGGAGCAGGGCAAATGGCTCCTGATCTGGACCTCGGCCGTCATGTTTGGCCTGCGCTTCTGCGCCCATTTCATTGAGACCAAGCTGGGCCTCTCGCCGGTGGCTCTTCTGCTCGTCTGCGCCGTGCTGGCATGCGTGGGTCTTAATCTTACCAGCGGTGCCCAGACGGTCGACATGGCCTTCCTCGCGCTGACGGTGTACGCCATCGGCAAGACCTTCTTCTGGCCGACCATGCTCGCGGTGGTATCGGATCGCTATCCCGGCACGGGTGCCGTCGCCATTTCGATCATGGGCGGTATTGGTATGCTCTCGGCCGGCCTCATCGGCGGCCCCGGTCTTGGCTATGGCAAAGATCGTTTTGCCGCCGAGACGCTGCAGCAGACCAACCCAGCCGCTTATGCGGAGGCCAAGGCGGCCGCGCCCTCGAAGTTCCTCTTCTTCTCGGAGGTCAACGCCATCGACGGCAAGAAGCTCGCTGATGCCAAGGCCGCGATCGGCAAGCCCGAAGCGACCAAGGCGCAGAAGGACATCGTCGCGGCCGACCAGGCTGGCGACCGCAAGACTCTAAAGGCGGATTCGTACATCCCCGCGGCGATGGCAGCGATCTACCTTTGCATCCTACTGTACTTCAAGTCGATCGGCGGCTACCGCGCGGTGCACATCGCAGGTACCTCGGCGGCGAAGAGCTGAGGACGTACGATCGCCAAGCCTTTCTCCGAAGGCCGCCCCGCCAAGGGTCGGCCTTTTTGTTTCTCCTCTCATTCTTGCGCGTGGATGGCGACCGCTGCGGTGGTCGCCAGCGGAAGACCAATAAAAAACGGCGGCCAAATGGCCGCCGTCGTCGGAGGTTATGCTGAGCCGCGCGATTAGGCGTTGATGGCCGCACGGAGCGGCCCCGGAGCGACTGCTTCCTTGCCATTCACCCCGGGGGCGTGATCGGCGGCGCTGCCATTCACGGTGTTGCCGTTGATGGAGATGGGCGCATTCGCGGCATCGACAAAGGCATACGTGAGCGTGATTTCCTCGGCGATGACGGCCTTTTCCTGGCCGACGCGGATGGCACCCTCGAAAGTCGCCAGCGGCATCTTCATGCGCTTGGGCTTGATCGAGAGGGTGAGGATATCACCGGGCTTGCAGATGCGATGGGCGCGGACGCCTTCGCAGCCGGTGAAGAAGATGGTTTGAGGGCTGACGACCTTGCCCGGCTCCGTCGGAGCACCTTCGAGGAGGTACAGTACCGCGAGCTGGCCAAGCGCCTCGAGCATGATCGAAGCGGGCATGACCGGGTTGTCCTTGAAATGACCCTGAAGGAAGAACTCCTGGCCGGTGATCTTGTACTTGCCGTTGGCAGCGGTGGAGCTGACCGAGGCTTCGTTGAGAAAGAGGAACGGGGGCTGGATCGGCATTACCGCCCCGATCGTCTCGATCGGGATAAACTTGGTCGGCCGGGGCAGCGGGAGCCCGCGAATCTTGCAGTCGATAAAGGTCTTTACATCGCCGACGGTGCGCAGGTTGCGCAGTTCGTCGTTGTTGATCGACAACTGAAGCACATCCTCCACGAGGATGACGATCTCCATCATGGTGAGGGAGTCGATGCCGAGATCCTCGATCATGCGAAGGTCGTCGTCGGCATCCTTGAGCTTCGTGCGGAGGTCGGGCTCCACGAAGCGCTCGATCACGCCGATCACCACTGCCGGAACATGTTCAGGATTACCGGTTTTGCGAAATTGGACGGCGGCTTCGAAGGCGGATGGCGAGCAGCGTTTCAGGGTGTCGCGCAACTGAGCTTCGTCCTCAGGCGCAAAAGGTTTTGGCGTCGACGGCGCGGGTTTACCCGAACCGGGACTGGGTTGAACTGCTTCAGGCATCGTCCGTTGGTTGTATGTCACAGGTGTGGGAAGTAAACCCCATATTTAGTATGCAAACGACTCCCCGCATGAACTCGGCGGAGTAAAACAAGTTCCGTAGGCGGGGGTGGTTTTCGCATGGATATGCGGGTAGGGTAGAGGACGCTTGCCAGAGGCGTGGGGTGCCAATACCGAAGCGGCTCGCAAACGGCGCTCTTAGCATAGAGCGCGCCGTTTCTCCGCCATTTGAACGCTACCGCTCACGCCGCCGCCGGGCACCCGGTCTTCCTGATCACGCACGAGTTTTACCCGAAGCGTGGCGGCATCGCGACCTTTACGGAGGAGATAGCCCGGGCTTCGGCGCTGCTTGGCTACGAGGTGGAGGTGTGGGCGCAGTCGGCCTCCTCGGCCGTGGCGGAGCGCAGCGACTGGCCATTCCGCCTGCGTCGGCTGCCGCTCAAGGGCACGCATGACTTTACCTGCCAGGTGCAGCTTGCGCGCGAGTTGATCCGCCACCGCCGTCAACTCAGGTACGCCACGGTATACTTGCCGGAGCCAGGGCCGATGCTGGCGATGATGGCGCTGCAGTTTTTCACCGCGTTTCGCCCCAAGCAGCTTGTGCTCACCTTTCACGGGTCTGAGATCCTCAAGTTTGCCGGCAGCCCGGTGCGGCGCTGGCTCACCGGCAGGCTGATCGACCATGCCACGCGCGTGAGCACGCTGAGCAACTATACACAGGAGCTGCTGCTCTCACATTTCCCCGAGGCGGCGGATAAAATCACCCTCACGCCGGGGGCGCTGCGCTCCGATTTTGCGGTGGTGCCGCCCAAGCCGGAGGCGGAGAAAATGAAGATCGTCGTCCTCACCGTGGGCCGCCTGCATCCGCGCAAGGGCCAGCTGCTCACGCTCCAGGCTCTCCAGATGCTCCCCGCGGGGGTGCGCCAGCGCCTCGAGTACTGGGTCGTCGGCGGCGCGAGCAAGGGCAACTACGAGATGCAGCTTCGCCAAGCCGCCGCGACGACGCCCGATCTCACCGTGCGTTTCTTTGGCAACCTGCCTGATGAGGAACTCGCGAGCGTTTACGACGGCGCCGATATCTTCGCCATGACGAGCCTCTCGCTCGAGCGGAGCGTCGAGGGTTTCGGCCTCGTGTACCTCGAGGCGGCCGCGCATGGCCTGCCCGTCGTCGCGCACGATGTGGGCGGGGTGGGGGAGGCCGTGGTCGATGGCGTCACCGGTCTGCTTGTGCCGCCCGATCGCCCCGCTCAGCTCGCCGCCGCATTCGAAAAGCTGATACATGATCCGGCGCTACGCCGCCGACTCGGCGCAGCCGGACGCGACTGGGCTGCACGCAACTGCTGGCGCGAATCCGCCGAAGCTCTTTTCAATCCGCAATGGACTCCGACGTGATCGTGACCTCCCGGTCCCAGGTCGTGGTGCGCTACGCCGAGACCGATATGATGGGCGTCGTCTACCACGGCAATTATCTGCCGTGGTTTGAGGTGGGGCGCACCACCTTGCTGAGGGAGATGGGCCTCCCGTACCGGCAGCTCGAGGATCATGGGTATCGCCTGCCTGTGCTCGAAATCGGCGCGAAGTACTTCAAACCCGCCGTCTACGACGATACGATCACCATCGTGACGACGCTTCGTGAGAAGCCCCTGCTTCGCATCCGCCTCGAGTACGAGGTGTTTCGCGGCGAAGAGCTGCTCGTCACCGGCTTTTCGGTGCATGTCTTCATCGACCGCGAGGGCAAGGCCATGCGGCCGCCCAAGATGGCGGCTGATGTTTTCGCAAAAGTATTCGGGCCGCTGTAGAGTCAGCCATCGCCTCGCGGCGGCGCATACTCAGCCAGCACCGCCGGCTCCACCTCCTGCGCTCGCGCCGCCGCGAGCTGCGCGCCCGCGCCCAGCTCGTTTACGGCCCACACCGCGTGTGCGCGCACGATGGGGGAAGCATGGCTGCCCGCGAGTGCGACCAACTGCGGGAGCACGGAGGCCTCGCGGAGATTGGCGGCGACGATGCACGCATTGCGCAGCAGGCCCACTAGCTTCAGCCGTTTGATGGGCGTGCGGCGAAATACCTCTGCAAAGCGCTCTGGCGTTAGCGCGAGGATGTCGCCCAAGGGCAGCTCGGCGAGGTCGTGCCGCGCGGCCAGCAGGAGCTGGCGACCCTGTTGCGCGAAGCGATTCCAGGGGCACACTTCGAGGCACGTGTCGCAGCCGTAGATCCGCGCGCCGATGCCGGGCCGCAATTCCCGCGGGATGATGCCCTTGTTTTCGATCGTCTGATAGGAGACGCACCGCCGCGCATCCACGACGCCCGGCGCCGCAAAGGCCTGGGTGGGGCACGCGTCGAGGCAGCGCGTGCACTTGCCGCAGAGCAGGCCGACGGGCGGAGGGGTGGAGTTTGGCGCGGTGTCGGGCAGTTTTTTTCGGATCGGCTCATCGGCGGCAAAGTCGAGCGTCGTGAGGATGCCGGAAAGGAAGAGCCAGTTGCCGTGCCGTCGGGAAATGAGCATCGCATTTTTCCCGGTAAAGCCGAGGCCCGCCCGAGCTGCCCAGCTCCGTTCCAGCACCGGCCCCGTATCGACGTAGTATCGGTAGTCGGTGGGCGTCGCGCCCAAGAGTTCCTCGAGGGCTTTGCCGGCGGCTACGAGCGCTGGTTTGATCGTGTCGTGATAGTCCTCGTGGAGGGCGTATCGCGCCCATTGCGGCGCGGTCGAGGAGACTGGCCCTCGAGGCGGCGGGTCATCAGGCCGCATCTCGATATCCTCCAGCCCTGGCCCTCCCGCCACCGTTCCTTGCTGCCTGAAATAGCTTACGCCGAGCATGATGATCGAGCGCGCGCCAGGCAGCACGAGCCCAGGAGAGAGCCGCTTTTCCGCGCTACGCTCCATCCACTGCATATCGGCGTGCATGCCGGCAGCCAGCCACTCGCGGAGGGGCGGCGCGACTGGATCCGCGAGCGAGGCGAAGCGCACATCGTCAAAGCCAAGGGCTGCGAGACGCTGGCGCAGGGCAAGTTGTTGATCCGCGGCAATCATGTGAGAGTGAGGTGGAGTACCCTACTTCATTCCACCGCCGAGGTACAGGATGACCGCTCTGCTCCGGTCGTGCGCTGCGGTAAAACACTGTGTTTCCCCGCCAATTTCGGTTTGCGCCGACGCAGGAGTATGCCATTGGTCTATGGCGTGATCGAAGCCACGAAAGTTCTTGGCAAGACGCTCGTCGCGTCGCCGGAGCGTCGTCAGGAGGCGGATGCCGACCTGGACGTGGTGCGTCGAGTGCAGGGCGGTGATGTCGCGGCCTTTGACCAGCTCATCACCAAGTACCGTGAGCGCGTTTACGGGATCGTGTACCACATGACCTCGAATCGCGAGGATGCGGCCGATCTTACGCAAGATGCTTTTATCAAGGCGTTTCAGTCGATCCATCGCTTTGGCGGGCAATCTTCGTTCTTTACGTGGCTGTATCGGATCGCGGTGAATTCTACCCTCAGCCACCTGCGCAAAGCGCGGCTGAGGTCGTTTTTCAGCTTGGAGAGAGTGGATTCCGAGGAGCCAGTCTCGAAGGAAATTATTGATGCACTTACGGATACCACGGGAGTGGATCGGGATACTTACGTAAGGGAGCTTCAGGAAAAATTGAACGATGCGATGCAGAAATTGTCTATCAAGCATCGTACAGTGGTCACGCTTTTCGAAATCGACGGTTTAAGCCATCAGGAGATTGCTGAGGTCATGGAATGCTCGGTTGGAACCGTGCGCTCCAGGCTCCACTACGCAAAGCAGCTCCTCCAATCTCAGCTCCAGCCGTATTTGCGCCGATGAAGCACGAGTCCGATAAGCGTCCAGTCACCCTCGAAGATCTTCTGAAGCTGAAGCGCGCCGAGCGCCCTGCCGCCGAGTTTTGGGGCGAGTTCGATCGCCAGCTCCGCGCCAAGCAGCTTCGCGCTCTGGTGGAAAAGCGCCCTTGGTGGCATGGTCTCCAGACGGCTTTCTACTCCCTTGGTCGGTATCGTCTTCCCATCGGTGCCGTGGCCGCGGTCGCCGTGACTTTCCTCGTGGTCCGCGATCGCACGTCAGTCGGCCCTGCGGTTTATGAATCCTCCGCCACGGTGGCAGTCGCTGTCGAAGCTGCGCCGGTGCTGGCCGGAGAGTCTTTGGCGGCATCGCCCTCGCCCGCGAGCTTGGAGCGGGCGCCGGTGGCTCGCATCTCCGAGCAGGCTGAGGTCGAGGTCGCCGCAGTCGGCGGGGCTGCCGCAGCGGAGCATGTGGTAGCAACGTCGACGGTACTCGCTCGTGACGAGCGCGCGGCCCTTTCCGCCTTCGAGTCCTTTGTCGGCGCGGGTCGAGCGGCCGAGGAGGAGACGCCCTCTGCGCGCTTCATCGCCTCCAATCTCGCGGCGATCCAGACTTCCGAGCCGATTGCCTCCGGTCTGCTCGCCGAACCGCATGGTTTCGAGTCACGCGGCCTGCCGGCTCGGGCTCAGGAGCCACTCCAGCAGATGACGCCTCCGGGCGAGTCTCGCCGGGCCACACGCTACCTCGCCACCATGGTCTCGATGAATAGCGCCGAGCCTGCCTCTCGTACCACGGAGCGGGCAGCCAGCCGTCTCTCCCAGGAGGAGCTCTACGATCAAGTGCAGCGCTTTGGTGCCCGCCGGGGTGGCTTCAATGTGAAGTTCTGAGTTCGGCTTAGAGTTGTTTCCCTGTTCATCCCAGCGACCCCAGTCGTTGGGATTTTTGTTTACGCGAGCTTTGGCGTTTGGGCGTACTCGCGCTACAGTGCACGGATATGCGAGTCGAAAAGGATTCCATGGGTGAGCTGCCTGTCCCCGAAGAGGCGCTCTACGGCGCGAGCACCCAGCGCGCGGTGCTCAATTTTCCCATCAGCGGACGCCCGCTGCCCGAGCCGTTTATTCGCACGCTGGGGCTCGTGAAGCTCGCCTGCGCCCAGGCAAATGAAGAGCTAGGCCTCCTCTCCCCAGAAAAGGCAGCGGCGATCAAGGCGGCCGCGCGCGAGATCGCCGACGGCAAACTTACGGCGCAGTTTCCCGTCGATGTCTTTCAGACCGGCTCCGGCACCTCGGCCAACATGAATGCCAACGAGGTCATCGCCAACCGCGCGAGCCAGCTAGCCGGCCAGCCCCTCGGCTCACGCCGGCCCGTGCATCCCAATGACGACGTCAATCTCGGCCAGTCGTCCAACGACGTCATCCCTACCGTGCTCCACGTCAGCGTGGCTGTGGCGCTGCATACGCGCCTCGCGCCCGCGCTCGACCGGCTGGCGCTCGCGCTCGAGGCCAAGGCGCGGGCCTTTGCCGACGTGGTGAAGATCGGCCGCACGCACCTGATGGACGCCACGCCCCTGACGCTCGGCCAGGAATTCTCGGGCTACGCCACGCAGGCGGCCAAGGCGGCTGCGCGCGTGCGCCGCGCCGTCGAAGTGCTGCACGAGCTCGCCATCGGCGGCACCGCGGTCGGCACCGGGATAAACTGCCACCCGCAGTTTGCCGGGCATGTCTGCCGTATCTTAAAATCGGATACGGGAATCGCGTTTCGCGAGGCCTCCAATCATTTCGAGGCGCAGGCCGCGCAGGATGATTGCGTGGAAGTCGCAGGCATCCTGACGGCGGTCGCCACCGCACTGACGAAGATCGCGAGCGATATCCGGCTGCTTGGCTCCGGCCCGCGCGCCGGCCTGGGCGAGTTGCGGCTGCCCGCGACGCAGCCCGGCTCCTCGATCATGCCCGGCAAGGTCAATCCGGTGATGAGCGAGATGCTCGTGCAGGTGTGCCTCTACACGCAGGGTCTTGCGCAGACCATCGCGCTCTGCGGTCGCGACGGCCACTTCGAACTCAATGTCACGCTACCGCTCATCGCGCACGCGCTCCATGAGTCGATCCACTGCCTCGCCAATGGCGTCGCTACGTTTACCACGCGGTGCGTCGAAGGCCTCGAGGCTGATCCTGAGCGTTGCCGGGAGCTCGTCGACCGCTCGCTCATGCTTGTCACTGCGCTCAATCCCCACATCGGCTACGATGCTGCCGCAGCGGTCGCCAAAGAGGCCTACGCCACAGGCCGCACGCTGCGCGAGATCGTGCTGGAAAAAAAGCTCCTCGACGCCGCCACGCTCGACCGCGCGCTCGATCCGCGTGCGATGACGATACCCAATTCCGGCGCGCCCGGCGCCGGCGCGGGGTAGTCCCGGTCGCCAAAGGGCGCGCACGAACGAAGCATCATCGTGCTCTTGTCGTGCTCGCTGCCGCTGTGCCGTTTCCGTTTCCTCACTATTTTAACCCATGCCTGTCCATCAAACCACTCTCACTCTCCGCACTCCCGGCCAAGGGACGCACGAGATCACCGAGGCCGTCGCACGCGAGGTCGCGAAGAGCGGTGTGCAGAGCGGACTCGTGAGCGTATTCTGTCAGCACACGAGCTGCTCCCTCGTGATCATGGAAAACGCCGATCCCAGCGCACGTCGCGATCTCGAGGAGTGGCTCAATCGCCTCGTGCCGGAGAATGATCCGCATTTCGAGCACACCCTCGAGGGCCCCGACGACATGCCTAGCCACATCAAGATGGCGCTCACCCGCACGAGCGAGACCATCCCCATCGCCGGCGGCCGGATGCAACTCGGGACCTGGCAGGGCCTTTTTCTCTGGGAGCACCGCCGCGCGGCCCACTCCCGCCGCGTGATCGTGACCGTGCTGGGCTGAGGGGTAGCGATGGGCACCAGCGAGTCCGCAGGATTCAGGGACCCCGCGCTGGCAGTTGCCCACGCTTTGCATGGGCCGAGGATCGACACCTCGGCGCCGCTTGCCACCGTGAGCCGCAGCCCCAAGCCCCGATGCCATACCTGCTGCGGCTTCCCGCGCTTGTCCCCCTTGCACTCTGTTTATCGCTCGCGGTGCAACCATCGTTGCTGGCGCAAGCGACTCAGGTCGCGCCCGCCTCCGCCGCGCGGTTGGCCGTTCCAGGAGACGGGGCGTACGAACGGCGATTGGTGGTGCACGATGAACTGCCGGTGGTGTTGCACCGCGCGGCGCGCGCCTACGGTGAGCCCACGTTGTCCGCGGCGGTGGCAAGGCTGCTTGCCGCACGCGATTCGCTCGCGGCCGACCGGCTGCACCTCCTCTGCGGCGCGCCGCTCACGGGGTGGCTCTTCCATCCCAGCAGTGCGGTAGGGTAATGTCGACTCCGGTCGGGCTCGACTACCTTTCGGCGGGCCGTTGACATTCCGCGCATGTCTCCCGCCGAGGCCCAGAAGCGCATCGCCGAGTTGCGCGCCACCGTTTCCCATCACGACGAGCTGTACTATCGCAACTCGAAGCCGGAGATCGCCGACTTCGACTACGATCGGCTCAAGGCGGAACTCGCTGTATTGGAGAAGCAGTTTCCCGCCGAGGCTCTTGCGCTTGGCTTCGATACTCCCACTCAGCGCATCGGCGATGATCGCACCGAGGGCTTTGTCCGCGTGAAGCATCGCGTGGCAATGACCACGCTCGACAACACCTACGACGAGACGGAGCTGCGCGAGTTTCACGCCCGGCTCGCCAAGCTCCTCGGCCGCGAAGACCTCGTGTACTCCGTCGAGCCCAAGATCGACGGTGCCTCGATCAATCTCACCTACGAGCGTGGCAAGCTCGTCCGCGCCGTGACGCGCGGCGATGGCGAGGAAGGCGACGACGTGACCATCAATGTGAAGACCATCGCGGCGCTCCCGCATACGCTGAGGCCGCCCACCGAGCTCACGGATGCGCGCATCCCCGATCTCGTGGAAATACGTGGCGAGATATTCCTCCGCTTTGCCGCCTTTGCGAAGATCAATCAGGCGCAACAAGAGGCTGGTTTGGAGCCCTATGCTAATCCGCGCAATCTCGCCTCCGGCACGCTCAAACAGCTCGATACCGAAGGGGTGCGCGCCCGAGGGCTGGAGATTGTCGTCTATGGTCGTGGCGCCTGCGAGCCGGAGGTGCCGGTCGATACGCAGGAAGCCTGGCACGCCGCTCTAGAGGCGTGGGGGCTGCCCACGCTGGAGCATCGCAGCATCGCGCGCGGCATCGAGGAGGTCGTCGCTGCGATCCGCAAGCTCGACGAGCTGCGCAAGACGCTGCCCTACGCCACCGACGGCGCGGTGATCAAGCTCGACGACTTTGGCGACCAGCTCACCGCTGGTTATCGCGGCGAGGGCCAGAGCGCGCGCAAGCTCTCCCCTCGCTGGGCCTGCGCCTACAAGTTTGCCCCCGAGCGCGCTGAGACTCGCCTCAAAGCTATTACGATTCAGGTCGGCCGCACGGGCGTTCTCACTCCCGTCGCGGAACTGGAGCCCGTCGTCCTCGCAGGCACCACCGTGGCGCGCGCCACGTTGCACAATCGCGACGAGATCGCGCGCAAGGATATCCGCATCGGCGACAGCGTGTACGTCGAAAAGGCCGGTGAGATCATCCCCGCGGTCATCGGTGTCGAGTTATCCAAGCGCACCCCTGAGTGCGTGCCCTATGCTTTTCCGGAAAAGTGTCCGGTCTGTTCGACGCAGGTCGTGCAGATCGAGGGCGAGGTCGCGATCCGCTGTCCCAATCCCGATTGCCCGGCGCAGCTGGTCGGACGTCTCGACTACGTCGTCGGTCGGAGCGTGCTCGATATCGAAAGCTTGGGTGGCGTCGTGGCCGAGAAGCTCGTCACGACCGGCCAAGTGCGCGAGGTCTTCGATCTCTTCAAGCTAGAGGGCAAGGAGGAGGAGCTCGGCCAGCTCAATCTCGGCACCATCGAAGCGCCGCGCATGCTCGGGCTCAAAAACGCGACCAAGATTGTCGAGGCCATCAAGCGCGCCCGCACTCTCGACCTCGGCCGCTGGATTCTCTCCCTGCAAATTCGCGATGTCGGCGGCGCGACCGCGCAGGATCTCGCTGCGTTGCACGGCACCATGCCCGCGCTCGCAAACTCCGAAATCCTCCCCAAGCTCGTCCGGCTCGCCGATGCCGACAAAGAGCGCGAGGAAAACAGCCCCCGCTCGCGCAAAAACCCGCCCAAGGACGAGGCCGACAAAGCCGCGCGCGAACTGCGCGACGCTCAACTCAAGGGTGAGATCGCCGAGCTCGAAGCGATCCGCGACCGCACCCCCGGCGCCAAGGAGATCGGTCCCGAGGTGGCGCGCCATACCGTGGCCTTTTTCGCCAGCGAGCGCGGCAAACACGCCGTCGCGCGGATGGCCGAGCTCGGCATCGCCCCCACCGCCGCCCGCCTCGCTACCGCGCCCGTAGTCGGTGTGCTCACGGGCAAGACCTTCGTCCTCACCGGCACTCTTCCTACGCTCTCCCGCGAAGAAGCCGCCAAGAAGATTGAGGCCGCCGGCGGCAAGACCAGCGGTAGCGTCAGCAAGAAAACCAGCTATGTCGTCGCCGGCGAAGAAGCAGGCTCAAAGCTCGACAAGGCCCGCGCCCTCGGCGTGCCGGTGATCGACGAAGCAGAGTTGTTGAAGCTGCTCGGTTAAGCTGTGCTTATCAACTTGGTGAAATCAAAACACAGGCGACGGCTGGTAGCTTTGTGCTTGGGGCTGATCGCGGTTCTGTGGGGTGCGTGTACGAGCACTCCGGCTCTCAGCGTACTCAAGCCCATCGAGCCTCCAGGCCCGCAGGCTTCGCGTGCGGAGGCCGTCAAGAAGCAGACTACTCGACCGGCTATTCGTTCCGGCCTCGGACAAGGGCCGAAGTGGGGACTTGCGGGAATCGACCCGAAATGGAGCGAGTACGGGGCTTATCTCCAGAAGATGATCGACGGCGTGCAGGCGCAGTGGGAGCGGAACATACTGAACCTAACCGCGGCGCCTTCCTCCGGCACTAGCGTGAGGGTGAAATTTGTGCTCAACTCCGAAGGCAACATTGCCTCCGTTCTAAGCGCCGATGGCACCGCCAACGAGCTGGCAACACGCGCCAGCGTGAACGCGATCACCGATCGCGCGCCCTACGGCGAATGGACCAAGGAGATGAAGGCTGCACTCGGCTCCGAGCAGGAGGTGACCTTCACCTTTTACTATCAATAGTACCGAGGGGCGATGCGCTCCGTCGTCGACTGCTAGTTCCCAGCGATCGGCGGCAGCTGCTTCGCCAGCAGCGCGCGCAGTTCCTTGAGCGTGGCGGCGTGTTTCGGATCGTTGGCGAGATTGGTAAATTCCCCGGGATCGGCGTCGTGGTCGTAGAGCTCGATTCCATTGCGACCCTCGTCCCATTCGGTGCAGCGCCAGCGGGCAGTGCGGACGCTGCGGCCCCAGTGCTCATGCTTCGGGCCGCGGCGCGCCTGGGTAAAGGCGGCATCGCTCACCTTTGCCGCAGGATTCTCCAGCACGGGCCTCAGGCTGCGGCCTTCGAGACCCGCAGGCGTGGGCAGGCCGGCGAGTTCGCAAAGGGTGGGGTAGACATCGACGAGCTCGGCGAGACTGCGGGTAGCCTGGCCCATGCCCTTGGCACCGGGCGCAAAGACGATCAGCGGCACCCGCGCGGATGGCTCGAAGAGGCTGCGCTTGTGCCAGAGGCCGTGCTCGCCGAGGTGCCAGCCATGATCGCCGGCGAAGACTACGATCGTGTTGTCCTCCAGTTTGAGGCGCTTGAGCGCGGCGAGCACGCGGCCAGCCTGCGCATCCATGTAGCTCACGGTGGCTAGATAGGCGCGGATCGCGGCGCGGCGCTGCTCGGGTGTGGCCGTCATCGCATACTGCGGCACGGCTTCGTTGCGCGCGGGCAGCGGGATATCGTCGATGTCGTTGGCGGGCTCGGCAGGGAGCGTGATTTTTTCGAAGGGGTAGAGATCGAAATACTTCGCCGGCGCCACGAGCGGTGTGTGCGGGCGGTGGAAGCCCACCGCGAGAAAGAAGGGCTTGGTTTTGTCGCGCGCCTCGAGCCAGGCGATGGCACCCTTGGCAAATGCCCCGTCGACGAAGTCGTCGTCGCCGCCGGTGTTTTCGTCCCACGCGATACCCTGCTTCTTGCCGGTCTTCACCTTTACCGCGCTTTCGCGGGCGGGCGGGTAGGGGCGTTCGTCCTTGAAGGGTGAGCCTACATCCCACGCTTTGGGGTCGTCGCGGCTCTCCGCGCCCGAGGGCACTCCGAGATGAAAGATCTTCCCGAAGCGCGCAGTCGCAAAGCCGTTTTGGCGGAAATACGTGGGCAGCGTGACGATGCCCGGCATATTGTCGTAGAGATTGTCCCCGTTGAGCGTGACGCGCGTGGTATTGGGCCGCAGGCCGGTCATCATTGAGGCACGCGAGGGATTGCAGTGGGGAAACTGGCAGTAGGCGCGGTCGAAGCGCATACCGCGCTTGGCGAGCGCGTCGAGATGGGGCGTCTGAGCCAGCGGGTGCCCGAAAGTCCCGAGCATGTTGTTGAGATCGTCCGATAGGATGAGCAGGACGTTGGGGCGGGCGGCGGGGGCGGCCCATGCGGCTGCGGCGAGCGCGAGCCATGCGACGAGGCGGACGAGGGTAGTCATGGGGTGCGCCTTCCTTGTGTGCGCTCGAGGCCGCCTTGAAAACGGAAATCGCCGTGCTCCTCCAGATCACGCGCGGATTGGCCACCCCGGCTAGTTCGAGCTCCCGGGAAGGTGGAATCGCTGAGGGTTTGACCCCCGTCCGCTTGCTAGCGCTGCTTTTCCAAGTCGGCGATCAAGCGTCGCTGGGCTGCCACTTGGGGGTGGGCCTCGGTGTATTTCTGGAGAAGCGTCTCCAGCTCATTTTTTGCCTTTGCGAGCCGCGTGGCATGGTCGTCGGTCTTGGCGCCTTGTTCCGATTTTTTCTCCTCGGCCCGGGCGGCGAGCTGCAGCTTGGCCACGAGCGCCTGCTGCTGCACTACGAGCGGATGCGTTTCGCCATGCTGGAGCTTGAGCACCTCGAGCCGTTTTTGCGCGGCAGCGTAGTGCTCGGCCTTTGTCGCGTAGGGCGCCGTCTTTCCACTGGGCGCGGGCTCCTTCGGAGCGGCTGGCTGACCCATGAGTGAGGCGGCGGCCAGGAGGCCGGTGGCGAGCAGTAGCGACTTCATAGTCTTCCTCGCTGACTGGGTTGGTGGGCGCTGGTTCCCGGAGGCGTCTGCCCCATAGACGACGAAGCGGCGACCGGTAGGGTCGCCGCTTCGGCCGGGGGAGGGGTTTGCTCAGCGCGCTTAGGCTGGCAGCAGTTCGCGCAGGTTATGCAGGCACACCCGCGAGGCCTCCTCGCCTCCTTTGGAAAAGCCATAGCCGGCAGGTAGATGCAGATCCTTCTCGTCGATCTGGATCACGCGCCAGTGCGTCTCGAGCGACAACATGCCGGCGTAGCCCGCGGCCTTGATCTGAGCCAGATGCTCGCGCCAGCCCACGTCGCCGCAGCCGACAGGCTTGGCGATGGCGGGGAGATGGCCGGGCTTGGGCGTGGTGCGCACACAGTCCTTCACATGGATGTGCGCGATGCGCGGGAGGACAGCCGAGAAGTCCGCGGTCGCACCCACCACGACGTCGGGTACGTAGACCACATTGCAGGGATCCCACACGATGCCGAATTGCTTGTCGGGCAGCAGATCGCAGATCGCTGCCGCCTCGGCGCCGGTGCCGACGATGCACGAGGCTTCGTTTTCGATGCCGATAGTGACCTTTGATCCTGCGGCAGCCGTACGTAGCGATTCGAGATGCTGGGCGACCCGCGGGAGCAGCGGCATGTTTTCGCCCGCCGGGCGACGGAGAAAGGTAAAGACGCGCACCACCGGCGCGCCGAGCTCGTGCGCCACCGCGAGGCTTCGCTTGAATTCCTCGATGTGCCCCTTGATCGCGGGCGCATCGTCGATATCGCATTTGAAGACCGGCGAGGCACAGCCGAAGATCTTCCAGCCCTCGCCCTGCGCCACCCGTTTCACCTCCGCGATATCGGCGGCGGTGAGATCCTTGAAGGCGCGGCCAAACATGCTGCGCAGCTCGATGCCGGGCAGGCCAAACTCCTTGGCAAAGCGGACGATGTCGGGGAGGTCCTGCGAGACCTCGTCGGAAATGATGGTGAACTTGGCAGGGAACTTCATTGCAGCGTGGATAGGGATGGGACGGGTTACTTTTTCTTGCTGGCGAGGGCGATGACCTCGGCGATCGCCACGGGCGTGCCCCCGCGGCGCTTGCTCTCGTCGGCGGCCTCCATGAAGGCCATGATCTCCAGCGTGTCCTCGATCGGGACGGGGGATTTGCGAGTTTGGAAAAAGGCTACGACTTCCTTCAGCAGCGGCCCATAGCTCGGCTTGAGCTCGGGCGAGACACTGCCGGTGGCGCTGAAGACAGTCACGCCGTAGGCCGTGCCCCCCTTGGAATTTCGGTTGCCGCGCATGGTGCCCACCCGGCCATCGTCCCATACGCCGGTCACCACCTCCGTGTTGGTCGTCTGGGTGCGCACCACCGTTTTGCAGCCCTTGCCCAGCACGGTGTAGAGCGTCTCGACGGCGTGGATGCCGTACCAATAGAGATCGGGGTGGTGCTCCTCCAGATCGCAGGGGCCCCAGGTGAAGGCGCCGTGCACTGCGCCATACTTCGCGCCTTTGAGCGCAGCGAGCGCATTAAAGCGCAGCGAGGAGGAGCTGAAGACCGGTACGTTGTGCTCCTTCGCGAGCCGCACCAGCTCCAGCGCGTCGCGCAGGCTGCCAGCCAGGGGCTTGTCGATGAAGACCGGCTTGCCGCTCTTCATGACCTCTTTGAACTGCGCGAGGTGCGGGCGGCCATCGACCGCCTCGATCATGATCGCGTCGACGTTCTGGGCCAGTTCGGCGATGGTGTTGTAGAGCGTGATGCCGGGGCGCTTGCTGAGTTCGGCGGTGTAGCCGTCGACGCGACTTGCGCTGTTCTTTACATCGGGACTGCCGCCCTTGAAGATCGCGGTGACTTTGGCCCCGGGTACGTGGTCCTTGTTGGCGGGGTCGTTGAGCGCGTTGGTAAACGCGATGACGTGCGATGTATCGAGACCGATCAGACCGACGCGGAGATCGGCCGCGTGAAGCACGGAGACGAGCAGGGCAAACGCGAGGAGTAGGCGCATGGCGAAGTTAATTCACCTAGTAGTTACCTCGCGCGCTCGCTAGGCAACTGCTAAGTGAGGCCTCCTGCAATGCTCCGCCCTGCCTCTCCTGGGAGGCGGATGAACATTCGGAGTATTCCCGGCGATTCTCGCCTCGCCGGGAAGCGCCCCGAGGGTGGCCTTAGATCGCTGGGACGAAGTTGGCTGCCGTGGTCTTCCACGCTTGCAGCTCCGCGTCGAGCTGCGCCGGGCTCCAGGCGCAGGCCTCGCTCATCCAGCCCGCGATCTGGCGTACCTTGGCCTCGTCGAGCCGGTCATAGTAGTGCCAGCCGCTCCGGCGGAGCAGGAGGTCGTCGAGGCGGTGCGCCCACTCGTTCTTTACGTAGTGCTGCACAGCCTCGCGGCTGTGTTTCGGAGGTACGGTGCCGGAGTAGGCCGCACTGGCGTCGCCCGTGGCGAGCAGGGGCTCCTCGGCGGTGCGGCACGGTTTGGCCTGCGCCCCGAGGTGCTTCACGATCTGGTCCACCGCTTGCTCCGCCATGAGGCGATACGTCGTGAGCTTGCCGCCCGCGATGTCCCACCAGGCGGGCTCGGGGCATTTGATCTGGTGTGCGCGAGAGATGTCGGAGGGCGAGCCATCGGGATTGGCGATCAGCGGTCGCACGCCAGCCCAGCTGCTCACGATGTCGGCCTCGCCGAGCTTCACGGCGGGGAAGAACTCGTTGACGATCTTCAGCACGTACGCGACATCCGCCGCCTCGACATCCACGTCCTCGGGCTTGGCCTTGTAGTCGGTGTCGGTGGTGCCGATGATGACACGCTGGCCCCACGGGATGATGAAGAGGATGCGCTTGCCCTCGGTGATCACCACGGCTGAGGGGATCTTGATGCGCGCGCGATCTACGACCACGTGGATGCCCTTGCTCAGGCGGAGTTTCACCGCGCTGTGCTGCACCTTGTCCGCCCATGGGCCCGTGGCATTGACGATCGTGCGGGCGCGGAGCGTGTGCTTGGCGCCGGTGATGCGGTCTTCGATCTCTACCGCCCACTCGTTGCCCTCTCGGCGGGAGGCGACAAACTTCGTGTAGTTGGCCAGCGTCGCCCCGTGGCGCTCCGCGGAGCGCAAGGTGTCGATCACCAAGCGCGCGTCGTTGGTCAGCGCATCGAAGTACCGCACCGAGCCGCGGAGTCCGTCGGAGTCGAGCTGCGGCAGTAATTGCAGCGTCTCTGCTTTGTTAAAGCCTCGCGACGGCTCGAAATTGCGCCCGCCGCAGAGCAGGTCGTAGATCTTCACTCCGATGCGGAGCTGCCACATCGGCCGGCCTTCGCTATAGGCGGGAAAGATGAAGCCCAGCGGTTCGCCCAGGTGCGGGGCGATCTTGTGGATGGTCTTCTTCTCTACGCTCGCCTCATGCACGAGGCCCACGCGGCCCTGCTCCAGATAGCGGAGGCCGCCGTGCAGCAGCCGGCTCGAGCGGCTGCTCGTGCCGGAGGCAAAGTCGTACTGATCGACGAGACCGGTGCGGAGGCCGCGCATCGCGGCATCGCGGGCTACGCCGCTGCCGACGATGCCGCCGCCGATCACGAGGAGATCGAGCGGCGCCTCGGTAAGGCGGCGCAGGGCTTGGTTGCGGGTGGAGTTGGAGTGCGACGGAGCGCTCATGTGCGGAGGGCGGCCGGGCGGCGCGACTCCGCGAGGAGTGCGCCAAGTTCGGCCAGGCTGGGAAGGGTGAGGTGCGGCGGCTGGTCTGCCGTTTCCGCATCGTGCGCAGTGGCCTCGCCCGTGAGGACGAGCACGCCGAGCGCGCTGGCGCGATGTGCCATCAGCACATCCGTGTAGATGCGATCGCCGACCATCGCGATCTGCCGGGGCTTCAGCCCGTGGCGCGCGAGGATGCCGCTGAGCATCGTCGGGTCGGGCTTGCCGAGCACGATGTCCGGCGCGCGGCCCGTGGCCTTCTCGAGCATGGCGCAGATCGCGCCGCAATCGACGAGCACCGTGGGCTGGTCCGTGGGGCACACGCGGTCGGGATTGGTCGCCACGTAGAGCTTCCCTTGCTGGATCCACCACGCGGCGCGGCAGACCCGGCCGTAAGAGAGCGTCATGTCGAAGCCCACCACCACGGCCTCGGGCTCATCCTTCACGTCTTCGCTGGTTAGCGTGTAGCCCGCGTCGCGAAACTGCGAGAGCATGCTCGGCGTGCCGAGGGCGAAGAGCTTGCGCACCTTTGGGTGCTGGCTCTTGAGATAGTCGATTGTCGCCTGCGCCGAGGTGTACAGCTCCTCCGGCGAGGCGAGGAGGCCCATTTTGGCCAGATGCGCGAGATAGTCGATGGAGCTCTTCGAGGGATTGTTGGTGAGGAAGGTATAGCCGATCCCAAGCTCCTTCATCTGCGCGAGGAAGGGCTGCGTGCACGCAAACAGCGTGCCGCCCTTGTAAATGGTGCCATCCATATCGAGGGCGACATGCGCGATATCGCGCAGCCGCTCGAGCGTGGCGGGTGAGGAGGTGGGATCGAGTACGGTCGATGACATTTCTGAGGGAAAGGATGCGGGGACGCGCTGTTTTACTTGGCCGGTTCGTCGTAGCCGTGCGCCTTGGCCGACCAGGCGAGCATGAAGCAGAAAGTGCCCAGTGCTCCCATCGCGAGAAGAAGGCCAAAAGCGGCATTCCAGCCGTAGTGTTGCACGGCGTAGCCCAGGCCGACGCCCGATACCAGTGTGCTCGCGTAGCCGAAGAGGCCGGTAAAGCCTGCCGCTGTGGCTGAGGCGCGCTTCGTGGCAAGATTGGCCGCGGTGATGCCGATCAGTGCTTGTGGGCCGTAGATGAAGAAGCCGGCGAGCGCGAGAAACACCGCGGCCGAAGCCAGAGTATGGCCGAGCTGCCAGAAGCCCACCATCGCCGCCGCCGCGCCGATCATGCAGAACACGCAGGTGCGCGAACCGCGCCCCGCGAAGACTTTGTCGGTCACCCAGCCCGCGATCAGCATCCCGACGATGCCCGAGATCTCAAAGGCGATCACCAGCCATCCCGCGTGCAGCAGCGAAAAATGCTTCATTTCCTTCAGCAGCGTCGGACCCCAGTCCAGGACCGAAAATCGCAGGATGTAGACGAAGAAATTGGCAAACGAGATGTACCAGAGCGCGGGATTGCCGAAGACGTGCTTGCGGACAAACGCCTTGTACTCCGCCGTGTTCTTGTCCTCGCCGTGCGTCCCGCGATCTCCCTCCACCTTGATCTCGGGTAGCCCCACCGATGTCGGTGTGTCGCGCAGCATGAAGAAAAGGATCGCCCCTGCGATCGTGCAGAGCAGCGCAGGGCCGTGAAACGCCCAGCGCCAGCCCAGATAGGTCACGATGAGCGGGCACAGGCCTGCTGCGATCCATGCCCCGATCGAGTGCGAGGTGTTCCAGATCGACATCTTGGTGGCCAGTTCCTGTGGTCGAAACCAATGGGTCATCAGCCGGCAGCACGGCGGAAATCCCATGCCCTGCACCCAGCCGTTGATCATCCAGGCGACGCCAAACCAAAGCACGGTGGAGCTGAACCCGAAAAACACGTTGGCTCCCACCGACAGCAGAAGTCCCGCGACCATGAAGTAGCGCGCGTTGGCCCGGTCGGCCCACATGCCATTCACGAAGCGCGATACCCCATAGAGCAGGCCGTGGAGCGTGAGGATCAGTCCGAGCTGCGTCTTGCCGATCCCGATGTCGGCCTGCATCGCCGGCATCGCGAAGCTCAGGTTCTTGCGCACGAGATAGTACGCCGCGTACCCGAACATTGTCGCGATGAGCGTGCGCGTCTGCCAATAGCTGAAGAGCGACTTGGTGGCGGGGTCGTCGGCTTGCGCCGAGGTGCTGGCAGGGGAAGCGGGCAGGGAACTCATGCGGGGGCTTTCGGGTAGGGTTGATGGGTTTTTAGAGCTTCCAGACTCCGGACGGGCCGAAGAGGCCGGCGAGCAGCGTATCCATCGTCTGGGTACGCACGGCGACATCCAGCACGGTGAAGCGACGGCGGATGTGGTACGCCCGGGAGAAGCTGTCGCGCAGCCGCGCGCGCGTGATGCCGATCTGTTCAGGCTCGGTCGGAGCGCCGACTGCCTCCAGCCGGCGGCGCATCTCGGCCGAGGGCAGGAGCTGCGCTTGGAGGCGCGCCCGCACCTCTGGCCACGTGGCCTTCAGCTGCTCCAGCTGTTGGCGCAGGATGGTGGGCGCCACGTGTTTCACGCGCGTCTCGGTGATCGCGGTCTCGATGAAGTCCGTGCCCGCAAATTTCCTCTTCGCCTGCGGCTCGATCGTGTCCGTCGTGGGCCAGGCGGCGATGCAGGCCTCGACGTCGAGCTTGGAAAAATCGTGAGCCAGCAGCTGCTCGTAGAAACGCGTGATCGCGAGCGTGGCGATGCCCACCTTGAATCCATGCGACGGAGCCTCGCCCTCATGGGTGTGGTGCTCCATGTCCCAAAGGTGGCTGAATTGGTGCTCCGCTCCCGAGGCCGGCCGGCTTGTCTTGGACCACTGCATCGCAAATCCGCCCAGCATCAGGCCCTCGACGAGCGGCGCGATGGCTTCCACCTTGCCCGCCCGGCAGCCGGCGGGCTCGGCCAGCGAGTCGCGCAGGCCGCCCTGTACGATGGCCCACGCCCGTGGGTCGATCGGCTCCGCGCCGAGCGCATCGGCGAGGATCCAGTCGGCCCCTGCCGTCACCTTGGCCGAGAGATCGGCATAGCCCGAGGCCGTCATCCATTCCGGGGCGGCGGCGATCACATCGATGTCTGCGACGACTGCGCGCGGCGCCGGGCAGTTGAAAGTCTGCTTGGCCCCTTTGAACGTGATGGAGGCCCCAAAGGCCGTGTAGCCATCCATCGACGCTGCGGTGGCGACGCAGAGATACGCCTCCCTCCCGGCCCGATGTGCGGCGAGCTTCACCAGATCGTTGATCGTGCCCGAGCCTACGGCGACCGGTATCGCATCGTGCAGGCGTAGGGCAGCCTCCAATTGCTCCACGAAGCGAAACTCCGCGTAAAGCGCCGGATCGGTGTAGATGAAGGGCTCGCGGCAGCGGATGCCGGCCGCGGCCAGCGCCTCGCCGACCGCGCGGCCCGCGAGCGTCATCGTGTGCTCATCCGCGACGACGACCGCGCGCTTCCCGGGAAACTGCTCCAGGAACACCCGTGCGGTATCCCGCAAGACGCCGCGCCCGACGATGAGGGCGCGGGTCTCGCGCGCCGAGCGCAATGCGTCCGCGAGCGAGAGCTTTTCGTTGGGAGAGAGAGGGGAGAGGACGCTCATTTACTTCTGATTGGCCGTGAGTCGCGGGCAGCGAGGGTGGCGAGGCGGGAGGTTATTTCTTGGCTTTCTTGCGCAGGGGCTGCGCCTCGGCATGGGCGGCCGCGAGCAGGGCGGAGGCGCCGAGCTCGTCGATCACGAGGGATTTGAGGATGCCGCCGGCGATGGCCGCGAGGATGATGGCCGAGCGGTCGCTGCCGGAGACGATGCCGATGACTTGGGGTATTTTGCGCAGTTGTGCGACTTGCACGCTCATCACCCGGTCGCGCCAGGCGGTCGCGCACTCGTTGCCGTCCGCGTCGATGAAGCGGCCGCAGATCTCGCCCACTGCGCCGGCGCGGTCAAACTCGCGGGTCATGGCCGTGTCGAGCGTGCCGCGCTCGACGAAGACGGAGTTCGCCAGCGTGCCGAGGCCTACGAGAGCCACCTGCGCGCGGTCGAGATGTTCGTGCACGCTGCGCACCTGCTGGAGCTCGAGAAGCGCATCGCGTGTGCGCTTCTCGGGGATGAAGGCCGGCGTGTTGAGGGAGAGGAAATTGCCGCCGAGTCGCTGGGCGACCACTCTGCCGACCTCCTGGGCGTCAAAGACATTGATGCTCGAGTCTACGCTGCCCATCGCCTGCACCACGGTGAGCGACTTTGTGCGTTCGGCCGGCAGGTGCTGCACGAGTTCATGGATCGTGCGGCCTCCGGCGACGGCCACGGTGTCGCGCGGATGGATGAGCGCATCGACTGCGCCGGCGCCGAAGTGCCCCACCGCGCGGCGCAGATCTGCGCCCTCGAGGCCTTCGGAGGATTTGATTACCACCGCATTGGTCAGCCCGAGGCGGGAGCGTAGCTGCTCCTCCAGCTCGCGGCGGCGCGGATCGTAGTCGGCGACCGTGATGCGCACGATCCCGCGCTCTCTCGCCAGCGCGAGCAGGCGCGAGACTTTGGCTTGCGAGACTTTGGCAAACTTGGCGACCTCGTTCTGCCCCAGCCCATCCATGTAATACAGCCGCGCCACCAAGCGAAGGCGGTCGTCTGAATAATCATTCGGCATGTTTATGAGTGAGTGGCGGCGCATGCGAGCTGTCAAGCTGGCGAGGCGCGCTTCAACAACCTTCGCCGCGCCCCATGGCAACTCAGTTGTTTATCCGCATTTCTAGGCGCATAGAGTGGCGCTCGCGCTGCGGCGCGAAAATACCCGCCCACGTCACGGTTTCGTAACGGCGCGCGCCTTGACACCAGGTCGGCAAAAGCGATATCGGTATGAATGTTAATGCTGAATAGCTATTCAGCCATTGCCTCACCCGCCATGTCAACCCTGCAAATCCCCGTTATGCTAAGACTACTCCGGCCGTTCCGCTTCATCCTGGCGGCTGCCATCCTTCCTCTCCTCGCCGCCTGGGCCCACGCCCAGGGCACGGGCACGATCACCGGCCGCGTTTTCAACGCCGCCG
Organism: uncultured Opitutus sp.; assembly: GCA_964480585.1. Classification (GTDB taxonomy): domain Bacteria; phylum Verrucomicrobiota; class Verrucomicrobiia; order Opitutales; family Opitutaceae; genus ER46. The sequence goes on along the minus strand of CAYZPV010000032.1, from coordinate 21,814 downwards.
TTAATGGCTACATTCGCAATGCCGAGGTCCGCGTCGAGGGCACCGACAACGTCGTCTATTCGGAAGATGGCGGCGTTTACCGCATCGTCGGCGTGCGCCCGGGCGAAGCCACCGTCACGGTCAGCTATACCGGCACCGAGCCTGTATCCGCCAAGGTCAATGTCACCGCCGGTGGCACGATCACGCGCGACTTCGAGCTTCAGAGCCGTATGTATGAGGGCGCTCCCAAGCCCGCGGCCGGCGCTGAGCAGGTCGTTACGCTCGGCGCATTCGTCGTCGCGAGCGAGCGCGAGGGCAACGCCAAGGCCATCATGGAGCAGCGCGCCGCGATCAATGCCAAGAGTGTCGTCGCCTCCGATAACTACGGCGATCTCACCATGGGCGACGTCGGCGAGTTCATGAAGTCTCTTCCCGGCCTCTCCCTCGACTACGTCGAGGTCGATACCAGCGCCGTGCGCATCGGCGGCCTCGATCCCAAGTACTCCAACTTCACCACGGATGGCGCCCGCATGGCGACCGCCACCTCCAACAACAACGCCGGCCGCCAGAATTCCTTTGAGCAGATGTCGATCACCGGCATCGAGGCGATCGAGTTCAACAACACACTGACCGCAAGCATGGATGCCGATTCTCCCGGCGGCACCATCAACCTCCGCAGCAAGTACGCTTTTCAGCGCAACCGCCGCCAGTTCGTATTCCAGTTCTACGGCGTCGGCACTTCGGATGCCTCTTTCAAGAAAGAGTATTTTCCCGACGATCAGAAGCACGGCCGCATCTTTCCCTCGGGTCAGATCGGCTACGGCGACATCTTCTTCAACGGTCGCCTCGGCGTGGAGTTCAACGCCAGCTACAACGCCAACTTCGTCCAGCAGGATCGCGTGCAGATGCGCTACAACTACAATACGCCCGCGGCCGGCGCGACGGTCGCCAACCCCAAGCTGAACGATATCATGTTCCGTCCCGGGCCTAAGATGACGCACCGCGAGGCCGCCAATCTCAGCCTCGATTTCAAGCTCACGCCCGAGCTCGTCCTCTCCTGGCGCAGCAGCTACTCCTTCTACGACGTCGAGTACGTCAACCAATACCACTATCTCTACGCCCCGGTCGCAGGCCAGGCGCTGGATAGCTCGATCACCCGTCTCGTAGCCACCTCAAACAACACCGCGACGGGAGCCGCCCTCACCGCAGGCAGCAGTGCGCGCGTCCGCACCGAGTACTCGCACCGTTACGCCGGCACGCCTGTCTACACCCTCGCGCCCAAGCTCGAGTACAAGGGGGCTACCTGGCAGGCCACTGCTCGCGGCAGCTATTCGCGCTCTGAATTCAATTTCCGCGACATCAGCCAGGGCTTCTTCGTCCGCACGGATACCTGGCTCACCCGCATCGGCTTCGTCGCCGAGCGCCCTTCGCCCGATTCGCCGAGCTGGACGCTCCGCCAGACCTCCGGACGCCCCTGGGGTGATCCGACCAACTACAATCGCGACGACGACATCGGAAACAACATCCGCACCTCCGAGTCCGACGCCGTAAACGAGATGTCCAGCGGCTACGTGGACCTCAAGAAGCAGCTCAACGTGCGCGGCCTCCCCGTCACGCTCCTGAGCGGTTTCGGTGCTCGCACCAACGACTGGCGCACCACGGAAGGCTCTTTCAAGCAGTTCCAGTACGTCGGCCCCAACAACGATCTGACGCAGATGACGCCGTCGGCCTACATCCCCGCCACGCAGAACTACAAGTTTGTTCTCAATCTCGACGGCAAGGGCGGCAATGTCACCGATCAGAACTTCCGGGCGGATAGCAACTATGCCGTGCGCGACATCTACGCGCAGAATCCCAACTACTTCGTGCCCGACACCACGGGCAATCTGACTCGCCAGCTCCAAAACAACAAAAAGGTGTCCGAGCAGATCGAGGCCGCCTATATCGAGGGGCAGACGCGCTACCAGCGCGCCCGCTTCGACCTTGGTCTCCGCTATGAGAAGACCAAGACCGAGGCCCTAGTCTCCGATCCGCGCCCCGATCGAGAAGTCATCGCCGCGGGCTATGCGCTCAACACCGTTGACGGCATTTTGTACAAGTTCCGCAACGGCCAGCAAAACACCCGCAAGGGCAATTACGACAACTGGTTCCTGAGTGGCGGTATGAAGTACGACTTCCTGAAGAATCTCGTCGGCCAGCTCGCCTTTAGCGAGTCGATCCTCCGCCCCGACTACGGCAATCTCGGCGGCGTTACGACGGTCAACGACTCGACGCTCATCGTGAATGTGCCCAACTCCGAGCTGAAGCCCGAGCATGCGCGCAAGGTCTACGCCGGTCTCCAGTACTACCTCGAGCCTTCCGGCGTGCTCGGTGTGTCCTACTATAATCTCAATCTGAAGGACATGCAGCAGGCTGGCTTCACCGTGGCTCCGGAGTCCGTCGGCTACTCCGCCACCGACTATCCCGGCTATACCTTCGTCAGCACTCAAAACGGCGCAGGCACCTATGAGACCGATGGCTTCACGGCTGAGTACAGCCAGCAACTCACCTTCCTGCCCGGCGTCTTCAAGGGGCTCGGCCTCAATGCCTCCATCACGCGCGTGATTGCCGACAGCGTTCGCATCGGCGTGCCCAACAAGATGGCCAACTGGGGCGTGCGCTACCGCTACAAGCGCTTCAATATCCAGGTCACCGGCACCTGGCAGGCCGCTGCTCGGCTCGGCACGCTCGCCGATACCGAGACCACCAACAACACTGGTATCCGCTGGCTGGCGGCCCGCGAGATCTGGGGTGTCAGCGCCGGCTATCGGCTCACGAAGAACTTCGAGCTCATGCTCTCGGGCCGTAATATCTTCAACGAGCCTACCATTCAGTACTCCAATGTTCCCGGCCGCGTTTATCTCTATGACTCATACGGCTCTCTTTGGAATGTAGGCATCAAGGGCACGTTCTAAAGCTGTGTTTTGTGTCACGGCGGGCGGTCACTCCGCTCGCCGTTTTGCTTTCCCGCCGGCGCGATCCCGTGCCGGCGTTTGCATTCGCGTTACCCTCTGCTTGCGGCGGCGAGTAAGTGCCGCTTTATCTGTCACGCAGATTTAACCCCCGCTGTTCGACAACCCCCGGCCGCCCCGCCGTCGTGGTCGCGCCCTCGACCTATTGCCCATGAGCTCCCTGTTGCTTCCGGAAACTCCGTCCGATACGACGCGCGTGCCACGTGCGAAAGAGACCGCTTCGCGTCATCATGCCTCGATGTTTCGCGGCGTCGAGGCGCTGCAGGTGCTGCTCAAGGCGCATCGCTCGCTGGGCATCACGCAGCTCGCGGATGCGCTCCAGCTTTCCAAGTCGACCACGCACGATCTTGCCGCCGCGCTCTGCGCGCTGGGCTTCGTGGATCAGAATCCCACGACGCGCCGCTATTCGGTAAGCCCGGAGATCTTTCGTTTTCTGCATCTCGTTTCGACTGAGTTTGGCCCCAACTCCGCGCTCAAGCCGCTGCTCCGCGCGCAGGCCAAGAAGCTCAAGGCTGGCCTCGTCGTCACCGAGCTGCGCCGCGACACCACCTACGCGCTGTGCGCGAGCGGTTTCGATGCCGATACGTTTCTTCTTGGCGACAATGGCCCCGCGTACACGTCCGCGTGCGGCAAGATCCTTGTGGCTCAATTCGACGAGGAGGCGTGGCAGGAGTACGCGCCCAAGCCGGGTGACAAGCCCTGCTCCCCGTACTGCAATCTCGATCCCCAGCGTTTCTTCGCGGAGCTCCGCGCCGCGCGCGTCAATGGCGTGGCTTGGAATGTGCGCGGTCGCGATGCCACGGCCTGCTCTGTCGCCGCCCCGATCCGCCTGGGCGAAAAGCCGTGGCGCCGCGCCGTCGGCCTCGTGCTGCCCTACAGCGAGTGGATCGTGCGCGATCGCGAGGAACTTGCCGCGCAGGTGACTGCGCTCGCGCAGGAGATCGGCGATCTGCTGGGCCCGTGAGTCTCGGCGATCGCGCCGGAGCATGCGGCGCCCTTGTCGGCGGCTGATGCGCACCGGCGTCGATTTTTCGTCACCGGCCTGTCACCGGCGTTCGCCACGGCGAACCGAAATGGCCACGGCACAGCCGCCAAGCTTGAGGCATGAGGCTGCGCGTCGCCGACTGGGTGCCGCCCAACCCCCTCCTTTCCATGCGTATTTCGACCGATCGATTCACCTCCGCGCTCCGGGCCTCGTGCGCCGTTGCGCTTGCTTTGCTCGCGCGGCATGAAGCCGCCGCGCAGGCGTCTTCGTCCCAGGCCAGCGAGGAGGTCGTGACGATCCCTGAGTTTCAAGTGACAGAGTCTCGCGATCGCGATGCCTGGGTGGCGTCGCAGGCCCTCTCCGGCACGCGCTCGGCCGCGCCGATCATCGACCTGCCGTATCAGGTGCAGGTGCTCACCCAGGAGTTTCTGGAGGATTTCCAGCTCGTGGGTGTGACGGAGCAGCTGTCGTTTTTTCCCGGATACAGTGGCGTCGCCGACCAGGCCGATGCCGCCATCGGCGTCACGCTCGCCGGCAGCTCCCTCCGCGGGTTTCCACAGACCGTGTTGCGCGATGGCTTCCGCCGTACGCCGCCCCCGCAGATCGGCAATACGGGGCAGGTCGAGGTCATCAAGGGGCCCATGTCCACCCTCTACGGCGACGCTTCCCCTGGCGGTCTGATCAACTACGTGTCGAAGCGCCCCAGCGTAAAACCGAGCTATGCCCTTACGCTCAGCGGTGGTGAAGACGGCTATTTCCGCAGCAACGTCCAGGCTTCGGGGCCGCTGATCGGCAAGAAGCTCTTCTACCTCGTCAATGCCGACCACTACTACCGCAAAGGCGCGATCCAGTACACCTACGGCCGGCAGAGCGACTACTTTGGCACCCTGCTTTTCAAGCCCTTCGATACCACCAGCATCAGCGTCACCTACGAGACAGTGCGCCTCATCGGCGCTCGCGCTGCCACCGTGCCGCTCTACGTCGTGGGTACGCGCCCCTCGGGCTCCAACCCGCTGCAGTGGACTGGCGGCGTGGTGCAGGGCATCGACTGGCGCCTCGCCGAGCAGGGCTACAGCCGCTTCGGCCCGGGCGAGCGCTACATCCGCCGTTACGACGGCCTCAATGTGATGGTCGAGCACGCCTACAACAAGAATTGGAAACAGCGCCTTGGCTACCAGGGCCAGTGGAAGAAGTTTGAGCTCAATTACCGCACCACCTCCAACGTCTCGATGGAGACGGGGCGGATGACCGGCATCGTGCCCAATAAGCGCAAGCAGGATATTGACGGCCCGGTGGCCCTTCAGACCGATCTGCTCGGCCATTTCAAGACCGGCTCGCTCCAGCATGCGTTGCTTTTCACCGCAGACTTCGCCGAGGAGGAGACCTACGATGCGCAGCTCCGGTACCCCACGGCGCTCGAGGCCACCTTGCCCGACTACTACCGCTTCCAGGATCCCTTCAACCCCAACTGGACGCCCGTCGTCGACTACGAACTCGCCCAGCGCCGCGCTTCGAAGAATTGGGAAAAGATCAAGTCCCGCGGAGGCTCTGTGAGCGACCGTGTCACGATGCTCGGCGGGAAGGTGATCGCGATGGGCAATGTGCGCTACGATAAATCCGACTTTGCCACCGATACCAATGCCGCCACCGACCGCTTCACCTTCGGCGAGGCCGATGGCTGGACTTACAGCGGCGGAGCCAATGTGAAGCTGCTGGGCGATTCGCTCGTGGCCTTTGCCAACCGCAGCACGTCGTTCAACACCAACGTGACGGTCGATCGCAACACCGGTACGACTATCCCCAATGAGCGCGGCCGCGGCCTGGAGGCGGGTTTCAAGATGCTGAGCGCCGATCGCCGCATCGGGGCCACCCTCTCGGCCTACGAGATCGAGAAGACCAACATCGGCCAGACCAACCCGGATTTCATTCTCGGCAACGGGCAGCCTGAGTTTCTCGGCTCCGGCAAGGAGCGCGCGCGCGGCGTGGAGGGCGACACGAGCTACAAGGTCAGCGATGCGCTCACGCTCATTACGGGAGCCAGCTATCTGGACGCGCGAGTGATCGCCTCCAGCAATGCCGCGCTCCGCGGCACCCGCAAAGTGCTTATCCCGCGCCTCAGTGGCTCGCTCTCCGCCCGCTACAAGCTCTCCGGCGCACTGAAGGGCGTGAGCCTCGGCGCCTCCATGCGGTACACCGGCGGCTACGTGCGCGCCAATGCCACGGCCACGCGCCGCTACGAAGAGGCGTCGGCCAAGCAGGTCTACGCGGCTTTCGTGAGCTACGGCTGGCGCACGGGCCGGCTGGCGCACACCACCCGGCTCAATGTGAACAACCTTTTCGACAAGCTGATCGTCGGCCCCGATCTCAATCGCGCCCTCGGGCGGCAGCTTCTGTTCACCTATACGGTGGCGTTTCGTTGATGGTCGCCGCTTTGACATTGCTAAACGAGGCGTGGGCTCGCACCTCAGCCTGAGCCCCCTTTGCGCATGCTCGCCCCCCTGCGCCGTCGTTGGTGGATCCTCGCGCTGATCTTTTGCGCGATCGTCCTCAACTACATCGATCGCCAGATCCTCTCCATCCTGAAGCCCACCCTCAAGGCCGAGTTCGGCTTTGACGATCGTGGCTACGCGCTGTTGGTGAATGTCTTCACCGTCGGCTATGCGGTGATGTATCCGCTGGCAGGCTGGCTGGTCGATCGGTGCGGGCCGCGGCGGGTGATGCTGCTCGGCATCGTCACGTGGTCGCTTGCCTGCATCGGCGCGGGCTTCACGCGCACGCTGGCCCAGTTTGCCGTGTTTCGCGCGCTGCTCGGGCTGAGTGAGCCCACGGCCTTTCCGGCGCAGCTCCGCGTGGTGACCACGTGGTTTCCGGGCGCCCTTCGCGCCACGGCCAACAGCGTGTCGGTCGCTGGCGGCACCTTCGGGGCGGTGATCGCCCCGCCTCTCGTCGCCTGGTTGGCTCTGGAATACAACTGGCACGCGGCCTTCATCGTGCCAGGCGCGCTCGGCCTCGCCGTGGCGGTGGCGTGGTACTTCATCTATCGCGATCCGCCGCCGGAGGTGCTCGCGCAGTCGACTGCCACAGCCGGCGGAGCGGGCCCGGGCTTTTCCTGGCCGCAGCTCTGGCGCACACGCACCCTCTGGGGCGTGCTCCTCATCCGGTTCATCAGCGACCCGGTATGGTACTTCTGCCTCTTCTGGCTCCCTGGCTACTTGCAGGAGCACTCCGGCCTCTCCCTCGCTCAAACGGGCAAGGTCGGCTGGATACCTTTCCTGCTCGCCGATATCGGCGCCATCGCCACCGCGGCCTGGTCGGATCGGATGGTGAAGCGGGGGACTGAGCCGCTTCGCTCGCGCAAGATCATGCTGACCGCGATGGCGGCGCTCGCGCCGGTGTGCATCCTCACGCCGCACCTCCCGCACTGGGCCTTTACGCTGGCGATCTTCAGCGTCGTGGCGATGGCCTGCCTGAGCTGGCTCTTCAGCCTCAGCGTCGTGATCGCTGAGACCTTTCCGATGCGCAATGTCGCGAGCGTGCTGGGCATCGCCGGAGGCTGCGGCGCAGCGGGCGCCGTGGTCTTCAATACCTTTGTCGGCGATATGATGGCGACCTTCGGGCCCGGGCGCGTGTTTGCGGTGATGGCGCTCCTGCATCCCCTGGCTGCGCTCGTCCTTTGGACGATGACGAAAAAAGAAAAGCCCCATTGATACATGAGACTCCTCTCCCTTTTCCTTCTCGCGACTGCCGCCCTGCTTGCCGCGCCCGCCGGCGCTCCCCGTGCCGTGCTGCTGATTTCCATCGATGGCCTGCGGCCCGACTACGTGCTCGAGGCAGACAAGCACAAGATCAGCGTGCCGCATCTCGCCCGCCTCGCGCGCGAGGGCGCGTATGCGACAGGCGTGCGTGGCGTGCTCCCGACCGCCACTTACCCCAGCCACACCTCGATCATCACCGGAGCGTCTCCCGCACGGCACGGGATCGTGGCCAACCACCCCTTCGGCCACTCCGTCAAAGACCTCGATGTGTGGTACTACTACGCGGAGGATCTGCGCGCTCCGACGCTGTGGGATGCAGCCGCGCAAGGTGGCTACGTGACAGGGAGCGTGAGCTGGCCGGTGACGGTCGGCGCGACGTCCATCCATTGGAACATCCCCGAGTATGCGCTCACCCGCACGCCCGAAGACGTGAAGCTCACGCGCGGCGCCTCCACGCCAGGTCTCATGAAGCAGCTGGAAAAGAAGGCGGGCGAGTACCTCACCGAGGTGAGCGATGCCATCAAACGCGACTGGGCGCGCACGCGCTACGCCGTGGAGATGATCCGGCAGAAGCACACACGCTTCGTCACCGTCCATCTCGCGGCCACGGATAATCAGCAGCACCGGCACGGCCCTTTCAGCCCGCAGGCCTTCAAAGCTCTCGAGGAGATCGATCGCATGGTCGGCGAGCTGCGCGAGGCCATCCGCGGGGAAGATCCGCGGGCGGCGGTGTGTATCGTATCCGACCATGGTTTTGCACCTGTGACCAAGGTGCTGTGGCTCGATGCCGCCTTCGTGAAGGCTGGTTTCATCACGCTCAAGGGTAAGGAAAATACCGTCGAGAAAGCCGGCATCGCCGATTGGGTGGCGCGTCCCTGGCACGCGGGCGGCTCGGCGTCCATCCGGCTCAAGAATCCGAAAGACGCCGAGGCGAAGGCCAGGGTGAAGGCGCTCCTCGATAGTCTCGCCGCCGATCCGGAGAACGGCGTGGCGGCGATCCTCGACGCGGCGCAGATCCGCGAGCTGGGCGGCGATCCGGACGCGACGTTCTGGGTGACGATGCGTGCCGGCTGGTCGGTGAGCCCGACGCTCCAGCCCTCGATCGTCAGCGTCGTGAGCGCGCGCGGCGCCCATGGGCACGCCCCCACGCTGCCAGAGGTCGCCGCCACCTTCATCGTGGCCGGCGAGGGGATCGCGGCAGGCCGCGACCTCGGCTCGATCGATATGCGCAGCATCGCGCCGACGCTCGCAAAATTCATGGGCGTGCCTTTCCCGACGGCGGAAGCGCCCGCGCAGGATATCTTCGTCCGAACCAACTGACACCCTATGCAAGCCACGACCGAGACCAAAGTCATCCATGAGCCCGCCAAGACCGTGCCGGTCCGCGCCGAATACGACGTGCTCGTCGTCGGCGGCGGCCCCTCCGGCCTCACTGCCGCCCTGGCTGCGGCGGAGGATGGACTCAGGGTGGGATTGATCGAGAGCCGGAGCTTCGTCGGCGGCAATATGACGATAGGCCTGCCAGTGCTCGGCTTCCTCGGGCAAAAGAAAAACCAGATCATCAAGGGCCTGCCTCAGAAGTTCATCGAGCGCCTGCGCACTGTGAACGGCGCGAGCGAGCACCGCTGGTGCCCGCTGCACATGGGCATCACGCTGGTGGAGCCGGAGGCCGTGAAGACAGTCGCGCTCCAGATGCTCCTGGAAGCCAAGGTCGACGTGACCTTTCACGCGATGTGCGTGGGAGTGGTGACGGAGGGCGACACCATCAAAGGCATCGTCACGGAGAGCAAAAGCGGTCGCGAGGCCGTGCTGGGCAAGATCGTGGTGGATTGCACAGGCGACGCGGACGTCGCCTACCGCTCGGGCGTGCCCTGTGAGAAGGGCAACGAGCACGGCGGTATGCAGCCGCCGACACTGATGTTCTGTCTCGCCGGCGTGGATACGGAGAAGCTGCGGATGAGCATCGCGCAACATACCCGAACCTATCTGACGGATTTCATCCCCGCGGAGTACTTCGGGCAGAATAACCAGTTCATCGTCGTCGGCCTGCGCGAATTGATCGCCAAGGCCCGCGCCGAGCGGCAGCTCAACATCCCCAATGAGCGCACGATCATCATCACCGGCCTGCGGCCCGGCGAGGTGTGGATCAACATGACCCGCGTGGCAGGCGTCGACGCCACCGACGTGCGCAGTCTCTCGCACGGTGAGATCGAGGCGCGACAGCAGATCGAGGATATCCACACCTACCTGAAAAACTACGTCCCCGGCTTCGAGGGCTGCTACTTCACCAAGACGGCGCCTTTCCTCGGCATCCGGGAGACGCGGCGGATCGTGGCGCACTACATGATGACCCAGGAGGATGTGCTCGGCTGCCGGCACTTCGAGGATGCCATCGCGGTGGCGAGCTACCCGATCGATATCCACCGGCCTGGCGACGAAGGTTGCACGCTCATTTGGTGCGGCGACTGCTACGACATCCCTTACCGCTCGTTGGTGCCGCAGAAGGTGAAGAACCTCCTGGTGGCCGGGCGCTGCATCGGCACGACGCACGAGGCGATGGGCGCCATACGAGTGATGGCGACGTGCATGGCGATGGGCGAAGCCGCCGGCCGCGCCGCCAAGCTCGCGCTGCGCTCCGGCACCGCGCCGACGGATATCGACGTCAGGCAGTTGCAGGCGGAGCTGCGCGAGAAGGGCGCCTATCTCCGTACCCCGCCGGAGCCAACTGTGATTGGGATGCGCTAAATGTACTAAATAGTAGCCGCCGTCTGTCGATACAGCAGGCGGATGGTCGCCACTCACCAAGCCATCAGTTGCCCGCGTGCCGTGCAGGTCGCCGAAAGCCTGCCGGCCGCTCCGCGCGTACTCGCGGAATTGCAGGCCCTCCTGCAAGATCCTAACAACGGCCTCGACGAGGTGGCGGAGGTGCTCCGCCAGGATATGGGTCTCACCTCGTGCGTGATCCGCATCGCCAATGGCGTGATGTTCAACAAGGGTGACCCGGTGGGGTCGCTCGAGGAGGCGCTGGTGCGCGTGGGCTTCAACGAAGTCTACCGCCTTGCCGGCCTCGCCGCGCTGGCGCAGCTCGCGAGCTTCGAACTCGCCTTTTACGGGGTGAGCGCAGCGCGTCTGCGGGAGAACGCACTCCTCGTCGGGCTCCTGATGGAGGAACTGGCCTTTGTGGCCGGGGAGGATGCCCGCATCGCCTACACGGTGGGCCTCATGCGGCCGGCGAGCCGGATCGTGCTCGATGCGACGGCGCAGCGTGACCTGAAAGGCTTGAGGCCCCAGCCGATCGGGACTCAGGCGCTGCATATCTGGGAGCGGGATACGTTTGGAATCATGGGGCGCGACGTGGGCGTCGCAGTATTGAAGGCGTGGCGGTTTCCCGCGGAGGTCTTCGTGCCGATCCGCGACCACCCCCTGCAGGGTCTCGCGGTGGACCCTGTGCCGATGGCCAAGGTGTTGCATGTGGCGGCCACGCTCGCGGAGATGCGTGGCTTTGCGCTGCCCGGAGAGACGGGCTACTGGGAGGCCGGGGCGGAAAAGGCCGCCGAGGCGATCGGCCTCACGCAGGACCTCGCCGATGCCGCGAGCGACCGAGCGGGAGCGCGCTTCGAGCAGCTGCGAGCGCTATTGAACTAAGTCAGGCGAGGATATCCTTTACGACGTGCGCTTCCTCGACGCCGGTGAGGCGGGTATTGAGGCCGCGGAAGGGGTGGGTGAACTTGGCGTGATCGATGCCGAGACAGTGCAGGATCGTGGCGTGCAGGTCGCGGAGGTGGACCGGTTTCTCCGTGATGTTGTAGCAGAAATCGTCGGTGGCGCCATACTCGATGCCGGGCTTGATGCCGCCGCCAGCGAGCCAGACGGTGAAGCAGCGACCGTGGTGGTCGCGGCCCATGCCGGGGTCGCCGAGCTTGCCCTGGCTGAAGACGGTGCGGCCGAACTCGGTGGCAAAAACGACGAGCGTGTCTTTCAGCAAGCCGCGCTGCTTGAGATCCTTGACGAGCGCGGCGGTCGGCTGGTCGACGTCGCGGCACTGGGATGGTAGCTGTCGCGAGATCGCGATATGCTGATCCCAGCCGCGGTGGAAGAGCTGCACGAAGCGCACGTCGCGCTCGAGCAGGCGGCGGGCGAGCAGGCAGTTGGCGGCATAGGTGCCGGGCTTGCGCACCTCGGGGCCGTAGGCATCGAGCGTGGCGGCGGACTCGTTGCTGATATCGGCGAGCTCGGGCACGGAGGTCTGCATCCGGTACGCCATCTCGTAGGAGTGGATGCGGGTGAGCGTCTCGGGATCACCGAGCTCGGCGGCGCGGCTGGCATTGAGCTGGGCGAGGTCATCGAGCAGCGCGCGGCGTTGCACGGAGTCGACGCCCGGCGGATTGCCGAGGTAAAGCACAGGATTGGAGCCGGCGCGCAGGCCGACGCCCTGGTGATTGGATGGCAGAAAGCCGCTGCCCCAGAGGCGGGAAAAGATCGGCTGGCCGGGATTCTTGCCCGTGCCCTGCGAGACCATCGCGATGAAGGCGGGCAGGTTGGCGTTTTCCGTGCCGAGCCCGTAGCTCACCCAGGCGCCCATGCTGGCGTAGCCCGGCTGCTGGTTGCCGGTATTCATGTAGGTGATCGCGGGGTCGTGATTGATGGCCTCGGTGTGCAGCGATTTGATGAGGCAGATATCGTCGGCAATCGTCTGCGTATGCGGGAGCAGATCGCTGATCCACGTGCCGTGCTTGCCGCATAGTTTGCCGCCGAGGAGCGGTGGCACCACAGGGTACGCGGACTGGCCGCTCGTCATGCCGGTGAGACGCTGCGTGCCTTTGACGGACGCGGGAATCTCCTGGCCCGCGTGCTTGTGCAGCATGGGCTTGTTGTCGAAGAGATCGACGTGCGACAGGCCGCCGGACTGGAAGAGACAGAGGACGCGCTTGGCCGTGGGCTTGAAGTGCGGGAGACCGGGCAGGGTTTTCGCGCCTTTGGCTCCGTCGATCATGCCTGTGGCCTGGGCGAGTGAGGAGGAAAGCAGGGACCCTAGCGCGATGCCGCCGATACCGCGCGCTCCGCGTCCGATGAAGGTGCGACGAGTGAGGTGTTCGAGATAGTCGTGAATTGGTTGCATGGTGCAGCGTCAGTTGCGCGTGACGGTTTCGCTCAGGTTGAGGAGGAGCGTCGCGGCCTGCGTCCAGGCGGCGTGTTCGACGAGAGGGAGGGATTTGTCGCGGGGGGATTCGCCGACGGCGAGGAGCTGAAGCGCGGCGGATTCGTTGGCGGCGTAGCGCTTGCGTTCGCGGGCGAGGGTGCCGGTGAGGACGGAGAGCTCCTTGGCCGAGGGCTCGCGGGCGAGGGCTTCGGTGAAGGCCCAGTTGAGGCGCACGGCGTCGTTGCCGTTCTGCTTGAGGATGCGCTCCGCAAAGGCGCGCGAGGCTTCGACGAATTGGGTGTCGTTGAGCAACACGAGCGCCTGAAGGGGCGTTGTGGTGTTGCCGCGGGTGACGACGCAGACCTCGCGGTTGGGCGCATCGAAGGCCATCATGCTCGGCGGCGGGGCGGTGCGCTTCCAGTAGGTGTACATGGAACGGCGGTAGAGTTTTTCGCCGTGGTCCTGCACAAAGGTCTGTGAAGTTGCGGGCGTGCTGCCGTAGTGGCTGACCTCGCGCCAAAGATCGACGGGGAGGTAGGGGTTGACGCTTGGGCCGCCAATGCGGGGGACGAGGAGGCCTGAGACCTTGAGCGCCTGATCGCGGACAAACTCGGCCTGAAGACGGAAACGCGGGCCGCGAGCGAGCAGGCGATTCTGCGGATCGCGCTCGAGCTGGGCGGCGGTGGTGGTGGAAGCCTGCCGGTAAGTATCCGAGGTAACGATACGCGTGACGAGCTTCTTCACATCCCAGCCGCTCTCGATGAAGTCGACGGCGAGCCAGTCGAGCAGCTCGGGATGGCTCGGGTTTTCCCCCTGCATGCCGAAATCGGCGGCGGTGGCGACGAGGCCCTGCTCGAAGAAGAGACGCCAGATACGATTGACCGCGACGCGGGCGGTGAGCGGGTGATCGGGCTGCACGAGCCACTGCGCGAGGCCGAAACGATCGGCCGGAGCGCCCTCGGGCATCGGCGGCAGCGCGGAGGGCGTGCCGGCGACGACCTTCTCCTGCGTGGGCTGGGCGTAGTCGCCGCGATTGAGGATGAAGGTATCACGCGGCTTGGGCGCGACATTCATCACCATCGTGGAGTACTTCTTCGTGAGCGCGGCGAGGCGGTCTTCGAGATTGGCGAGCGCGACACGCTGCGGGCGAAGCTCATCGGCATCTTGCGCGCAGTAGGCCCACAGTCTGGCGGTCGCCTCCGGCGTGCGCTCCGCATCGGGAACGGCCAGCGCAGCGACGATATCGGCAGGCAGATCGGTGCCGTCGTCGGTGCCGGTGATGAAATAGATCTGGAAAAGACCGGGCAACAGGCCCCGGCCGAAGCCGAAATTGAGCTGCACCGTGGCGAAGCGATTTTCCTTCGCGCTGAACGGCTCGACGAGCGTGGCCGTGAAGTGCTGCGGCCCCGTGCTGGCGAGATCGGGAGACCAGCCGGACTCGTTGCGCGGATCGAGGCTGTGCGCGGGCAGGTGCTGCGGATCCCAGGAGCTGGCGGTGACGCTGATGATGGGTTGCAGCTTGTTGAGATCGATTTGGTCGCCAGGGATGGGGCTGGAGGAGAGTGCGAGGGCGGTGAGGCGGAAGGAGCCCTTTTCGGGCTGACCGGCATTGGGCATGGCGGCCTTGCCCTTGGCCTTGGGGGCGACGCGCGTGCGCGGGCCGCGGCCCCAGCCGCCGCCGGGAAGATCCTCCTGCGGGAAAAACACGGCGCGCAGCCCCGTGATGGGCTGGTCGACCGGCGGGAGCTCCATGAGCACATCGAGCGCGGCGAGGTCGCCGATATCGGCGACCTTCACGCGATTGCCGTCGGCGAGATCGAAACCCGCGCCCCGATTGGGGGTGGTGACCTTGATGACTCTGGCCTCGTGGAGGCCGAAGTCGCGACCGCGGCGCGCGAGGGTGGCGCGCTCGCGCGCGGCCCAGGCGGAGAGGATGCGGTCGTCACGGGTCTCGAGGGATTTCTTCAGCGCGGCGATCTCGGCGCGGAGCTTGGGCGGCTCATCCGTCTGGAGGACGGTGGCGGCCTCGATGAAAGGACCGGGGTTGATGCCCGCATTGCCGTCGAGGCCCTTGTCGCCGAGGGTATTGAAGAACGCGTAGACCTGGAAGTAGTCCTTCTGGGAAATGGGGTCGAACTTGTGATCGTGGCACTGCGCGCAGCCAAGCGTGAGACCGAGGACGGACTCGCCGAGGGTTTTGACGCGGTCGATATTATAGTTGGTGAGATTCTCCTCGGGGATGGTGCCGCCCTCGTGGGTCACCATGTTGTTGCGCTGGAAGCCGGTGGCGATCAGGTCGGCGTCGGTGCGATTGGGCAGGAGATCACCGGCGAACTGCTCGACGAGGAAGCGATCGTAGGGCTTGTTGTCGTTGAAGGCCTGGATGACCCAGTCGCGCCAGAGCCACATGTGGCGGCCGCCGTCGATGGAGTAGCCGTTGGTGTCGGCGTAGCGGGCGGAGTCGAGCCAGTCGAGGGCCATGCGCTCGCCGAAGGCCGGGCTGGCGAGGAGGCGGGAGACGAGGCGCTGATAGGCATCGGGGGATTTGTCGGCGACGAAGGCTTCGACCTCGGCGGCGGAGGGGGGGAGCCCGGTGAGGTCGAGCGTGACGCGACGGATAAGCGTGCGTGGATCGGCGGCGGGAGCGGGCGAGAGCTTTTCGGTGGCAAGCTGGGCGCGGACGAAGGTGTCGATCGGGGAGTGAGGGACTGAGGGAGCGAGGGACTGAGAGAGGGATGCGAGCGGGGCTTTTTTGGGGGCGACGAAGGCCCAGTGCGGGGCGTAGGGGGCACCTTGAGCGATCCAGGCTTTGATCTTGGCCTTCTGCTCCGGTTTGAGGGCGAGATGCGAGTCTTTGGGAGGCATCAGCTCGTCCTCGAACTCGCTGGTGATGCGCAGCCAGGCATCGCTCTGCTCGAGACTGCCGGGCTTGATGGCGATGGTGCCATCGCGGTCGGCGTAGGCGGCCTCGGCGACATCGAGGCGGCGCTTGCCCTTGCGGCCCTTCTCATCGGGCCCGTGACAGGAGAAGCAGTTTTCGCTGAGGATCGGGCGGATATCGCGGTTGTAGTCGAGCGTTTGCGCGGCGGAGCTGACGGAGGGGAGGGCGGCGAGGCTGAGCGCGGCGAAGGCAAAGGGAAACGTCAGGGGGCGCATGGAGCAAAAGGGACGGACTGAAGTGACCAAAAAAGCTACGAGACTATTAAGGGAGCGCGAGGACGCGGAGAAGGTTTTTCAGGGGGATGGTGGAGATGCCGGAGGACCTGATGGAAACGTAGCGGAGGGGCTCGCCGATGCCGATGGCGGTGAGCCGTTTATCGCGAGATAGCCCGAAATAGGGCGGACATAGAGGGGAGTTTTGGCGCGAAAATAGTGGAGAGCGGGCTATTGGCGGGCGACGGGATCGGGAAGGCGCGCTGCTTTTCCAAGGCAGGGAAGGGTCCGCTAAAAGGATGCCGCCAAAGGCGGCATCTTTCGGGCAGTGGCTTCGGCACAACGCCCGCGTGCGGGAAACTGGGTGCCAGCTGAACGCTGGGGGACGGAGGACCCGCGGCGGGGTGGGTTTTGTGGACCGACAAACCTTCCCAGAATTTGCGCGAAATAGGGCGAAATAGCCCGAATATAGAGGAGGATTTTGAAGCGAAAATACCGCGGAGGCGGCGGGCGAAGCGGAGGCTGCGGTCGCGTTTAGGGTGCGAAAGGGCTGCGGCCGGTGCATGGCCGATACTCTAGCTTTTTTTGGCCCGGCTGTCACGGGGGTGCCGGGAGTTTGATTTGGCGGCGGCGTGGAGAAAGGCCGGCGCAGGGGGGCGGGAGGACATTCCGTGCGGTCAGGGAAATGCGAGCGTGAAGGGCGGAGACCCGCCCTACTTTTTCTTCTTGGGCGACGAAGCGGCCGGAGCGAGGTCGGTGAGGGCGAGGTGGCGGGTGGATTCCATCTGCTGGGTCCAGAGGGATTCGAGCTCGCGGACTTTTGCGGGCTGCTTCGCGGCGAGGTTGGTAGACTCGCCACGGTCCTTGGAGAGATCGTAGAGCTCCCACTGGCCTTTCGCGAGGGCGACGAGTTTCCAGTCGCCAGCGCGGACGGCGCGGTTGCCTTCGTGCTCCCACCAGAGGAAGTCGCGGGCGAGAGGGACATCCTTGGCGAAGGCCGGGCTGAGGCTGCGGCCGGGGGAGGGTGGGACGGGGAACCCCTTGATGGTCTGGGGCTTCTTCGTGCCAGCGAGCTCGAGGACGGTGGGCACGACGTCGATGAGATGGACGGGCGCGTGGCGGAGCTCGCCCTTTGCTTTGATACCGGCGGGCCAGTGGGCGATGAGCGGAGTGGAGATGCCGCCCTCGTGCACCCAGGTCTTGTGGCGGCGGAAGGGGGTATTGGCGGCGCTCGACCAGCCGGGGCCGAGGCAGAGATACGTGGAGGCGGAGCCCATCGGCGCCGCGGAGTCGTGGCCGCCGCCGCGGACCATAATCTCGGCACTGGCGCCATTGTCGGAGGCGAAGAGGATGAGCGTGTTTTCGTAGGCGCCCATGGCCTTAAGCTGGGCGATCACACGGGCGATCTCCTGATCCATGCGGTCGACCATCGCGGCGTGGATGGCCATCTTGGCGGCTTGGAAGGCGCGTTGCTCGGGGGTGAGTTCGTGCCAAGGCAGCGGGCGCGTGACCTCGTGGGGGCCGAGCTTGGCGACGTCGTCGGGGAAGTTGTACGGCGGGCCGACTTCGCGCTCCATTGCAGGGAGGGGGTGATGGGTGAGGCCGAGCTTGGTCTGGCGCGCATGGCGCTCGGCGGCGATGGCGTTCCACCCCTTGGTATAGGTATCCTTGTACTTCGCGATATCGGCGGCGGGGGCGTGGAGCGGGAAGTGCGGGGCGGTGAAGGCGACGTAGTGGAAGAAGGGTTTGCCGGAGAACTTATCCGCGTGCTCGCGCAGGCAGGCGATGGCGTGATCGGCGGTGCGCGTGGTGACGTAGTAATCGGGCGTCTGCGCATCGGGCTTTTCCTCGATGGTGATGCCGGTGGCGCTAAAGAAATTATTCTGCCCGCCGCCGATTTCGAGGGAGCGATCGAAACCGCTCTTGAGCGGGGTGCTATCGATGTGCCACTTGCCGCTGTGATAAGTGCGATACCCGACCGGGCGAAGAAACTCCGTGACAAGCGGAGCCCACGCCTGGCGTGTGCCGCGATTGCCGCTGGGGATACCGGCGACGAGGTCGCGACGGACTTGCTGCGCGTAGTAGCCCGTCATCACTGCGGCGCGCGAGGGCCAGCAGCGGGCGGTATTGTAGGCGGAGGTGAAACGCAGGCCGCCGCGGGCTAGGCCATCGAGGGTAGGCGTGGCAATCTCGCCGCCGTAACAGCCCAGATCGGAGTAGCCGAGATCGTCGGCGAGGATGACGAGGATATTGGGCGGGGTAGGCGTGGCGGCGCGGGATAGCTGGGCAAACAGCGCGAGGGCGAGCGTGAGACGGGCGAAGAGGCGAGGGGACATTTTCGGCGGGGTGGGGTAGGCGAGCGGTGTGAACCGAGGCCGCCGACAAAACACCTGACGAAGGCCAGCGTGAAAAGGCCCAAAAGGCGCAACACGTTGCACTGGCCCCCGAAAGGAGGGGCAAGCACCACGGTGGGCGCGGGGCCTTGGGGCGGAGAGCGCGATGCTTACTTCTTCGGCTGAGCCTGCTGCTGCTCGGCTGCCCTGGCCTCGGCCGCGCGCTCGGCGCGATTTTCGCGGAGCATGCGCGGCACATCGGAGAAGAAAGTGACGTAGGCCACCATCGAGAGCAGCAGCACCATGAAGGCACTCTGGGTGGCGGCGATGAAATTGACCGGCAACGAGCGGCCGCGGAGTTTGGCGATCGTGGCGAAAAGCATCTGGCCGCCATCAAGCACAGGGATGGGGAGCAAATTGAAGATCGCCAGATTCACATTGAGTAGAATCGTGATCATGAACACCGCGCGGAGGCCGACCTCGGCGGCGCTATGGAGGATGCGAGCGATGCCGACGGGGCCGGACATCTTGTTGAGGCCGACATCGGAGGACGGCGTCACAAGGCTCTTGAAGGTGCGGATTGTCCAACGCGCCACATCTGCGATCTGCTGAAATGGCGAGACATGCACCATGCGAAAGCCAGTGCGGAGAGTAAGGCCGAGCATACTGCCGGGCTTTGCCTCGGGGCGGGCGGGAATCGTGAGGGTGACCTCCTGGCCAGCGCGGCGGACGGTGGCCGTGATCGGCTCCTTGGCGCCGGCCTCCAATTGCGCGCGGAACGCGGCGTCATTGATGACAATGGACGAACCTAAGCGCAGAATCTCATCTTCAGGCAGAAAGCCCGCCTTGGCGCCGACGGAGTCGGCGGGGGCTGCCTGGACGATCAATTCAAATCCCGGAGCGATGCCGATGCGACGGATCTTTTCATCACCGGCGAGGACGGGCTCGACGGTGATATCGCGGCGCACGCCCTCGCGCTCGATATTCAGGACGACTTGACGCTCGCCTGACTTGGCGCGGCCTGAGCCGAGCACAAGAGAACTCTGGATGTCGTTCCAGTTGGAAACCTTGTTGCCATCGATGGAATGAATGAGGTCGCCCACTTGCAGGCCGGCGCGGGCAGCTGGAGACTGCACCTTGGAGCCATCGGGCAACTCCATCTGCGGAACGACGTACCCGATACGCGTGGAGGCCATATCGCTGCTCTCCGGCTGACCCATACCCCAGACGATGCAGGCCAAGACAAACGCGAAAATGACATTGAAGGCTGCGCCGGCGACGAAGACCAGCATCTTGGTCGAGTAGGAGGGCGGGGGGAGCTTGTTGACGTCGGTCTTGCTCTCGCCCTCGATGGCGCCGAGATCGGCGAGCTGAGGGAGGAGCACATAACCGCCCAGAGGGAAGACCGCCAAGCGGTACTCGACCCCATCCTTACCCCGGCGCGACCAGATGGCGGGCCCGAAGCCAATGGAGAAGCGCTCGACGTGCACACCCCGGCGACGGGCGGCGAGGAAGTGGCCGAGCTCGTGGACGAAGATGGAGCCGCCGAAGAAGAAAACGACGAGGAAGATCGCCCAGACATTGGAGGCGATGGACTGCAGGAGATCGGTGGGCACGGAATAATTAACGCAGAACTAGCGGAAATATTTGATAAGCGACTGGGATGCTACGCGGCGGGCCTCGGCATCTAGGGTGAGGACCTCGGGGAGTTGGGCGGGTTCGAAGTTTTTAAGAGAGGCTAGAGTATGGTCAACAACCTCCGGAATCGCAAGGAAAGGGATGCGATGAGCGAGGAAGGCTTCCACGGCTATCTCATTGGCTGCGTTGTAGATGGCGGGCGCGACACCCTCGGCCGACATCGCCGCCTGAGCGAGCCGGAGCATCGGGAAGCGGGCCTCATCGACCGGGCGAAACTCCAGACTGAGCACTTTCGCGAAATCCAGGGCAGGCTCGACGCCGGGCGCACGCTCTGGGTGGAGGAGGGCGTGCTGGATGGGAAACGTCATCGAGGGGGGGCAGAGCTGTGCGAGCATCGAGCCGTCGATATATTCCACGATGCTGTGCACGATGCTCTGCGGGTGGATGACGGCGGTGCACTGCTGCGGACGCAGGCCGAAGAGGCATTGGGCCTCGATCAACTCCAGACCTTTGTTGGCGAGGGTGGCGGAGTCGACGGTGACCTTGGGGCCCATCGCCCAATTGGGGTGCTTGAGAGCATCGGCGGGCGTGACGTAGGCGAGGCGCTCAGCCGGCCAGTCGCGAAAGGCGCCGCCGCTGGCGGTGAGCACGATCCGGCGCACGCCGCCGCGAGGGTGGCCCTCGAGGCACTGGAAAACGGCGTTGTGCTCGCTATCGACGGGGAGGATTTTGACCTGATGACGCGCGGCCTCGGCCATGACGAACTTGCCGGCGAGCACGAGGACCTCCTTGGAGGCGAGAGCGATATCCTTCCCGGCCCGGATCGCGGCGAGCGTGGGCTCTAGGCCGGTGGTGCCGACGACTGCGACCAGGACGATATCGGCCTCGGGCATACGGGAGAGCTCCACGAGGCCGGCAAGCCCGCTCACGAACTGCGTGCCGGCGGGAAAGGCGGCGAGATTTTCGCGGGCGGAGGCGCAGGCGGCGTCGTCGTACAGGCCGACGTGGCGCACGTCGAACTGGCGGGCAATGGCGGCGAGTTTTTCCCCGTTGGACTTGGCGGCGATGCCGACGAGCTCGAGCTTGTCGGGATGGGCGGCGAGGACGCGGAGGGCGTTTTCGCCGATGGAGCCGGTGGCACCGAGGAGGACGACGCGTTTCTTGCGAGCGGGAGTTGCGGAAAGGGAAGCGGCCACGGAAGCGGGCGAGTGTGCAGGAGGGCAGGCGCGAGCGGCAAGCGCGGGGTTTTTGGGCGAATACCGGTAATCTATCGAACCGCTTTTCTAGACCCAGACATCACAGAGGTCCAATCCGAGAAAGAGCGCTCGGGCGATTGGAGCTCCGTGGCCGCTGTGCCCTCCTCAGTGTTCTCTGCGGCGAAACAATCCGGCTTATTTAGCCAAGCCGAAGAGGACGTAGGCGACGGGGGCGGTGAGGAGGAGCGAATCGCTGAGGTCGAACATGCCGCCGATGCCGGGGATGGTGGCACCGGAGTCCTTCATATTGGCGCGGCGCTTGATGACGGACTCCACGAGGTCGGCCACGATGCCGAGGATGGCGATGGGGGCGGCCATGAGCGCGGCGATGAGCGGCGTCATGTGCGCGGGGAACGAGCCGCGGCCGAGCCACGCAATAAAGGCGCCCACGCCCATCGAGACGAAGACGCCGCCGATGGCGCCTTCCCACGTCTTTTTGGGGCTGATGACGGGGGACATCTTGTGCTTGCCGATGGCCATGCCGGTGAGGAGCGCGCCGACGTCGCAAAACTTGGCGGTGGCGATCAGCCAGCGCGTCCCATCGGGCGCGCGCCAACTGGCAGG
>CAYZPV010000031.1:0-77499 GCA_964480585.1 uncultured Opitutus sp. | reverse complement strand
GGCGATTTTCAACGCTGCATTGATAATTACAAAACCACGCTCCAGCGTTTGGGCGCTGCGGGTATAGAGGTTGTGGTCTACAACTTCATGCCGGTTTTGGACTGGGTGCGGACCGACCTGCGGCATCAATTGCCCGACGGTGCGGAGGCGTTGTTATACGATCCGGTGAAGTTCGCAGCTTTTGATCTCTTCGCCCTCGAGCGGCCGGGTGCGGAGCGTGATTGGAGCAAGGAGCAGCGCCAGGCGGCTGCAGCTTTTTGGGACGAGCAGGCGGTTTCGGAGCGTGAGGCATTTACCCAGCAAACGCTCAATCTCTTTCCCGGCGTAAGTCTCGGGCTGACGCTCGCTGATTTCCGCGCGATGCTCGTACGATATGCAGAGGTCGACGCGTCCCTGCTAAAAGAGCACTTGAGGCTGTTTCTGCAGGAGATTGTGCCGGTCGCGGACCATGCGGGAGTGCGACTAGCGATCCACCCCGACGACCCTCCATTCTCTGTGCTCGGCTTGCCTCGGATCGTGTCGACCGAGTCCGATCTTTCGGATTTGCTGAGCATGGCGGAGTCACCGGCCAATGGGTTTTGCTATTGTACCGGCTCGCTAGGCGCTCGCGCTGATAACGATCTGCTGGGAATCGTGCAGCGCCTCGGAACTCGCATCCACGCTGTGCATTTGCGCAGCGTGCAGCGCGAACCCAGCGGAGTATTCTTCGAAGCGAGCCACTTGGAGGGCAACGTGGATATGGCAGGGGTGGTGGAAGCCTTGCTGCTCGAGCAGCAAGCGCGCCGTCGCGCAGGCCGACGCGATTGGAGGTTCACCCTGCGGCCAGACCATGGGCATACGATGCTAGACGACTTCAGCCGTCCTGCGCCCACATGCCCGGGCTATCCTTTGATCGGGCGCTTGCGCGGGCTCGCCGAGCTGAGGGGCTTGCAAGTGGGGTTGGCGCGTACGCTCGCTCGATAGTGGGGGCGTCGAGGTCTGCGAGAAGATAGAGTGGAGGGTTGCGTCGATAGTTCGCGCTATCTTAGTGTCCGCGCGTGATCACCCTTCGGCTGTCGTTTCTTGCAGCTCTTTCGTCAGTCTCAGCTTGGGCGGCCCCAGTAGAAACGTGGCGCACGCTCCAGGGAGCTGAGGTAGAGGGTACGCTTTCGGGGGTGTACGGGCCAGTGGTAGCCATCGAGCAGAAGAAAGGAGCGCGCTTTCTGGATATGGGCGAACTCGATGATGCCGCGTTGCGTCGGGTCTCCGAGTATCTGGCCGATCCGGCCCGCGCGGCGCCCGCTTGGAGCACATCCAAATCGAGAGTAGCCAAGGCGTTGAAGGGCCGCCTGCAGGTGCTGCACGGGGACAAGCTCGCGGGCTTCGATCCCGGCTCCCGCGCTGAGCCTAAGTTTTATCTGGTCTATTTTGGGGCGGAGTGGTGCCCGCCGTGTCGCGTCTTTAGCCCGCGTCTTGTGCAAGCCTACCATCGTTTGAAGCAAGTGGCGCCTGAGGCTTTCGAGTGCATTTTTATCAGCAGCGATCGCAGCAGTGGAGAGCAGGCGAAATACGTGCGCAAAAACGCGATGCCTTTCCCTGTGCTCAAGTTTTCGCAGGTGGGCAGCGTCGATCTGCTCGAGCGATGGAAGGGACGTGGAATTCCGAGCCTGATCGTCTTCACGCGAGAGGGCGAGATCCTTTACCACAGCTATCGAGGGGAGGAGTACCTTGGGCCAGATTCTGTGTTAAAGAGTTTCGAGCCGTTGCTGCGCACGGTGGCCAAGGAGGGCGATCCCCATCCCAGCCTGCATCGTCTCGCGATCGCACGGTACATACAATCTGCCGCGGGCGGCTCCCTACCGGCCAAGCCCTACTTGGTCGAAATGGACCTCCGCCGATATCAGACGCTCGAATACAACGAACTCACCGCGATCCTGTCCCTCACCGCCACCGGTAAGGTGGAGGACGTGCGAATCACCCCTCAGTTGCCCGCGGTGCTGGAGCATCAGTTGATCGCCGATGCCGGCAATTGGCTTTTCCTCCCGTCCATCAAGGACGGCCAGCCTTACCCCGCGGAAGCGTCGCTGCCGCTCCGACTGCATCGCTGAGAAGCGTTTGGGATGGGAGGATTCTGGATACGCACCGTTTAGCGCGGACGATCCAGCGATGGCGCCGCAGTCGTTTCCTTAATGGCACAACGGGTAGTGTCCTAATTTGAAACCGGGGTAGCGTTTGGAGGGAAGAGGTTTCATCGGGTGGCGCATGAAGCCATACATGTCGAGAGTGAGGAGAGGGTTTAAGCTGGAGGTTGAGCTATTTGAGGAGCTGGGGCGAATGCTGAAGGGCGAGGAGGAGCCGAGGCCGAAGCGGGTGCGGAGGCGCGCGGCAGGGCCAGCGCGGGCCAAAGCGGAGGCCAGTCCCTACGCGCAAGGGCTAGGCGTGCCGTTGCTGTACCGGGGGAAGCTGTACGTGCCGTGGCCGACGTTTAGGGCGCAGGCGAAGCGCGAGGGGTGCGCAAAGCCAAAGGGCGTCGTGAAGCCGACTAAGCCGAAGCCCAAGCCTGAGCCTGTCGCGGTGCAGATCGGGAAGAAGCTGCCGAAGCTGACGCGCAAGTACGGCTGGCAGGCTTAACCGCTAGGCGGGTTTCCGCTGGCCATTCCTAATGGTTCACTATTGAACTTTTATTGAATGGAGCCCGTTGCAACTACCGTCAAAACCATCGTCGCGCTCCATCAGCTAGTCTCTGTGCTTATCGAGCGGGTCCAAGATCGGAAGTTGGCCGCCGAAATGCGAGACATTCAAAAGCTGGTAAGCACGTTGCAATCGGAGCACTTTTCGCTCCATGAGGAGAATCTCAAGCTGCGTTCGGACGAGCTTAGCTTGAAGAAGCAAATTGCGGCGCTTGAGTCGAAGATAGCGGACTCGGAGAATCAGAGAGCGAAGCGTGGCGAGGAGATAACTCATAGGGGAACCAAGTTTGTTCGATCCGCGATTACTGGAATGAAATGGCATCCATATTGCCCCGTTTGCGATAAGCCCGCGCGAAGCATAGGAGAGCACATACGAATGCTTTGCGCTTCCGCTCCAACATGTTCTTGGAAAACGGAATTTGAAGCGCGGGAACTGGAGTCTGTCATTGCGACCCTTCCCTCTGGCGCGGTGCGTGAGCGGCAATTCCGACTTTGACGGCAGTTTCCGGCGAATCCACCGGCGGAATTTCGAGCACCGTCACAACCTCTTTAGCGTAGCCCCAAGCATAGGCGTGTTTCGCCTTGGCGTGGCCCGCCAGGGCGAACACCTCCACGTCCCCGCGCCAGATCTCGCGGCCCTTGAAAACCTCGCTCACCGGCACAGTGCGCAGGTGTCGGCATTCGCAACCGTGCAGCTCGCGAATCGCGTGCGCTAGGCGTTCTAGGTAGGTCATAGGGCCAACAGATCGGACACGCTCAACGGCTTGTTAGCCACGCCCGCCTCCATCGCAGGCGTGCAGCGAATCGAGCCATGCGTGCGCACGAAGTTGTAATAGGCGAAGTGCAGCGCCACAGCCGCGCGGAAGTTGTCCATTTTCTTGCTGAAAGCGTTAGTCAGGCGCGTGAGTCGGCGCATGTGCATCCGCATCGTGAGGTTTTGGCGCTCAACGTGAGAGGTTGAAATGCTCCCCAGCTCGGGCGTCCCCTCCATGACCTTCTTAGTGATAGAAACGATCTTCGGCGGGCTGTACCTGCGCTGCGCATCGGTGTCGCTCTGCCCGTAGGTCTTCACGATTTGGCCGTAGTCGATTTCCCCGCCAAATGCCTCCGCAATGGCCGACGCATACTCAATCATGCCATCCGTCGAAAGGTGGATGCGGTCGCGCATTCGCGCCGCCAGATCGGACACAAAGCGCAGCGTGTGCGCGTAGTCGCGTTTCCCGACGACATACGAGGCCGCGAGCTTGCTCGCCGGGTCAAAGCCAACTTAGGTCCATACGTCGCCCACCTCAGCCGCGTTATCCGTCGGCAACAGGCTACGCTGTTTCTTCCCTACGAATCCCCACAATTCATCCGCTTGAATGTGGGTGCATTTGAGGCCGCGCATCGTCTCGTCATGCATCTGCGCGCACGTCTCGCCCACCCGCACACCCAGCCGCATGACCGTGTCACGATGCACGCCAGTCATGCGCTCGATGCTCCTGATGCTGTTGCCTTCGCACAGTGCGCTAATGATCGTTACCTGTTTTTCAGCGGGGAGTACGTTTGCCACGTATACACCCGCCGACTGGTTATCTGCTCCAAGATTTCTCCCCTAATCCCTTATTATGAAACCATCTATATGCTATGTAGCGTGGATAGGAAGCGAGGCCGCTTACAACTGCCTCAAGGAAATCTGTGAGGATAAAATGGATTTTTCCGATTCTTTTGCTGCTTGGACTAAGCAGGCAGAGGAGTCGGTAAAATCGTACCGAAGCCAAGGGCTGATTCCTACCAAGGTCGCAATCGACCCAGACGATTTCGCTATCTGGTGTCGTGCAAATTCCAAACCGCTCAACGCATCCAGCCGCGCTCGCTTCGCCGTGATTCGTGGCCACGCAATAGCGGGCAATTAGGCTTATTTTACTCCGGCCCATGAGATGCCAACCGCCATTGGAGAACTCCAGTTTCATCTGATGCTCAAACGGCATCACCCACCAATCGCTGATGCAAGCCAAGCATCACGCCTGCCACTCATATTTCCTCTCCTTCTTCTCCAGCTTCTTCGGCGCTTTCTCCGCGATCTTCGTAACCGCGCTCACCCTCTTCCCCCGCTTCACCCTCAGCTCAGGCGCTCTCGTCTCCGTCTGCTCCCGGCCTATCGCCCTCACCAGCCGCTCAACCTGCTGCTGCTTCGTCGCAGTCCTCTGCGTGTAGTTCATCCCAAACCGATGCCCTCTCGGATTCCTGTCCATACAGTACGGCCTACGCCTCCACAGCCCCTCTCGCGTCTTCCCCGTGTTTTCCACCACCGAGAACGGATGCTTCGTCTTGAACCGCTCTCGTATCATCGCCGCTCTTTCTTCTTTCGTCATACCCCACCGCTTACCCTCTATCTCGCAGCACCCTGCAAGCCACATTTCAAATTAGGACACCACCGCACAACGGTGGACCTTGACAGTCATTCACCCGCACCGTTATTGCCGTGGCCCCGTATGGACGCTGTGCTGGAACAACCGGTGCTGGTTCTGAATCGCCTGTGGCAGGCAGTGAATGTCATCGGCGCTAAACGGGCTTTCGGGCTTCTAGCTCGCGGGCACGCGCAGGTCGTCCATCACCACGAGGATGACTTTCGCACGTTTTCGATGCTCGACTGGCTCCACTTTTCGGGAAACAACCCACCGATCGGTGAATTGGAGAAAGTCCATACGCCTACGCGGGTGATCCGTCTGCCTCGAGTTATCCTTCTGACTTTTTTCGACAAGCTGCCCTGTAAGGAGCTCAAGCTGACGCGAAACAATGTTTTCGAGCGCGATAAGAACACCTGTCAGTACTGCTCGCGCGCACTGCCGCGTGAGCAGCTCAATCTCGACCACGTGATCCCCCGCGACTACGGTGGGAAAACTACTTGGGAGAATATCGTTTGCTCCTGCATCAAGTGTAATACGAGAAAGGCCAATCGGCTGCCGCATGAGGCGCACATGCGACTCATACGCAAGCCTGTGCGGCCCAAGTGGCGTCCTGTCATTTCGCTGGTGCTCGGCACTCAGCAGCATGAACATTGGAAGGACTTCCTCGACGTCGCCTATTGGAATGTGGAGTTGGAGGAGTGATGTGTCG
This sequence comes from uncultured Opitutus sp., assembly GCA_964480585.1. GTDB lineage: Bacteria > Verrucomicrobiota > Verrucomicrobiia > Opitutales > Opitutaceae > ER46. The sequence goes on along the minus strand of CAYZPV010000031.1, from coordinate 71,731 downwards.
AGCGACCGCGCGGCGCGCGTGTGATCGGAGTTGCGGCCGGTCTGTGAAGAACTCACGGTGATACGATGCTCGCAACCCTCGTGATGACAGTGATCGGTGCCGACCGACCCGGTTTGGTGCAAATGGTGGCCGCGCGCGTGGCGGACCACGGCGGCAATTGGCTCGAGAGCCGCATGTGCCGACTGGGTGGTCAGTTTGCCGGTATCCTGCGAGTGGAAGTTGCACAGGCCCGCCGCGACGAGCTGGTGAATGCGCTGCGCACTCTCGAGGTCGACGGTCTCCGAGTGATCATCCATGCGGAGGGCGGCACCCGGACGGGACAGCCAACTGGAGGCGCGCTAGCGCGCGTGGAACTCGTGGGCAATGATCGTCCCGGTATCCTTCGCAGTGTCTCGGGCGTCTTTGCTGCGCACAACGTCAATGTCGAGGAGCTCGCCTCCGAGCGTGTGAGCGCGCCCATGGATGGCGGCACCCTTTTTCAGGCCAAGGCTACCGTTTGGCTGCCTGACCAAGTGAAAGTCGCCCAACTCCGCTCCGATCTCGAAAAGATCGCCGCTGACCTTATGGTCGATCTCAAGATACTGCCGGTGGAGCGCTGAATGGGCAAGGGGGGCAGGTGATCCGACCGACGGAAACGTCCGCTGCGGGATTGGAAAAAAAGAGGCAGCTCTTGCGAGCTGCCTTTTTCATTTGCGGGGGCGGGAATGGGTTCTAGCGCTTTCCACGAGTTTTCTTTTTCGGCTTCTCGTCTTCATCCTCATCGGCGTCGTCCTCATCCTCATCATCTTCGTCATCCTCATCGTCGCCTAGGTCGTCATCATCGTCGTCGCCTTCGCCGTCGGCCTTCTTTTTCTCCCCTTCCTCGTCGCCGGCGGTTTCCTCGTCGTCTTCGTCCCACTTGAGAGACTCGTCGTTTTTGAGCTTTTCCTCTTCCTCTTCATCGAGCTCAGGCAAGTCGTCGTCGGTCTCGTCTTCGGCGTCTTTGGCAGGAGCCTCCTCGTCAGTGTCGTAGCCAGCGGGCATGTAGTCGAGGATGTCGCTGAGTTCTTCGAAGGTGTGGACGGCTTTGCCCTGAATGAAATTTGTATTCTGCTCTTCGCGGATCTCGTCCTCGACCTCGTCGACGGAGAGCTTGGACTCGAAGTTGAAGAGATCATTCAGCATCTTCACCCGGCAGCGCGTGATGTGATCTAAGAGATCGGCATAGGGCCCGTTTTCCTCATCGAGGATATCCGGCAAGGCGAAGAGCTTGTCTTCTGATTCGAAGAGGGACTCCTTAACGCGCTTCAGGCGTACTTTGCCGTTGCCGACATCTTTCTCGATCCGGAAGGGGATAAACGCGGACTCGAAGACATCTTGGTCGAAACCGTAGTCACGCAGGGGATCGACGAGCTCAATAAGGTGCTGGATCTGGCGCGGATCTACGATGCTCAAGCCATCGACGTCCCAACGTACAGGATCGCTCGTCTCAGCAACCCACCAGTTATGGTCTTCGCCGAGACGAACAATGCACCAGTCGAGAGTGGAAGTAGCTTTGGCCATGGAAAATAAAAGTCGGGTGGATTTTTCGCGCAGCGTGCGAGCGAGGATTGAAAAAACAAGCACAAAAAGGACGCGTGTCGTCGGTACGATTGTCGAGCGTTTCAAGAGGGGAAATAGCTGAAGGGGCGTAGTTATGCCGCCCGCTGGCGCTTGATTATTTTCAAGCGGGATTTCACCCTCGTGTAACATGGGGAAATATTACGATCAATTGGTGAGGCCTTGGCTTTTCCGGCAGGACTCCGAGCATGCGCACGAACTAGGCGTAAAAGCCATGTCTCTCCTCGGACGCGTGACGCCACTCTGCCGATTCCTCGAGTGGACCCAGCGCTCTCCGACTGCTCGCCAGCCGGTGCGGGCCTTTGGTTTGGAGTTTCCCAACGCCGTCGGTCTGGCCGCTGGCTTTGACAAACATGCGATGGCCTGGCCGGCTGCGGCTGCACTTGGATTTGGGCATGTGGAGATCGGCACCGTCACCGCGCACGCCCAGCCAGGTAATCCCAAGCCTCGTGTTTTTCGCTATCCGAATGAGGAAGCGGTGATAAATCGCATGGGCTTCAACAACCAGGGTGCTGCGGCGGTGGCTGCCCGGCTAGCGAGGCAACCGCAGCGGGGCGCTCGTCGTATCCCGCTAGGCGTTAATCTCGGTAAATCCAAGATTACCGAGATAGAGCAGGCCCCTCAGGATTACCTCGCAAGCTTTGCCCTGCTGGCCGACTACGCCGACTATCTGGTGCTCAATGTATCGAGCCCCAACACGCCCAATCTTCGGCAGTTGCAGGACGAGTCGCGCCTACGTGAACTTCTCAGCGCTGTGACCGGTGCAAATGCGGAGCGCGCGGCCCAAGGGGGCAAGCGCCGCGTCCCTGTGCTTCTAAAGATCGCCCCCGATCTCACCTGGCCGCAGATCGATGCCGTGCTCGGAGTAATTGCAGAGTATAAGCTGGATGGAATCATCGCGACTAATACCACGCTTGCGCGCCCCGGCTATTTCGCTGCGGTCAACGAGGCTGGTGGCCTAAGCGGTGCGCCAGTGCGCAGGCGATCAACGGAGATTGTTAATTATATCGCCCGTGCTACACAGGGGCGACTCCCTATCATTGGCGTCGGTGGTATCACGGATACCGCGAGTGCCGCCGAGAAGCTCGATGCTGGCGCAACCTTAGTGCAGATTTACACTGGAATGATCTACCGAGGTCCGTTTTTTGCCGGTGAAGTGGCACGCGCTCTTACCGAGCGCCAACGAGCCTAGTAGAGGAGCAAGAGGAAACCGCTTTCAGAGAAAAAGTTAAAACTTCCTCGTTTTTTTTCTTTCAGGGCTGGACAAGCGAGCGGCGATGTCTCTTAGTCCGCCCTCCTCTCTTTTAGAAGTGCTCAGGTGGTGGAATTGGTAGACACACACGTTTGAGGGGCGTGTGCCGTAAGGCGTGCAGGTTCGAGTCCTGTCCTGAGCACCAATTTTCTTGAGGCGTGAGATCGACGATCCGCCCGGAATCATCGAGTAGTTCGCCGAGATGGTGGTTTCGCTCAGGAATGCAAACCTATGAAGGCCAAGAGTCGTGTATCAGAAAGTTACTTCGTGGGATGCGAGCGGCAGGCACCCGCGGGGCCCTGAAGTTCTGTTTGCGGGATGGGGAGCATCCGGCACCTCTTTCCCCTGCTCGGCTGCAGCGTATGTCTCTGGCTGACGGCATGGGGTTGTGTGCAGCGCCTCGGAGCGTCAGGACTCAGAGTCGAGCCTAGCGGACATACGAGGCGAAGGTTGGTATTCGGCCGTGAATCGGCCGCAACTCGTCACGACGATGCGCTTGGCAGCGCAAGAGCAAGAGGTAGTGGATAATAAGCGATGGTGGCACTTCAGCTATCGATGTGGCCATCTGCCAGATTTTGCCTAAGATTCACAAGGCCCAGGGGCTTCTCCGCGGCGCCGAAAGCTGCGCATCGGCAGCTGGAAGCCTACTGATCCAGGTGCGGTGAAGACCCCGAAGAGGATGTGTGCAACCCCTTTTAGCTATACGACTTCACGCTTGGATGTTCGCTGCGAAGTGAGGCACCGACGATTTCGAGGCTTTCCGGCTCTTGGCGCGCCCGCTCCTAGTCGTTAAGGGGGCTGAGTGCATGTGACGCTTCAAACCAATCTTTCGGCACAGCATCTTCGGCAAACTCTGGGCAAGCTTGAGCCATGGCCTTGCGGAGCTGGCCCCGAGCCCGTGCGATGCGGCTTTTTACGGTGCCGACTTCGATATCCAATGCTTGGGCGATATCGTCGTACGACTGGTTCAGGATGTTGCGCATGGAAAGGATCTTTCTCTGCTCTTCGGGCAGTCGATCCATACATACGGTCACCAGTTCAGTAAATTCACTGGTCATCGTTTCACGCGCCGGGCCATCCTCAGTGGACGGCAGTAAATCGGCAAATGTCGCAGAGCTATCCTCCTTCAGCGTACAATCAAGCGACAGGGTGGCGTGGCGGCGCCGGCGATGAAAGTACCAGTAGCGATTACGCGCCAAATTTAGAGTGACATGGTGCAGCCAGGTGGCGAGGGAGGAATCGCCCCTGAATTTAGCGAGCCCACGATGGGCTCGGATAAAGGTATCCTGCACAATCTCCTCGGCGTCGGCGCGATTGCGCAAGAGGCCAAAGGCGAGGCCGAATAGGCGTTCGCGATGGCGAAGTACGATTTCCGTAAAGGCAGCTTCGTCGCCTCCAACGAAACGCCGTACCAAGGATGCATCTTCCGCGGCCTCGCGCTTCGAGGTTTCACGCTTGGCGGCGAGAGTGGGCTTCGATGAGGTGGAGGAGGATGTAGCGGGGTTGATCATGCGGCCATTCTACGCTCGATTTCTCGGCCGCGCAGTGGGTTGCGTACCCCAGGAGAGCCATGCTTCGATACGCAGAGAGAGAGGCGAGCCCGACAATGTCCCTTATCAATGCGGATTCCTCGACTCCTTTGTGGGCGCGGGTTTCTCGGGGAGGAGAAACGTGATGGCGCCGGGCTTTACTGCGATATCGATTCTCGCTCGCTTGTCTCGGGTCCACTTTCCGAAGTCTTCGCTGCGAAGGACCACTTTGTCGTCCAGTCGGAATTCACATTTTCCAACCGCCAACCGTAAGCGCTTGATCTTTCGCGAAGTCAATAGAGGGCGATAGCGCGACTCGGACAGGCATTTCTCAATGCTCTGGGCGACCGCTTTGCGTTCTTGAGCGGAGGCCCATACTAGGTCGAGCTTGCCGTCACACGGATCTCCTGCGCTCGCAAGTTCGATGCCGGGTCCGGCACGATTGATGTTGAGCACTTCCAGAAGCAGGTAGTCATCGACGGATTTGTTACCGTCGAGATCCATTTTTACCGTGGTGGGGAACATTTCGTGGGCGAGTGCTGCCATGACGCACAGATCGCGATGCATCTTGTCCTCTTTGGTGGAGAATGCGCGTCCGCTCGCCGCGTCGATATCGTCGATGATGGCGATTGAACGGCCGATGAGACCGAGACCAATTCCTTCGATGAATGTCTTTCTACCCCAAGGTCCTTCCGCTACCCCCATGTCGATCTTTGCACGCCTAGCCGTCGCCCAGCTGGCGATTACTTCCTCAGGTGTCCCCATGATGCCAAGGCTACTTGCGATGTTGTTGGCGGTGCCAAGGGGGAGCACGGCAATGGCGTGGTGGGAATCGGCGAGTCGAGTAGCAATTTTTCGGAGACTGCCATCGCCCCCAGCTACGACCGTAAACTTCCGCCCTCGCAGCGCATGCTTGAGTAGTTTCTTGTCGTCCAGCGCCTCTTTCAGGGGATAGTAGGCTGCCCGATAGCCTCCTTTTTTAAGCAAGCGAATCAGCTTCTTAGGGGTAAACGACTCGTCTCCAGCCTTTGCGTTGTGAAACAGAGTCACATCCATTGGCCCCCTCAGACCCACTATGTGCGTATTGGTTACGGGGCCTTCACACCGTGGGTGACAGTCTATGAGGCACGGAATAGGTATCGAAAGATACTGCGGCTCATGAACGCAGACTGCGGTTTTTCCCTACAAGAAGATCGTATCCCTGTCGGGTTTCACAGCTGGCAATGAGGCCTGACTTGCGTTCGTTGAGGGGAGCCGCGCCATGTCATCCGAGCCAGACAACCTTCATAAAAACCTCGGACTACAGGAAGGTACCAAACCTATTTCGGAACGTCGATTTCAACTTCTCATCGAATCAGCCCGCGACTACGCAATTTTCAGCGTCGATCCTCAGCGCAATGTGGATTTTTGGAGTTCAGGGGCGGAGCGCCTTTTCGGCTACTCCGAGTCCGAGATCCTCGGCAAAACGGCTGACGTGCTTTTCACGCCGGAAGACCGAGCCGCAGGCGCTCCGCTTAAGGAAACCGCCGAAGCGCAAAAGCACGGGCGAGCGGAGGACGAACGCTGGCACCTACGCAGAGACGCTAGCCGCTTTTTTGCGTCCGGCATCGTGTTTCCTCTCTGCGATGAGGCGAAGCGTTTGCTGGGATTTGTGAAGATCGCTCGCGATCTCACCGAGCGCAAACTCGCGGAGGAGCAACTGCAGCAGGCCCACGAGAACCTCGAGCGACGGGTGGGCGAGCGCACTGCGGCTCTCCATCACCTGAATGGTGAGTTGAGTCTCGCGCTTCAATCACTCAAGTCCGAGATGGAGCAGCGCCTGCAGGGCGACGCATTGCGACAGGAGATCATGCTTCGCATGATGTCCGTGCAGGAGGAGGAGAGGCGCAGGATATCGCGGGAGCTCCATGACCATCTCGGACAACAGGTGACCGCTCTTTCTCTCGGTCTGAATGCGCTTGATGCGAATCATCCCGATCGTGCTCGGCGGATCGCCGAATTGCGTGCGCTCGCCGAGGAACTGGGGCGCGATTTACATATGGCCGCGGTAGAACTGAGGCCCACCGCTTTGGACGATGTCGGCTTGCCAGCCGCTTTGACTGCGTTGGTGCAGCTCTGGATGAAGCGCTATTCCTTGCCCGTCGAGTTTCATGTCTCGGGTTTGGATGCCACCCGCCTGCCCCATGAACTCGAATCAGCCCTTTACCGTATCGTGCAGGAGGCGCTGACAAACGTCGCCAAGCATGCAAGGGCGAGCGTGGTGAGCGTGATTGTAGAGCGTAAGCCGCGAGAGATCGACATCATCGTTGAAGATAATGGGGATGGTTTCGAGGACGGCCCCCAAGGTTCTCGGCAGCGGCTCGGGCTGCTCGGCATGAATGAGCGCGCTGCTCAGTTTAACGGTACCGTAAAAGTGGAATCCACCCGCGGCAAAGGCACCGCGGTGTACGTACGTATCCCGCTTTCCGATGAATAACTGCAGGATATTTCTCGTCGAGGACCACGGAGTCGTCCGCGAAGGCATCAAACGCTTGCTCGAGCGCAGGCCCGACATGGAAGTCGTCGGCGAAAGCGAAGACAGCGAGCAGGCTCTGAAACGAATACGTGAAGTACAGCCAGATGTGGTGATGATGGATATTTCTATGCCCGGAATCAGCGGGATCGAGCTCACGCGACAGGTGCGACAGGTTTGCCCGGCGACCAAGATAATCGCTCTCACGGTGCATGAGGACGAAGGTTATATCGGAGAGATGCTGCGGCAGGGCGCGGTCGGATATCTCTTGAAGCGCATTCCCACAGAAGAGTTGGCGCTCGCCGTGCGCACTGTCGCCGACGGTGGCACCTACATAGATCCGCGTGTGGCTAGCAAGGTTGTGCGGGTTATCGTGAAAACCGATAACAAAGAGCTTTCCGCGAGCGTAGATTTGAGCGAGCGCGAGCAATACGTGCTGCGTGCAATCGCCAAGGGACATTCCAACAAAGAAATCGCTGCGATGCTGAATATCGGGGTAAAGACAGTCGAGACGTACAAAGCGCGGGCGATGGAAAAGCTCGGACTCAAAAGCCGTGTGGATATCGTGCGCACCGCAACGTCGCGCGGATGGCTCTTGGGGTAGCAATGAAGGTAAGGGCACACCGGCGATCGTTCGCAGTTTTGCGCCTCGTCATGGGAACCGAGGGGCATAACGTGCACTACCGATGAGTCGACCGATGTGCTATCGCTGCTTCTGGCCCCAGCAACTGTGCTGGTGCTCTTCCATCACGCCGATGGTGACGCGCACGAAGTTTGTTTTCCTCATGCATCCGTACGAATTCAAGCATGTGAAAGCCGCGACCGGTCGCCTCACCCACCTATCTCTGGCGGGAAGCGAGATTCACATGGGTGTCGGCTTCGATCGAAACGAAGCCGTGCAGGCGCTGATCGAAGATCCGACAAACTATCCTGTGCTTCTGTACCCTCGTAGCGATGCCCGCGACCTTTCCAAAGGAGAGTTGCGAGAGCGGGATTTCGAAGGCCGACGGCTTGTGGTGTTCTTGCTCGATGGCACTTGGAGGTTGGTGCGGCATATGTGGAAGGAAAGCCTCACTCTGCAGCGTCTCCCGCGAATCATGTTTTCCCAAGCCACGCCAAGCCGATATGTCATCAAGCGACAGCCCGAGCCTGGTTGCCTCTCTACCCTCGAGGCCACGCACGAACTGCTTTTGGCACTCGATCGATGCAAGCTGGATCACTACGCAAGGCCTGACCAGTTGCTCGCTCTCTTTCAACGTATGCAGGATCTTCAATTGGGCTTTGCCGCGGAGGCCGCCAGGCTAGGTCGCCGTCGTCATGCCTTGCCCGACAGGCCTGCGCGGACGATGACGCCGCGAAACCCCGAAGCAAAGCGCCGGAGAATTTTCACCCAGAGCGTGACAGAGGGGGCGTTGGGTGAAAAGGGTGTCCAGACTATCTTATGAACGCTGCACCACTCGATTTGCCGGATGATGAGCTTAGCTACCTGCGCGACCTCGTAAAGGGCTCGCGCCAACGTATTCACCAAGTCGCCTGGGTAGATCGCGACGGTACGAAACGACTCACTGTCCTTACCCAGCCAGAAGTTGTGCGGCTAAATCAAATCGCGGAGCGTTTGAAGACCTCCAAGGCCGAGATCCTCCGGCGTGCGGCGCACATTCCCGTCGCTTCGAGCAAGAGGCCTGCAAGTGCCCCTGACGGTACTCAGCAGTCGTAAAGTTTGACGGCGCATTCATGCGGTGACGATTTGCCGCGGCACGCTCTACAGTCGAGGGCTTGGATGACCGCTTGCGCGGCGACTCGCTGGTGCGACATCGGTCGAGTCGCCTGCGGTATGAAGAGCTAGCGAGGCGCGGGGCGCTTATCGTTGGGCAAGAGTCGCGGCAGCCGCGGAATCGAGCGCCACTTGAAAAGGGCGAAGATGCGCCTGGATCGCGGCAAGTTCAGCGGGGGTGGGAAACTCGGCATTCGCTGCGGAGGGCGGTGGTCCGTACCGGCGTAAACTGAGGGCGAGAATCTCGCTAGCGGAGTGGGCATCGAGCGCGCCTCCGTCGAGGAAAAGCGGGTGGTCCATGGCAGCTCGATGCCCCGAGGTGGCGAGCTTCACTACCGGGACTCCCGCATGCACCAAACGGTGAAGTGCCCGCTCGCCACCATCGCGCAAGCGACCGTGGCGATCGCCGATCGCGATAATGCCCGTCGCTCCCTTGGCGCGTTGCAGCTGCGCAACTTGGAGGTATACCGCGAACTCTCCCGCGCCTTCTCTCGCCACGTCGCCTGGCGACCAGCTTGTGCCGCGAATTATAGTCACGGCCGAGGACTCTAGGCGCAGAGTGGGTGAGGCGAAAGCGACTCCCGCAACGATGGGCAAGGCGGAGACTATACTAGTTAGAAAGTGCCTGCGCATGCCGCGATTCAGCAGGCGCGGTGCCTTACCCTGCGGCTCAGAACCACTATGAAAAATTTTCGCTACATCGATTCGATCTAAAAAAGAAACACCGGCCCCTAGCGAGGCCGGTGGGGCAGCTTAGGCTGCATTGCAGCCCATCATGTGCGCGGTGCAGGTGCGAGGGAACTCAGAGCTGCACGCATCTCTGCCTGTATTTCCTCAGGTTGCCGCTCTAGTTGGTCGCGGCAGATATCGAGTACGCGCGAATGTCCTGCCGCCGATTGAGCAAGCGCGAGTCGCGCTGTGGTACTTAGCGAAGGGTCGTTGCGTGCGAAGCCCTCTAAAATACTCACGATGTGGCGCTCGTGGCCACTCGCGAGAAAAGCTCCCCATTGAAGTCGAAGAGACGACGGCGAACGCACCGGTGTATCTGCGATGGCTTGACTTTCGATGCTAGCGAGTCGCTCGACCTCGGCCCGGACTGGGGATTTGATTGCGAGACGGCGGAGCATTTTCTCGGAATTGCGATGGCCAGCTTGCCACAATGCAGCGGCCAGGAGCCGTTGATGGCGCTCGGGCATCGACGATAGTTGCCGCAACCAGCCTTCGACGCGGTCTGGATTCTGGGCAAATACTGTGGCGAGAAAGCCGATTGCTACCGCCGTATTTTCGTCACGGTCGAAGTAGCCAGAACGACTCAGGTTCTGAACTGCTCGTGGCAGCTCAGCGGGTTTTGGATTGAGATAATAGGTTTCGAGCCAGCCTTGTGGCGAAAGTTCAGCACGCGCGGCGTGACTGAAAGTAGCGACGGCCAAGGCCGCCAGCAAGAGACGGGACAGGGTTTTCATAACCAGGATGCGGTTGATTTGCCGAGGCCATCGAGGATTGACGGGGGTTTGATGACTGCAGCGTCACGCAACGTAGGCGCGGGAATGCGCTCGTCCAGTTTTCTAGCGATGAAACCTTTTCATCGGCGTTAGGTGGAGCATGGGTTGATATATAGCGCCTGGGCGATGATGTGATAGTAACGCAGCCCTATTCGTTAGCTTCCGGAGGTGTGGATAAGGCTGGGGTGGTGGCTGGTGGGCGACGATGATGAGTGGCCTGCTCGTAGGCGTATGCGAGTTTGAAGAGCGTGGCATCACTGAAGGGCAATCCGAGAAAGGCGAGGCCTGCGGGTATACCGTCGCTGGTGAAGCCCATGGGCACCGTGATGGTGGGGGTGTAGATCAGGAACGTGTTGAGGGAAACGACACCGCCGTTGCTCTTGTAGGGCGGCTTGGAGGCTTCTTCGATGAGAGTGGGTTGGTGCTCCACAGCTTTGTAGGCCAACGCGTCGAGTTTGTGCTCGGCCATGACCATGGCCATGTTCCAGAGCAGCTGCTCGCGGGCACGTATGCCCTCGAGAGTGCGTTCAGGGGTCACGGGGCCGCGGCTGCCTCCGCCCCATCCGCCGATGCCACGACCGGAGCCGGCAGCCTCCGCGCCGGACTCGCGGCGGTATTTGGCCACTTGCGCCTTGAAGGTATTGGGCATGTCCGGATGCGCATCGATGTCGGCTTGGTTCTTGAAGGGAGAATTGGGATTACGCGCTAGGTAGATGCGCAGCGCTTCGGCCGTCAGCGCAGGATCACCAGCGCGTTTCGCGGTAAGCTCCTTCAATTGCGGGATGACGATGTCGATGACAGTTGCGCCTTGGGTCCTTAGATCCGCAAGGGCTTTGTTGAAGAGCCCATCGACTTTCTGAAAGTCCTCCGACTCTGGCCGCGAGCCTTGGCCAATAGGCTCGCGAATCACGCCGATGCGAGCGGTCTTTAGCGCCGTTTTGTCGAGCACGCTTGTATAAGTTTTGGGCGTATGCATCACGCCGAGCGCGGTGATGGGATCTTCGGGGTCATAGCCCACCATGCCATCCATGAGAATGGCGAGATCGGTCACAGTGCGAGCCATTGGCCCCATCTGGGCCGTCGGTACGGGATGGCCATCCCACATGCCGGTGCGGCTTACGAGACCGGGGGTCGGCCGGAGGCCGGTGAGTGCACCCCAAGCTGCGGGCCGCTTGAGGGAGGAACTGGTTTCTTCCCCGAGAGCCACGAGCCCGAAGTTGGCGGCGAGCGCTCCGCCAGAGCCACCCGACGAGCCTCCGACCGTGCGATCGAGCGCGTAAGGATTGCGGGAAGCTCCGAAGAGCGAGCTATAGGTGTCGCCACCGGCAAACTCGCTGAGCGTGGTCTTGCCGAGGATAATTGCGCCTTGGGCTCGCAGCTTGGCTACGACGAAGGCATCGAGCGGAGGACGATAGTCTTTGAAGACGGTCACTCCTTGAGTGGTGGGCATCCCTGCGGTGTCTATCTCGTCCTTTACGAGTACGGGCACCCCGTGGAGCGGGCCAACGAGCTTTCCAGTTTTACTGAACTCGGCGTCAAGTTTGTCGGCTTCGGCCAGTGCCTGCTCATTGATTGCGATCATGCAATTAATCGCCGGGCCTTTCTGGTCGTACGCGGCGATACGATCGAGGTAAAGCTGCGTAAGCTCGCGGGCTGTGAGCTGCTTGGAGACGAACGCGGCGTGGACTTCGGCGATCGTGGTTTCGACGACGTCGAATTTTTTGGCGGGCGCCGCGAAAGCGACGGTGGCGGCAAGCGCGAGAGCCGCGCTGGCGGCGTGCAGAAGACGAAGGAGTCGGCGGAGGGACATGAGAGGAAGAGGCGGACGGTTTGGCGATTATTGCGCGGCGACGTTGGGCGTCTGGTAGGTGAAGGTCTCGCCGGGCAGCGAGGGCGTAGTCGGCGGTGTCTTGCGCACGGGGCCGAGTTGCTCGTAGGCGTAGGCGAGGCGGAAGAGCACGGGCTCGCTATACGGGCGGCCGAGAAACTCGAGCGCGATAGGGCCATTTTCCTTTTCGGTGTAGCCTGCAGGTACGAGCACGGCAGGCAGGCCAGTGATCGAGCTGAATGGGTTGTCTCTTTCGGGATTGCGCTCCGAGATGTGCGGCTCGGGTGGTAGCGTCTTGAAGGGATGCACCAGCGCATCGAGCCGGTACTTGTCCATCAGCTCGACGGCGGCGGCGCGGAGCGTCTCCTGCGTATCGCGCCGGGCAAGGTAGTCGGGATGATGCTGGATAGAGCGGAATTCCTTGTAGCCGCGGACGATGTTGGCCTTCACGAGATCGCCGCCTTTTTGGAGCAGCTCATCCATGTTGCGGATCGGCGCATTGGGTCCGAGGCGGCGGAAGTACAGGTCGTAGGAAAACTGCGCTTCGTAGAAATTGGTCCGCGTCTCATCGAGGAGGGGGAACAGGTTCAGGCCGGTGGAGATCGGATCGACGATGACGGCTCCGGCTTCCTTGAGTTTCGCGATGGCTTTCTCGACCAATGCGAGGCCCTCGGCGTGCGTGGGGCCTTTGCGAAACAGATCGCGGAAGACGCCGATGCGCGCGCCGCGCAGGCCATCTTTGCGGAGAGATTTCGTATACGACTCGATGGGCGTGCGGCCGGGCGACTCGATCGTGAGCAGATCCTCGGCGTCGAAGCCCGCGATGATATCCGTGGTGGCGGCGACATCGTAGACCGTGCGTGCCATCGGGCCGGCGCGCTCCTGGGTAAACGAGGTCATCGTCTGGCCCGTGCGCGGGATGAGGCCGCGCGTGGGGGCGAGGCCGACGAGAGCGTTGTTGGACGTGGGATTGCGGATCGAGACGCCGGTCTCGCTGCCGAGGCCGACGTGGGCAAACGCCGCGGAGATAGATGCGCCCGTGCCGCCGCTCGACATGCCGGGAGTGAGCTCGAGGTTGTACGGATTGGAGGTGCGGCCGAGGACGGTGCTTTGATCACCGCGCTTCGGCGTGCCAAACCAGTCGCTGAGATTGACCTTGGCGAAGATGATCGCGCCCGCGTCGCGGAGCCGTTTCACCACCGTGGAATCGTGGACGGGCTGGGAGTCCTTCATCGGGAGAAAGCCGCAGGTGGTCGGCAGATCCTTGGTGTCGAAGAGATCCTTCAGCACGATGGGCACGCCGTGGAGCAGAGAGCGCGGACCCTTGGCCTTGCGCTCGGCGTCGAGCTCGCGAGCGATCTCGAGCGCACGCGGATTGAGCGTGATGATGGCGTTGATCCTGGGTCCGGCCTTGTCATAGGCGGAGATGCGCGCGAGGTAGAGCTGCACGAGGCGCTCGGAGGTGAGCGCGCCCGCATCCATCGCCGCGTTGATATCAGCGATGGTGGCGGTTTGGAGATCGAAGGTCGCGGCGCGCGCGGCGAGCCCGGGCAGGAGAATCGCGGCGCTCGCCAGAAAGGCGCGCCGCAGGTGGCGGAGGAAGCTCATGACATGGTGCGTGTTTACTGGCCGGCGGCGACACGAGTGACGGCGGCGGGCTCGTAGGTGAAAGTCTCGCCGGGCAGCGCGGGGGCGGTGGGTGGGGCCTTGCGACGCTTGGTAGCCTGCTCGTAGGCGTGGGCGAGCTTGATGATCTCGAGATCGGAGTTGGCCTTGCCGAGGAACTGGATCGCGATGGGGAAATTCTGCGAAGGCGTATAGCCGCCCGGCACCACGACGGCAGGGAGCCCGGTGGTGGAGGTGAGATTGTTCACGCCAGGGCGGTCGCCGTAGCTCCCGCTTGTCCGCCGACCGCTCCCATCGGTACGAGATGCCGCGGTGCGAGCGCTGTCGCGACGCGGCACGACCAGCGTGAAGGGCTGGACGAAGCCATCGAGCTTATAGCGATCCTGCAACTCGGCGATGAGGTCGATGTACATCTGGCGCGCGGCGTAGCGTGCGAGGTAGTCGGGGCTCTTGTCTGGAGCGCCGAGTTCGGCGGCGGTGATCATGGAGGTGCCAAATTTTTCCTTGCCGACTTTGGCGATCATCTCGGCAGTGTTCTTGAAAGGTGCTGCAGGGCCAAGGCGGGCGAGGTAGGCGTCGGTGAAGGCGAATTTCTCGTACTCGGCCGTGCGGCCTCGGCCCTGGCTGGTGTCGGCTGCGATGTTAGGATTGCCGGTGAGGATCGGGTCGACCACGTAGGCGCCAGCCGCGCGAAGATCGGCGACCGCCTGCTCGAAGATCGCGCGTGGCTCGTCGAACTCGGCGCCCGCCGGGATCATCTCGCGCAGCACGCCTAGGCGCTTACCCTTGAGCGTGGCCGTGCGGAGGTGCTGCGACCAGTCGTCCTGCGGATGATGACCCATCGCGGCAAACGTGGTCATATCCTCAGCGTCCCAACCGGCTATCACGGAGAAGAGGGCGGCGACATCGTAGACACTGCGACCCATGGGACCGGCGCGGTCCTGCGTGGCTCCACGCGGGACGATGCCGGCGCGACTGACCATGCCGTAAGTGCCTACCAGGCCGACGACGCTGCAATTGGACGAAGGGCTCTGCACCGAGACGCTGGTGTCGGTGCCGACCGCGAGAGTCGCGAAGTATGCACCCATCGCCACGCCGGAGCCATTGCTGGAGCCGCCCGGCGACAGCTCAAGATTGTAAGGATTGAGGCTCTCGCCGATGGGGTGCGTATCCTCAAATCCGATACCAAACCAGTTGGTCGTCGAAACCTTGGCGAGGATGATGGCGCCGGCGGCGCGCATCTTTGCCACGATGTAGGAATCGCGCAGCGGCACGGGCGCCCCAAAGGGCTTGAAGCCTGCGGTCGTCGGCAGGCCCGCGACGTCGATCAGATCCTTGAGCACGATAGGCACGCCGTGGAGCGGCGAGCGCGGGCCCTTGGCCTTGCGTTCCGCGTCGAGGGCGCGCGCCTCGTCGAGCGCTTTCGGATTGAGCGTGATGACGCAGTTGAGCTTGGGCCCGGCCTTGTCGTAGGTCTCGATGCGCTTCAGATAGAGGCCGAGAAGCTTTTCGGAGCTGAGTGCTCCGGCGTCGAAGGCCTCGTTGATGTCGGCAATCGTGGCGGTCGAGAGATCAAAGGTCTTTGGGGCGGAGGAGAGGGTGAGCGGGGCGAAGGCGAGGGTGGCCGAGGCGAGGAGAAGGCGAATGCGAGTAAGCATGGGAGAGGCGATCGAGGTGAGGAAACGGAGAGAAAACGGCCGCAGGCGGCCGACAACGAAGCAAGGAAGGGAAACGCAGGCGCGCACCCGCGAGGGACTGCGCGCCTGCGGCGAGGATCAGAAGGCGCGGCGCAGCGTGACCTGCCAGCGGCGGCCGGGCATGGCCTGGGCGAGCGCGTCGCCGAGCGTGTCGCCGGTGCGGGGCTTGAAGTAGCGCTCGTCGAGCACGTTGAAGAGATCGAGCTTCACCGACCAATCGCGGTAGGCGTAGAACACGTTGGTGTTGAAGATCACGTTCGACGGCAGGCGCACGATGCCTAGGCGGCCGGTATTGACGGCAGAGAGGTAGTTGCTGCTCAGCGTGAAGCCGAGGCCGCTGCGCATCGTGTAGCCAGCGGTGAGCGCCGCTTGGATCTCGGGATTGCCGCCCTTGAGCTTGTGGGCCTCGACACCTTCGGGAAGCGTCACGCGGCTGCGGCCGCCGTAGAGAAACGCTTCGGCGGGGTAGATGACCTTGCCCGTGGAATCCACGACATCCTGGAAACCGAGCGTACGCGCATCGACAAGCATCGTGCCGCCGCTGTTGGGGGTGAATTCGGTCTCCTGCTTCAAAGCGTAGGCGGTGACGAAGGTGTTCTTCGTCGGCACCCATTTGATTTCGAACTCGCCGCCCGTGGTCTTGGTCGAACTGGCGAAGGCGCCAGCAGTCGCCGCGGCAGCCGCGGGGTCCTCATCGGGTGACTGGAGGATGATGCGCGTCTGCTCGTAGACGGATATGGTGGTGAACACCGTGTTCTTGAAGAAACTCGATTTGATGCCTGCCTCCTTCAACTCGGCGCTGCCGATGTGGCCCGCGGCGATGATGTTGTCTCCGATGCGATTGTCGCTGCCATCTAGCGCCAAGCTTGAGCGAGCCACTGTGATGTAAGGGCGTACATTGAACGGTAGCAAATGCGATAGGCTCACACTCCACGACGCACCATCGTCGGAGCCGCGGGATGAGGTCTCTGCTGTGATTTGGCGCATGGGGTTCGCATTGGAGGTGCCCGCACCGCCAAGCGCCCAGACTCCGGCGTAGTTCCAGTTGTGTGCCTTGGAGAGATCGTAACGGCCGCCGATGATGAGATTCGTGCGGCGGTGCAGGTCGATATCGAACATCAAGCCCAAACCCGCCTCGGTGAAAGAGGTGCGTCCGTGCGACGTCCAAGGAAATCCATCGTCGCTAAGCGGGTCCGAATTTTCGTAGGGGTTGGTGAAGGTTGTATTGGCCGTCATGCCCCCGCGCTCATCCGTCCACTCTGGGCCCATAGCGTCACTTCGGTGCGTGCCATAGTCGCCGCCGCTGCTCTTGGTGTTGGCTCGCGTGTATCGGAAGTTTGCCGATGCCAGGCTATTGATGCCCAGCCACTCCGGGAGTTGGCGGAAGCGGCGTACGACGGTTATTTTGTCTTCCCAGAGCAGTACGTCGTTCTTCGGGCTGAAGGGCTGGTTCGACATTTTGTACTGATCCATGCTGTCGAAGAACACTTGGTTCTTCACGGTGAAGTCCGGGTCTCGATCGTAAATCAGATCGAAATAGCCGGTCACCAGTTCAGCGCGGAGCTTGTGCTCGAAGGCTGCGGAGTGCCGCATGTCGAGGGTGTCGTAGCCTACCGTCGTAGGATCAAGCACCATTCCGATCGGCACCTGTCCGTTGCCGCCCGCGGGTCGTGGGCCCCCGACTCCCTGGGCGCGGAGGAGGCCAGTGGGATCCTTCGAGGGATTTGCCACGAGGTAATTATACATGTTGAGCGGGATGCCGCTGATCTTCGGAAACTGGTCGATCGGTAGCGGTTTGCCGCTGGCGTCGAGCGGCCATGCCCAAGTCTGGATGAGAGGCAGGTTATTGCCGCTGATCGAGCCGGTGACAGGGGAGGCGCGAAACATTTCGCGGATGCCGATGGAGCCGCTGTTGTTGAGGTCGAGATTTACCAGCGCCGAGCCGCGAATGTAGCGGCCTGTGTCGACGAGGTCTTGGGTGAACCGACCCGTCAGGGCGCCCGCTGTGTGCGATACCTGCCAAGACACACCGGCCTCGATGCGGCCTGGGCCGAGCACATCGTCCAGACTCATGGAGGCCTGCGCTATGCGCTGGCCAATGGGCACTCCTTTGGCGAAGGAGTCGGAGTCCTCGAGAAGCCCATAGACGTAGTAGCCGCCTTTGCGTCGTCCCATGGCGAGCGGGCCACCGACGCCAAAGGATCCCTCGCGGCGATCGTAAGACCCGACAATCGCCTGGCCAAATCCTTCGGGCTCGGTAAGGTACTTGCCGTTCTTCGCTCGACCCGACTTGGGGGTGGCGTTGGTGTAGCCGCCGATCTTGCCCATGCCGAAGATGGGCGAGGGCGGCCCCTTCACCACTTCGATGCTGTCCATCGCGGCGAGCACACTGCGTGCGTTGCCTTGGAGCGATAGCCGGCGCATCCCGCGGAAATATGTATCCGCGGGAACATTACGCACATCTATGCCGCCTTGGATGCCGAAACGTGTGGTGGTGAAGACGCCGGGGACGACTCGCGAGAGATCCTCCACGGCAGAGAGGGAAAACCGCTCGATCGTCTCGCCGCTGATGAGCGAGGAGGATCGCGGGGTATCCATGAGTGTTTTGGCGAAGCCAAAAGAACTTTCCACCGGTTGCGCCGGTAGAAGATAGTTGGGGTCGTCGTTGCGCTCGCTTGTGACGAATTTTTCGAGCGTGACGATAGGTTCGTTGGCTGGGGTTTCTCGGGGGTTTTGCGTGGGGGCTTGCTGCGCGACGAGCGGGTAGCTCGGGATGACGATTGAAGCGGCGATCAATGACGCGCGGGCGAGTTTCTGCATAGCCGAGATGAGTTCATTGGTTACGAGACGAGGTGTGCGAAGGAACAGCCTCTCGTTTAGCAGCGGCGGTGCCACGGCTTCGAAAGCCTGTTAGTATGAATTCATTTCCGACAGCGTGCTAATCGCAGAAAGCCGAAAGCCGGATAATTTGAATATTCGAAATCGCGGTCTCGTGGCCGCAACACACGGTCTCCGTGCGTCATCGATGGCTGTCGGGTGAAAGGCTTAGAGGCGGCTGCCCGATTTTATTCGGTTGGCTGACTGCGAAGCGCGCTCGCCGAGGCCTGATTCCTTTGCGGCCGCCTTTTTGGCACGGTGCACGCCGCCTAGCGCATCCGCGTGGCGCGGCCTATCCCGAGAAGTGGGTGTAGCTGGTTTCGCTCTAGTGATTGTGCATACCTGGGGCTGAGGCGTAGTCTGATTATATCAAATGATCTATTTCGTGATATAGATCGCCGCGCGGCCTGTCTCGCTGCGCGGCCTCGACTTGGTTTTAGTTTCTTCGGTATGGTTGGCCAAGAGGGTGGAGACAGGCTGAAGCACTGGCCTAGCCGGGCGCTTCATGGGTGACGCAGTCGTGAAAGGTTTCGCTTAGTTGTCGGGCTGGCACGTTCTGAGCTGAGAATCATAGGTCTGCCGTGCATAGGTAAGGAACCTACCTCAATCCGACGCCATCCCTAGTAGGCACTTGACTAGCAAGGCAGCAGATTCTTTTAATGAGGATCGTTAGAGTCTTTTTGTATTCAAAAGCTTAAAGGAGCCCTTAACATGACAACCGCTGCCCCCGTACAAGATGCTATTCCGGTTCTTTCTTCGGAAGAACGCCTGGCTGCTGCTGAAGCTATCGTTCGCAAACATATGTACTGCGCTGCGGGCATCGGGTGCGTTCCGATTCCGATCGTGAGTTTGATCGGCGTGGCCGGGTTTCAGACCGCCATGATCAAGGAGCTTTCGAATCACTACGGAGTGAAGTTCAATGATCACCTCGTGCGTAATTTGGTGCTGGCGCTTATCGGCACGCTCACGCACCGCGTGGTGAGTGCAGGTGTGGTGGGCGGCCTCTTCAAGTTTGTGCCTGGCATGGCAGCCGCCATCCTCTCGGTGCTAGCCGTACCTGCGGTAGCAGGCGGCCTCACCTACGCTATGGGGCGTGTCTTCATCAAGCACTTCGAAGAGGGCGGTACGTTGCTCGATTTGAATGTCGCGAAGACCAAGGACTTCTTCCAGTCTCAATACAAAGTCGGTCAGAAAGTCGCCGCGACGCCTGCCGCTGCCTGAGTCGATTTCCCGTCGCTCACCGGCATGCTGTTAAGCGTCTTCATCACCAGCTACATTCTTGCTTCGTTTGTAGTTGGTTTCGCCGGACGGAACCGAGAATTCGGCTTCTGGGGATATTTCTTCTTCTCGCTTATCGTTACTCCGCTGATCGGGCTTCTTACGATCATCGGAGGAGCGCCGCGGTCGAAAAATTGATGCGCTATCCGTCGGCCAATCGCGCATTCCATGGCTTCGATCGCAGTGGTAGGGCTGTCGGGAAGGTTTCCTGACGCCAATTCTACAAGGAGCCTTTGGCGCAACTTACTTGAAGGAAAGTGCGCCATTGGGCCTGTTCCGGAAGAGCGATCACGCTATTGGGATCTGGCCGGAATTTCTCGCGCGACGCTCGGCAAAAAGGCAGTCGGCGGATTTTTGAGTGAGATTGAGCGTTTCGACGCGGATTTCTTTGGAATCTCGGCGGCGGAAGCGGCAGTGATGGATCCGCAGCAGCGGATGCTTTTGGAGGAGGCGTGGCGTGCATTTGAAGACGCTGGCTACGCTCCTGCGGAACTCGCGGGCAGTCGGTGTGCGGTATTCATCGGTTCGATGATGAACGAGTATCACGACCTGATGACGGTATCGCTGGCGCAGACGCCGCGTGCGCACGAAGTCACGGGAGTGGCTAGCTACCTCGCGGGACGCATCGCTTATCACTTGGATCTTCGGGGGCCGGCGGTGGCGCTGGATACAGCCTCGTCGGCATCGCTTGCTGCGCTCCATTTCGCTTGCAACGCCCTGCACAGTGGCGAGGTGGATATGGCGCTCGCGGGCGGCGTGAGTCTGTTTCTCACCGAGAAACGGTTGCGCGTTCTTGGTGCTGCGGGGATATTGACCTCAGAGGACCGTTGCCGGCCGTTTGACGAAGGCTCGCAAGGCACCTTGGCCGCCGAAGGTATTGCGGCAGTCGTGCTCAAGCGGCTCGATGATGCGCTCGCCGCGGGAGATGCGATTTACGGAGTGATCAAGGCCACGGGTCTCACGCAGTCTGGTCGCGCGCCCGGCGGCATCACCGTACCCACAGTCGACTCTCAAGTGGGCCTTATGCGGCGAGTATATAAGGATGCGCAGATTGATCCCTCGAGCATCCAATATGTCGAGGCGCATGGCACCGGCACACCACGCGGCGATCCGATCGAGGCCGAAGCGCTAGCGACCGCCATTGCGGGGCTTGAGCGCACACCAGAGGGTGGGGCAATAATTCGGTCGCGCCCAAGCCCCTGCTATCTAGGGGCAATAAAATCCAATATCGGACATGCCTTTGCCGCCGCGGGGATGGGTGGTCTTATCAAGATACTGTTGGCGATGCGGCATCAAGTTTTGCCGCCGCAGATAAACTTTACCGCACTCAATCGCAAGATCGACGCGGGGGCATGGCCGTTCACGATAGCATCGCAGCCTGTCCCATGGATTCGATCAGGCGCCGCGCCGCGCCGCGCCGCGCTGAGTGGCATCGGGCTATCCGGCACTAATGGGCATTGCTTGATCGAAGAGGCTCCGATGCGTGCGGTCCGCACGGTGACACTTCCGCGCGACGGGCTTTGGATCATTTTGTCGGCGCGCACCGTGTCGGCGTTGCGCAAGCGTGCCGAAGATTTGCTCGTTTGGCTTGAAGAGACTGGAGAGGGCGAATCCGCGGAGCGGCTGATCGATCTCGCTTACACTCTTGCGGTGGGCCGCATGGCAATGGCCGAGCGGCTCGCTTTCGTCGCACACACGCTCGCGGATGTTGCACGTGAGCTGACGGAGTTTGTGGGCGGTATAGAAAGTGAGACGCGACGCGTCGGCCGTGGCGATGTAGTCATGGAACGGGCTTGGAGCGGGGATTTCCCGGGCCTGGGCGGTGCGTGGGTGAACGGCGCGGCAGTAGACTGGCGAGCACGTTTTGAGGGCCTCACGGCACGCCGCCTGCATCTGCCCGCCTACCCCTTTGAAGGCATGGCTACATGGTACGATCTCCAAGGTGGCGCGCCGACTAGCGGCGTGGGCCAATCCACCTCGCTACCCTCCCTTTCCTTGACCGCCAAGACTCCGCCAGCCTCACCGCTTCGGGCGGCGGGCCCGGTGCGACTCAAGACTCTCCTCACGCCAGACCTGTCTCGCGTCGTCCCCGCATCACCCCAGGCTGCGCCTTCGCGCCCGGTGGATGGTGGCACGCTGCCAAGCGTGCGCGCGATCATCGCCAAGGCTTTATTTTTGCCGGAGGAGAAAGTGCGAGACACCAGCCGTCTCGTCGATTTGGGTCTCGATTCCATACTGGCGGTGGAGTTGACGAAGACACTACGCGCTACGTTCGGGGTCTCGGTTTCAGCGGGTAGACTCTACGACCATCCCACGGTAGCCGATTTGGTGGACTACGTTACCAAGCTACGGGCCGGCGAGGCGCCGGCCGAGTTGGGTTCTGTCACCGGCTTTGCAGCGGCAGCCGCTCCTCCCCCGGTGCCTGCTCCGCTGGCTGCTGTGCCTATAGCCATGGCATCGGCCTCCGGCGAACTCGTTGAGCGTCTGCGCGGACTTTTGAGCCGCGTGCTTTTCGTACCTTTGGAGAAGATTTCGGCGACGGCGCGGTTTACCGAACTGGGGCTCGACTCCATTCTCGCCGTGGAACTCACAAAGGCGATTCGTTCCACGCTTGGAGTGACTGTGTCGGCAGGTCGGCTTTACGATTATGCGACCTTGGGGGAATTGGCTGCATTTATCGGTCAACAACAAGCAGGCGGGGCGAGCGGCGATACTGCGACCGTTACGGGTTTCGCTCGTGCGGAGCCGGCCCAGCAGGCCTCGCGAGTTTCACTATACCCACCTGGCGCAGAATCCGCAGTCCAGTCGGTCGCGAATGAATCTGCACGGCTGGTGACGGAGGTAATCGGATTGGTCGCAGATACGCTTTTTGTAAAGCGGGAGAAGCTCGCTCCAGACACTACCTTTGCCGATCTAGGTCTCGACTCGATCTTGGCGGTAGAGCTCACGAAGAAAGTGGCTGGGGCCTGCGGTGTGAATGTCTCGACTTCGCAGTTGTACGATCTTGTGACTCCGCGACAGCTCGCAGCGCATATCGCCACCTCGCGGAGTAGTGGTGAGTCGGCGCATGTGTCGCTGACCCGTCCAACCAGTGGTTTCGAAGCCCGTGCGCCGGTCTTGCGGACCAGTCTCCCGGCTCCAGTTCCCGAGATTTCGCCTTTGGCCGCTCCTTCCTTACACAGCAGTGTGCCGATCGCCATCGTGGGGTACTCAGGACGGTTCCCGGGAGCGCGTAGTGCCGAAGAGCTTTGGGCCGCGCTCGCGGAAGGTCGCTCCGCCATCGGCCGGGTGCCGGAGGCTCGGCGGTCACTGGGCGACGATCCTGCGGGCGATAGCGATCCACGCGCCAAGGCTTCCGCGGTGCAGTGGGGGGGATTTTTAGAAGGTATTGATGAGTTCGACGCGGCATTCTTCAATTTGGCTCCCGCGGAGGCCGAGCGGCTCGATCCGCAGCATAGGCTATTCATGCAGGAAGCATGGCGCGCGCTAGAGCATGCCGGGCACACCCCCGCTACGACGGCAAAGCTGCGCTGCGGAGTCTTTGTCGGCGTAAGCCCGTCGGACTACGGGGCGCGCATTCCGCAGCCGGACGAACTCTCTCTGGTGGGCAATGCGGTGAGCACCTTGCCGGCGCGGGTAGCGTATCATTTTGACTGGCGTGGCCCGGCTCTAGCCGTGGATACCGCATGCCTCTCGTCATTTACTGCGCTCGATCTTGCATGTGCTAGCCTTGCGCGGCGAGAGACGGATCTCGCGCTAGTGGGCGGCGTGCGAGTCGGCGCGAGCCACGAGGAACGCATGGGACTTGCTCAGATGGGGCTGCTCTCGCCGAGCGGTCGGTGCCAGCCTTTTGGCGAAGCCGCGGACGGCTGGGTGTTGGGCGAGGCGGTAGCTGCGTTCATTTTCAAGCGCCTCGATGATGCAGAACGCGAAGGCGATGAGGTGTATGCCGTGATCCGCGCTTCTGGTGTCGCGCAAGGCGGACCGCGTAATGGTCTGCTGGCACCGCATGCCGCTGGTCAGGTGGCGACTGTGCGGCAGGTGCACGCCCGGGCCGGCATTACGGCTGACAGCATCGACTATGTAGAAGCGCACGGCACAGGCGCGGCGCTCTCCGATGAAATCGAGGCGCTCGCTCTCAGTGATGTCTTGCGCGCTGCGCCCGGTGGGCGAGGGGGTAGCGCCTTGAGTACGGTAAAGCCTAATATCGGGCACGCGATGGCGGCAGCAGGCGCAACGAGCCTCGTCAAAGTGCTGCTCAGTATGAAACACGAGGCGATCGCGCCGATTGCGCAGTTCGCGGCACCTAATCCCGCGCTGCCGCTCAGAGACGGAGTGCTGCAACTCGTGACGGCGCTTCGGCCCTGGCCGGCGCGCCCCGGCCAACTGCGCCGGGTAGCCCTGCATGGTCAGAATGCGCTCGGTGGCAGCGCTCATGTGATTCTGGACGAATGGCAGCAGCGTCCGACTGTCGGGACTTCCACTGTGCCGGGACGTGCGATCTGGGTATTGTCAGCACGGACGGAGGTGCAGCTGCGGGAAGCTGCCAAGGCGCTATCGGTGGCTCTCGCTGATATGCAAGAAAGCGACCTTCCACGCGTGACTTGGACGCTCCAGTCGGGTCGCCAAGCGATGTCGGAGCGTCTCGCTTTTGTCGCCGGCTCGGTCGAGGAGGCGCGTTCGACGCTGGCTGATTTCAGCGCCGGCCGAGCGAGCGGCT
Source organism: uncultured Opitutus sp. (assembly GCA_964480585.1). Taxonomy (GTDB): domain Bacteria; phylum Verrucomicrobiota; class Verrucomicrobiia; order Opitutales; family Opitutaceae; genus ER46. Next base: position 47,537 of record CAYZPV010000031.1, on the reverse strand, counting down.
GGTACGCGCGGCGTTGTGACGGTTTGGAAGATGGTATCGCCTTACTGGTCGAGGGGCCAGAGGGTGCTCAGTTTGTCGCGGCTGCGATTGCTGCAGGCGCACTCGAAAAACTGGCCAAACTGTGGGTGCACGGAGTATCAATCGACTGGTCTCTACTCTATAGGCCTGCCCCGCCGCGCCGCATCGCGCTACCAACCTATCCATTTGCCCGCGACCGGTATTGGCTGCAGCGAGATAGCAGTAAGCCACGAGCCGCCGTGGCTTTGCCGATCGTCTCCAGCCCTAGTTCGGCGCCTGCGGCGACGGCGGGCGAAGCGCTGGTGAAGATCGTGCGTAAGCTCCTGCGCACCGAGGATAATGGACTCACGCTCGATAGCGGCCTGGCGCAGTCCGGCTTTAACTCTCTCTATCAGCTGCGGGCGGTAGAGCGTTTTGCGGAGCAGACAGGGCGCCGTATACCGAATCGGTGGTTTTACGAATGTCGCACTCTGCGCGAACTGGGTGAGCGGGTGGAGCAGGAATTGGGAGCGGTGAAGGTGGACAGCGAGGCTCCTAGTTCAGGTGAGCTTTCGTCGATCGTAGCTCTTTCCGAAGGTCAGGGCGCACTATGGCGCTTGCAGCAAGCACGGCCTGACAATCGCGCCTACTATGTTCCTATCGCATTGCGGTGGAAAGGTCGGGTCGATCATTCAGCTCTGGAGCGGGCGCTCACCTCGATCGCAAGCGAGCAGACGGCGCTGCGCTTGTGTTTTTCTGAGGCAGGTCAAACCGTCGATGAAGCCACCGAGGTTCGCGTGAAACGCGTTGAATGCGTCGATGCTGTGCGTGCACAACGTCTGCACGAACTGGCGGCAGAGGCCATCGCAGTGTGCGCTGGCGAAGCCCCGCTACGGGCTACGATTGTCTCCACTCCGGAAAGCGATACCGTGTTGTTGGTATGGCACCACCTTGCGTGCGATGGGCATTCCGTAGGTTTGTTGCTCGAGCGCTTGGGCGAGTACTACTCCGCGACGCCGGGATCTGCTTCAGGAATGCGTCCTACGTGCGATGCACGGCTCCTCGCAGCGAGTGAGGCGGCTTATCTCCGTTCCCCTCAAGCTGAGGCGGATCGCCTGTATTGGGTAGAAAGATTCTGTGAGGGCTTCGTTCCGCTTTTCCCTGCGCCGGTCACAAATGGCGAGGAGCGGGGCGCATTAATCACACGGCCCATCGGCCGTGATGCGGTGGCCGCTGTACAGAGACTGGCAGCAGAGCGTCGAGTGACAGCGCAGGGCGTGATGCTAGCGCTTTTCCTCGGCTTGTTAAGCGAGGAGTTTGGAAAGTCCGAAGTGAGCACAGCAGTGGCTGCAGATCTGCGTACGACCGAGCGAGAACTGGAGACGATGGGCTACTGCATAAATCTCCTTCCGGTGAAGTTGCCCGTAAAGCGCGAAGCGGATTTCGGCGCGTGGTGCGAGCGAGTCTTCGGTGAATTGATCGATGGGCTGGAGCATAGGCGTTACCCGTACCGTCGTCTCGCCCGGGCTATCGCCGAACGCACTGGCGATCCGCGCCGCGCGGAGCTGGACACTTGTTTTTACTTCCAGACTGCGCTCTTGGGCGGAGAAAAGCTCCCCTGGAGTTTGATCCCTGAAATACATCAAACAGGGGAGTTCCCCCTTGCTTTCGAAGTCTTCGAGTTGCCCGCAGAATGGCGGCTCAATGTAAAATACCAGCCTGCCTTGATGTCGGGCGAGCGGGCCGAGCGACTTGCGGAGACTTATCTTAGGGCTCTTGAGCGTCTCGCGGCCAGCGATGGGGGCACGCTGGCGGAAGTACTGCCGCATACGACCGCGCCAAACTCTTTTTCTTATCCCGAGTGCGGCGTCATCGAACTCGTCGCACGCCAAGTCGCGCAGCGGCCTGACTCTACTGCAGTGGAGTGCCGTGGCGACTCGCTGACGTATCGCGAACTCGCCCTGAGATCCGACTCCCTTGCGCAGCATCTGATAGCGCGAGGAGTGCGGCCTGGCGACCTCGTAGCGGTGTCGCAGCGTCGTTCTCTCGATCTGCTTGTAAGTTTGCTGGCGGTTTGGAAAGCCGGGGCTGCCTATGTGCCGCTCGATCCGGAGTATCCCCGAGAGCGGATCGAAGCCATCTTGGCAGATTCCGCTGCGCGCTTTTATCTTACGCATGCGGCTGTGTCCTGGCGGCCAGAGGCTATTTCAGTAGTCGATCTCGATGCAGAGCGGGATGCGATAGCGCATGCCATGGGCCGGGAACTAGTCTCAGCCCAATCCGAATGGCTAGCCTACGTCATTTTCACGTCGGGTTCGACCGGGAGGCCGAAAGGGGTGCAAATCTCCCAGCGCAATCTCGTGCATTTCCTCTGCTGCATGGCAGAAAAGCCTGGCTGCGGGCCTGCGGATCGCGTGCTCGCACTTACTACTATCTGCTTCGATATCGCCGCATTGGAGCTTTACCTGCCGCTCGTGACGGGCGGAGTGGTGGAGATCGCGACCGAAGAGCTGACGCGCAATGGCGCGCGCCTCCGCGCCAAGCTGGAGGAGGGCGCGATCACCCTCGTCCAGGGTACTCCTGCGACATGGAAGATGCTGCTCGCAGCGGAACTCGGACGGCTGCCTCGTGTGCGCGCCCTTTGCGGCGGCGAAGCGTGGGATGATCAGCTGGCCTCCCAACTGCTGCCTCGTGTGGGTGCGCTTTGGAATATGTACGGTCCGACTGAGACGACTGTATGGTCGTCCGTCGGTGAGGTCCGGGCTGGCGAACCGATCCGCCTTGGCGAGCCGATCGGCAACACGCAGTTTTACGTCCTCGACGAGGATCTGCAGCCGGTGCCTAAAGGCGAGGTGGGGGAGCTTTTCATCGGAGGCGACGGCGTTGCTGTCGGCTATCACAATAATCCAGCGCTCAGCGAGGAGCGCTTCGTGATCATCCCGCATCTGGCCAAGGGCCGGGTGTATCGCACCGGAGATCTTGTGCGCCATGTTTGAGTTTGTTGGCAGGGCAGATCGTCAGGTAAAGATTCGGGGCTTCCGGGTGGAGCCTGGCGAAATCGAGAGCGCACTCAATCGCCTTTCTGCCGTAGCTGCTTCTGCGGTGGTGCCGGAGATCGATGCGGGCGGGCATACCAGTCTGGTCGGCTATTGGGTCGCGCGTGAGGCGCCCGTCGCTATCATGGGCGAGGTTATCGCTAGCGAGCTACGCCGTTCGTTGCCCGAGTACATGGTACCGGCGCGCATCGAGCAGGTGCGTGAGCTACCACTTACTCCGAATGGAAAGATTGATCGCAAGCGTCTGCAGGAGGCAGGTGTGGCCGGGGTTTTGCGGGCCTGGGGTTTGAAAATTCGTGGAGCCGACGATGTAACCGCGAGAGGGACAGAGCCTGATGCTGCCAACGAACTGCTTGGTACGCTCGTGCAACTCGCCGCCGCGGTTTTGCGATCTCCAGTGGGGCTAGGCGACGCCGAGCGGCCCATGGGTGAGCTAGGTTTCGACTCCATCCGGTTCACCGCCTTAAGTACGGTGGTCGCGCGTACTGTGGGCGTAGCGATCGAGGAGGTGCGCTTCTATGAGTTGAAGACTCTGCGTGGTGTTGCCGATTTCCTGGCCACGAAGGGCGCGCGGATCGTCGCCGCTCCATCCAGGGAAATCGCGTCCCACGCCGAGCACAAAGAGGCTTTGGCGATCGTCGGCATCGACGCTCGGCTGCCGGCTGCTGATGATCTTGGCCAATTCTGGCGCAACCTAGTCCAAGGCTTGGATGGTGTGGGGCCGATGACTGCGGAGCGGCGCAAGCTGGCAGGCCCAGCCGGCTCGGAGTTCGAAGGCGGCTACATCGCGAATATCGACAAGTTTGACGCTCCATTTTTTGGGATATCACGACGGGAGGCGACGGCGACGGACCCCCGGCAGCGCTTGTTTCTCGAGGCATCTTGGCGAGCGCTGGAGGATGCGGGCATCCGCCCGAGTTCACTCGCAGGCAGCCGGACGGGGGTGTTTGTCGGCATGGTCGGCGGATCGGAATATAGCGGGCATTCCGATGATGCCGAAGTCGACGCAGGAGCGCAGCGCATACTCGGTGCAGCCACCTCTCTGATTGCTGCGCGAGTTTCCTATCAACTTGACCTGCGCGGCCCCAGCCACGCGATCGACACGGCCTGCTCCAGTTCGCTTGTCGCATTACACCGCGCCGCGGTAGCGCTGCGCGCAGGGGAGTGTGATTTGGCGATCGTGGGCGGGATAAACCTCGTACTCGACGATGCGACCACGCGTACAGCCGCCAAGACCGGCATGATAAGTCGCACTGCCCGCTGCCGAGCGTTTGACGTAAAGGCCGATGGTTACGTGCGCGGAGAGGGCGTAGTCGCGCTGGTGATAAAGCCACTGGCACGCGCGCTTGCGGATGGCGATCCGGTGCATGCTCTAGTCTTGGGGACCGCGGAAAATCACGGAGGTCGCGCGGCGGGGTTGACCGCGCCCAATCCTGAAGCGCAGCGAGATGTGATCCTCGCAGCACTCTCCCGCGCCGGGGTAGGTGCCGAAACGATTTCCTACATCGAAGCGCATGGCACCGGCACGCAGCTGGGAGATCCCATTGAAATCAACGGCCTGAGAGCCGCCTTCGCTCGTGGAGCCTCAGGTAAACTGCCATCCGCAGCATGGTGTACGTTGGGCGCAGTGAAAAGCCAGATCGGTCACTTGGAAGCCGCGGCTGGACTCGCGGGCTTAGTTAAGGTCGTCCTGGCGATGAGAGCGGGAGTTATCCCGGGTAATCTGCATCTGCGGGAGCGCAATCCTAGGCTCGAGTTGGAGGGCTCGCCTTTTGTGCTCGCGGATTCCGCCAAGCCGTGGATTCGCAGGTGTGATGCTGCGGGGCATGAGCTGCCGCGGCGTGCTGGCGTGAGTTCGTTTGGCTTCTCCGGCGTCAATGCGCACGTCGTGCTGGAGGAGTTCCGCGCTCCTCTGCCGGTGCAGCCAACTACAGAGGGGCCGTCGGTCTGGACGCTCTCTGCCAAAACGAAAGAAGCTCTTGCGGGCCGGGCAGCTCAGTTGGAGACATTCCTGCAGGAGAACCCAGCGTGTGCGTTGCGCGATGTGGCAGCTACGCTGCTGCTGGGCAGAGAGCCAATGTCGGAGCGTGTGAGATTTCTCGTGCATGATCGTGCTGAGGCCTTGGAAATCTTGCATCTCCTCGCGTCAGGCCGTGCAGATGCCCGTCTGCGGAGAGATGAGTTATCCATGGACGTCCCCGCGGGTGCGCGTCGGATTCATCTGCCCACGTATCCATTTGAGCGGCGTAGTTATTGGGCCAGTGCGCCTCTCAATGGTTCTCAAAGCAGTTTGGGCCGGGAAGCCCGTGTGCTGGCGAGCGTACAGCCCGTGCTCGATGAGCACCGCGTGGCTGGTAAGGCTATCCTCCCCGCGGTCGCCTATCTCGATTGGGTGCTCTGTGTCGCGGGACGTGCCGAATTCAAAGCCTGCGAATTTCGCTCGGTGTTTTGGGCCCGGGCGCTTGAAGTAGGGCCCGAGCCCGTGCCCGCCAGGGTGAAGCTCGAGTATCAACAGGGTGCAATGCCGTTTGTCATCGAGAGTGGAGACTCGCCCGCGGTCATCCATGCGAAGGGCAGCTTGCACTGGCTTGAGAGTGGTCTGCATCCGCAACCCGCCGTCGCGGATGTCGTGCAAGGTAAACCTTGGGGAACCGACGAGATCTACAGATTTTTTGCGGAGAAAGGGATGCACTATGGGCCCCTTTTCCGTACACTGCGGGGCGCGGAGATAGGCAGGCAGAGTGCTAGGGGCGAACTAGAGGCCGCGACTTCCGCCGATGACTTCCTCCTTCATCCGGGTATGCTGGACGGCATGCTCCAAGTGGCTGCGCTGCTTTCGATGGCATCCGGAGCGGAACCCGGGATGCCGTTTACTGCCGAGCGCATCCGTGTGCTGGCCCCTCTCGGGCCTCGCTTGACCGTACACGTGCGAAAGGCGGCGGATGACACGCTAGAATTATGGGCGGTGCGGCCAGATGGCGTTATCGTGCTGACGCTGCATGGGTATGCTGTGAGAGCACCCGCGAGCGGCGTGATCTCGCCGCTGCCGGCGACGCGCGACTCCCTCGCGGTGGCGGCAGAGGCTGGCGTACGGGCTCATGGCGATCTGTCGCTCAGTCTCGACGCGGCACGCGTGGAGCGCGAGTGCGCCGGTCTCGAACGTCTAGAAATGTTGGGAAGGCTGATCCTGCTGAAAGATCTGCAGGCCCTGGGCATCTTGCGTGCTCCGGGCGACAGCATCTCTTACGATGAACTGAAGCGCGTTCTTCGCGCGGTACCCCGCTACCTGCGCCTCTGCGAGTCTCTAGGTCGCTTTCTCGCGCAGAGCGGTTTGGTGGAAGAGACTGCGAGCGGCCTGCTTGCGACGTCGCACCTCACCGATCCCTTTGTCCGCGCGGAGTTGGCGGAGCTTCCGGCAGCGCTGGAGCGTTTCAAAGCCGAGCAGCCGCATCTCGCGCCACATGCGACGTTTGTCTGGAACTGCATCCAGCCGCTTGCCCGCATCATCGATGGCTCCGTCCTTGCGACCGATGTGATGTTTCCAGGCGGCTCGGTTGAGTTTATCTCCAAGATTTACGATGGCACCGTTTTAATGGACTACTTTAACCGCGTGGCCGCAGTGGCCGTGCGCAGCGCCGCGGCGGAGTTACTGCGTACCAAGCCTGCCGGCAGCGTGGTTCGCATCTTGGAGTTTGGCGCCGGTTCGGGCGCGACGAGCGCTTGGATCGCGGAAGCGCTGCGTGAGCTGGGGGCTCAGGTAGAGTATGTTTTCACCGACATATCGGTGGCGTTTCGCCGCCACGGCGAGAGACGGTTTGGCATGCAGTATCCCTTCATGCGCTTCGGCGTTTTGAACATCGAGCGGGATCCGGTGGAGCAGGGCTTTGCCGCGGGTAGCTTTGACATAGCGATCGGGGCTAATGTGCTGCACACGATTAAGAGCCTTCATCGTTCGCTGCACTTGCTCAAGACCCTGCTCGTTCCGGGTGGCATGCTGGCGTTGGTAGAAGGTACGGAGTCGCGAGTGCTTAATGGCCTTACCTACGGTCTGCTGGATGGTTGGTGGAATTTCGAAGACCCGGAACGGCGTCTGCCCAATGCCCCGCTATGCAATGAAGAGCAGTGGCTGCGTGCCTTGCGCGAGGAGGGGTTTACGGACGTGCGTCTGTTAGGCAAAGATAGTGCCCCGGCTCGGCGAATGACCCAAGCCGTGATCGTCGGCGTCAGCGACGGCCGTGTGGCTGTGGATGTGTCTGCGCCAACTTTGGCGGCACAGACGGTGGGCTTATCTGCCAGTGAACTGCCTGAGCAGACGACTGAGGCGGATCTCGACGAGGTACTGATCGAGGAGGTCCTTGGCGTTGTGCGGTTATCCTTGCAGGCGAAGGATGAGGTGATCGGGCTCGACGCGACTTTCGAGAGTCTCGGCGTCGATTCCATCCTGGCAGTGGAGATTGTAGAAAAGCTCAACCATAGCCTGCACCTTAAGTTGCGCACGACTGATGTCTTCAACTACGCCTCCGTGCGGCGGCTCTCACGGCGGATGGCCGAGATTATTGACGCCGACGGGCGGGCTAAGCTGCTGGCGCGACGTATCGCCAGCCGACCTGCGAACACTCCGATTGCGGCCGGCATGCCTGCGTCAGCATCTGGAGCCACGCCTTCACCGGCGGCGGTTGATCGTGCCCGCGCGCCGGTTGCGATCGTCGGCATGGCAGGCCAATATGCTGAGGCGTCCAATCTCAGCGAGTTCTGGGCAAATCTCGCCAGCGGGCGAGATTGCGTGACTGAAGTGCCATCCGACCGCTGGAGCATAACCGAGCATTTCAGTCCGGATCGCCGGGTGCCTGGTAAGACATATAGCAAATGGGGCGGCTTCCTAAAGGACGCCGCTGGCTTCGATCCAATTTTCTTTAACTGTTCGCCGCGTGAGGCCGATCTGATGGATCCGCAGCAGCGTCTGTTTTTGATGGAATGCTATCATGCGCTCGAAGATGCCGGCTATTCTGAGCGGATGATGGATGATCAGCGCTGTGCTGTCTTCGCCGGTGTATGCGCAGGCGACTACCAGGCACAGCTCGACCGAGCTGGCCAATGGGCCGAGTCCCATGTCTTCACCGGCAACGCCACGGCGATTCTGGCAGGTCGGTTGCCCTATCTACTCAATCTGAAGGGGGTGGGGCTCGCGGTGGACACGGCCTGCTCTTCGTCGCTGGTGGCTATCCATCTTGCGTGTGAGAGTCTGCGGGCGGGCTCCTGTACGATGGCGCTTGCGGGCGGTGTGGCTGTGATGTCATCGGAGCGATTTCACGTTTGGGCCAGCAAAGCCGGAATGCTTTCAGCTTCGGGACGCTGCCGTACCTTTGGGGCTACGGCCGATGGCATCGCGCCAGCGGAAGGCGTTGGCGTGGTTGTGCTGAAATTGCTCGACGACGCGGTGCGCGACGGCGACCACATCCATGGCGTAATCCTCGGCTCCGGAGTAAATCAGAACGGTAGGTCTAATGGCATCACTGCGCCTAGCGTGCCTGCACAAGCCGAGTTGGAGAGCTATGTTTACCGTGAGTTTGGCGTCGATCCTGCGACAATCGACTATGTGGAGTGCCATGGCACGGGCACGCGACTCGGCGATCCGATGGAGGTTTCCGCGCTCACCGATGCATTTCGCCAATGGACCCCGCGAACAGGATTCTGCGTTCTAGGAGCGGTAAAATCGAACATCGGCCACGCGCTTGCGGCAGCAGGTGTGGCTGGGCTGCTCAAGGTTTTGTTGGCTATGAAGCACCGGCAGATACCTGGGTCGCTGCATTGCGGACAGATTAACGACCAGCTAAGCCTCGACGGCAGCCCCTTTGTGATCGCACGGAAGCAGCAGCCATGGGCCAAGACGACGCTCCGGCGCGCTGCTGTCAGCGCTTTCGGGTTTAGCGGGGCCAATGCCCATGCCGTTATTGAAGAGGCTCCCGAGAGAGAGGCTGATCTAAGGCCGGTCGCAGCGGAGCATGTCTTTACTCTCGCAGCGCATACGGGAGCTGCGCTGAAGAATAAGCAGCAGCAACTGCTGACTTGGCTTGATTCAGCCGATGGTCGCGTAGCCTCCCTGGCGGATGTCGCCTATACACTCAATCTTGGCCGAGCCCACTTTGCACGACGCTGGGTGGTCGTGGCCGACACTCGCAGCTCCTTGATTGATGCGTTGCGCTCTGCGCTAGCCCAAGCAGAGATCGAGAAACCAACCGCCCCCGCGGCACCAGCCGGAAAGGGAGTGCAGGCTACAGAGCAGACATGGCGGGGGATGATTTCTGTGCCATCGACTCGTGGCCTTGCTATCCGTGGCTTGAGTGCGCTCTACGAAGCGGGGCACGATGTAGATTGGAGCTTCGTTCACGCAGGCGTGGCCGGGCGACGCATCCCTCTACCGGGCTATCCTTTCGAGTTGCGGCGTTGTTGGATATCGCAGGCTGGAAAGGTGGAGACTTCGGGGCTGAGGCTTGGCAGCCCGGAGCGCCGAGGCGGAGAGTGGATGATATCAGGCAGTTTCACCGCGAATGCTCCTATGCTGGCCCAACACCGGGTGCAGGGAGTCGCGATCTTGCCCGGTGTAGCCAGCCTGGAACTCGCTCGTTGTGCCGCACAGTTGCTGCGCCCTGGTTATGCGCCAACGCTCCGCAATGTTGCTTGGCTGCGTCCCTTGCGCGCCGAGGTGGATGGAGCTGAAACCCGCTTTGTGGTCCGTGTTGCGGAGGGTGGGGAGGCTTGGAGGTTTACCGTTTCGCCTGAAGGGCGGGAGGGCTCTCGAGGAGAGGAGTCCGTGTGTGCTCGAGGTGAAATGGTTTGGGATGCCCGCTCGATGTCGGTCACCACCCTTGATGTAGCCTCGTTACGGCGGCGCATCTTTCCGCTGTTATCACGAGAGGATTTCTACCAGCGCTTCGTCGGCGGAGGAGTGAGTTACGGTCCGTATTTCAAGGTAGTGCGCGAGCTGCGGCGCGGTGAGGATGAAGTGCTCGCCAGGCTCGAGCTTGGTTCTGATGAGGGCTTGCTGGCGGATATGTTGCATCCGGGCTTAATGGATGGGGCTTTGCAGGCTGCGGCCGGGCTTGCGCTCGATCTGGACGCTGCTGCGCAGAGTTTCCGATTTCCTTTCGCTGCGGGGCGCATCGAGATATTTGGTCCGCTCACGACACACCTCTGGGTCCACGCGCGAGGCTCGATCGAAACCGGGGCGACAGTGACTCTTGCGGACGAGGACGGACGTATCGCCGTAGTTATCTCGGACTACGTCACGCGAGCGCCCAAGATCGCGCCGTTGGAAGTGCCGCGGGCTTCATATTTCACCCCCACCTGGCGGGATCAGGCGCTCGAGACGCATAGCGCGCGATCGATGCCTTCGGTGAGCGGCGCGGTGTGGATCGTGTCGCGTCAAGATACGGAGCTGGAGCGAGCGCTGGCGGCTCGTCACGACAGCGTCGTATGGATTCGCCTCAACCGAGCAGGTACCGGCGGAGCGGGGCAGGAGTGGCGAATAGATGTAAGCGCCGCGGATGCTTGGTCGCTCGTGATTCGCGAGCTTCCGCGCCCGGTGGTTATCTACTTCTCGACCGGCAATCTACGGGTGGAGGATTTCTCCGACGAGCTTGCCTGCGTGCAGGCGGCGAAGGAGGAGGGGGTGCTAGCCCTTTTCCGCATGACCAAAGCACTACAAACCTGTGGTTGGTGGGAGCCTGGGTTGATGCTCAAGGTCGCGGTGCAGGGAGTCTGGACGCTGCCCGGTGAAGAGATGCAGCCGCCTTACTTTGCGGCGGTGGCGGGCTTTGTCGGTTCGCTCGGTCGTGAGTACGCACAGATCGGGGCGGCGTGCATCGATATGGGTAAGTGCACAGCCGATAATGCTGCAGCTGCTGCAGCTGCGCTGGCTTGCGAGCCGCTGCGCACCGATAGCCCGCGGGTCGCCTGGCGTGATGGCCGACGTTTCGAGGCAGGGCTCGGCAGGATGGAGGTGCAGGGATGAGCGCGCTCGGCTTTAGGCGTGGCGGTGTTTATTTGATCGCCGGTGGTGCGGGAGGACTTGGGCGTACCTTGAGTCTTTATCTCGCTCGCACGTATGGCGCGCGGCTGGCTTGGTTTGGGCGCCGGGCAGAAGATGCCGAGGTCATTGCAGCACGAGCCGAAGTGACTGCCGCTGGAGGAGAGGTTGTCTATTTAACCGCGGATCTGCTGCAGGCTGGCGAAGTCTCGATGGTCGCACGAGAAGTGGTGCGCCGATGGGGCCGCCTCGATGGGGTCATTCATTCAGCTATTGTGCTGCGCGATCGCTCGCTGGAGCGTATGCGCGAAGAAGATTTTCTAGCTACGTTGGACCCCAAGACGGATGGTACCGTCAATCTGGCCGGTGTTGCAGCAGAGGTGAGCGCGGGTTGGCTGTTGGTATTCTCCTCGATCGTTTCGTTTTTCAACGGTGCCGGTCAGAGCAACTACAATGCTGGCAGTGTTTTCACCGACGCTTACGCTCGCTGGACGGAGAAAAAATTCGGTGTGCCGGTGCGCGTGGTTAACTGGGGTTACTGGGGTGAGGTGGGAGTGGTCGCCTCCGAACGATACCGGAGTGAGATGGCGGCGCGTGGCATCGGCTCGATCTCCGGGGAAGAGGGCATGGCTGCGGTGGAGCGCGTGCTGGCTGGCGCCGAGTCGCAGGTAGTCTATATCAAGGCCACTGAGCAGGCACTGCAGGATATCGGCTTCACGGAGGCGGGGGGCGCGGTCGGTATACCGGCCAGGACGAAGCTCGCCAGGCTACGCCAAGAGCTCGAATCCTCCCGTGATCCCGTGCTTACGCCAAATGAGCGCGCTACCGCGCAGCAGCTGCGCGGCTTTGATCGGCTCGACGAACTGGCTCTCGCTGCCCTCGGTGCTTTTTTAAGGAAAGCTGGAGCGCTCGACACGCATGATCCAGCCCGCGCGCGAGTTGCACTAAATGTCCATCCGCGCTTCGAGCGTTTATTGGCCGCAGTGCTCGCGTTGGCTGAGGGCGATGGATCGGCCTTCAACGCCGACGTGCCTGCGCTCAAGGCGGCACTACTGAGAGATCACCCCGATTTAGAAGGGGCTGTCGAATTGCTGTTGGCCTGCACTGCGGGTTTGCCGGAGGTATTGAGCGGACGGCGCGCTGGCACCGATGTGGTGTTCCCGGGTGGGTCTTTGCGGTTGGTGGAGCGGATTTACCGAGGCACGACAATCTCTGATCATTTCAATCAGATGATGGCTTGGTCGGTGGCGCGGTGTGTCGCTAGTAGGCTCGCTGAGTTGCCGCCAAGCGAAAAGGTCCGAGTGCTTGAGATCGGCGCGGGCACTGGAAGCACCACTGAGTTCGTTGCTGCGGTGCTGCGACCGTACTCAGACCGGGTGGAATATGTCTTCTCCGACGTATCCGCGGGATTCCGGCGACAGTACGATCGAAATTTCGCTGGGAGGTTTCCCTTTATGAGTTTTGCCGTGGTCGATCTCGACCGTGGCCTTGAAGAGCAGGGGTTGGTCGCTGGCCACTTCCATGTGGTGTTGGCCGCTAACGCCCTTCATGTATCGAGAAACCTCCATCACGGGCTGCAACTCATCAAACGCCTGCTCGTACAGAATGGGCTGCTGGCGTTGATCGAGGTGGATCGCGTATTGCCGTTCAATACGCTCACATATGGTCTGCTCGATGGCTGGTGGCATGCGGAGGATTCCGCCCGTCGGTTGCCTAACTCGCCTTTGCTGAGTAAAACCGGCTGGTTACGTGTGCTGGCCGAAGAAGGCTTCGTCAGCTCGGGCAGTGCTGAGCGTTGGCGGGGAGAGCCCTATGACTACCCCCAAACTCTGCTGCTTGCGGAGAGCGATGGACGCGTGGATACAGTTGAGGCTACATCCGGCATCGCAACAAACGCGATGCCGTCCAATGAGGGCTCATGCGATAGAGCCATCGGCACTCTTGCCGAGGATGCCGATGCAGGGTTTGGCGGCAATGGCACGCAAGCTCCGCTATCTCGAGTGGCCACGTCCGATAGGGTGGGCGCGAAGGTGCGAGAGATCCTGATTCGGCAATTCCGGCTCGATGAGACCGACCTCACCGATGATACGGCCTTTGATCGTTTGGGCGTCGACTCCATCGTGGCGGTCGAAGTCGTTGAGGCACTCAATCGGGAGCTGCATATCGAGCTGCGCTCCGTCGATCTCTTTAATTACCCCACTCTCGGCGGCCTGCTGCAGCGTATCTTGGAAGCGCATCGTCCGACCGTTTTTGACGCGAGCGAGCCTTGCGTCCAAGCGGCCCCCGCGATCCCAATCACTCCTGCGTCCGAGCCAGTACCTTCGCGTGTGGCCCGTCCGGGTGCGATTGCCGTTATTGGGATGGCGCTGCGAGTGCCAGGAGCCAAAAATGCCGACGAGTTCTGGCGCAATCTCGCCGGGGGCGTCGACTCCGTGCAGGAAGTACGAGAACAACGATGGGTGGGAGAGGATTTTTTCAGCGCGGACCGGCGTCGTAATGACCGCAGCTATAGCCGACACGCCGGACTGCTCGACGATATCGCGGGCTTCGATCCGCTCTTCTTCAATATTTCCGGCCATGAGGCCGAATTGATGGATCCTCAGCAGAGGCTGTTTTTAATGGAGGCATGGAAAGCTCTGGAAGATGCCGGTATGCCCCAGCAAAAACTTTCGGGCGTGAAGTGCGGTGTCTTTGCTGGCAGCTCCTTCGGGGATTACGATCGGGTGCTGCAAGCAGGGGGGCGTGACACGGAATCGTTCGCTTTTACCGGAACAGCGCCGGCCATCCTGCCTTCGCGAATAGCTTATTGGCTCAACCTTAAGGGGCCTACCTTTGCAGTGGATACTGCGTGTTCCTCCTCGGGAGTGGCCGTGAATCTCGCGTGCGAGAGCCTGCAACTCGGTACGAGTGATCTAGCAATCGCAGGTGGCGTGTCGACATTGAGCACGCCGCGTTTTCATGTGTTGGCCAGCCAGACGGGCATGCTCTCGGAAAGCGGCCGCTGCCGGGCTTTTGGCGCTGCGGCTGATGGTTTTGTGCCGGCGGAAGGTGTGGTGGCGCTGGTCTTGAAGCGACTCGCCGATGCCGAGCGCGATGGCGATCGCATTCACGGCGTTATTCTCGGATCGGCTGTGAATCAGGATGGCCGCACCGTTGGCATCACCGCGCCCAACGGGCCTTCACAAACCGCTCTCGAATCGGGACTCTACCGCAAACTTGACATTCACCCCGAGAGCATCGGCCTCGTGGAGTGCCACGGCACGGGTACTAAGCTCGGGGATCCCATCGAGATCGGTGCGCTCACCGAGGCGTTTCGCCTCTGGACCGAGCGAAAGCAATTCTGTGCGGTTGGGTCGGTCAAATCAAACATCGGCCACTCGCTACTCGCCGCCGCAGGGGTGAGCCTCGTCAAGGCACTGCTTTCGCTTAAGCACCGTCAGTTGCCTCCCACGCTCCATTGCACGCCGGCAAATCCCCAGCTTCAGTTCGATAGTAGCCCCTTTTTTCCCAACCACGAATTGCGGGACTGGCCGGCGGCGCAGGGCCAGCCACGCCGGGTGGCCGTGAGTTCCTTTGGCTTCAGTGGTACCAACGCTCACTTCGTATTGGAAGAAGCGCCTGCGCGCGTTGCAGTAAGCCTCTCCTCTCAACCATGGCTGTTTGCGCTTTCCGCCAAGGCGGAGGTCGCATTGCGCAGACGCGCCGAGGAACTCGTCGAGTGGCTCGAACAACCGCCAGGTTCGGCGGTGTCTCTTCCGGCCCTCAGCTGGACACTTGGGGCAGGCCGCACGCATTTTGATCGCAGGTTCGCTGTCGTCGCGGAGACGAAAGCGGAACTTGTGGCAGCTCTGCGTGCATGGCTGCGCGGTGAGCATTCAGACGGTCTACGCGCGAGCGCGACCTCGCTCGGCCGCACAGCGGGCGGCGCGTCGGAGTATGTTTTCCCTCGTGCGCGCGCCGAGTGGCTCCGAGTCGCGGATCGTTACGTCGCGGGCGTGGGCTTGAAATGGGAGCAGCTGATACCCTCTGCAGTGCGCGAGATCGTTTCAGCGCCGACTTACGCATTTGCGCTCGAGCGTTACTGGGTGGAGCCGCGCCGTCCAAAGACTCCTGTTGCAACGATACCACCCGTAGCCGTGAAGGACGAACTGCTCTTTGTGCCCGAGTGGTGCGACGTTCCAGCAGCGGCTGGTGAGGCCCTGCTCGGACGCTGGTGCGTGATTGGCGATGATGGCTGGTTGGCGCAGGGGCTGGTCGCCCGATGGCCTCAATTGACGATCGTCTCGCATCAGGCGACAGGAGCTTTCTCCGAGGGTCTTCCCGACGGCATCATATTTTGTCTCCCGTCCGAATCCGCTAGTGTAGCCGATGGGCTGCGTGCTGGGATTGAGCGCCTCCACGGTGTGATGCGAGCAGTGTTTCAGGCCAAGCCCACGAAGGATTTGCGCCTTGTCGTCGTGGCCCCTCTAGGCGCGCCGCCTGAGTGGGCGGCCCTCGCGGCTTATCTGGAAGTAGCCACCCAAGAGCAACCCCGCGTGAGAGTGCGGTGGGTGGAGGCAGCCGCCAGGAATGAGGCTCTGTTCGCTGAAATCGCTGCCAGCGATGGCTATCGCGAAGTCCGGCTCGCCCACAACGGTCGCAGCGCAAAGCGGTTGGTCTCATATCAGACAAGCAGATCCAGGGAAGTGAGCTTCCGGCAGGGAGGCGTCTACCTCATCACAGGCGGAGCGGGCGGCTTGGGTTGGATTTTTTCACAGCATCTTGCCCGAGCCTACGGCAGCCGGTTGGTCTGGCTTGGGCGTTCACCGGAGAACGACGTGATCCGTCGCCGCTTGGCGGAGATCGCTTTGTTGGGTGGCGAGGCGCTCTATTTCCAAGTGGATGTCGCGCGGTTCGACGAGGTGCGGCGCGCTGTCGCGCAGACGCGGTCGCGTTTCGGAGCTGTGCACGGGGTGATCCACGCCGCCGGAGCATTCAATAATCGCTTTATCATCCACAAGGAGGTATCCGAACTCCGCGAGGTGCTGGCTCCCAAGATTGAAGGTATCATAAATGTAGATACGGCAATCGGTAACGAGCCGCTGGATACGTTGATCTTGTGCTCCTCGGTGGCCTCCGTGGCTCCGGAGGCTGGTCAGGGTGACTACGCCTTTGCCAATCGATTCCTCGATGAGTTCGCGGCGCAGCGCAACCGCCTGCAGGCTGCCGGGCTGCGTGCGGGGCACACCGTGGCAGTCAACTGGCAGATGTGGCGTGAGGGGGGCATGATGGCTGGTGGTGGGCATGATCGTGATGCAGCTGCGGAGCACGCACAGGAGACCGAGAGGATCAGCGGGTTGCCGGCTCTCGACGCCATGCAGGGCGTCGCGCTGCTGGAGCGTGCGAGCGCGGCCGATGCGGTATCGAGCGGGCTCTTTGGGCGTGGAGATGTCAGCGTGCTGCAAGCTCGGGCGGACCGCATCTATGGCTTTTCGTCTTTTGAGACGAAGGCCGTGGTGAACACTGCCGCCCTTCCTGCCGCTGGAGACGCCGGTGAGCTGAGGAAGCGCGTGCGTAGCTATATTCGCTCCGTCCTGTCCGAGGTGCTGAAAATTGCCGTGGATCGGTTGGACGAGACGACTGCCTTCACGGAGTACGGAGTCGACTCGATTCTTGTGCTCAAGTTCAACGCTCGCTTGGCGCAGGATCTGCCCGATGCTTCAAAGACGCTTCTCTTCGAGTTTCCCAATATGGCCGCCTTGGGCGACCACTTGGCGACAGCGCACGGTCCGGCGCTAGCATCTCTGCTCGGCTCCCCTGCAGGGCAGGTGAAATCGGTGGCCTTCCCGCAGGCGCCGATCGCGCATCCGATGCCTGCGGAAGCACCGACCGATGATCGTGGTGCGGATGATATTGCGATCATCGGCTTGGCAGCCCGTTTCCCGGGAGCTGATGATGTCGACGCTTTCTGGGACAATCTCCTTGCTGGTAAAGATTGTATCTCCCCAGTGCCCGAGGAGCGCTGGGATGCTGAGGCGTTGTACGACCCCACTCCCGGTGTTGCGGGGAAGTCCTGTTGCAAGTGGGGCGGCTTTGTCGCCGGAGTTGATGAGTTTGACGCACCGTTCTTTAGCATTCCGCCGGTCGAGGCTGAGTTGATGGATCCGCAGCAAAGGCTGTTTCTCCAAGCCTCCTGGCATGCGTTGGAGAATGCTGGCTACGCGCGTAGCCAACTCGCAAAATGGCGGCTAGGAGATGGACAGGCCAGCATCGGTGTGTTTGCCGGCGTCACACACAATGCGTATCAGATCGAGGGAGTGCTGCGCAACGAGGCGACCCCGACTCGGGTGGATCATTCGGGCGAGTGGTCGCTGGCGAATAGAGTTTCCTATTTCTTCAATTTTTCGGGGCCCAGTTACCCGGTGGATACCGCTTGCTCGGCGTCGCTTTCGGCTGTGCATCTGGCCTGCGATAGTCTGCGCCGGGGCGAGTGCTCGGCTGCTCTTGCAGGTGGCGTCAATCTGCACGTCCATCCGGTCAAGTACATCAATGCGAGTTCGCTGGGGATGCTATCTCCGACCGGACGATGCCGCGCCTTCGGGCAAGGTGCGGATGGCTACGTACCCGGAGAGGGGGTAGGGGTCATTGTGCTCAAACCGCTGCGTGCTGCACAGCGCGACGGCGATCATATTCATGGTGTGATCAAGGCTTCGGCCGTAAACCACGGCGGTCGTACAAATGGCTTTAGTGTCCCCAATCCCGCGGCTCAGGCCGCTGTGGTGAGTGCGGCTTTGCAGAAGGGTGATATCGATCCCCGCACTGTTACTTATCTGGAGGCTCACGGCACAGGCACTGAACTGGGAGATCCAATTGAAGTGGATGGATTGATCCGTGCTTTCCGGGCTGGTTCGGCGTCCGGTTCGTGGTGCGGGCTGGGCTCCGTCAAGTCCGCCATCGGGCACTTGGAAGCCGCGGCGGGAATCGCGGGCATCGTGAAAGTGCTTCTTCAGATACGGTACCGTAAGTTGGTGCCGACGTTGCACGCTGCCAGCGCCAGTCCGCATATCGATTTTACTCGAGGCCCCTTCGCGGTGCAACGCGAGGTGACCGACTGGCGTCGCCCATTGGTCGACGGACGGGAGTGGCCGCTACGTGCCGGTGTGAGTTCTTTTGGTGCGGGAGGTTCAAATGCTCATATCATATTGGAGGAGCCTCCTGCTGCGCTGCCATTGGCCATAGATAGCCAGCCGCAGCCGATCGTGCTCTCCGCGCGCACTGAGCCCGCGTTGCGAGCGATGGCAGAGCGATTGCGCCGATGGAGCGCGATGGCCGAACGAAGCGCTACCCCGCCTGCGTTAGCTGATGTTGCCTACACCCTGCAAGCAGGGCGCGAGGCGATGAGCGAGCGGTTGGCCTTTGTGGTGACTTCGCTCGCCGAGCTTGCCGAGCGGCTTGCTGCCTGGTTGCGCGGCGACGTGGGTTCCGTTTGGCGGGGTAGGGTGGCTCGTCCCACGCCGCCGAATGGCCCCTTATCGACTCCGGACGAGATCGTTCGAGCGTGGATCGATGGAGTGGAGATTGACTGGTCGGCGCTAGGGGCCAGATCAGGATACTCTGGCCGCGTCGTGCCGCTTCCTGGCTATGTCTTCGAGGGAAAGCGCTATTGGTATGGTAGCTACAGCCAAGCGTCAAAACCTGCGGCGCTTGCCCCGCTAGGGATCAAGCCACAGCCGGTCTCAGTCACTCACTGGCGTGATGCGGGTTTGGCCTTCGCGCCGCATCCTGAAGTGACGTTGGAAATAGATACCGAGGGAGTCGCAATCGTCCGCATGCAGGATCGGGCTCACCGGAATATGTTTACTCCGGCGGTCCTGGAGGGGCTCATGCACTCCTTCGCCAAGATCGATTCCGACGAGGCCATCAAGGCAGTCGTCGTGACCGGCTCAGACAACGTCTTTGCGATGGGAGGGACGCGCGAAGAGTTGCTCACTCTATCGGAGCAGGTGCGCACGTTTGCTAGCTTGGAGTTCATCTTCAAGGGGTTCCTCCAGTGCACGGTCCCGGTGATTGCTGCAATCCAGGGGCATGCGCAAGGAGGTGGCCTAGTCTTCGGCCTTTATGCTGACGTCGTCGTCATGGCCGAAGAGGGGATGTACTCCGCGGTGTTCACGAAGTACGGATTTACCCCGGGCTTGGGTGCGACCTTCATTTTGGGAGACAAGCTGGGCGACGGTCTGGCAACGGAGATGATGATGACAGCCGCGACTTACCAGGGCTCCGAGCTTCGGCAGCGCGGCGCCGGCGTGACATTTCGTCCGGCGGCAGAAGTCATGGCAACGGCTCTCAGTATCGCGCGCGAGATGGCGCAAAAGCCCGCCACCACCTTGCGGACGCTTAAACAAGGTCTTGCGCAGCGTAAACTCGAGCGCCTTCCGGCAGTGATTGCGGACGAAGTACGGATGCACGGTCAGACCTTCGGTCAGGCGGAAGTGAAAGACCGTATTCGCCATTATATCCGCGAAGAGACCGACACAGCTTTGCCGACTAGGTCGGTGCAGCCCGCTTCACCTATTCCGACCGCCGCGCAGATCCAGTCTCCGATGCCTGCGCTCACGGCAGTCTCGAGTTCCCGACCGAGCGTGCCTGCTCTGGCGCAAGTGCGCTCGACGATGCGCGACAATCTCTGCGAGAAGCTGCACCTTGACCCAGCCGCTTTTGACGCACAGCAGCCCTTTCGCGATCTCGGACTCGATTCAATCTTGGGAGTGGAGTTCATTCACGGTATTAACCGCGCCTTTGGTTTGCGGCTGGATGCCTCGATCGTCTACGACTTTGTAAACCTCGATGCCTTGAGCGAGCACGTGGCGAAGCTGCTAGGCATCCGACAGGAGTCGATGCCGGTAGTACCTTCCGTCTCCGCGGCGGCTGAGCCATCGGCACCTGCTAAGGTTGCAGCTGCCGCTCCACTAAAGCTGGCGACTCCCGCCACCGCGCGGCCCGAGCAGGCTGCGCGCCCTGCTGGCCCGATCAAGCTGGCTGCCCTCTCGACGCCACGAGAGCCGGTTGTGTCTGCTTCGCCAGCGGTAGCTGCGGCTGAGCGTGAGCAGTCAGATCAGGTTGCTGTCATTGGTATGGCATGCCGGCTGCCGGGCGCTAGGGATTTGGCTGCATTCTGGCGCAATCTCGCTGGTGGTGTGGACAGCGTGATCGAGATCCCGCCAGAGCGCTGGGATGTAGATGCTTTTTACAGCCCCGATCCTGCTGCGGAGGGTAAGAGCTACTGCCGAAAAGGAGGATTTATTGCTGAGGTCGATCGTTTCGATCCCCTCTTTTTCAATCTTTCCCATGCCGAAGCCGAGGTGATGGATCCGCAGCAGAGGCTTTTTCTCGAGGAAGCGTGGCGAGCGCTCGAACACGCCGGTTATGACGGCAAGGAACTCTCCGGGGTGAGCTGCGGAGTATTCGTTGGAGCGGGTACTGGTGACTATGGCGCGATCGTGCGACGTGCCAGTACGGTGCTTGCACAATCGGCTTTCGCGGGCATGGGCCTCACCCCTTCGATTCTGGCCGCGCGTATCTCGTACTTCTTAAATCTCAAGGGTCCGAGTGTCGCGATCGATACCGCCTGCTCGTCATCTCTAGTTGCTCTGCATCAGGCCTGCCGAAGTATTCAGGCAGGAGACTGTACGATGGCGCTGGTGGGTGGCGTCAGTTTGATCCTCGAACCCGATCAACTGATCACCACGAGTAAGCTGCAGATGCTCTCTCCTCGAGGCCAATGTCGCCCCTTTGATGATGGGGCGGATGGCATTGCCCTCAGCGAGGGTGTCGCCGTGGTGGTGCTCAAATCACTCGCGGCTGCAGTGGCCGATGGGGATCGCGTGCTTGGTGTCATACGTGCTTCAGGTATCAATCAAGATGGGAAGACCAATGGCATCACCGCTCCCAGTGCTCTTTCGCAGGCTGAGCTTGAGCGTGCGGTCTACCGTCGAGCCTCGGTCAATCCGGCAGATTTCGGGATGGTGGAGGCGCACGGCACGGGAACGCTGCTCGGCGACCCGGTCGAAGTACGCGGTCTCACGGAAGCTTTTCGTACGTTCACGGATAAAACGGGCTACTGTGCACTTGGCTCAGTAAAGTCCAATATTGGGCATACCTCCTTTGCCGCGGGCATCGCGGGGGTGATAAAGACGCTGCTCTGCTTCGAGCACGGTCAGATACCGCCTTCACTGAATTTTAATCACCCCAACCGCCATATCGATTTCGCGGGTAGCCCCTTTTTCGTGAATTCGGCTTTGCGCGCCTGGCCGGCCACGCCGGGCCGCGCGCGTTTCGCTGCGGTGAGTTCATTCGGCTATAGCGGCACCAATGCCCACGTCGTGCTCTCCGATTTCGTTCCGGATCCCGGCGTCGTGAAGCGCGCACCTCTGCCCCCGCGCCGCTTTGCTCGAGATCGTTGCTGGCTGGATGCTCCCTCCGTACCTCAGGCTAGCTCTCGCGTCGCTGCACCGGGGATGCTTGATCTCTCTGCTGAAGATGTCCGTGTGCAAGATCATCGCGTGCGTGGAGAGCCGTGGGTTGCGGGTTCCTTGCTGCTGGAGCGAGCGCTTGTTGTCGCAGCGACCTCCGATCATGCGCTCAGTTTGAAATGGCTGCGGCCGCTCCGGGCAAAAGCCAACGGAAATACCTCGATTCAAGTTGAGCGCGCGGACGAGACCGTGCGTATCGTCAGCGGCGGGGACCTCTATGCCGAAGGGCGACTCACGGCACGGCGACTAATTTTAGAGACTTTGGACCTCGGCGCCCTGCAGTTGTCGGCGGCTACTACGCTTTCCGCCGAGCAGTTGTATGCCGCGATGGCGGCAAGTGGGCTCGAGTACGGCCCGGCCTATCGCCTGATCGAGAGCGCGACATACACGGCTACTCGGTGCCTGAGCCAAATCAGGCGGCCGGTAGGCATCGCAAATGACGCTGTGTTTGCTCTCGTGCTCGAGGCTTTGTTTCAGACGCCTGCCGTTCTCAGTCAACGTGTGGCGGTGCCTCGTGAGGTGCGTGAGGTCGTCACGGTACCGCCCGCAGAAATCCTCGCCGAAAGCGAATGGATTGGCGTAGCCGAACGGGTGAATTTAGATGGAGCCACCGAGAGCTATAGTCTTTCACTTCTATCGAAGTCTGGGCGGGTGCTTGCACGCGTTTCCGAGTTAGTGGTGCATGCGCTGCCGCGTGAAGAGGCGGCGGCCAAAGATGGAATCGTATATCTCAAAACGCTCTGGGCTGAAACGCCTCTGGGTCAGTCCGCGATGCCTTGCGGATCGCTCCTGATCATCGATGATACTCCCGAATTGGCAGACCACCTCAAGAAGATGGCTCCGGGTTTGTCGTTTACTCGTGTGCCCGTGGACACGGCTGACTTTGGCGCTGTCGTGGCGGAGGCAAAGCCTGTTTTCATTCTACATCGGGGTCTCCGGCCCGGCGATTCGCGTGAGTCTGCGGTGGAGCGTGGTTGCATGACGTTGCTTCGTGTATCGCAAGCGTTGCTGCGTGCTGCCGCAGATCGACCCGTGCGAGGAGTGTGCCTACTGCCTGAAGAAAGTGCGGCGGGCGTTTCTTTGGCCGCGGTGGCAAAGACCATCGTCCAGGAACAGCCTGCTCAAAGATGGAAGGTGATAGTCGGTACCAGCGAAGCGGCGATCCTCCTCGCCGAGTTGGCGTCGACCGATGATGCCGTAGAAGTCCGCTATCGAGACAGCCACCGCATGATCGCGCGGGCCCAGGAGTTCACACCCTCTGCTCGGCTTGAGCTGCCGTTGCGCAAGGGCGGTACTTACTTGATTACGGGAGGGGCTGGCGGACTAGGTCTGCTTTTCGCGCGAGAGTTGCGGGAGCGTTGGGATGCCAAGTTGGTGCTCCTTGGCCGCTCTCCCCGTGCATCCGTGCTTGCGCGCATCAGTGCCGCGCTCGGGAGTGAGTCTCATTGGCTGTACTGTGCGGGCGATGTAGCTCAGGAGCATGACCTACGTGGGGTCGTGGCCGAGGCTCGGGCCCGTTTTGGTGAGCTGCGTGGTATCGTGCATGCTGCCGGCGTGCTGGCAGATAGCTTTCTGCTGAAAAAGGATTTGGCGGCTGCGGCGGGTGTATTGGCACCCAAGGTCGATGGCGTGTGCGCGCTCGACGCTGCAACTGCGGATGAGCCTTTGGATTTCTTTGTCAGCTTTAGCTCGCTCGCTGGTTTGTTGGGTAATGTCGGCCAGTGCGACTACGCGTTTGCCAACGCTTATCTAGACGCTTTTAGCCGCGAGCGCGAGCAGCGACGCATCTCGGGCGACCGGTTTGGTCGGAGTGTCTCCATCCAATGGCCGCTCTGGAGCTTGGGCGGCATGGGCGTGTCTGAGCAGGTACTGAAAGTCAGCGCGGCCGGTGTACGTGCTCTGGGTATGGCCGATGGCTGGCGTATTTTCGAGACTGCACTGCAGAGCGGCGAGGCGGTGCTCGCTGGCGGATTGCGTCCTAAGTCTATAGCCGAGGCTGCCGCCACGTCGGCGGCGCTTTCGGCGAAAGACGAAAAGATCTCGATCGAGCGTGTGCTTTCCTTGGTCAAGAGTCGCTTCGCCGAGCTTACGAAGATTCCGGTGGAGCGCTTGGATGGGGGGGCGCCATTGGAACGCTACGGCATCGATTCTTTGCTGGTGCTGTCGTTTACTCGGTTGCTAGAAAAGGATTTCGGCCCGCTGTCGAAATCCCTGTTGTTCGAGCACCAGACCCTCAGCGCGCTTGCGCAGCATCTGGCTGAGCGCCACTCCACTCGTCTTTCGCAAATGCTCGGTGACGCAGGGGCACCCATTCTACCGCCGCCCCCGCAAGCAACTCTCGCAGCACATGATTCCGATACGAGAGAGCAGCAGGCTGAGGTCGATGGCATCGCAGTCATCGGTCTAGCCGGCCGGTATCCCGGTGCAGATGACATAGATGCCTTCTGGCAAAATCTCGCCGCCGGCCGCGATTGTATTACCGAGGTGCCGTCGCAGCGCTGGGATGTTGCGAAGATCGCAGGTGTGCGAGGCGCACCTGGGAAAACCTACAATCGCTGGGGCGGCTTTCTCCATGAGGTGGACCGTTTCGACGCAGGCTTTTTCCGCATACCCCCGCGGGAGGCGGAGACCATGGATCCGCAGGAAAGGCTCTTCCTAGAGACCGCTTGGCACGCCGTGGAGGATGCCGGTTATGCGCGACCTCAGTTGCGCGGGCATGCTGTGGGGGTTTTTGCCGGGGTGATGTATAGCCAGTATCAACTGCTCGGCTGCGAGCGCTCCACTGAGGATCATCGATTGACGCTCAGCGCGTCCTACGCGACGATCGCCAATCGAGTCTCGTACTTCTTCGACTGGCATGGGCCGAGCATGGCAGTGGATACGATGTGCTCGTCTTCGTTGACGGCGATCCACCTCGCGTGCGACAGCCTCCGCAAGGGCGAAAGCGAGATGGCCCTCGCTGGCGGCGTCAATTTGTCGCTCCACCCCTCCAAGGATGTGGGCTTGTCGCAGGGCGGCTTTGCCGCGACTGATGGACGCTGCAAGAGCTTTGGCGAGGGTGGTGATGGCTATGTGCCTGGTGAGGGAGTCGGGGCAGTGCTGCTCAAGCCACTCGCGCGCGCGATAGCGGACGGTGACCACATCTACGGTGTTATCCGAGCAAGTGCGATCAACCATGGCGGCAAGACCAACGGCTATACCGTACCCAATCCGAAGGCCCAGAGTGCGGTCGTGCGTGCGGCCCTGCGCGCTGCACGCGTCGAGCCAGCCTCGATTTCCTATATCGAAGCACACGGTACAGGTACGGCATTAGGCGATCCGATCGAGATCGCCGCGCTTGCGGACGCCTGGTCAGACCAAGATTCGAGCGCGCGCTCAGGTCGCTGCGCAATCGGATCCGTGAAGTCGAATATCGGGCATCTCGAGTCTGCGGCAGGGATCGCGGGCTTGACGAAAGTCCTGCTGCAACTGAGACACCGGCAACTCGTGCCCAGCCTGCACGCCGCCGCTCTAAATCCGCACATCGACTTTGGCGCGACGCCTTTTGTTGTGCAGCGCAGCTTCGCACCGTGGCTGGCGCTCGGAGAGGTGGGAACCACGCCAGTGCGTCGTGCGGGTTTGAGCTCGTTTGGCGCTGGTGGGTCCAATGCACATCTGCTGGTCGAGGAATTCGTCCAAAGACCGGCTGATACGCATCCAGATAAGCGCCAGTTATTCATTTTCTCTGCTCCCAATCGTGATAGGTTGCTGGACATCGCGCGCAGTTGGCGCACGTGGATTTCCGCTACGCAGAGTTCGGAGCTTCCTGCTCTGGCAGAGGCGGCATATACGTTGCAGGTCGGTCGTGAGGCTTTTGACGAGCGGCTTGCCTTTACTGCAGCGAAATGGAGCGAGGTCCTAACGTTGCTCACAGCTTTTGTTGAAAAACACGGAGACGGCGACTTGCAGGTAGGGAATGCTAGAGCCGCGCGCTTGGGTGTCTCAACTCTGGTCGAGGGCGATGAGAGCCGCGATTTTATCGCTGGCCTGATACGCACCCGTAATCTCGCTGCCCTCGCTCGATGGTGGCTCGCGGGGGCGGAGGTAGATTGGCGCGACTGTTGGTCGGGGCTCGGGATACGGCGTGCTAGACTACCGGTTTATCGCTTTGCACGTGAACGTCATTGGGTGCCTGAAGTGCCTTGGCAGGTCTCGCGTCCGAGCAAAGGTGGGGCTTCTGGTGGTCTTCATCCGCTGCTATCCGAGAATATTTCCACGCTCAAGGGAGTCGTGTTTCTCACCCGGCTCGAAGCCGATCATCCTATCTTGCGTGATCACCGCGTCGGAGGCCGCGCAGTGTTGCCGGGCGCTGCGTCGTTGGAGTTGCTGCTCGCTGCCGCAGGCAAGGCGATGGGTACTGAAAGGATCGAGCTTGCTCAGGTTGCTTGGCTTAAACCCCTCGCGGCGCGAGACGGTTTTCTCGAATTGCGTACGCAGCTCACTGCTACGGACGAAAGAGAAGTTCGCATTGAGGTTTTCTCTGCCGCCGAACTGTGCGTATCCGCTAAAGCGATACGAACAGAGGCCGGCCATTCCTCCGTTTTAGCGCTGGAGCCGCTCCGTATGCGCTGTGGCCAACCGCAGGACACAGATCGGCTATATGCCGAGTTTGCCAGCGCAGGTTTCGAGTACGGACCAGCCTATCGTACCGTTCGTGAGAGCTGGGTCGGCAAGGGTGAGTTGCTGAGCCTTGTATGCCTTTCTGGAGAGGGATCTCACGACCAGTACCGTCTGCATCCTGGACTGATCGACGGGGCTTTGCAGAGCCTCGCCTTCCTTGCGACAGGGGAGGGGGCGGGTGTGCCCTTTGCCGTGAAGCGCGTCAGTATTTTAGGCGATGTGCGATCACGTTGCTGGGTGCACGCTTGCAGGGTTGTCACACATTCCGGATCGTCGCAGTTCGATCTGAAATTTGTGAGCGAGGATGGCTCTGTTCTGGCGACCATAGAGGGGCTTGCTACCCGCCGAGCCAATATCGACATCGCCAGCGAGCCCTTGTTGTTTCGCCGTGTGTGGCGACCGGCGGTGATGGATACTACAAGCGCGCAGCTACCCAAATCAGTGCTTTTGCTGGATGAGCGCGTCGAGGTGGAAGCAGCGCTCGTTACGCGCGGCGTGACGGTGCGACGCGTCATCCGTGGTGAGACCTTCCGGACATCCGGTAGTGTATCAGCGGTCAATCCTCAGAACCAGGACGACTTCGCCCGTCTTCTTGGCGACGTACGACCCGAAGCATTGGTCCATGCATGGTCCTTTACGCCGAATTCGTCCGAGGAGCGCTTCTCGAGCGGGGTGAGTGCTGTGCACCTCCTTACTCAGGCATTGATTCGGCAGGGTAGCGCTTCGCCTATGGCTTGCCTTTTTGTCCATCCCGGCGGTGTACCAGAGTTTTCCGCGGTGGCTGCTTACGCAAAGACAGTTAAGGCGGAGCATCCCGCTATCGCGTGGCGTACGGTTGAGATCGCGGACTCCGCCCTTGGGGTTGGCTCCATCGTTGCACAGGAGCTGTGCGATAGAGGTGCAATCGCTGAGGTTCGCCACACCGCGGAGGGTGAGCGACACAGCGCGACTATTGAAGAGTTTGCCGGTGGCCCCGCCGAGGTCCCTGTAGCTGCTTGGGCTCGTAATAGTGTCGTCATGATCGCAGGCGGTGCGGGAGGACTTGGCCTTCTCGTCGCCAAGCATGTTGTGGGGGCTGGCGGCCGGGTCGTGCTAGTCGGGCGTTCGCCACTCAGTCTAGAAAAACGCCGAGCAGTCGAAGCGCTCGGCGACGCGGCGGTGTACATCTCGGCGGACGTGAGTCAGCTTGCCGGAGCTCGCGCCGCGGTAGCGGAGGCCAAGGCTCGCTTTGGTCGAGTCACCGCCGTCATTCACGCCGCCGGTGGCCTGCGCGACGGGCTCATATGGAGAAAGACACTGGAGGACTTTCGCGCGGTGCTTAGGCCCAAGGCGGACGGCGCTGCCGCGCTGGATGAAGCGACGCGTGAAGAAGCTCTCGATTGGTTTGTCCTCTTTTCTTCTTCCTCTGGTCTTTTCGGCAGCGCCGGCCAGGCCGACTACGCGTACGCCAACGCGCTGCTCGACGCCTGGGCGCATCAGCGAGAAACGCTCCGGTCGCGCGGACTTCGTCGTGGCCGCACTGTGTCGATCAATTGGCCGTTGTGGGCCGATGGCGGCATGGGCGGTGCGGAGGGCGAAGCCAAGTTGGCATCCCTCGGTCTTGATATCCTTGATGCGTCTTCAGGCCTGGCCTTGCTCGACCGCGCCCTCGCGAGTGGCGAGACCCAACTCTTCGCTTGCAAGGGGCGACGTGCGAGCCTTCTCGCGAAGCTCGCTGGATCTGGCTCTGTGCTGCCTCGCGCTGTAGCCGCACACTCAGTTGCTCCGTCTCCTAAGCACGGAGAACTCCGGCAGGGAGCAATCCCGACTGGCGCGATTTCCAAAGCCGACGTTGTGGCATACCTCATTCGGGTTTTCTGTGAGCTAACGAAGCTGCCACTTGCGCAGGTCCATGCCGATGAGCCGATCGAGAACTACGGCCTCGATTCGATCATGGTTACCACGTTTGCGCAGATGCTCGAGCGTGACCTAGGTGAACTCTCCAAGACCCTCCTGTTTGAGTACTCTACACTGGATGCCTTGGCTGACCATCTCTTGGCCGCCCACGCGGACGCGCTTACCGGTGCCTGTCGCCCCGGGGATTTGATCGCGGCTGCCGAAAAGCCCGCTCTTGCGTCGCCAAAGGCGGCTGTGAAAGAGCCTGCTTGTTCCAGTCCTGCGCGCGAAAGCACAGCCACTGAAGAGCCTATCGCAATTATCGGCGTGGCAGGGCGCTATCCCGGCGCCGATACCCTCGCCGAGTTTTGGACCAACCTGGCTGAGGGACGCGATTGCATTGAGACCGTGCCCGAGAATCGATGGCGGGCGGACGACTATTTTGATCCCACACCTATGACGCCTGGGCGCACGAGCAATCGCTGGGGCGGCTTCCTCCGCGACGTGGAGATGTTCGATCCTCTGTTTTTTAACCTCTCGCCGCGAGAGGGGCAGTTTATGGATCCACAGGAGCGACTCTTCCTGGAGACGGTCTATCACACCCTCGAGGATGCGGGCTGCACGCGCACCCAGCTTTCCGATCGCAAGGTCGGCGTATTTGTGGGCGTGATGTACGGACAATATCAGTTGCTCGGCTTGGAAGAACGCCTCCAAGGCAACCCGGTGTCGGTCAGTTCCTCCTTTGCTACGATTGCCAACCGAGTATCGTACTTTTTCAACTGGCGTGGGCCTAGCCTCGCACTCGATACGATGTGCTCGGCATCGCTGACCGCGTTGCATTTAGCCTGTGAGAGCATCCGGCGTGGTGAGTCCGAGCTGGCTATCGCGGGTGGTGTCAATGTGACGATTCACCCGGAAAAGGATCTGATTTTGAGCCAGACGGGATTCAGTACTCGCGATGGACGTTGCCGCGCCTTTGGTGCGGGCGGCGAAGGCTATGTGCCGGGTGAGGGTGTGGGTGCCGTTCTCCTCAAGCCTTTGTCCCGAGCGATGGCAGACGGTGATCGCATCCAGGCGGTGATCAGAGCGAGCGCGATCAATCATGGGGGACACACCAATGGCTATACGGTACCGAATTCGCGTTCTCAGGCCGACGTGGTCGGCGAGGCTCTCGCCAAGGCCGGCATCGAACCCGATACCATCACCTACGTTGAAGCCCATGGGACAGGTACATCGCTAGGCGATCCTATCGAAGTCGCCGGGCTGCAGGCGGCGTTTCTACGAGCGGGCCGATCCACTGATGGGGCACGCTGTGCCATCGGATCTGTAAAATCCAATATCGGTCACTGTGAATCGGCTGCTGGCATCGCTAGCGTGTCAAAGGTCCTCCTGCAGATGCAGCACGGCAAGATCGCACCATCGCTGCATTCTAAAGAGCTGAATCCAAATATCAATTTTGAGGAAACATGTCTGCAGGTGCAGCATGAACTGGGGCCGTGGCCTCGGCTGCAAGAGGCTGGACGTGTGCTGCCGCGGCGCGCGGGGGTGAGTTCTTTTGGTGCGGGCGGAGCAAACGCGCACGTCATCCTGGAGGAATATCTCGCTTCTGCCCATCGTGCGCAACCGGCGCAGCACGTGGCCGAGGGACAGCCCGTCCTGCTGGTGCTCTCGGCTAAAAACGATGTGCGCTTACGCGAGGTCGCCTCGAATCTCGCACGCTTCTTGGCCGTGCGTATAGATCCCGCGTCAAATGGTGATGGCGTGCCTGAGGACTTGCGCGCCCGGTACCTGGCCGAGGTTGCCTGGACGTTGCAGGCAGGCCGGGAGTCCTTGGAAGAGAGGGCCGCTTGGCTAGTTCGAGATCTCGCGGATGCTGTTGCGCAGCTTGGCCAGTGGGGGAGAACCTCGTCCGTTGCTCCCGTACAGGGTAATGCCAAGAGGCCGAGCGAGGCTATTGAGCGATTACGCGAGTCTGGTGGCGAAATGGCTGCGGTTGCTCAGCGAGCCTCAGTGCGCGACTGGCTAGGCGTGGCGCGGCTCTGGGTGGAAGGAGCCCGCGTGGACTGGCAGGCACTTTACAACGGCTTTCGCCCGGAGCGTGTTGCTCTGCCGGGGTATCCGTTTGCGCGGGTGCGTTGCTGGGTGCCTGGCCGAGACGAGAGGGTGTCGCCCGGTGCTCGCGATCCACAGCCGAGTCTCGCGCTCGAGTCCGAATACATTCAGCCCAAGCCAACCCAGTTGGGGCTGAGTATCATGTTCTTCAGCGACTCCAGCCAGGTCGAGCCGGGCCGGCGTTACGACTTGGTGTTGGCAGCCGCGCGCTTCGCGGACCGCAATGGCTTTGAAGCCGTATGGACGCCAGAGCGACACTTCCACCCCTTCGGTGGGATCTATAGTTCGCCTGCTACGCTCATGGGGGCGTTGGCGGCTTCGACGAAGCGTATCCGGCTGCGTGCAGGCAGTGTGGTGCTGCCGCTTGAGGATCCATTACGTGTGGCCGAAGCATGGTCGGTGGTGGATAATCTTTCCGGCGGTCGCGTGGATCTCGGCTTCGCCTCCGGTTGGAACCCCAATGACTTCGCGCTCTCCCCTGATTCCTATGGCAATCTGCGCGAAGTGTGGCTTCAGCGGATACCTGAAGTGCAGCGCTTGTGGCGGGGTGAGGAACTCGAGCGGCGCAACGGTAAGGGAGAGTCGGTAAAACTCCGTATCTATCCTCAGCCGTGCCAGAAGGACGTGCCGATATGGCTGACTGCCTCCCGGCGTGTCGAAACCTTCGAAGATGCAGGGCGCGGCGGCTACAACGTGCTGACGATGCTGCAAGGCTCCACGCTGGAGCAACTCGCAGAGAAGATCGTGCGATATCGCGCAGCGCGCCGTGGCGCCGGCTTCGATCCAGCAGCGGGGCGCGTGACACTGATGCTGCATACGTTTGTCGACGCCGATGAGGCGCGGGCCCGTGAGCTTGTGCGCAAACCCTTTACTGAGTATATCCGCAGCTCGCTAGATGCGCATATGACGGCCGTCGAGGGTGGCAAGGGGGTGAGTGCCGACGATCTCCAAAAAATGGCGGAGTACTCCTATGAGCGCTATTGCCGCCAAGCTTCGTTAATTGGCAGCCCTGACAGTTGCATGACGATGGTCCGCGCGGCTCGAGCCGCCGGCGTAGACGAAATCGCATGTCTGCTCGATTTCGGCGCAGACAATGCAGCCATCCTCGGGGCTCTACCGCAGTTGGCCGCGCTACGGCAGCGGATAGAGACGGAAATGCCCCGTAATATCTCGGATGCAGCCAGTGTCTCTCCAGCAAACGATGCTGCTACTTCCCGACCGGCGGATGCTGTGCTTGGTCGCTACGTGGTGCGGAATTGGAGTGAGACTCCCGTGCGTCCCGCCCCGGAGCACAAGGCCAAGACGATTTTATTGCTGTGCCCCGAGAATGGCGAGTGGGAGTCGGCCGTCGCCATTACCCATCCTGGTTCGAGTGTGCGCCGCATCGTTCTGGGCGGTGGATTGGAACCTGTGACTGCCGACGATTGGGACGTAGCACTGCGGCGTGGCGCAAAGCCGGACCGCATCTACTTTATTGCCTCCCGTATAGATCCCGCGGCGCTCGATGAGTACGCTCTTACGATGTCGGGGCAGGAGGTTGGGCCCGTGGCATTCCACCGCTTGGTGCAGGCGCTGGTACGGGCGGAATGGCTCAAGCCTGGGCTCTCCCTGCGAGTACTCACATGCGATGCTTATGCCGTGCGGCCGGGGGACTCGGTATGGCCTTATCAGGCGGGTTTGGCTGGCTTGACTGCAGCTCTGGCGAAGGAGTTTCCAGCCGTCGACGTTGCTGCCGTTGACGTCAGCAGCCAAGAGTGCGCCAGCCCCGAGGGGTGCTGCCGCGCCATAGGGGTCGTGGCGTCTGAGGCGGCACAGCGCGCCAGTCAGAAGATCGCCGTGCGAGAGGGTCGTAGCTGGCGTTGCGATCTAAAGGTCGAGGAATCGCTGTCGGCTGCTCACCAGCCCGTCCGTTTCCGGCCCGGTGGCGTCTATTTGATGGTGGGGGGGGCGGGTCAGGTCGGAGTTGCCTTGAGCCGCCATCTCGCGCGCGTCTATGCCGCTCGCCTCGTCTGGGTTGGCCGGCGTGCGCAGGATGCTGCCATCGATGAGGCTATCGCCGGGATCAATGAGCTCGGTGGTTCGGTGGAGTATATTTCGGCACGAAGCGAAGAACTTGCATCGATGCACGACGTCGTGGCGCGCGCAGTGAAGTGCTACGGTGCGCTGCACGGTGCCTTTCATGCAGCTCTAGTCTTTCAGGACCAGCGATTGGGTAATCTAAGTGAAACGGAGTGTCGCGCCGTGCTCGATGCCAAGACACGCAGTAGTGCTGCGCTCTATGAAGCGGTGCGAGGATATGATTTGGATTTCTTGCTATTCCTCGGCTCTGCGCAGAGCCTTTTTACCGAGGCTCGGCGGGGTGCCTACGCGGCAGCCTGTTGTTTCCAAGATGCCTTTGTGGAGCACATTCGGCGGGCTGCACGTTTTCCGGTGCAGGTGATTAATTGGGGCTTCTGGCGGCATGGTCTCGATCCCGCGCTTCTTCCTGGCATAGCGCAGGCAGGCCTTGGCGCCATCGAGCCGGCGGAGGGCATAGCGGTGATTGAAACCGTACTCAGCAGCTCAGTGGCTCAGGTTGCGTACTTGAAAGCCGATGAGGCAGCCCTGGATAGGATGGGTGCAGACTATTCGGGGAAGCGACCTTCCGCGGACAAATCTGTGCCGACCGCGCCCACGCTCGACGAGCGCATCGCTGCGCTTCTTTTTAACTGATCATGGTTCCCGCCGACCCTCTCCCTGACTTGCGCCGTAAACTTGCGGCGGCGGTGGAGCTATGTGCGCGCGAGGCTGTGCGCGGTCACGCCGCACTGTGGGGTAGGGGCACGGCGATGATGGAAGCGAGCTTGCCGGCCGGTGCATGGACTTTCGAAAGGAGCGAGTCCCTGGAGTCCAAGGTTCGAGGGCCTTCTGCGGTGACTTTGCTCGTAGCGACCGATCTTCCCTCCGCGTCGGCTGAAATTGATCGGGTGTGCGCGCACTTTGCGGGGTTCGTGGCAGATCGAGCGATTCTGCTTGCTGAGATGCCCTCGGAAGCACGCGAAGGCTGGCGTCTTGGGTTGGAGCGAGCGGGCTTTGGCGAACTGAGGATGGCATCTTCGCCACCGACTTCAGGGAGCTGTGAGCTGCTAATGGCGCGCTATCTGGGAGCGAAAGCGGCGCAATCGGAGCCAGGCAATCAACTGCGCCCGGAAAATGAGAAACACACCATCCTGGCCCAAGTCTGCACTACCTTGGCGAAGCTCCTGCGGCTATCGCCTGGCGACCTCGATCCAACTTCGCCGTTTTCTGATTACGGCGTGGATTCCATGGCGGGAGTCGCCTTCGTCAACGAACTCAATCGCGCTCTCGGTCTTGAGCTGAAGCCGATGGTGCTCTTCGATTACACAACGGCAGAGAAACTTGCCGGTTTCATTGCAACGCAGGGAAGTATTTTTCGACCGGTGAATGCGACATCGTCGCCGCGGTCCGCGACGACTGTCGCCCTTGCCGCCCCTCGCGAATCGCAGCAACCTGTGCGCTCTGAGGACATTGCCGTGATCGGGTTGGCTGGTCGTTTCCCGGGCGCTGCTGATGTGGAAGAGTTCTGGCGCAATCTAAGAGCAGGCGTGAGTTCGATCACGGAAGTTCCGACGGAGCGCTGGGATCACGGGGCGCTCTACGATCCCGATTCGAAAAGTCCGGGCAAGACCCCTTTCAAATGGGGCGGATTTCTCGCCGACGCAGACAAGTTCGACCCCCTCTTTTTCTCCATCTCGGGCCGGGAAGCCGAGGCGATGGACCCCCAGCAGCGGCTTTTTCTCGAGGAGTGTTATCACGCGCTTGAGGACGCCGGCTACGCCGGCGCATCGACGCGCACAGCCCGTAAATGCGGTGTGTTTGCCGGCGTGGAGCCGGGCGATTACATGCAACTCGCGGCTGCCGTGGCCGAGACTGGCGAAAAAGCGCCGCTTTTCCAAGGTAATGCCGAGTCGATTCTAGCGGCGCGCATTTCCTATTTTCTCGATCTTAAGGGTCCGAGTCTTGCGATAAACACCGCGTGTTCATCTTCCCTCGTCGCGATCCACCTCGCCTGCCAGAGTTTAGTGCGCGGCGAATGCGATTTGGCGCTGGCCGGCGGCGTGCGCGTCTTTGCCACCGGTAAAGTCTATCTCGCACTCGGCAACATGGGAATGCTTGCCGCAGATGGCCGGTGTAAAACCTTCGACGCTGCTGCAGACGGTTTTGTGCCCGGCGAAGCCGTGGGTGTCTTGGTGCTCAAGCCGCTGGCTGCTGCACTGCGCGACGGCGACACCATCCACGGAGTGTTCAAGGGCTCGGCAATCAACCAAGACGGTCGTACCAATGGGATCACAGCTCCGAGTAGCCTCGCTCAGACCGAGGTGCAGCGCGAGGCATACGCTCGTGCGGGCGTCTCGCCGGCCAGCTTCGACTACGTGGAAGCTCACGGCACTGGCACCAAGTTAGGAGATCCTATCGAGGTCCAGGCGCTAACGACGACATTTCGTCACTACACTCAAGCGACTGCATTTTGCGCGTTGGGTTCGGTGAAGACCAATATCGGGCACACCATGGCAGCGGCAGGAGTGTGTGGCGCAATCAAGGTGCTGCTTGCCCTGCGGCACGGTGAGATGCCGCCGTCGCTCAACCTCACGCAGCAAAATCCATATATCGACTTTGCGAGTAGCCCATTTCGCACCTTGGAGGCTCCAGCGCCCTGGCCGGCGAAGCTTGGGCGCCCTCGCAGAGCCGCGCTAAGCTCGTTTGGCTTTAGCGGGACCAACAGTCATGTGGTCATCGAAGAGCCGCCCGGTACAACACATCGGTCGCCGGAGCCTGTGGGCAAGGGCTCGCAACTGGTAGTCGTGTCCGCTCGCACGCCCGCGGCCTTGCGCGAGTTGGCTTCCCGGCTGCGGCGCGGCATCGCAGACAGTGCTGAGTTGTCCGATATTGCTTTCACCTTGGCCGTGGGCCGTGGGCATTTCGAAGAGAGGGCTGCTCTTGTTGTGGCAAACATCGGCGAATTGCGTGACAAGCTGGAGGGGCTGGCTCGGGGCGGTGTTGGTGCGGAGGTATGGCGCGGCTCTCAGATCCAAGGTAAACTCGATCCGGTTGATGCTACGCTCTTCCCGAAGCTCGCAGAACTCGCTGTGCGAGAACTGGCCGCAGTCGGCGTGGGGCACAGTGCCGAGGCGCTACGTCGGGAGCGGCTAGGAGTGCTGGCCGCGCTGTTTGCGAAAGGCGCAGACTTGCCTTGGACCCTAGTTTTCTCGCCGGCGGCTCGACGCATATCGCTGCCAGGCTACCCGTTTGCCCGGGAACGTTATTGGGCTTCTGCGGCTGCGGCGCGTCCTGTAACGGGCAAGGTGAAAGAACGGTTCACCGGAGAAGAGTTTTTTCTGCGGGGCCATGTCGTTGATGGTCGGCCCACGCTACCGGGTGTCATGTATCTAGAGCTTGCTCGTCGGGCATGGCGAGAGGCGGGCGAGTTCACATTGACCAGCATCACCTGGAAGCGGCCGCTCGTCGTCGTGAGTGAGACCGAGGCCACAGTGGATTTCGACATCACTACAGGCACATTTGCCGTTGTGGCTGGCGGAGGGGTGTACGCCGATGGCCGCATGAAGCCCGCTCAGCCCCGTGCGGAGCAGGTGGAGGATATCGAGGCCATTCGTGCGCGTTGCACCCGTCTGGGAGATTCCGCGACCATTTACTCCCAGTGCCGCGCCGCCGGGCTGGAACTGGGCGGTGGTATGAGTAGCATCGTGGATATCCGTTTTTCGGATACTGAGGCGCTTGCGCGAATCGAGGTGGATCCCATCGAGGCTGCTCGCTTCGGTTGGCATCCTGGTATTCTCGATGGTGCTCTTCAGGCCACTGCCGCCCTGGGCGACG
This sequence comes from uncultured Opitutus sp., assembly GCA_964480585.1. Taxonomy (GTDB): domain Bacteria; phylum Verrucomicrobiota; class Verrucomicrobiia; order Opitutales; family Opitutaceae; genus ER46. The sequence continues at coordinate 11,412 of CAYZPV010000031.1, read as the reverse complement.
GCACGGGTGCCGGCTTGCCTGTGCCGTTTGCTCTGGGCGAGATGTGGGCGCGCAAGCTCCCTGCCAGCTGCTGGGCGCATGTGCGTCGGGAGCCGGCGAAGGGTGGAGTTTTGCAGTTTGGCATCTCCCTCCTCGATGCGCGCGGAGTCGTGCTGGGTCGTTTGGAGCGGATGGCGATGCGGGCGCTGGCTCGCGAGCCCGCCAGCTCCAGTGAGGCTGTGTGGTTCAAGCCCGTTTGGCGGGAATCTGCGATTGACTGGACAGCAGGCCGCGCGCTCAAAGGCGCATTGTTGGCAGTCGGCGGTGGAGTTGGCTGGAGCGAAGCTTTGCAGGCTGCAGGCCCGGGGCTAAACGTCCTCGCCTGCGCGTTCGCGCAAGGCCGGGATTGGGTCGCGCAGGTGCGTGAGGTGATGCCTGACTATGTGATCGTGCGCTGGCCGGTCGGTGCGGGGCTTGATGATGGGGCACCGCCGTTGTACGATCTTTGTCGTGCTTTGGTGCGAGAGGCTGGAGAGCGATCGGTCGAGATCCGATTGATCCACGCGCCGGGCGAAGCGTTGGCAGCTGCAGCCGCCGGTTTGGGCCGCACGCTGCGACTGGAGAAGCCTACTTTACACTTTCGCGTGATCGAGATGGCTGGCGATGACGCCGGGGCTGTGCTCGCGGATGTGGCGTCGGCAGAGCGCGTCGCCAAGGCGCGCATTTTGGGTTCTAGGCGTGAGACCGAGGCGGCGGAGTTGCTTGCATTGGCCGATGCAAGCGGGAGCTCTGCGATCTGGCGCGAGGGAGGAGTCTATCTGATCACGGGTGGTGCCGGCGGCCTTGGCGCCAAGATCTCGGTCGATCTTGCTCGCCGATATCGCGCTAGGCTCGTGCTGGTGGGTCGCTCTTCCGCGAGTGAGAAAGTCGCTGCGCTCCTGGCGGAGATCGCGGCCAGCGGCGGGCATGCTCGCTATATGCAGGCAAATGTCCTCGACGGCGACTCGCTGGCCCGCGTGGTTGCGGATGCTCGTCAGTCCTTCGGCAGGCTGCATGGTGTACTTCATATTGCGGGCACGCTCGAAGATGGCTTCATGCGGAGTAAGGACACTTCCGCCATGCTGCGCGTCATGGGTCCGAAGGTGACCGGACTGCTTGCGCTAGATGCTGCCACGCGTGACGAGCCGCTCGATTTTTTTGGGCTTTTCTCCTCGATTGCCGGCGTATTGGGGAATGTAGGGCAGGCAGATTATGCTTGGGCCAACTGCTTCCTCGATGAATTTTCAGTCCTCCGCGAGGCGCGACGAAGCCGGGGTGCGCGGCATGGCATAACACTCTCTATCGCTTGGCCGCTTTGGCGGGATGGCGGCATGCAGGCAGGCGCTGACTTGGAGCGGCTGAAACTGGGTCAGGCTGGTCTTCATTCGCTCGAGACTCAGCGTGGCCTGATGTTGCTCGATCAGGCGCTGGCTGGCGGCGAGCCCAGGCTCGCGCTCCTCGTGGGACGAGGCGATGCCATCCGGTCGCTGCTCGCCGCTGCATCCGACAAGCCTTTCCCGGTCGTCGAGTCTCCGACCATTTCGCCCGCGATGCCTGTGCAGCCCGTGGCAAGTGCGAGTTTGCAGGATTGGCTCACCGCTCGCTTCGCTGAATTGGTCAAGCTGCCGGCATCGCGTATCCAACCTTCGGACGCGTTGGAAAAATACGGCATTGATTCCGTGATGGTGATGGATTTCACCCAGCGCCTCGAGGCTGAATTCGGCGAGCTATCCAAGACGCTATTGTTCGAGCATCAGACACTCGCGGAGTTGGCCGATTACTTTGCGAGTCACCATTCGGCTGTCGTGGCCCGCCTGGTCTCGCAGCCGTCTAGCGTCTCGAGTCACGGGATGGAGTCCCCGTCGGCGCCTTTGCCGCTCCCGTCCGAGCGGGCTGACGCGTCTTCAAGCGGCGAGGATATCGCTATCATCGGTGTCGCCGGACGCTATCCCATGGCGGATGATCTCGACACTTTCTGGGAGAATTTGCGTGCCGGGCGTGACTGTATTGTGGAGATCCCGGCTGAGCGTTGGGATTACCGCGCTTTCTACGACCCCGTCCCGGGAAAGCTGGGAAAGACACGCAATAAGTGGGGCGGTTTCCTTGACGGCGTTGAACGTTTCGATGCGGCTTTCTTCGGCGTCACGCCCCGCGAAGCGATGGCGCTGGATCCGCAAGAGCGTCTATTCCTCGAGACGGCTTGGCAGACGCTGGAAGACGCGGGCTATCCCAAATCTGCGCTCACCAACCGCCAAGTCGGCGTTTTCGTTGGCGTCATGTATGGCGAGTATCAGCTCTACGGGGCCGGTAATGCCTCCGGCGCGGGCGTGCTGCCGCTTAGCTCGTCCTACGCCTCGATCGCCAACCGCGTTTCCTATTTCTTTAACTGGCACGGTCCGAGCATGGCTGTGGATACCATGTGCTCGTCGTCTCTGACGGCGATCCACCTCGCCTGCGCGAGCCTCCTTCGGGGAGAGACGGAGCTGGCTCTGGCCGGTGGCGTAAATGTCACTGTGCATCCCCATAAGGATATGCTGCTCGCACCTGGCGGATTTGCCGCGAGCGATGGACGGTGTAGGAGCTTCGGGGAAGGCGGAGATGGCTATGTGCCAGGCGAGGGAGTAGGGGCACTGCTGCTCAAGCCGCTCGCTCGGGCCCAAGCCGACGGAGATCACATCTGGGGTGTCATCAAGGCCACTGCCGTGAATCACGGCGGCAAGACAAATGGCTACACGGTGCCCAATCCCAAAGCACAGACGGAGGTGGTGGGGACAGCCCTTGCCCGTGCCGGCGTTGCTCCTGGAGCGGTGAGTTACATCGAGGCGCATGGCACAGGTACGGCGCTCGGAGATCCCATCGAGATCTCTGCGTTGGCGCGCGCCTTCGGGTCGGAGCGCGCGGTGTGCTCGGTAGGATCGGTAAAGTCGAATATCGGCCATCTTGAATCCGCTGCCGGCGTGGCTGGCGTGACGAAGGTCTTGCTGCAAATGCGCCATGCGCAGATCGCGCCATCGCTGCACTCTGCTCGACTGAATCCCAATATCCGTTTTGATGAGGCAGGCTTCCGCGTCCCGCAGGTCTTGGAGCCATGGATGGGCGGTGCGCATCCGAGGTTGGCAGGCGTCAGTTCTTTCGGCGCGGGTGGTGCTAATGCGCATATGGTCCTCGCAGAGTATGAAGCGCGCCGCGATGCGAAAAGTGACCTAGGTCAGGAGCCTGCGATCTTCGTCCTCTCTGCAAAAAACGAGGATCGATTAATCGCTCGAGCTAGGCAACTGCTTGCTTGGGTAAAGAGAAACAGGAGTGACGCCTCGCTGTCGGATCTTTGTTGGACGCTTCAGGTGGGCCGTGAAGCGCTGGAGGAGCGGCTCGCCTTGGTGGTGAGTTCCATGGCGGATCTTGCGCAGAAGCTACAGCGGTATGTGACGAGCCCTGCCGACCATCACCAAGTATGGCGCGGGCGGGCTCATTTGGAAACAACTCCGGCGGCCTCGACCGCAGTAGCCTCCGATAGCACTCCGTCCACATTGGCGAGACATTGGGCGCAGGGGGGGATTGTTCCTTGGGCTGATCTCTCGGCTGCCCGTCAGCCGCGCAGGATATCGTTGCCGGTTTATCCATTCCGAGGAGAGCGGTACTGGGCTCCCGACAAGCTGGTCGGGGACAAGCCAAAGCCCACACCGGCCGCGAGCGTGCCCATGGCTACAGCCGCATCGGAAGCGATTTTCCTGCGACCGTCGTGGCATGTGGCTGCTCGAGCCTCTCCGCTTGGGGGGAGCGAGTTGCGGCGTGTCCTGCTTGTGGGGATGGACACTGCGTCTGCGCAAAGCTTCCGCGCCGCCTATCCGAAGATCGAGTTCACCACGGCTACCTCGCGAGATGACTTTAGGCATTACATGCCACCGGTGCCTGCGCACGTGGTGTGGTATGCGCCTGAGAGCGCGGATTTGGAGTCATCGTTGGAGGAGGGGCTGCGCGGGCTTGTGCGCTGGTCTAGGGCCGTTTTGGCCCCAGGTTTACAATCCCCTGTCCGGGTCCTGTTCTGTCATCGGCCGGATCAGCCCGCCTACGCGGCGATGACTGGTTGGGCGCGCACGTTTGCGCAGGAACATCCCTATCTTCAGGTCACTGTGATCGAGGTCGATCAGCTGGATCCTTCCATCCTTTCCGAGTTTGAGGAAAAGGTAGAGTCGCGCGAAGTACGCCTGCGCGGGTCGCAGCGCTGGGTGCGTGTACTAGAACGCTTGGACGTGCCTGTGGTCGCCGCGAGCCAAGCTGGTGCGATCAAGCCTGGCGGAGCCTATCTCTTGACGGGCGGTCTCGGGGGGATCGGTCGAAAGTTGGCTCTTTTCCTTGCGAGGAACTTTTCCACCCGGTTGATGATGGTTGGGAGATCCGCGGCGCGCACGGAGTATGAGGCGCTCCTCTCCGCCGTTCATTCTGTTGGAGGAGACTGTCGTTATTTGCAGGCCGATGTGAGCACTCGCGAAGGGGCGCTTGCGGCAGCGAGCGCTTGTCGGGATGCATATGGCCGCATCGATGGCGTCATCCACTCTGCCGGCGTGCTGCGCGATGGCTTTGCACTGAAGAAGAGCGATAGCGACTACGCCGCGGTGCTCGCGCCAAAGGTACACGGAGCCACTTGGCTCGATATGGCCACTGCCGAAGATCGTCTGGACTTTTTCGCGCTGTTTTCATCGACCGCCGGCACCTTCGGCAGCGTCGGGCAGGCTGACTACGCGTTTGCCAATGCGTTTCTCGATGCTTTTGCCGAGCAGCGCGCGCGGCGTGTTGCCAAGGGCGAGCGTGCGGGCCGCACAGTTTCCATCGGCTGGCCGCTCTGGGCCGAGGGTGGTATGCCGGCAGGCCCCGAGGTGCTATCACGCCTCGCCCAGGCGGGGCTTTCACCGTTGCCCGAAGAAGTGGGCATGCAGTGGCTGGTTTCGTTGCTTGCGGCAAATGAGGTACGGGTGACGCCGCTGTGGGGTGATCGAGACAAGGTGCAGGCGCTCTTTCTCCGTGAGCCGACTCAGCCTTCCGGTTTGCCGACTCTCCCTGCCTCTTCTCCGGCGCTCCCTGCCCTCGTGGAGCGAGTGGAGGCCTACGTGCGCGAAACGCTTGGCTCGGTGATTCAGATGGATGCCAGCCACATTGATCTCGATGTGCGCTTCGATGAGATCGGAGTCGATTCTATCGTCGTCAATGACGTCAACGTACGCTTCGAGCGCGATCTGGGCGCGATCCCCAAGACGTTGCTGTTTGAGCATCCCAATGTACGGCGGTTGGCCCGGCACCTCGCCGAGGCGCAGTCGGCGGCGTTCTCCCGTCTTTGGACGCTCGAAAATGAGAGGTCTCAGGATAAGCAGCCGTCGGTCGCCGCTACGATGCCGCTCGGCTCGCTTCCGACTAGGACGCCGTCTTCCCTCGATGATATTGCGGTGATCGGTCTTGCTGGGCGTTTTCCGGGCGCGCCTGATGTCCACCGCTTTTGGGATGTTCTCCGTGAGGGCCGCGATGAGGTGACAGAGATACCGCCCGACCGTTGGGATATCGCCGCTCATTTCGATCCGTCTCCGGAGAAGGCGATCGAGGGCAAGATGTACGGACGCTGGGGCGCATTTCTTCGCGACGTCGATAAATTTGATCCGCTGTTCTTCAATCTCTCCCCCGTCGAGGCGGAGATGATGGATCCACAGGAGCGGGTATTCCTGGAGGTCGCCTGGCACACCTTGGAGGATGCCGGCTATACTCGGCGCGAATTGCGTCGGTGGGCGTCGCGTGAGTTTTCGGCCAATGTCGGCGTCTTTGTTGGCGTAACCAGCAACTCATATGCGCTTTTAGGGCACGCTGCAGGCGGGGCCGTAGCAGCGCCGACTTCGCTGCCGTGGTCGCTGGCAAATCGTATTTCGTACCTCTTCAATTTCAACGGGCCTAGCATGCCCGTGGATACGGCCTGCTCATCGTCCCTCACCGCTGTGCATCTGGCTGTTGAAGCCATACGAAGGGGAGAGTGCCAGCAGGCCATCGCAGGAGGGGTAAATCTTTACCTCCACCCCTCGAAATACTCGCACCTCAGCCTGATGAAGATGCTTTCCTCCGATGGAAAGTGCCGTGCCTTTGGCGACGGGGGAGATGGCTTTGTTCCCGGTGAGGGGGCTGGTGCCGTGTTGCTCAAGCCGCTTTCTCGCGCTTTGGCGGATGGGGACCGTATTTGGGGAGTCATCAAGGGTACCGCGGTCAATCATGGCGGGCGTACCAATGGTTATACGGTGCCGAGCCCGCTGGCTCAGGCGGATCTCGTGGCCAAGGCCTTGGAGAGCGCGCGTGTCGAGCCGGCCTCGATTAGCTACCTTGAGGCACACGGCACGGGCACCGCGCTAGGCGATCCCATCGAAATAGAGGGGCTTTCGCGCGCTTTGGCTCGAGAAGCGTCTGCACCGCCGTGTGCGGTGGGCTCGGCCAAGACAAACATCGGTCATCTGGAGTCAGCCTCGGGCATTGCCGGTCTTGCGAAGGTACTGCTGCAGATGCGACATCGCATGCTGGCTCCATCGTTGTACGCGAAGCCGCCCAATCCGCGAATCGATTTTCAAAAGACCCCGCTGAGGATTCAGACCGAGCTTGGTCACTGGGCGCGGCCAATCCTGCGCGGGCAGACGATTCCTCGGCGCGCCGGTGTCAGTTCCTTCGGCGCGGGAGGGTCCAATGCACACGTCATCCTCGAAGAGGCTCCAGAGCGAGACAGTCGAGAGAGGGGTGGCGAGGTGCTGATTGTATTGTCGGCGAAAAATCGCGAACGCCTCTGTGCGACCGCGGCAGGCCTGCTTTCGTATTTGCAGACAGAGTCATCTGCCTCGCACTCCTTGGCCGATATCAGCTGGACGCTCCAGGCAGGTCGCGAAGCGATGGAAGAGCGCGCGGTGTGCAGGGTAGACACGTTCTCCGGCTTGATCGATCGGTTGCAAGAGCTGGTGCTAGGCAAAGTAGGCGGCTGGTCTTTCGGCAAAGTGAAGCGTGAGCGCGTGCTCGCGAGTGTCGAGGAGGGGGCTGAGCTCGAGCAGCTGCCGGCCGGGGCATGGAGCCTAGCCGCAGAGAAGTGGCTCGTTGGTGCTGAGGTCGATTGGAGATCCCTCCATGGCGACTTGGCTCCGCGTCGCGTGAGTTTGCCTGGATACTCCTTTGCTCGCGATCGGTATTGGATGCCCGCCGTGCCGGGGGTAACTGTGGCCGCCACGGCGAGCCTTGCTGTGCTTCCGGCCGAGAAGCCGTTGCGAATCGCGGCGGCCGATCGGGTGCTTGCCGATCACGTTGTACAAGGCACCGCCGTGCTCCCGGGAGCTGCGACTCTTGAGTTGTTGCGCACGGAGGCAGCGCGGACTCTCGGCTCGGATGTCGTCGAGTTGCGCAACGTCGTCTGGCAGCGTCCGATCACTGCCGGCGCAGAGGGCATATCCGCACTCCTGAGGGTGCGCTCAGAAGGGTCTGGGCTCGCGTGTGCGATCGTCGATTCAAAGGGAGACGTGTTTGCGCAGGGAGCCGCCGGGATTTTCGATGCACGGAAGGCATCGGCTTCCGGAAGGCTCGATGTCGTAGCAGTGCGGCAGCGTTGTACCCGGCATGTCGACGCAGGTACGCTCTATGCTGGCTTTGGTGAGCGCGGTATCGCTTACGGAGACGCCTTTCGTGTCATTTGCTCGCTGTGCTGTGGGGATGGCGAGGCCTTGGCGGAATTGCAGGTGCCCGCTGTCTGGGGCTCGGCCGATCGGCCTTTGCATCCAGCCTTGGTGGACGGTGCCCTTCAGGCTTTAGGCGCGATTGGGGCGGGGGAGGGAGGCCTGGAGATACCGTTTGCCGTGGCCGAGGTTCGGAGCTTCAGACCTTGCCCACCCAATGTGATTGCTCACGTACGCCGGGCAGCCGATTCCGCAGCGGGTCGCCGGTACGATCTTAGGCTTTTCACGCTTGAAGGTGAAGTGTTGGCTGAGTTGATCGGCCTGTCGGTGCGGCAGTACGGCGGCACGGAAGCGAGGGTCAATTTTGGGCAGGTGATCTGGCGCTCGCAGCGTCGCGAAGTCTCGCAGCCATGGTTGGGCTCCGTGCTGGTTGCCGGAGATGATCGGAAGTCTTTTGCAACGGATTTCTCCGGTTTCGATGTTGTGTGGGCGGAAGAGGGGGCGGATGCAGAGCGCTTGCTGCGCGAGTCTCGCCCGTCGGCTATTGTGGTTCTCGGGCGTTCAGGCGCCAAGGCCGAGAGCGGCGTGCTTGCGCTCCATCGTTGGGTGCAAGCATGTATCCGCGTTATGGGTACGAAGCCGGTGCCGATCGTCTTTGTTTACCCCGAGGTCGCTTCCGATCTTTCAGGTGCTTGCGGATACATCCGCAGCGTTCGGCTCGAGCATCCCGCTTGGCGGTTGTTGACCGTGGCGACCTCGGGCGTGGTTGTGCTCGCCGAGGTGATCGCAGAGCTGGGCGGCACTGAGAACGACCTTCGGCTTTCTTCAAATGGCGAACGGGCCGTAAGAGAGATCCAACCCCGCTCATTGGTCTCACGTCAGCCGGCCTTACGCCGGGGCGGGGTATATCTCGTAACAGGTGGGTTGGGTGGGCTGGGACGCATCTTTGCCGGATATCTGCTGCAGCAGTGGGATGCGCACGTCATGCTCGTCGGCCGCAGTCAACCCGGGTCGCCCGCACGTCAGTGGCTTTCTCAGTGGGGCTCTCGCGCCACGTATCTCCGCGAAGATGTGTCCCGGTCAGGCGGTGCCGACGCTATCATACAGGCCGCGCTCCAACAGTACGGCAGGCTCGACGGTATCCTGCACACCGCGGGGGTGCTGCGCGATGGTCTTGCCCGGGATCGTACCGAGGAGGATTTCAGTGCCGTGACAGCCGTAAAGATAGACGCTGCGCGCGCGCTCGCGGCGGCGGCAGAGGGCGCTCATTGTGGTTGGATTGTCGCGTTTTCCTCTACCGCAGGCGTGTTTGGCAACGCTGGGCAGAGTGTCTACGCTTTTGCCAATGCCAGCCTCGATGCTTGGGCGGCGGAACCTGGCGGCTCTGTGCGCCGTGTATCCATCGCGTGGCCTCTTTGGCGCGAGGGGGGGATGCGGGCCTCGGAGGAGGCGATGCGATTACAGGCCGAGACGCTCGGTATGCATCCACTCGAGACGAGCGAAGGTGTAGAGGCGTTTGAGCAAATTCTCGCCAGTGGTGCAGCGACGTGCGTCGTGCTGAAGACCTCCCAGCGTGCAGTGGAGAAGCGCGCTGTGACGACGCCCAGTGTTGCAGTCACTGCGGGCATTGACGCGAAAAAACTAGTTGAGGATCTGCGAGGGATGGCGGCCAAGGTTCTGCGCATTGACGCAACTCTGCTGGATCCCGAGACGGATACTGCGGAGTATGGTTTCGACTCCGTGACATTCACTTCCCTGGCGAATGAAGTAAATCGAGCGTTCGGGCTCGAAGTTACTCCGGCCGTGCTTTTCGAGCATCGTACGCTGGCTGGCTTCGCCCAGTATCTGTGGTCCGAACATCAGGCCAAGCTTCGTCCTGCTGCCGCGCCCACGATAATCCAGCCACCAGCAATGCCTGTGGAATCCTCTCGGGTGCCGGTGCTAGCCGCGCTGGCGACCCCATCGATAACGTCTGCTCCCAGCCGAGAGCGTGAGCCCGTCGCGATCGTTGGCATCAGCGGCGTATTCCCTGGCGCTTCCGATCTCGAGACCTTCTGGAAGAACTTGGACTCCGGTCACGATGCCATCGGCAAGCCCGCGCTCGACCGCTGGGTTGTGCGCCCGGGAGAGGAACTGCCATGGGGCGGATTCATGGCCGACGTCGACAAGTTTGATGCGCTCTTTTTCGACATCTCGCCCCGCGAAGCGGAGCTGATGGATCCGCAGCAGCGACTCATGCTCCAATCGGTGTGGCGTGCGATAGAGGACGCTGGATACAAGAAGAGCGATTTTGCCGGTACCAAGACGGGTCTGTTTGTCGGAGTAGCCGCAAATGACTATGCCAATGTGCTCGCTCACGCCGGTGTTGAAGTGGAGGCGTATAGCTCCACGGGCAACGCGCATTCGGTCCTCGCGAATCGGATCTCTTACTTCTTCGATCTCAACGGACCCAGCGAAGCGATCGACACGGCGTGTTCGAGTTCGCTTGTGGCCATTCATCGGGCCATCGAGTCGATCGAAAGCGGCAGTTCGGCGATGGCGATCGTGGGCGGCGTCAACGCGCTGCTGAGTCCAGCGGGATTTACGGCGTTTACCCGCGCCGGGATGCTGTGCGCCGATGGGCGTTGCAAGAGCTTTGATGCTAGGGCCAACGGCTACGTACGCGGCGAAGGTGTGGGGGCCTTGGTGCTCAAAAAGCTCTCGCATGCGGTGCGCGATGGCGACCGCATCTACGCCACGATCAGGGGTAGCGCGGAAAATCACGGTGGCCATGTGCAATCACTCACGGTGCCCAATCCCAATGCCCAGGCCCGCCTCTTGCAGGATGCATGGGCTCGGGCCGGCCTGGATCCCTCGACGCTCGGGCTGATCGAGGCTCACGGCACGGGTACTCCTCTAGGGGACCCGATCGAGATTAATGGGCTGAAGAAGGCCTTCGCATCCTCTCAGGCCGCAACGGAGGTGACTCTCCCGCGCTGTGCGATTGGCGCGGTAAAGACAAATATCGGCCATCTCGAGACTGCCGCAGGCATCGCCGGTGTCATCAAAGTGCTGCTCGCGATGAGGCATGGCCGCATCCCTGGCAATGTCCACCTGGCTACGCTCAATCCCTACATCCAGGTCGAGGGTACGCCCTTCTATTTTCCGCGCTCGTCCGAGCCGTGGATCCGGCTACGTGATGCGAGTGGTCGTGAACTGCCCCGGCGGGCGGGAGTGAGTTCGTTTGGCTTTGGCGGCGCCAATGCACACATCGTTCTCGAGGAATGGACCGAGATCGCCAAGGGTGGCGAGGCGTCACAGTCTGAATTGATTGTGCTGTCCGCGCGCGATGATGAGCGACTGAGGGAGGTCGCGGCGGCGCTCAAGCAGCGAGTGGAGTCGGATGATTCGATTTCCTTGCAAGAGATTGCGTACGTGTTGCAGCTGGGTCGTGAGCCTTTGGTCGAGCGCTTGGCGTTTGTGGCCGCGAACCGGGCCGAGCTCTGCGAAAGGCTGGCGCTCGCCGCGACTGGAGATGTGGGCGGATCTGGCTGGCGCGGGAATGCTGGAGAAAACAGTGCGGCCACACGTCTGCTGCGTGAGCTGCATCGCGATCCTTCCACGCTCGTGCCGTGGTTACGGGCGCGAGATTTGGCCAAGCTGGCCGCGCTTTGGGTGTCGGGTGTTGATGTGCCCTGGGGGGCTTTTTATGGGGATGCGAAGGTGCGGCGTGTGAGCCTGC
>CAYZPV010000030.1:0-79029 GCA_964480585.1 uncultured Opitutus sp. | reverse complement strand
GTGTGAGCCTGCCGGGTTATCCTTTCGCCAAGGTGAGGCACTGGGTGCCGTCGAACCGATCAGTCGCGACGAGAGGGGCGCAATTGCGCGGGCAAAGTTCTCACTTCACAGGAAGAATGGCGGAATTTTCGGTGGAGATCGGCAATACGGATCCGGTGCTTGCCGACCATGTGGTGCAAGGTACAGCGGTGTTGCCGGGGGCAGCCACGCTCGAGATTGCGCGGGCCGCGGCGGCAGTGTGGCAGGACATCGCGGTGGAAGACGTGCAACTCATCCAGGTGACTTGGCTGCGCCCTGTCACTTCGACAGCAGCGGGTGTGCGTGCTGTTCTGCGTTTGCGGCAGCAGGGTGATCGCGTTTCTTTTGAATTGTTGGATACGCTTGGCGAAGTCCTGCTGCAGGGCATCGCGGTGCGGTCGACGCAAGACGGTGAGCGACAGGCTCTCGACCTGCCTGCGATCAGACAGCGCTGCACCCGTTCCCTGTCCAGTACGGAGCTGTATGCTGCACTAGCTCAGCGTGGACTTGTCTACGGACCTGCTTATCGCGCGATCGGAGAATTGGCTGCGGGTGAGCGCGAGGCGTTCAGCATTCTCGAAGTTCCCCCCGCTTGGGGAGATCGGCCTTACCGTCTGCATCCGGCACTTGTGGATGGCGCTTTGCAGACAATCGCGATGCTGGCCGGAAAATCGGAAGGAGTGGAACTCCCATTCTCCGTGGACGAGGTGTGGGCGTACGAAGCGCTGCCCTCACGTGTGCTTGCTCACGCTGAGATCGAGAGCGAATCTGCCGGGCATCGCACCTATCGTATCTCGCTTGCACGTGAGGATGGCGTCTTGATCGCCCGTCTTGGCGGATATCTCGTGCGTCGTTTGGGCAAGCTTCAGGTCACGCCGAGCTATTTGGCGCCAGAGTGGGTACCAGTTGCTGGGGCCAAGACAGTGCCTGCGCTGCGAGGGTGCTGTCTGGTCTTCGACGAGACGGGAGAGATCGCGAGTGACCTTACGCGGTCAGGATTTCTCGTTCGCCAGGTGGTTCGTGGAGAGTCTTATCGTGCCGATAGCAGTCTGGTGCAGATCCGGCCGGCCGTTGTAGACGATTATGAGCGCCTGCTGCGTGAGTCGGGCGAAGTGGGCGCGATCGTGCATCGATGGGCCAAGCCCCGAGAGTCACTTTCGTCGTCGCTCGAACTGGGCTTTCGTAGTGTGCATCTGCTCACGCAAGCGCTCATTCGCGCGAAGAGCGCAGAGGCGGAGGCATTGCTCTTTGTGCATCCGGCCGACGAGCCTGTTTATGAGGCGGTAGCAGCCTACGCCAAGTCGGTGCGGCACGAGCATGCTGGCATCAGGTGGAAGACTCTTGCGGTGAGTGGCGAGGCGGCGGGCCTGGCAGTCGAGCTTACTGGCGCGATGGAGGATGTTCGCTACCATCAAGGTCGGCGCGAAGTGCGCAGCCTGCGTGCGTGGATTCCTGATTCGGATCAGAAATTGCAGATCGCGCGCGACGGCGTTTGCGTGATTACGGGAGGCGCGGGTGGGCTTGGTTTGATTTTTGCGGAGTATCTTGTGGAGCAGTGCGATGCGCGCGTCGTCCTCGTGGGGCGCTCCACCGCAGGGCAAGTTCTTAGGGATCGGCTTGCGCGGTGGCAGGGGCGGGCGACCTATGTCGTGGCGGATATCAGCACGAGAGACGGCGCGGAGCGCGCAGTCCGCGAAGCACGTGCAGCTTTCGGCCCCGTCACGGGTGTGCTGCACGCCGCCGGGCAGCTTCACGATGGGCTTGTCGCACGGAAGCGCTGGAGCGATGTTGAAACCGTGTTGCGCCCCAAGGTGCAGGGCGTGGAGGCCCTCGATGCAGCCACCAGGGAGGAGCCACTCGAGTGGTTTGTCCTCTTCTCCTCGTCGGTCGGTCTCCTCGGTAATGCTGGCCAGTCTGACTACGCTTTTGCCAATGCATACCTCGATGCTTTCGCCCATAGTCGGGCGAGAGCGGTGTCGGCCGGCCTGCGCTCGGGCAAAACCTTATCCCTCAACTGGCCGCTCTGGGCCGATGGTGGCATGCAGGCCCGTGACAGTGCACAAGGAATGTTTGGGTTACTGCCCCTTGAGCGCAGCCTAGGGATCGAGATTTTCGAAAAGGCGCTGGCTGGCAGTGCGGTGCAAGTGTGGGGATTTGTCGGTGACGCCAACCGTGTACGCGCGACCCTCCTTGGCGCGCCTCCCGCCGTGCATGCGCGCCGCACCGAGGCCAAGCCCTATGCCGCGCGCGATCGAGGCGAGATCGAGACCAGCCTTCGGTCAATTTTCTCCGCGCTTAGCAAGATGCCTCTCGATCAAATCAAGGTCACCGAGCCGCTTGAGCGCTACGGGATGGATTCCATCCTGGCGGTCGAGTTTAGCCGCAGGATTGCAGAAGACTTTGGCGAAGTATCGCAGGCATTGGTGTTTGAACACCCATCGATCGCGGCTCTGAGTTCATATCTGGCTGAGCGCAACAGTGAACGGCCGGTCGTGCCATCTATGGCTGGGACCACGCCGGTGCAGACCTTTGCGCTACCCCTCGCGCCTGCGCCGACTACGGCATCGGCTCCACTGCCGACCCGCCCACGCCGCCAGGTCGCCCTCGCGCCCATCGATTACGCCTTTGTCGCCCCCAAGCGTCTGGCGATGCAGGTGCTCTACTATTTTGAGCGTCCGTTGGAGTTTTCCTCGTTGCGTCGTGGCTTGGCCCGAGCGGGGGAGGCATTTTTTCCCGTAAATTCTAAGCTCCAGCGTCACGGCAAAGATGGGTACGTTGTTCGCGAAAGCAGCGATGAGGCTGATTTTGCCGAGGTTAGATGCGATGCTTCGGTCGGTTTGCCGGTGGAGGGGCAACCCGCATCTCTGGATCCCTTCCGCACGAGCTTCGATCCTACGCAGCGCGGCGAAAAACTCGCGAAGTTTCGCCTCTATCAGCTCCGCCACGGCAGCGTGCTGGCTGTCCATGTTTCCCACGCCATCGCTGATGGGTATAGCTTCTACTACTTCATGTCGGCCTGGGCAGCGGCATGCCGCGGCGAGCCTTTCCTCGTGCCTGATCATGGTCGCGGCGTGCTCCGAGAGCTCGTGAGGCAGTACGAACGCCAGCGAAAGATGGGCGGCGATACGGGCCGCGCGCTTGCGGACTTTGAGCTTTCGGAGGTCGATGCGCGGATCGATCCCACGACCCTGCGCGTCGATACGCTCAGCTTCGATGCAGCCGCTCTGCTCGATGAGGCACGTAGGAAGGCCGGGCCGATGGAGCTTCCACGCTTGTCGGAGAACAGCGTCCTCACGGCGCACATTTGGAAGCACTACGCGGCTGCTCTGCGCGAAGAGGCGCGTACGCTCACCCTGTCGTGCCCTGTTAATTTCCGCCGGCAGGGCGGTCGGCTTACGCACGCATTTTTCGGCAATGCCTCTGCTCCGGCTGTCGTGCGGTTGCCCCGGCAGCAGGTGCTCGACGCCAAGGTGCCATCGCTTGCTGCGGCCGTTACAGATGCCGTGCGCGCGTGTGATGAAACCACGCTGGCGGCGTACCACGCCGCAGTGGAGCGCATCCGCCTCGCGCGCGGCCTGCGCGGGGTAAATCGCACGATGTTAGCCGACCCGCTTTCCGCGCTCGTCGTCACCAATGTCGCCCGCTTCCCGCTTCCGCCCATGGATTTTGGCAGCGGCCCGTGTACTGCTGACTTTAATCTGCACAACTACGCCGGCACCGCAGTCATCGTGGCGGGCTCGGGTGACACCTTGAAGGTGCGCATCGGTTATCCATCCTCGACGGCGGCCCAGTCGGCCGTAGCGTGACGCCTCGATGACGCGAGTGTACCTCTTTCCCGGCCAGGGCTCCCAAAAGGTGGGCATGGGTGCGGACCTCTTCCCCCGGTTTCCTGATCAAGTGGCGATGGCCGAGCGTGAGCTAGGCTACGATCTCGCCGAACTTTGCCTCCGCGATTCCCAGGGCAGGCTGAATTCTACGCTCTACACCCAGCCGGCCCTCTATTTCGTCAATGCGCTCACCTTTCTCGCGCGCGTGGTGGACACCGGCGAGCTTCCTCACTTCGTGGCTGGGCATAGCTTGGGCGAGTACGATGCACTTTTCGCGGCCGGCGTCTTCGATCTCCACACCGGCCTGCGGCTGGTAAAAGAGCGCGCGACGTTGATGGCGCGCGCAACTGGCGGCGGTATGGCGGCGGTGATCGGCCTGTCTCCGGAGAAGATAGCGGTCGCGCTCCGGTCGGCAGGGCTCGATGCGCTCGACGTAGCCAATTTCAATACACCCCTTCAGACGGTGATCTCTGGGCCCGTGCCTGAGTTGGAGCAGAGTCAGCGTGTGCTTGAGGGCGCCGGAGCGTCGCTTTGGAAGCGCCTGCCGGTGAGCGCGGCTTTTCACTCGCGCTACATGGTGGAGGCCGAGCGTGCGTTTGCCACCGTGCTGCGCGATGCTCCGCTGGCGGCGCCCCGGATTCCCGTCCTCTCCAATGTCACGGCTGCGCTCCACGAGCTGGCTTCGATCAAGGAACTGCTGGCAAAACAGATCTCGCACTCTGTGCGCTGGACGGAGTCGATTCGCTGGCTCGCCCTGCAACCTGGCGTCCAGTTTACAGAGCTCGGGCCGGGTAATGTCCTCACTGGCCTCGTGCGCCGTATCCAGACGGAAGACGGGAGGACGGGCACATGAAGCCAGTCACTTGGCTCTTCTCAGGGCAGGGCTCGCAATTCTACCAGATGGCTCGGGAGCTCTACGATGGTGACCCGGTCTTTCGTCGCGAGATGGATCGTGGCGATGCCATCGTGCGCCCGTTGCTCAATGTGTCGTTGGTGGATGAAATTTATCGCGCCCGAGCCGACCGCTTCGAGCCTTTCCGGCGTGTGGCTTTTACTCACCCCGCTTTGCTGATGGTGGAGCACGCGCTGGCCCAGACTCTTCTCGCGCGCGGCCAGCGTCCGGAGCGAGTGGTAGGCCATAGCCTAGGCGAAGTCGCGGCCTTGGTCGTGGCTGGAGCGATCGACTTTGAGCCGGCGCTACTTGCCGTTGCGAAACAAGGCCTCGTGCTCGAGTATCTCGCGCCCCGCGGCGCGATGATGGCGGTGCTCGCCCCCGTTGAGTTGCTGGCGCAGGAGCCGTCCCTCTGCGTCGGCTGCGAACTGGCTGGCGTGGTATTTGGCCGGAGCTTCGTCCTGGGCGGGCCTACGGGTCCCATCCAAGACGCGCGCGCACGCCTCAAGACGCGGCAGATCGATACGTACGATTTGCCGGTGGAGCATCCCTTTCACACCTCCTCGATGATGGCGGTGAAGGCCCCGATCATGGCTGCTTTGGCCCCGGTTAATTTCGGTGCTACGCGGATTCCCATGTTTTCGGTAGCGGCTGGGGGGTTAGTGGCGCGGCCCTCAGCCGAGCATCTGTGGTTTGCGACCAGTTCGCGCACGGATTTTCCGGCTGCGGTGCGCGCGCTCGAAACGACGGGGCCTTCCCTTTATGTCGACTTGGGGCCGGGCGGCGGGTTGGCCACGACGATCAAGTACACGCTGCCCCCTGGTTCCACTTCGGAGCTATTTCCGCTTGTGACCATGTTTGGGCACGAAAGCCGCAACCTCGATCGCCTGGCCACGCGACTCAAAAACCGGTGAATCGGCCACTCGCGAGCGTCACGGGAGCCGGTGGCGGCATCGGCGCGCGGCTGTGCGCGGCCCTTGCGGGCACGCATCGGGTACGCGGCCTTTTTCGCGCGGAGTCGGGCCG
Source organism: uncultured Opitutus sp. (assembly GCA_964480585.1). GTDB lineage: Bacteria > Verrucomicrobiota > Verrucomicrobiia > Opitutales > Opitutaceae > ER46. Next base: position 73,266 of record CAYZPV010000030.1, on the reverse strand, counting down.
GAGCCGCGCGCTGGCGGCGGCCGGCGGCGAGATAGTGATCGGCGACCTCGCGGACGAAGCGATGCTCGCCTCACTAGTAAGCGGTGCCGATGTCGTTTTTCATTGTGCGGCTAAGATTTCCGGCTTTTCACCCGCGGAGTTCGAGGCGGTAAACGTGGAAGGGACTCGCGCCGTAGTGCTCGCTGCTCGCGCAGCCGGCTGCCGTCGGGTAGTGCACGTCAGTTCCATCGCTGCGTATGGTTCACGCCCGCCTTTGCCCCAAGGCTACGCGGAGGAGATCCTGATCGAAGAGGGGCCGGAGCTTGATGCGTACAGCCGCACGAAAGCCGCTTCGGAGCGTGTCGTGCGGGAGGCGCTGGCGGGCTCCGCCACGACATGGACGATTGTGCGGCCGACCTGCGTTTTTGGCCCCGGTATCGCCTCTTGGACTACCACGCCTTTAAAACTGATTGCGAAGGGGCGGCCGCTGATCTTTGGCCTGGATGGCGGGGGCGGTCGGTTGAATATCGTGCACGTCGACGATCTGGTGCGCGGGATGATCGCGGCGGCAGGTGCCGAGCCCGCGGCAGGAGAGATCTTCAATCTCGGCGGCGAAGAGGTGACCTACCGGGAATTTTACGAGGCGCTCGGCGCCTTGGTAAACAAGGCTCCGGTGTACGCCGCGAGCAAGGCCACCCGTGGTTTTGGCGAGCTTGCTCGCAGGCTGGGCGGTGTGGTGCAGCCCGCGGCGGAGATGAGTCGCGGCATCGGCATGGCACTGCGGATGTCTGCCAATCAGGCGGCTTATCCCAGCGCCAAGGGGAAGGCTTGTTTTGGCTACGCACCCCAGATTGGCTTGGGAGAGGGCTTGCTCTCGCTCGAGACGAGCCAGCCTCGCAGGGAGCGTGTACTGTGGAATTGCGACAGGCACTTCGCGATCCGCCCATCGGCGGGGGTGGAGCCTGGTAGCGTCGGGGAACTGAGCCGTGTGTTGCGCCAACGCGGAGGTCGGCGAATCAAGGCGATCGGCAGCTTGCACTCTTTTGCGCCAGTGCCGTCTACGGAGGGGTTGATTGTCAGCCTGCGCCGAATGCGCCGCGTGCTGTCAGTCGAGGGCACGCTCGTGACGGTGGAGGGCGGGGCGACCCTCTCCGATTTGAATCGCGAACTTGCTCGCTACGGGCTGGCGCTGCCCACGCACGGATCATTTGTCGCGCAGACGATCGCTGGCGCGATCGCGACCGGCACGCATGGCGGCGCACTGAAGCTCGGTACGCTCGCCGACTACGTTGAAGCGCTGGAGATCGTGCGCGCCGACGGCGAGCGCGTGACGTTGCGCAAGGGAGAGGCGGATTTTGACGGTGCTGTGGTGTCGCTTGGGCTTCTTGGAGTGACGGCGAGTGTGAGCATCCGCTGCGTGCCGGAATTTTATCTGCGAGCGGAAACGGAGACGATGCCGTTTCCCAACTTTCTCGCCCGCTTTCCCGAGCTGCAGGAGCAAAATGAGTTCACCGATGCGCGCTGGTTCCCTCAGATCGGAATGGTGGAGGTGATGGGCATGTCTCGTATTCCCCGTCCACAGACCAGCTCGGTGGCCACCTCGACTCGACCGCCTTCTGCGGCCCAGCGAAGGATGGTTTCCAATGTGTTCAAAACCGTATTACGCGGGATTTCCGCCAGCGGTAGCGCCAAGTGGAATGCCTCGTTCGTTCGCAAGCTCCTCGGCACGACCTACAAGGCCAGGGTAGGGCGGTGCGACGACTTACTGGCCTTCACCGATCTCTCGCAGGGTGAGCCATTCCCCATCGACGATCTCGAGTTTGCCATTCCGTACGGCGTCACGGTGGAGGCACTCTCGGCGCTTGAGGCGCACTTTCGTCGCGGCGGCAAAATGCCGGTGGTTTTCCCGCTCCATTTGCGGTGTAGTGCCGTGGGCTCCCAATGGCTGGGCGCAAACTACGGGCAAGCAGTAAGCTGGTTGGAGCTCTGGCACTATCCGGCCGCGCCGGACTTGTATGCTGAGATAGTGAAGGTGCTGGGGCCCTTCACGCCGCGCTATCATTTCGGAAAAATTCTCCCGCGCACAGGAGACTCCGAGGGTGTGCCGCCCCTCAACCTGCCGCGCTTGGCGGACTTTCTCGCCCTGCGTGAGCGCTGGGACCCTACGGGGGCCCTGCTCAATTCCTACGTCGCGCGTCTCCTGGGTGTGTCCTTCACTGTTGGCTGAACTGTTTGGGCGGGGGCGGTCCTAGGAAGAAAAAGCTGCGGATCATCCAGCGGCGTCTTTCCTTCGGGTCTACCCACGTAACCGCCGAGCGGTGCCGGATATAAACGGTGCGGAAAAGCTCCGGAAACATGAAGCTGCGAGAGAACCGAAAAAGCGTGCTGCCATCGGGACAGCCAAACCAGGGGCCAGGTACGATGCGCGCCTTACCCCCGCCAGCGAAGTAGCGGACGATGACATCCGTGAAGGCTCCGGGGCCGCTTTGATCGATGGCGTTGATGATGGGGTCCGGAGAGAGTGTGCGGGTGAGGCGTTGCGCGATCTCCTCCACTGCGGCGAAAAATAGAGGATGCCCCGGGCGTGCCAGCATTGTCCATACACAGTACAATTCGCCGCGCAGTGTACGATAGAGTTCCTTCACTTTCTTGGATTCCGTGCGGAGTTCGGGTGCCACGATCACCTCGTCTGTGTTCTCGATAAAGTCGATGGGGCGGCGGCATTCGCAATCGGTGTCGAGATAGAGGCCGCCCTTGATCGCGAGGATCGCATAGCGCGCGAGGTCCGACTTTTGTGAGTAGCTCTTCGTGGCGCGGTAGATTGCTAGGTGCTGCGGGAAATGCTCCAACAGCAGCGATTCCACCGAGGCATCATTCCACAGCTGATACGTCCAGCCAGGATGCGCTCGGCGGATACCTTCGCCCCATTTGGCAAAATTGGCCGGAAGCGGCTTGGGGCCGACCCAGATTTGGTGGATGAGGCGAGGGATCATCGCGACAGAGCCGCGCGTGTCTTTAAGCGGGCTTGCGACCGGATCGGCCGGATTTCTTTGGAGCCTCCGGCTCGCTGGTGGCTATGGGCATGAATTTGCCATACTGCATTTTCAGCACGCGATCTGCGACTTCGTAGTGATCGTCGTCATGGCTCACAGCCACCACTGTCTTGCCTAGCGCGCGCAATTCCGGAAGGATTTCGCGATAGAACTTGCGACGAAAGACCGGGTCTTGCTCCGCCGCCCACTCGTCGAGCAGTAGGATCGGCTTGTCGTCGAGCAGGGAGAGCACCAGAGCGAGCCGCTTGCGCTGGCCAGTGGAGAGGGCGGTGTTGGTGATGCGGCGGCCCTCGAGCGAAGTCTTGTGCAGCAGGTCTACGCGCTGCAGCCACTCGGCGAGCTTCGCCTCGTCGATTTCCTGCGCACCGTAGAGGGTGTCGAAGAGATGATAGTCGGTGAAGATCGGTGCATAAAGGCCGCGATACGCGGGACGGAGATGGTGATCCACCGGTGAGCCGTCGAGGGTGATGGCGCCGGAGTCGGGCGGATACAGGCCGGCGAGTACCTTGAGAAACGTCGATTTGCCGCTGCCGTTGCCGCCGGTGATGAAGACGATCTCTCCGGACGTAAGCTCGAAGTCGAAGGGCTCGAGCGAAAACGCCGCCTCGCCCTTTTCGTTATGGTACGCAAACGTCATCCCTTCGCAACGGACCTTCTCGAAGGTCTTCGGCGTCGGCGCCTCTGTCGTATTGTCATGCGTCCCCATCTCGAATGCCGAGTCCAACTTCTGCTCGATTCGATAGATTTCCGCGATGGAGGTGTTGACGTCGGTGAGCGTGGAAAATGAGAAGACTACCTCGCTCATCGGGCCGATGATGAAGACAATAAGGGTGGCGATAAAGACGAGTTTGGGCGCGTCCGCCGGGGCGAAGATCGGCAGGAGGAAAATCACGGCCGATAGCAGCACGAAGAGCGCGGAAGAGGCGACGAGCACGCTCTTGTTCACAGCAAAGCCGCCCTCCGTTCGCAGGTCGCGCGACTTTACGGCGGCGGGCCGCAGAGCGTTTTCGACGAAGTCGCGGCTCTTCGCCGTGTCCATCTTAAGCTCCTTGAAGCCATCGAGCAGGTCGCCAAAGCGCGCTACGAACACATTGTCCTGAGCCGCGATGGATTTGATCGCCTCGAGCAACTGATTGCGCTGGCTGAATAACGTGAAGAGCACGACGCCCAGTGCGGCGGTAAGCAGGAGAAAGGCCGTGGTCGACTGGAGGAAGATGACGATGAACGCGCAGGCCAGCAGCACGAGGGAGGTCGCGGCGCTTACCAAGATCGACGATGCGCGGGAGATGACCAGCGCGTGAGAGGAGATCGCATTGTAGAGTGAGGCGCGGTCCATCCGCTCGAAAGCCCTGAGGTCGGTGCGGCGCACCTTCTCCGCGATGCGCAGGCGGATGTTGAAGACGATCTCTTCGATCATCTTGGTGCTGCGAGTGAGGAGGTACCCCTTGCTGGCCCAGAAGCCAGCCAGACAGACGAGCACCATGAACAACTCCCGGTAGGCAGTCCTGCCCTCCGCGATGTGATCGGCGGCTCTGGTCAGGATGAAGATGAGCAGCGTGTTAATGATGCCCGCTATCGCGCCGGCGATGAGGAGACGGCGGTCGAGTTCCTGCGATTCTTTCTTGAGCAGGTTGAGAAACTCCATGGTCGGCGGGGGCTCGGTTTAGCGGCCAGGGGCCGGCGGGGTAGTGGATGCCGGCTTGGTAAGCTCCGTGACTGGAGGCTCCGCCGAAGCGCTGCTCGTGACGGAGTCGGGAGTGGCTGCGGGCAGGATGGGGGAGAGTGTCTTGGGCGCGGCGGGCGCGGGCGGCGCAGCAGCGGCAGATGGGCTTGGGCGAGCCCCAGCGGGCGCGATCGACGTGTCGAGGATGAGTGGTAGGCCGTTCTTGTCCCCGATTACGACCACTTTGGCGTTGGGCGATTCGGAGAGTTTGAGCGTCGCCTCGATGCCTTTGTAGCGCAGGATATCCTCGCCGAGTCCGGGCCGCACGAGTTCGTTGAATTTGGCGACACCGCCGCCCTCGATGATCTTGCGCTCTGCCTCCTGCTTCTCGCGCTCGATGCGGAATTGCATGGCGAGGGAGTTCTGCTGCTCGACAAGCTTGTTCTCGATCGCGGTCTGCAATAGCGGCGGGAGTTTGATTTCCTTCACCAGCAGATCGTCGAGCGCCACGTACCGTTCTCCCACCTTTCCGACGGCGCCATGCAGTGTCTCCTCGATGAGGCTGCGCTTGGTCGTGTACATCTCTTCCGGCGTGTAGGCGCCGAAGGTGGCGCGCGCGAGGGCCTGCACCTCGGGGATCACGATCGTGTTGACGTAGTTGGGTCCGACTTCCTTGTGCAGCACTCCGAGGAGCTCGATGCGCGGCCGGTAGCGGATGGAGAGAGTCACCTTTACCTCGAGACCATCCTTGCTGATGATGTCGAAGGTGTGCGAAACCTGCTGGATCCGCACATCGTAGACGGTCAGGCCATCCCAGGCGAAGATGAACTGGAAGCCCTCGTCGCGCACGTACGCGGTCTCGGTGCCGCCTAGGAAGCGTTGGAAAACCACGCCGGCATGACCGCTCGGGATCGTGAAAAACATGTGCCGCGAAAACGCCATCACCAGCAGCGTAAAGATGAAGCCCCCGAGCCAGAGGTAGAAGCGCCGGCGCCGATACCAGCGGCGAAAAGCTTCCATGAGCCGTGCTCTGCGCGTGGGCGCAGCCGCGCCTGCGCTGCTGGAGATGTCGATGGTTTCGTGGCTCATGCGATCACGGCTTGGAGGGCTTGGGCGCCAGTTCGAGGAAAGCTTGGTCCTGCAGCGGAGAGGAGAAATCGGCGAGCAGGGGCATCCAACCGCTCTTGGGACTTAGCTGGGACGGACCGTGTTTGATCATTGGCGAGAGGTAAGGGCGGGATGCTTGCTCAGTGCTCGCTTTCATCGTGAAATTGGAGATCTCTGCGGCGACCGAGGGGTGCAGCAGAAAATTGATAAAGTCCAGGGATGCCTCCCGCTGAGTGGCGGGCGACTGCTTAGAGCCCGGGGTTTCCTTCTGGCGCTTCATGATCACCGTGCAGTCGTATCCGACCCAACTCCCTTCTTGTGGGATGACGAAGGAGATGTCGGGATTGCTCGTCATAATGCGGGTGACATCGGAAGATTGAGCCATCGCGAGCACCACCTCCTCGGTTTTGAGGTAGTTGTAGAGGTCGTCGAATGGAAGAATCTTGAACTGGGTGGACTGCGCGATCCGCCGCAGGTATTTCACGGCATCGTCGGTTGACGCGGGATCGTTGGCGTTGGGCGAGTGCCCGGTGGTTATCAATGCTGCTCCGAAGACCCGGTGCGGCGAATTCATCAATCCCACGCGTCCGCCCGTGCGGGCTCGTATCTCCGCAGAGGGCTCGAAGAGATCCTTCCAAGATTGCGGCGGTTTGTCGAAGACCGTGGTGTTGTAGGCGAGGCCTACTGCGCTCCAGGTGAGGGCGACGGAATATTTGTCCTCCGGGTCGAAAGGCAGGTGGCGAAACTGGGGCGCAATGTACTTTACGTTGGGCACCCTCGACCAGTCGATCTCGGCGAGTTCGCCGTCCTTCTTGAGGTTTTCCACAAAAAATCCGCTGCCCAGCGCCAGATCGAAAATCTCGCCATTTTTGACCCGCTGTTCGGCCTGCTTGCCGGTCTCGTAGTGGAGAATCTGAAATTCCACTCCCGTCTTGCGGCTAAAGGAATCGAGGACGCCCTGCGGGATGAAATTATGCGGGGCGAGGATGCGGAGTGTCGTCTTCGGAAAGCGACGTGTCTCCACCGGCGGCAGTCGCTTCTCTACCGGTTCGGTATTGACGATCTTGTAGTTGAAGAGAAACCCGGAGCGATCCAGATCGCTGGGCATCGGGTTTTCGACCTTGCGGCAGGCGGAAAAAAGGCATGCCACCGCCGCACAAGTCGCTAGAAGGAAAGTGCATCGGGACAATCGCATTCGCGGTGTCACAGTAGCGGGTGGCGTTTTGGGGATTCAAGTAGGATAATCGTATGCACCGGTAAAAACGCAGGCTTGCGACCTAGGCGCTGTCGCGCGCACATCTGCACGGTGGAGGTGCTCAAAGATACCTGGATATTTCCCCTGGACTTGATGCGCGAGAGTGAGCGGCATCGCGCCACTCTAGTCCTGTGTGCTACGGCCTGGCCACGACTGGATAGCGCCAAGTATAGTTTCCTCCATCCAGCAGAAGCGTCCAGGTTGGAGGTCGTCGGTGTACCGAGGCGGCAGGCGGATTACTTGAGGGGGCGCTATTGCGCCAAAGCCGCAGTCGCGGCGCTGGCCGGTAGTGCTGCGGGCGACCTGCGCGCGTGGCAAGTGGCTGCCGGCGTGTTTGGGCAGCCTGTCGTGCGTGGGTCACTGGTTGGCAATATACAGGTGAGCATTGGGCACAGCGGTGATTGGGCTGTGGCGCTCGCGTTCGACGAGGCGCATCCGCTGGGAGTCGATGTCGAACTCCACAATCCCGCTCACGTCGCCACGATCCGTCGCGAGGTCTCGGCGGCAGAACTGGGGGCTTTTACCCGTGCCGGCTGGGATGAAGAGACCGGGCTTACGGGTCTTTGGGCGATCAAAGAGGCGTTGGGAAAAGTGCTCCGCAGTGGGTTGATGGCGCCACTTTCTTTTTATGAGGTGGGAGAGGTGGAGCCCACCTCCTTTGGCGCGATATGTACTTATCGCCATTTCGCTCAATATAAGTGCTACTGTGCAAAGATTGGTAAGCAGATCGTATCGATAGCGCTTCCCCGGAAGTCTGCCTTGCAATTTGACTGGGGTGCATTGACTTCGATTCGCGTTGAATCTGGCCCGACTTCAGCCGCCTAGCCTGCCTGCACGCGTCGCGGAGAGCCCGACGATTAGCGCCGCGCGTCTTGGTTGCGGCGATTTTCGCCGGCGGCACGGGCTGAAGTACGCATACATCGCAGGCGCGATGTATAAAGGTATCGCGTCACGGCAACTCGTGGCCCGTCTCGGGCGCGCCGGATTGCTGGGGTTTCTCGGTACAGGCGGAATGAAGCTGGAGCAGATCGAGTCCGACCTGCGATGGATTGCCGCCGAACTCGGCGGAGTCGGAGTTTACGGAGCTAATTTTCTCTCCACTCCGTTTAATCCAGAGATCGAGCACGCGGTGGCGGAGCTCCTATTGCGGGTTGGCGTCCCACGCATCGAGGCGGCCGCGTTTACGCAAGTGTCGGCCGATCTGGTGTGGCTGCGCGCCAAGGGGCTGCGCCGCGACGAGGCCGGCTCGATCGTCTCTCCGCGTATGATCTTGGGCAAGGTCTCGCGACCGGAAGTGGCGGCGCAGTTTCTCCGCCCGGCTCCCGGCCCGCTGCTCGCCAAGCTGGCGGCCGCGGGCGCGATCACGTCGACTGAGGCTGAGCTAGCGCAGTGTCTGCCGATGGCGGACGATGTCTGCGTCGAGGCTGACTCCGGCGGACACACGGATCGCGGGGTCGCCTATGCGCTGCTTCCTGTGATGTTGAGCCTGCGAGACGAGTTGAGCCGCACGCACGGCTACATGCGCAAGATCGGCATCGGCGCGGCTGGCGGGCTCGGCACCCCCGAAGCGGTCGCCGCATCGTTTGTCATGGGCGCTGACTTCGTCCTCACCGGGTCCGTTAATCAGTGCACGGTAGAGTCGGGTGCCAGCGACCTCGTGAAAGATATGCTGCAGGAAGCGGAGGTGCAGGATATGGATATCGTCCCTGCGGGTGACATGTTTGAGATGGGCGCCAAGGTTCAGGTCTATAAACGCGGCCTCCTTTTTCCCGGTCGTGCCAAGAAGCTGTACGAACTTTATAAACAGTACGACTCGCTCGATCAGATCGATGCGAAGACACGGGAGCAGATCGAGACGCGCTACTTCAAGCGCACATTCGAGGCGGTATGGGCGGAGACTCGGGAGTTTTATCTGCGGCGCGCCCCCGCTACGATCGAGCGCGCGGAGCGCGATCCGAAGCACAAGATGGCGTTGCTGTTCCGCTGGTACTTCGTTCACACCTCGCGCCTTGCCCTAAAGGGCGACGCGGCTGAGCGCACCGATTTCCAGATCCATTCGGGACCGGCGCTCGGCTCCTTCAATCGTTTCGTGAAAGGCCGGCCGGAGGAAAATTGGCGCCAGCGGCATGTGGATGGCATCGCTGACCTGCTGATGCAGGGCGCCGCGGCGCTCCTCGCGACGCGTCTCCGGGCGATGATCGGAGAATGAACTTTATGGACGCGCAAACGCAGCGAGTATTCGACGTGGTGAAATCCAACCTGCTCAAGGTGCTTATCGATCTCAAGCCGGAGCAGGTGACGATTGATAAGAGCATGGCGGACTTGGGTGCCAACTCGGTCGACCGCGTCGAAGTCGTCATGTACTCCATGGAAGAGCTTGGCCTCGATATTCCGCGCGCAGAGCTCCACGGCGCAAAAAATCTCGCCGGGCTCGTTGATATCCTCACGCGCCATCTCGCTAAGTGATGCACGAGGAAGGGAGATGCAGCTCGGTAGCTAGCGACGCAGTTCGCCGGGATGTCGCGATCGTCGGGCGCGGCGTGCTCTGTGGGCTCGGGCAAGGCGTGGAGGCTTACGCTGCCGCGTTGCGCGAGGGCCAGAGCTCCATTCGAGTGCGCGCGGATGCCGCACCGCGCGAGCCTAGGCTGGCGGCGCAGGTGGCGGGCTTTGATCTCGAAGCCTGGTTGTCTACCCTCCAGGCCTCTGCTCCTGAGATTTGGGTGAAGGCGCGGAGGGTCCTCAAAAACGCGCCGCGCGCGACCCGCCTCAGCGCGATGGCCGCAGTGGAGGCGTGGCGCGAAGCCGGCCCGTCCGCTGGCGAGCCGGAGCGTACCGGCCTTATCGTCGCGGGCAGCAATCTCAATCAGGACTATATCGCGGAAAATACCTTGGTTATCGCTAGAGACGGCCGCCGCCCCAATCCCAAGTACGCCCTCTCGTACTCCGATAGTAATCACGTCGGCTCCGTGAGCGAGCTTCTCGGTCTGCGCGGGCCCGGCTCGACGGTTGGCGCAGCGTCGGCGAGTGGTAATGCCGCGCTCTTCCACGCCTGGCATTGGGTGCGCGGAGGGGTCGTGGATCGCTGCCTCGTGCTCGGCGCGAGCACCACCCTCGCTGCGGCGGAGCTCGAGGGCTTTTCGATCCTGGGTGCGGCATCGCTCGCGGAGACGCCCGAGCAGGGTTGCCTGCCGTTTGATCGCGCGGCCAATGGATTTGTCTGGGGTGAAGGTGCGGCCGCCGTGATCCTTGAGCGGGCTGATCTGGCCCGGGCTCGCAAGGCCAGGATATATGGTCATCTTCTCGGCGCGTCGCTCCTGCTGGATGCGCGCCACGGCCCGGAGCCGAGCGCCGAGGCGGAGGCGCGCGCCATGCACGCGGCCCTCTTGGCGGCGGGACTGGGCAGCGATACGGTCGACTACGTCAATGCCCACGGCACCGGCTCACCACCCGGCGACCAAGCGGAGTGCGAGGCGCTCCGCGCCATTTTTGGCAGCTCCCCGGTGCGCCCGTTTATCAATGCTACCAAGGCCCTCACTGGGCACTGCCTCAGTTCCGCAGGAATTATCGAAGTGTTGGCTTGCTTATTGCAAATGGACGGTGGTTTCGTGCACGGAAATCCCCGCTTGGAAAAACCTATCGATGAACAGCTTCGATTTGTCGGTAGGCGAGCTGAGCCCGCAAGGCTCAGGGTGGCTCTTTCCAACGGATTCGGTTTCGGCGGTTTCAACAGCAGCGTGGTGATAGGCAGCGGAGAAATCTCATGAGCGTAGGCATCGAATCGATTAATTTCTACGGCGGGCGGACTGTCCTCGACATCCGCTCCCTTTTCGAGGCGCGGCAGCTCGATATGCGGCGCTTCGACAACCTCATGCTCGAGCGCAAGTCTGTCGCTCTCCCGTGTGAGGATGCCGTGTCGCTAGCCGTCAACGCCGCCAAGCCGCTCATTGATGCGCTCTCGCCCGAGGAGCGTGCACGCATCGAGATGGTAGTCGTGGGCTCGGAGTCGGGGGTCGATTTCGGCAAGTCGATGAGCACGTATGTTCATCATTACTTGGGGCTCGGCCGCACCTGCCGGCTCTTCGAAGTAAAGCAGGCTTGCTACGGTGGTACCGCGGCGCTGCAGATGGCCGTGGGTTTTGTGGCCTCTCAGGCCTCGCCGGGTGCCAAGGCGCTGGTGATTGGCACCGATATCGGCCGGGCCACGATTCGTGGCAGCTACGTCGAGCCCTCGCAGGGTGCGGGCGCCGTCGCGATGCTCGTCAGCGATAATCCCGAGATCTTCGAACTCGATTTTGGCGCCAACGGCTATCACGGCTACGAGGTAATGGATACCTGTCGGCCAGCCCCCGATATCGAGACGGGCGACTCCGACTTGTCGCTCATCGCATATCTCGACTGCCTCGAGCACGCTTTCGCAGAGTATGCTCGCCGGGTGCAGGGGGCGGACTTTATCGACACCTTCGACTATCTCGCATTTCACACGCCGTTTCCCGGCATGGTGAAAGGCGCTCATCGCATGCTGCTGCGCAAACTCAAGGGCGCAGCGCCGGCTGCCGCCGATGCCGACTTCACCCGTCGCGTCACGCCTTCGCTCCGCTACTGCACCGAGATAGGCAATATCTACTCCGCCACCGTCTACCTCGCGCTCTGCGGCTTGATCGATCATGCCGATCTCAGCCAGCCGCGTCGCATCGGCCTCTTTTCCTACGGCTCAGGCTGCTGCGGAGAGTTCTTCAGCGGTGTGGCCGGCCCCCAGTCGCAAGCCAAGCTCCGTGCGCTACGTCGCGCGGAGTCGCTGCGCGACCGCCATGTGCTCACTCTTCCGGAGTACGAGTTGTTGCTCGACGCGGCGATGGAGTGGCTCTTCGGGATCAAGGATAAAGAGGTCGATCTCAGCGCCTACCGTTCGATCTACGACCGCGCGATGGCCGGTCGCGGCCTGCTCGTGTTGAAGCGCATCAGCGGCTACCACCGCGAGTACGTCTGGAGCTGAGGCCATGAGCTTCGAAACGATCCTCGTCGATGCGGCGCCTCGCGTGGTGACGATCACGCTCAACCGGCCCGAGCGGAACAATAGTATCAGCGCCGGGCTCCTCCGCGATATCACCGCCGCGCTCGATGCCGCTGAGCGCTCTGCCTCCTGCCGCGCTGTGATCCTGCAGGGTAGGCCGGGGCTCTTTTGCACGGGCATGGACTTTGTCGAGGCGTCGGAAGCGCCGGGCGACGCCCGCGATCTGATGGCGATCGACGGATACATGTCGCTTCTCAAGCGGCTCTCCTCTTCGCCCAAGCCCGTCATTGCCAAGCTCGATGGCAAGGTGGTGGCGGGGGGCGTCGGCATCGCCGCCGCGTGCGACCTCGTCGTGGCCACTCCGCGTACCGAGTTTAGCCTCTCCGAGGCATTGTGGGGCATCCTGCCGTGCTGCGTCATACCTTTCCTGATACGCCGCGTCGGCTTCCAGAAAGCCTATGCGATGACGCTGACGACTCGCATCTGGCCCGCTGCTGAAGCTGCGGCGATCCACTTGGTCGATGAGGTCACCGACACGCCTGATGATAGCATCCGCAGACTCATGCTCCGCCTCGGCCTCCTTGAGGATGAGACGGTCCTCGATCTGAAAAACTACTTCCGGAAAATGTGGCTGCTCTCGGCGGAGATGGAGCAGGCTGCCGTCGTGGAAATCTCTCGCCTCACGGCCAAGTCGCGTGTGCGCCAGGGCATCAAGGAGTACGTCTCCACCGGCCGGTTCCCCTGGGAGGGCCGGTCATGAAGCCTTCCGGAGCAGTGAAGCTTCTTCGGCAGGAGGGTGGGGTGGCAGTCCTCATTCTGGAGGACCGCGAAGCGAAGAACTTTTTCTCCGATGCCTTTGTCGCTGGTATCACGCAGGGATTTGCCGATGTCGCGGATGATCCCTCGCTCCGGGTGCTTGTGCTGCATGGGTACGATAACTACTTTTGCTGCGGGGGCACGCGCGACCAGTTGATCGCCATCGCCGAGGGACGGGCGAAGTACACCGATTTCACCTTCTTCGATGGCCTGCGCCGCCTCGCGATTCCCACGATCGCGGCGATGCAGGGCCACGCCATCGGCGGCGGGCTCGCGTTTGCCCTCCATGCGGATTTCCATGTCTTCGGCGAGGAGAGCGTATATAGCGCCAATTTCATGGAGTACGGCTTTACTCCGGGTATGGGCAGCACGTTTACCATCCCGCAGATCTTCGGCGATCGGCTGGGCTGGGAGATGCTCTTCACCGGCGGCAATTACCGCGGCGCCGAGTTGAAGGCGCGAGGCGCGCCCGTGGTGGTCCGCCCGCGTGCCGAGGTGATTGGGCACGCGCTCGATCAGGCCCGCCTGCTCGCCAGCAAGCCCCTGGAGTCCCTGCGCCAGCTCAAGCGGCGGCGGCTGGAGGAGACGGAGTCCGCTCTTGAGCGTGCCGTGCGCCGCGAGGTCGAGATGCAAAATATCACCTTTCCGCTCCCGGCTGTGCAGGAGCGTATCCGCACCATGTTTCGCGAGTGATTTTCCAGCCATGAACACTGCCAACGGAGTACCTTGGGATTTCTTCCCCTTGATCATGTGCATCAACCTGCGCGAGCGCGAAGATCGCTTCGCCGAAGTCCGCGCGGAATTGAAGCGGGTGGGCCTGCAAAAGGTGGAGTTCTTCCGCTCCGAACGGCAGCCCGACAAGGAGCGCGGCTGCTGGGAGTCGCACATGGCCTGCCTCTCCCGCATGGTCGAGCGCGGCGTGCCGTACGCGCTCATCATGGAGGACGACATCGCATTTACCCCCGATCATGTCGTGCACATGAACCGCGTGATCGATTTCCTGCGTACGCGCCCCGGTTGGAAGTTTCTCCACCTCGGCGGCTTCATCTTTCGCGAGGTTGAGCGCATCGGAGGCCATTTTCTGCGCGGCGGCATCATGTGCACCCATGGCTACGTCGTGACGCTCGAGCATGCCCGGCTCCTGCTCCAGGAGAGTGCCAACTACTCCGGCTTCTCGATCGATACACTGTACACCATCGTCAATCGCAACGACGCTATCGTGCATCTCAATCCTCTCGCCGCGGTGCAGCGCCCCTCCAAGTCCGATGGGTCCTGGGATAAGCGCGATATCTCGCACGCCGGCTGGCTCGGGCAGGCAATGATCTACACCGCGTTGAGCTTCCGCGAGAAACTCGCTTTCAAAGGCCTGCCTCTCGTCGAGAAAATCAAGATCGAGAACGGTCGTTCGTTCTTCAAGGTCTACCGGCACCTCATGAAGCGATCCAAGCGCCGCAAGCCGGGTGTGCCGCAGAAGAGTGTGTCCGAGGTCACCGCCGATGCTCTGAAGACCGGTCGGTTCGAGACTGTGGAACTCTGAGCCCGCGCTACCATGCCCCGTTACTATGTAGGTCTGGCGGCCACCTTTCATGATCCAGCCCTCGCCGTCGTCGATGAGCGCGGCGAGGTCCTTTTCGCCGAGGCTTCGGAGCGTTATTATCAGGACAAGCGGGCCTACGGCGCGGCGGCCGATCCCCGCACCGTGGTGCGGCGAGTGCTCGAGGAGCATTGTGATCCACAGGGCGAGTTCATCGTGGCCAAGGCCTGGAGCGGCCCCTTTTCGCGCTTCATGGAGCTGCATTCGGCGCTGGGCTTCACCAATCACGAGAAGTTTGCGCGCCGGCCCCGCGGCCTCACGCGCTTCCTCGTCGACAAGCACCAGCTTTTCTACGCGCTGTGGCTTCAGCACACCAGTCTGCGGCTCTCTGGCGGTCACCTGGCGGATATCCTCATTCGTGACTACGGCAATCGGAAGATCCGATTTGTGAAACTGCCGCACCACTCGGTGCATGCCGCCAATGCCTGCTACACCAGCGCCTTCGATAAGGCCGCCTGCATGGTCATCGACGGGCAGGGCGAAAAGGGCGCGATGTCCTTCTTCGACTACTCCGGCGGCAAGCTGCGCCTGATCGAGCAGGCGAAGGGGCCCGAGAGCCTCGGCATCCTCTATTCAGTCTGCACGGATGTATGTGGCTTCGACAGCGAGGGAGGGGAGGAATGGAAGCTCATGGGCCTCGCGCCCTACGGCAAACTCGACCCCGCTCTGCTCGATGAGTTTCGCGAGTTGGCGACGATCGATGGCCTCAAGGTGAAATATCCCAGCCAGGCGACTCTCACGCGCTGGCTCGAGCGCCTCAAGAAACGCGCCCGGCCCCCTGGAGCCTCCTCGATGGCGTGGGCCGACTTCGCTTACACCACTCAGGCTTTCTACTGCGAGGCGATGACGAAGCTCCTCGGTAATTTTCATCGCCTGGGCCTCTCTGATAACTTGGTGCTCGGCGGCGGCTGTGGGCTCAATTCTTCCTACAATGGCCAGATCGTCGGCCTCACGCCCTTCAAGCATGTCCATGTACCCTGCGCACCGGGTGACGACGGTAATGCTCTCGGTGCTGCGCTCCTCGCTTTTTATCAGGATCATCCGGAGCGCAAGGCGCCCGCTCGCATTCAGAGTCCCTATCTCGGCTCCTCGCTCTCGCGCGGCGCTCTCGAGCATCTGGTCAAGTTCTCGGGCTTCCCCAAGCTTTCGCATCATCCAGGCCGCGTGCACGAGGTCGCCGCTCGTCTTCTCGCCGAGGGTAAGCTGCTTGGCTGGGTGCAGGGCCGGGCGGAGTATGGCCCCCGCGCCCTCGGCAATCGCTCCATTCTCGCCGATCCGCGTCCTGCGGATATGAAGGACAAGATTAACTCGCGGGTGAAATTCCGCGAGGAGTTCCGCCCCTTCGCCCCGTCCATCCTCGATGAATATGGGCCGGAGTACTTCGAGAATTATCAAGTCACGCCCTACATGGAGCGCACACTCACCTTCAAGGAGTCGGCGAAGCAGAAGGTGGCGGCCATCGTCCATGTGAATATGACGGGCCGTCTCCAGTCTGTGCGCCGCGACTGGAATGAGCGTTACTACGATCTCATCAAGGCCTTTCATGGCCTCACCGGCGTGCCGATGCTGCTCAACACGAGCTTCAATATCATGGGCAAGCCGATCATCCACTCGCTCGAGGACGCCGTCGGCGTCTTTCTCACCACCGGTCTCGATGCCCTCGTCATCGATGACTACGTCATCGAGAAGTAGACTCGTGCTCCTCCCGTCGTATCGCTGGGAGGAGACGCTGGCCTGGCGCTCGCTAGCCGCCCTAGGCTGATGTGCCGCGATCGTAGATCGCGACGTTCTTCAGATCGCCATCGAGCCGTGAGAGCAGGGGAGATCCGGCGATTTCCGCCGCTGCGGTTGCTCCGTTAAGATTGATCAGCAGGATGCGGCCGCGCCCTCTCTGGTAGAGATCGGCAAAGTCGTAGACGCAGCCGGCGATGGCTAGCCGACCCGCCTTTACCTCTTCTTCGTAGCGGCGGAGCGCCAGGCTCACCTGATAGTCGATGTTGTGCTCCACTGCGCGCAGCCACGCCTGCTCCGGATCGGCGTTCTGCGTCACGGCGGCGCATTTGCGGAGCGGCAGATGCAGCCCATTGAGCTCGCGGATGATCTCCCACGACAGCCCGCTATAGTCGCCCATCGCGGCATTGATCGCGCCACAGCGCGTATGGCCGAGGATGAGGAGGAGCGGCGTCTTCAGATGCTGGATACCGTACTCCACCGAGCCGGCAGCCGGCTGGAGCTGGTTTCCGATGTTCTGGATGACGAAGGTCCGGTCGATCGGGTCAAAGTTGAAGACGAGTTGATGCAGCCGCGAGTCGCAGCACGTGAGCATCGTTACCGACGGGTGTTGGGATTTCTCGTAGGCGGCAAACTGGCGTGGGTCGCGGGCGGTGACGAAGAGATCATTGCCCGAGAGGATATCGAGAAGCGCCGAGGCGGGGGTGGGGGGCAGCGGCGGTGTGGTCGTAGATGAAGACATAGGATGAAGATCAGCGCGTTTCTTGCGGTGCGAGGTCGAGGTTGAAGCGATGGAGTCCCCACGCTACACGCTCATGGTGCGAGGTGAGGGAGAGGATGCCTAGGCGCTCTGTGTGATCGAGGTTGCGCTCGACTGTGAGATAGGCGCGCCGGAGACGATCGATGGAGTCCACGGAAGCTCGCGTGATCTGCGCCAGCATGGCGCGATCCTCGGCAGACTGAGCCTCGAGCGCGTCGATGGCAGTGCGCACCTGGGCATCGATCGACTCGACGATGTTGCGGGCAAACTGCTCCGTTGCTGGCCGCTTCGTCAGCGGCTCGATGGTGCGGGCGATCTCATGCACGCCATCCGCGATGCCGGTAAAAAGGTCGACGCGCCGCTTCACTTGGAGAATGGCGACGGAGGCGGCAGGTGTCTTGTTGCGCGTGTCGGAAAGGGCTGCGAGAAACGCATCGAGTTCGCGCAGGACGGAGAGCGTTGCATTGTGCACCGCGGCGAGATGCCCCGGCTCCCGCGGCCCTGCCTCGGCCGAGGGCAGATAGTCGGGGAGGCGTGCGAGCAGGGCATGCAGTTCGCGCTCGGCCAGGCTCAGGCCCGTCTCGATATCTTGCGCCGCTTCGTCGTGGATGAAGCGCGGGCGGGAGAGATCCTGCTCGCGGGTCGTGGGTGCGAGACGCTCCAGCAGCGCGGGCGCGCGCGGCAGGAGCAGGTAGGCCACTGCGATGCACAAAAGTTGCTGCACGAGGAAAACGAGCGAGAAGCGCAGCGTGAAGTGATCCGCCAGATTCTCCGCCGCCCCCTGCAGGAGGGGCCAGCCCGAGGCGTTTTCTATCAGGAAAAGCGCGAGCAGGAAGATGCCGACCGCCCCATTGATGAGCGCCTCGAAGAGCGTGATCTGGCGCATCACCCCGCGGAAGTGCGATGTCAGGGTAAACGCCGCAAACCCCGTCCCAAGCGCCGTGCCATATAGCAGCAGCAGGGCTTCGCCTTCGGTGAAGATACCTGCTTCGTAAAGTGCTACGCCGATCAGCGCCACCGCTGAGGTGGACTGGATCGGCGTGCGGAGCAGCGCGCCGATCAGGAATGGCAGGATCGGCACGTCGCGCAGCGCCGCGATGGTCGACGCGAAATCCGGCAGCGCCGAGAGTTGCGTAAAGCTTTCCTTCAGTAGCTTGAGGCCGAAGAGCAGCATCCCTAGCGAAAAGAGCGGGCTCATGAACCCGCGGAAACGCCCGCCCAGGCTGAAGTTCAAGCAGATCCCGCAGATGCCGATCAGCAGCATCGCCCCGATATGTACCGGCAAACCGCTCAGAAAAACGAGCGCGACCAGCCCGACGTTGGACCAGGCGACCACCGGCAGCGCTTGAGAGAGGGTCACCACGCCGCGAGCCACCAGGCCCGCCAAGATTACCGAGACGCCTATCGAAGTCTGTGTGATCGCCCCCGTCGCAAAGCCCGTCAATGCCGCGCGGCCCGGGTGCCGCGTGGCCGCTCCGATCCACTCGCGAAACTGCCTGCCGGGTATCTGCTGGAGGCTAGTGCGGATGCCCCCGACCCCGATGAAGTAGAACCCTAAACCTGAGAGGATAAGCGCAATGATCTCCACGCGTTTTCCCTAACCAATCGCAGTTGCTTCCGCGATCAATAGGTATTCTTCGTAGACCCGCTTTTTTAGCGGCCTTGTCCTCCTGGTTCTCGTTTTTTCCTCTCCTTTTTAGCCTATGATTCTGGTCGAAAAATACTTACACGGCGACGTGCTCATCCTTTCCTTGGCGGTCCCTCGGCTCGACGCGGTGAATAGCGGAGATGTTTTGCAGGCCGTGCTGTCGCATCTTTCAGAAACCGCCCCTCGGGTGGTGCTAGACTTAGAGCAGGTCGGCTATCTCAGTTCGGCGGGGCTGCGTGCCATCGTGCAAACCGCACGGCACGTCAAAGGCTCTGGCGGGCGTCTCGCTTTATGCGGCGCGCGGCCTTCTGTGAGCGAGATCATTGCCATCTCCGGCTTCGATTCGATGCTCCCCGTGCTGCCTACCCGTGCCGAGGCGATGGGTGCTTGGTAACGCCCCATCGCTGCCCGCTGGGGCGGCGTGAGCTGCTAAGTCCTTTGAGCTAAAACAAAAGACCCGCGCCGGTGAAGGCGCGGGTCTTTTATTCATCGGGTGGCTGCCGCCGATCTTACGGGATTTCGTAGATCTCCACTAGCGCCACGCCCGTTCCGCCGCCCTCTGCGGTGGAGACTTGGGCGGTGTAGGCCCCGGGGGCGAGTGTCACGATCAAGGCCGCGTCGCGCGAGCCAGCGCTTAGCGCAAAGGCCCCCGCGCCGCTGGCGGCTGCGGCGAGTTGCGCGCCGTCGGCCGTCACTTGATTTGGTGTGACGGAGACGGGAGCGTTCCAGTCGTCGTTGCGCGCGATCACCGTCGCTCCGCTGTAGATCGCGAGGCGCGGATCGGCGAGGACTCCTGTGACTCCAAATCCTGCGAGCGCCGGGCCGACACCGCGGATGAGCATCTTCTTGGGCGCATTGCCGGTCACCACAAAGCCCCCGACGAGCACCCCGTCTCCGCTCTCCACTGTGCCGCGGCTCGAGATGTTGATGAGGCGCTGATATTCTCCCTGTGGGTTGGCGCTAGCATCGTAGATTTCCGCGAGGGCTACGCCGCTCTCGCTGCTGGTGCGCACCTGCATGGTGTACGCACCGGGCGGCAGCGTGACGAGCATCGCCGCATCGCGCGATCCTGCCGGCAACGCAAAGGCGCCGACCTGCGCCGCGGCTGCTGCCGTCTCCGTGCCCGACCAGTCGTCGTTCTGCTGCAGGAGCTGGCCCGCGGAGTTGTAGAGCTCCAGGCGGGGATTGGCGAGGGCATCGCTCAGCCCAAATCCCGCGAGCGCGGGCCCGATTGCGCGCAGCAGCACTCGCTTCTCCGTCGAGCCGCTGATCACAAAGCCTGTGATGAGCGTGCGGTCGCCCGCGGGGGCCACCCGCACGCGCGACGACAGGTTGATCATGCGATCAGTGCGCATCGTCGTCGCGGAGACGCCGGCGAAGTTCACCGGTGCCTGTCCGGGGATGCTGATGGTGCCCGATACCGTGGTGGTGGCCGCATCGATCGCCCCGGTAATGGTGGCCGTGCTATCGCTAAGGCTGAAGGTACCGTTGGCGGCCAGCGTCGTCGTGCCCGATACCGTGCCGGTGGCTGTCGTGGCGACGGTTACCACTTGGCCGTTGGTGCCCACGACGGTCGACGTCGAGCCGCCCGAGGAGTTGATGTTGCTCGATTGATAGAGGCCTGCGACCGCGCTCGTTGGGCCCGAGCCCTGCAGCGGCGCTGAGAAGCTTACCGGTATCTCGTCAAACCGCGCGTTGAGCACGCTGCCGGCTGCGGTCATGCGCACGGTGAAGGTGCGTACCTCGGCGGCGCGTGGCGGTGTGCCTGGAGTGCTCGCCAAGCCTGTGCCGGTGAAATTCACGGTGATCGTAAATGTCACTGTCTCGCTGCCCTGCGGCAGTTGAAACGATGTCGTAAACGAGAGGGAGCCCGGGACCGAAAATACGAGAGTTCCCGTCGGGCTGCCCGGAGGCACCACGACGCCGGCCGTGCCGCTCGGGATTCCGTTCACCGCAATGGGCCCCATGAATACACTGGGTCCCGCGAGCGTTATGTTGAAGGAGCGCGACACGCTGGGCGCGGCGTTGAAGGTGGCGTCTCCCGCTTGCGATGCGGTCACGGTGACAAGTCCGGCTGCCCCCGTCAGCGAGAGCACGTTGCCATTCAGGATGGCAGGCCCGGCTACGGTGAAGCTCGGCGCGAGTCCGCTCGAGGCGCTCGCCGTCAGCGTAAAGGCCGGCGCGTTGCTCACTAGGTCGGGCAACTCGCCAAAGCTGATGGTCTGATCGCGTTTGCCCGTCACGGTGAGGGTGAGTTCCGCCGTGGCCGGTGCAGTGTTCTCGTTGCCGGATTGCGTGGCGACGAGCACCACGGAGCCCGCTGCGGTGAAGTTTAGCGATCCGCCCGCGAGCGTCGCTCCTCCGCTGGCCACCGATAGGCTTACCGGCAGGCCTGCGCTCGAGGTGGCCGAGACGGGCACTGATGCGCCTACGACGCCACCCGTGGCGGAGATCGTGATCGTCTGTGTCGCTTTGGCGATCACCAATGAGGCTACGCCGGAGCCGCCGTAGTTCGGGTCCGTTACATTGGCCATCACCGTATAGGTGCCGGCATTGACTGGCCCGGCTCCGTTGACGCCCACCGAGTAGGTCACCGAGAAGGGTACCGCTGGCGACGCCGAGACGCTGGCGCTCTTCGATGTGCCGTCGTACACGTGATTGAGATTCGCAAAGGAGAAAGTCACCGGCGCCGGCGTGATCGACGCGGTCGCGGTGGGTTGGGTGAGCGTGTAGTTGCCCGCATCGCCGCCCGTGAGCGCAAGACCGGAGACCTGCACGGTCTTGCCCGTCCCGGCATTGGCATCGGCGAAGACGCCGTTTGCGGCTGCTGTGACGAGTTGCACTGCGTCGCTGCCCGCGATGCCCACGAGCGAGGCGCTGGCTGTCGCGAGTGTCGCCTGACGCGTGCTGTCATAGACTTTGTTGGCGGCCGTGATGCCCGTTACGGTGAGTTCCTTTGCGGTGATGTTGGCTGTCGTCGTGGGCTGGGTGAGCGCGTAGTTGGTGGCGCTCGCGCCGCTGATCGTCAGGCCCGAGATCTGCACGGTCTTGCCAGTACCGATTTCCTTGGAGAGGAAGGTGCCGACTGCTGCCGAAGTATCCAGCACCACCGTATCGCCGTTTACCACGCCGACCAGGGCCGCAGCCGTGGTGGTGAGGCTGGCCGTGAAGCCGGCGTCGTAGACGCGATTGCTCGCGGTGATGCCCGTCACTGTGAGGGTGGCCTTGGCAAGGTCGATCGTCAGGTTGGAGATGCTCGTATTGCCGGCGAGGTCGGTGGCGCTGACGGCGGCGATCGTGGATCCATTCACTGTTGGCGAGCCCGTGATCGCTCCCGTCGCGGGGTCGATGGATAGGCCTGCCGGGAGGTTGGTCGCGCCGAAGAGTACCGCGCCGCCGGTGGCCGTCACAGTATGGCTGAAGGCGCTCTTGTACGTGCCGGTCGCTGAGGCCGCGCTGGTGATCGTCGGCGCGGTGCGGTCAAAAGTTACTGTTGAGCTATCGGTCGTCGCTGTCACGGCGGTCCCAGTGTTGCCCGCCAGATCGGCAAAGCCCACGGAAAAGGCGATGAGGCCCTCCGTGTCGCTGCCGGTGAGCGTGTGCGTGGCGCTCCAGGTGTTGCCGGAGGAGTGCGTCGCCGTCACGCTGTGGCCCGCCAAGGTCACTGTCGGTGTGCCGATTGTTTCGCTGGCGGTGAGGGTGAGGGTGACGATGTCTCCTGCCTTCGCGACCGAGGGCGTGGCATTGTTGGAGGCGAGAGTGACCGTGGTGAGGGTAGGCGCGGTGCGATCAAGCGCGACTGCCGAGCTATCCGTCGTCGCGGTGACGGTCGTGCCCGCATTGCCGGCTAGGTCGGTAAACGCGATGGCGATCGCCAGCGAGCCCTCCGGATCACTGTCGGAGGCGATGATCGTCGCCGTATAGCCGGAGCCTGCCGGTGTGATCGCGCCATTGCTTGTTACTGTCGCGCTGCGCCCGCCGATGTTCACGGTGGGCGTGCCGATGGCTTCGGAGGCCGCGATCGCGAGGGTGATGGTGTCGCCTACCTTGGCTCGCGCTGTCTGCGCGTTGTTGGAGGCAAGCGCGACTGTACCGAGAGTCGGCGCGGTGCGGTCGAAGGTGACGGCCGAGCTGTCGGTGGTCGCCGTTACCGTGGTGCCCGCGTTGGCGGCGATATCGGCAAACGCGATCGAGAAACCTACCGAGCCCTCGGTGTCAGAGCCGGTAAGCGTATAGCTGGCCGACCAGGTGTTGCCGCTGCTGTTGGTCGCGCTTACCGATTGCCCGGCGATGAAAACCGTGGGCGAGCTGATCTTTTCACTCGCGGCAAAGACGAGCGTGACAGTGTCGCCCGTCTTGGCCCGCGTCGTCGCCGTGTTGCTCGAGGCGAGCGTGACGCTGCTCAGCGTTGGGGCGGAGGTGTCGACCAGCACCGCGGTGAGCGTCGGCGCGGTGAAGGTCAGGCCGGCGTTGTTCGTTGCGGCGTCCTTGATCGTCCCGCCATTGAGATCGATTGTCGTCGCGACCGCGATGCCATCGGCATCCGCATCGCCCGACTGGATCGTGTAGTTGAAGACGAGCTTGGTCGCCGTGCTCGCGCTGCTGTTGTACGTCGCATACACGGTCGAGGCCCCCAGGGTGAGGGCCAGGCGGGGCGAGCCCGTCACCGTCACGCTACCGTTGAAGGTGAGCTCAAACGTCAGCACGCCGTTGGCCTTGTAGCTTGAAGCGAGCGGGCCGGCTGCTTCGCTCACCGCCGGCGCTACTTGGAGATTGGCCGCATCGCTTGTGGCGGTCGCTGCACTGAGCGAGGTGCTTACCACGACATCGTACAGGCCGCTGTTGGTCGGTGTGACGCCGGTGAGCGTGAGGGTCGAGTTGGTGGCGCCGGGGATGTTTTCCGTGCCCTTGCGCCATTGATAGCTGAGCGTCCCGCCGCCCACGGCGGACGCCGAGAGGGTGAGATTGCCGCCCGTCACCGTCTGGCTGGTGGGCCCGATCACCACCAGAGGAGCGATGCTCGTTGCGGTGTTGCCTTTGAGATCGGCGATTTCCCACAGCACGTCACCCGAGCCGGAGACCGAGGTGATTTGCGCCGTGTAGCTTCCCTTGCCGATGAGGAGGGAGTCGCTGATGGCCGCATCCTTGCTGGCATCCCCCAGAGTGAAAGTGCCGGCTTGCGTGAAGGCACTCTTCAGTGTGTTGCCGCCGCCCCAGTTGTCATTGCTGGCGGCGACCGTGGTCCCGTCGGTGTCGTACAAGCTGAGGACCGGATCCGCGAGCCCCGAGCTGCCGAGGACCGAGCCCACGGCGCGCACCAGCAGCTTTTGGTTCGCTGAGCTCAGCACGGTGAAGCCGCCCGTCAGAGGCGTCGTGGGCGAGACAGGGCCGCGGACGCCGAGGTAGGCGATGCGCGCGGTCGGGTTGCTGTCGAGGTCTGCGATGGCGAGTCCTACCTTGCCGGTCGCACTGCCCACCCCTGTGATGCGGATGCGGTAGGATCCGGCGCTCAGCGTCGTGTAGACTACGGCGTCCTTGCTTCCACTCGTGAGTGGGCGGAGCCCGGTGCGTGCGTAGTCCGCGGAGAAATTGCCATCCACGATGGAGCCCCAGTCGTTGTTGGTGGCCACGCTCGTGCCCGCTGCGTTTTCCACGACGATCTGCGGATCGGCGATCGCTGCGCCGTCGCTCAGCGCCGGGCCGTAGGCCGCGAGGATCACCTTCTTCGAGCCCGTGCCTTCAAGCGCGAGAAAGGCCGTCACGCCCTTGTCGTCGGCCACCTGTGTTGTGGCAATGTAGACGGCGGGATTGGCGACCACGGTGAGGGTGGCTGCGGTGCTGGTCGCTTTTTCTACCGAGAGATTGTGGCTGACGACCACGTCGTAGCTGCCGGCGTCGGGTACGGTGACGGCGCTGATTTCATACGTGCTCGCGGTTGCCCCGTCGATCGGTTGGCCGTCTTTCCGCCACTGATAAGAGAGCGTGCCGCTGCCATCCGCCGTCACGAAGAATCGTGCCCGGCCTCCGAGGCCTACCGAAAAACTGGTCGTGGTATTCAGCACATACGGCCCTACGGTGATGTTGGCCGCGCTGCTTGTGGTGTCGCCCGCGGCGTTGGTGACGGTGACTGTGTAGGCGCCTGCATCCTTCTTCAGGGCAAACGGCAGTGTGTATGATGTGCCCGTGGCGCCGTTGATCGGATCGTTGTTGAACTTCCACTGGTAGCTGAGCGGGCCGGAGCCGGTGGCGGAGACGGTGAGGGTCGCGCTGCCGAGGCCGGCGATCGTCTGCGACTGCGGGTTGGTGCCGATGGACGGCGCGTAGGCTATGGCGGCCGCCGTGCTGGTCGCCGTGGCCGGATTGGTCGACGAAGAGACGACGACATCGTAGCTGCCGCTTGCCGTGGCGGTGTAGGTCGAGTTGGTCGCGTTGAGGATATTCTCCGTGCCATTGCGCCATTGGTAGCTCAGGGTGCCGCCGCCGATGGCGAGCACCGAGAGGGTCGCATTGCCGCCGCTGGCGACATTCTGGCTGGAGGGAGCGAGTAGCACGATCGGGGCGATGGCGCTCGGAGTGGTGCCTTCCAGATCGGCAAATTCCCACAGCACGGCTCCCGAGCCGGCGGTAGAAGTCACTTGGGCTGTGTAGCTGCCCTTGCCGATGAAGAGCGTGTCGCTCACCGCGGCATCCTTGCTCGCGTCGCCCAGGGCAAACATGCCCGCCTGTGCAAATACCGTTTTCAGCGGCGTCCCTCCGCCCCAGTTGTCGTTGGTCGCCGCTACCGTGGTGCCATCGGTGTCGAAAAGAGTGAGGATTGGGTCAGCCAGGCCGGTCGTGCCCAGTCCGGGCCCCACTGCACGCACGAGCAGCTTTCGCGTGGAGGAGCTCACGACTTTAAAGCCGCCGGTGAGCGGCGAGGCGGGCGAGACGGGCGCCAGCACGCCCAGATATGCGATGCGACTCGTGGGGTTGCTATCGAGATCGGCGATCGCGATGCCGACCTTGCCGGTGCCACCGCTCACTCCCGTGATGCGCACCCGGTAGGAACCGGCGGCCAGCGTGGTGTAAACGACCGCATCTTTGCTTCCCGAGGTCAGCGTGCGGAGCCCGCTCAGCGTGTAGTCCGCGGAGAAATTGCCATCCACGATGGAGCCCCAGTCGTTGTTGGTGGCCACGCTCGTGCCCGCGGCGTTTTCCACGACGATCTGCGGATCGGCGATCGCTGCTCCGTCGCTCAACGCGGGGCCGTAGGCTGCGAAGATCAGCTTCTTCGAGCCCGTGCCCGTTACGGAGACGAACGCCGTCACGCCCTGGCTGTCGGCGATCTGCGTGGTCGCCGTATACGTGGAGGGATTGGGCAAGACCGTGAGCGTGGCGGCGGGAGAGGTCGCTTTTTCGAGCGAGAGATTATGGCTGACGACCACGTCGTAAGTGCCGGCGTCGGCTACCGTGGTGGCAGTGATTTCATACGTGCTCGCCGTGGCCCCATCGATCGAGTGGCCATTCTTCCGCCACTGGTAGGAGAGCGTGCCGCTGCCGTCCGCCGTTACGAAGAATCGCGCCCGTCCGCCTGCGCCCACGGAGAAGCTCGCCGTGCTGTTGAGCACATACGGTCCTACCGTGATGTTGGCCGGGTTGCTCGTGGTCTGGCCGTTCGAGTCCGTTACCGTCACGGTGTACGCTCCTGCGTCCTTCTTCAGCGCATACGGCAGCGTAAACGATGCTCCCGTCGCGCCGCTGATCGGGTCCGTGTTGAACTTCCACTGATAGGTGAGCGTCCCCGTGCCCGTGGCCGAGACCGTCAACGTGGCGCTGCCGAGCCCCGGGATCGTCTGCGTCTGTGGCGGTGTGCCGATGGTGGGCGCTAGGGTGATCGCCCGTAGCGACTGGAGCGCAAGCGTGGCGAGCACAGCCAGCGCCGATAAGCGAAAGCTGAACAGATGGCGAAGCGGACGTACGTGAGCGATCATGAGCTGGAGTAGGAAAACGGGGATGCCTCGGCGTCGCCGTAGCGGGCCTCAGGGCCGCGAAACAGCGATCGCGCTGGAGGTATATCGGCGACACCCTGAATCTCTTATCATGCGTGTCCACCCCGCATTACACCTCTGGCCCCCGGTAATACTACATATGTTTAGCCTCCTAAAGTCGGCCGTGGATGCGCCGATCTATGGCGGTCGCAGCCGCAAGTCCGCGTCAGCGGCCTTTGGTGCAGATTGTTTGCGCCTGGGCGACGTCGCGCCGGTCTTTTTTGCGCACTATTGGTCGTCCAGCGGGCAGCTCGTCGCCGGCGTCAATGTCCCATTTACCGGTGGCTCTGGGAAGTACTGGGTCGTCGCCTGCACCGACTCCGCGATCTTCTTGCCTGCGAGCAGCCGTATGATCTCCAAAGCCTCATCGAGCCCTGAGGAAATCCCACCTCCGGTCACGACATAGCGTAGCTTCCGGCCCGGGCGGGCCGGTACACGGTTCACGATGAATCGAGGGAAACCCGGCGCCACGCGTATTTTCGGATAGCTCGCCAGGCAGGGGATGAAAGCCCAGTGCGTTGTCGCCTTGTAGCCATCGAGTAGGCCGGTGTCGGCGAGCAGCAGGGCGCCTTCGCATACCGAGACGAGGTAGGTGACAGTGCGCGCTCGGCTTGTGAGAAATTTCCGATACGTCGGGTCCTTCATCGTACGCTTGAGCTGGGGCACGTCGCCGCCCGGCACCCAGAGTAGATTTGCCTTGGGCGTCGCGTCGAAGGTCGCATCCGGCAGGAGTCGCAGGCCGTCGCGGGTGGTGATGGGCTCGGTCGTGGGTGCCACGATACGGATCTCCACCTGCAGCGTCTTCGCGACACTGCTCTTCAGCCAGCTGAACATTTCCCGCGGTGCGGCGACGTCGAGCAGGTCCACTCCGTCGTAGACTGGGATGGCGATGATGAAGGCGGGCAGTTTTGTGGGCATGGTGGCTGGTCGTTGTCTCTGATATGGGCTAGGCGGCGGAGGCCGGCTCGGCGTGAAGGGGCGTGGCGTAGCGCGCGGCAGGTAGGCGCCGACGCCGCCAGAAGGCCGCATCGGGCCAGCGCAGTTCTGCTCCATAGCACGTTGCGAGATGGCGCCGGTATGCCGTGTGGATTGCGCGCAGGCGCGTGTGCCACTCGTTCATCGCTCCGCCGTCGCCTGTGGCGGCGGCGAGGGCGGTCTGTGCGCCACGTAGGCCGGTATAGAGCGCGTGAAACATCCCTTGTGAAGACAGCGGGTCAAAGGCAAGCGTCGCGTCGCCGACCGCGATCCAGCCCTCCGCGCCGAAGGTGCGTCGCGAGACCGAGCAGGCAGGAAAGCGCCGCACCCGGCCGAGCTGCGCAGGGGTGATCGTGCCCGCGCTGTGGCGGATGTGCCGCGTGCGCTCCAGCGCTCGCACGAATGCCTCGGGCGCGGTGAGCGCCGCCGCCGATGGCAGGTCGGCATCCGTGAAAAAGGCCAGGAGCCTTTTTCCGCCCGGCAGTAGCGCGGCATACCACCAGCCGCTTTCGGTCGCCTCGATGAAGGTGCGCGCATCCGCTCTGCCGCTCTCCGCTTCCACGACCGCGCAGAAGCCCATGAGCGCGTCGTCCTCCATACCTTTCGCACCCTGCTGGGTCGCAAAGAGCGCGCGGCGTCCAGTGGCGTCGATCACCCAGCGCGCGCGGAGGTGCTGGGGATTGTCGCGCTGTGCAACCTCCAGTTCCCAAGAGCCCCCCGAGTCCGAGCGGCGCCAACGGGCAAGCAAGCACTCCTGCCGTAGCTCCGCGCCGACGTCTGCGGCGGCGGCGCGCAGGTCGGCGTCGAAGCGCGGTCGGTCGAGATGCAGGCCCGGGCCGTGCAGCTCCCGGATGAAGTCGCGCTCCTCCAGTCGGTCGCCGCCCCACGCGCTCGCTATGCCTGGGCAGGGCAGGTGCCCGGCGGCACCCACGCGAGCCGAGACGCCTAGATCGCGCAGCAGCGCGTGCGCGGAAGAGGGCAGCGATTCGCCGATCTTGAAGTGCACCTGCGACACTGCTTCCAGTAGCACCACGCTGCGCCCCGCTCGTGCCAGCGTAAGCGCCGCAGCCGACCCCGCGGGTCCGCCGCCGATCACTGCGAAGTCGTAGGTGGCTGGTGCGGGCATGGGGGCGTTGGCGCGTGCGTGGGGGCGGTTCAGCGATGGATGCGATGCACTTTCTCGCTAGGTATCTCGTGCTCCGCCTTGGTGGCCGGCGCTGCGAGCAGCTTGGCCTTGTTCCCAGCCATGGGCGGTGCGGGGATGCGGCCGGGCACCGATTCTACCAGGAGTCGCGGAGGCAGCAGCTTGTCGCGCCCGGGGCGCTCGCGCGCTTCCACGACGCCCATCGCCCCAAAATGAGCGATCATCTGGTTGATATAGACTTGGTAGCTGCTCGCCAGCACCCGCATCCACTTCGGCCTTCGGTTGAAGGCTTCGAGCCTCTCCTCCGGCGGCAGCGAGATGTCGCTCGCTATCTTATAGTCGGCCTCCGTGAGCACTTGGTTTGGCACGCGCGCGGCCCAAAAGGTTGGGATCAGCGGGTCGTAGGCCTTGTCGTAGCCGCTTTGGCAGCTTGCGGTGTCTGTCTGCCACGGCACCGCCATCCAGCGTGAGAGGCCGCCTGGCTGCTGGGCGTAGAGCGGCCCATCGGGCGCGAGCGCGATGGCGGGGGTGAGTTGCGGACCGTAGTCCGGCGGTGGCAGCGTGGTCTTCGGGCAGTGCTTGATCCGATAGGGTGCGGAAAACATCGAGAGGTGCCGGATCGGCCAGGTGATCTCGCAGCCGGGGTGAAACGCGTCCGCGAGGCAGAAGTCGAGCGCCGCCTGATCCAGCGTGGCGGGCTGGTCGGCGAGCGGTACCGCTTCGAGCGTGCGCGGCGGCGGTGGCACGTCCAGGTCGTCGATGAAGTCGTCGGCCACCCAGCGCGCGAGTTGCCGCATCTGGAGTGTCGAGAGCGTGCTGTACTGCCGCGGTGAAGTCGCGGGGATGCTCATGGCGTCGCCGTAGATCCACGGCCACGGTACGGGCGACATGCCGTCGCGCTCGAACACGCGGAATTGATTGTAGATCTGCCGCCGGAGCTCCGCGTACTCCGCGCCCCGTCGCGCGAGCTTCTTCACGTATGCCGGGTCGCCGAAGTACTGCGGGGCGCCATGCCCAAAGCCGGCCGCAAACCCGGAGTTCACCCAGCCCAGGCCCGTGAGGCGCTGGAGGATGGGCAGGATGTCGCCGCGGAAGGACACGGTCTCGGGCTCGGGTAGCCACTTGGCATCCACAAACAGCGCCCGCAGGAGATCGTACATCGTGCGCACGGTCTTCACCTCTGGCGCATAGTTGGGCGGTGCGACGACCACCCACGCTCCCTCGCAGCGGATGTCTCTGCCGCCCACTTTCACCACGGCGGTGATGGGGCCGTCGGAGACATCGTCGTGCCAACCTTCATTGTTGGCAAACGTGATGGCGGGCTTGCCGTCGTACGACGCCGATACTCCGTGGCCGCCGAGCACGATCAGCCGCCCGGCTTCGTCCGTGCGCAGTTCACCCAGATAGACGGGCTTGCCGCAGAATTTCCCATCGTCGAAGCGGTAGGCTGCGCCGCTCTGTCCCGGGCCCGAGATGGTCTTCTGTCCGGGGTCGATGACGAGTTGCTCCCGGGCCTCGCCGTAGAAGTTCGAATTGCGCCGCAGCGAGGGATCGACTGCGGGCGGAGGCAGTTGGGCCTCGGGGATGTCGAGCGCGATTTGAAATTCGTACCACGCCGCTTTTTCGTTCGCTAGGTGCGCTGTCCACGCGATCTCGGCATTGGCGGCAGTGAGTTCTGCCACCGCCTGGCCTGCCGCATCGTAGCCGTATACCCGGAAGCGCGCAGCTTCTCGCTTCAGCGCGCCGGTGCCATCCTTGTAGAAGCCCGGCGGCTTGGGCACCGGTTCGGGCACTTCCGGTCCGATGTAAAACTCTTCCACGCTGTTGCCGACGCGCGCGATGCCGATGGCAGGGTGGATGGCTGCCCGCACGATCTTCGAAAGATCGGTAGGGTTGGGCGTGGCGGGGGTGGCTTTGGCGGCCGAGGCTTTCTTCATGGGTAGGTGGAGGGGTGGCGGAGCGCTGTTCAATGCGAGATCAGGCCGTCGAAAGTGCCATCTCGGCAGCGATGCGCCTGCGCTTCCAGAAGGGTGCCTCGGGCCAGCGCGTCTCGCGACCGTAGTGCTCGCGTTTGGCGGTGAGAAACTCGTTGTACTCGCGGCGCAGTAGCGCTGCATACTTGGGGAGAGACTCGGGGTCGCCTCTGAGATGGTCGATCGTCGCGTAGGCCGCAAGTTGCCCCTGTCGCAGCGCCTTGAGGATGCCTTGCGACGACAACGGGTCGAAGGTCGATGCGGCATCGCCTGCTGCCAGCCAGTCCTCGCCCGCCACTTGCTCGAGTATCACGGTGTCTGCCAGCCGTAGGCGGGGTGCGTGCTCGGCTTGGCCTGCCGCTAACCGCGCAAAGGTGTGCCGCGTGCGAGCTGCCTGCGCCTGCCACGCTGCGGGGTCCTTCAACTGTAGCGCGAGCGCGAGATCCGCATCGGTAAAACACGCTACCGTGAGCCGCCCGTCCGGCTGGAGGGAGGAGTACCACCAGCCCTCCGGCCGGGCTTCGATGGCGGCGTAGGTGTCGCGCAGCGGCATCTGCTCCGGCAGACGGTACGATACTGCGACGGCCACCAACTGGTCGTCGCTCTGTCGTCGCAGTCCCAGGCGCCCGGCAAACTGCGCCGCACGCCCGGTCGCATCGATCACGCAGCGAGCAACGAGCGTCTGCGCGTTGTCCCGGAGGGTGAGGTTCCAGCCTCCCGTCGTTCGCTGAGCGGCGAGGAAGGTGGTGAGCTCGCTTGTGGCGATGCCGCTCCGCGCGGCCTCCGCCGCGAGCATGGCATCGAAGGTCACGCGGTCGATGTGCCAGCCTTGGCGGTCCGGATGAAAGATAAACTCGTTCGCCTCCATCTGCTCGCTGCCCCAGGCCGAGCAGGTGCCGTGCGCCGCCAGCGGCCGGGTGCTGAGGAATGCCTCCCATAGGCCCAGAGCCCTCAGCGTCCTATGGCTGCCGGGCGGCAGGGTCTCGCCGATCTTTTCCTGCGCGCCGCGCGAGCCGGGGATCACCAGGATCGAGCGCTGCGGCGCGTGGCGGCGCAGCGTCAGGGCTGCGGCATAGCCAGCCGGGCCCCCGCCGAGGATCGCCACGTCCACCGCCCCGCTCCCTTCAAGGCGGCGAGCCTGCGCGTGTGGACTTTCGTCCTCGCGCACACGCCCGCCGCCAGGCGCAGGGGTTGGAGAGTCGAAGCGCATCGAGCATTTTGCTTTCGGGCCTCAGGGGGAGGGATCGTCCTGCCGCACCGCAATCCACGAGCACACCACGCCGGCGGGGGCGACCGTCTTGGGCGCGCCGCCCGAGTGCGGGAGTGTGCGGACGATGGAGCCCACCATGGCGGGCCGCTGCTCGTTGCCATTGGGCCACGGCGGCACCACAAAGCCGAGATAGTCGTAGATCCATTCCTCACCGCTGACCACGCCCTTGCCTTGGAAGCGCACTACCCCCGGATAGCCGCCGTTGATCGAGCCGTTGAGGGCGAGCGACCAGCCCGGCCCGTAGATGAGGCCGGCCAGGACGCCCTCGGGCGCTCGGTCGATCCGGATCGTGCCGAGGCCGAACTGCAGGTCGTTGAACGCCGTGCCGAGGTTTGGATCGTTGAGGAAGCTGCGGTAGGTCCAGCTGCCGACGAGACTGCCGATATTGGGGACTTGGCTCATTGGATCGCGTGGGCTTGAGGTGGGGGAGAGCTGAGAGCCGCTGGGGCGGCCTTATTGATTCTGCGCTTCGACGAGAGTGATGGCACTTCCCCCGCCGAGCGAGGGATCGTCGAGCGTGATGAAGCCGAGCCTGGCCCATGCCGTCACCATCGCGAGATCGCCGTCGTTGGTCTGCGGCACGCCGTTCGACCAGAAGGCGCCATTCACAAACATTGGGCGGTGCGACGGCCACCAGTAGGTCGTCTGGATGACCTGCAGCGCGGGATCGCCGATGCTCGCAAGCGGGGTTTCGTTCCAGTCGCGGTACGTGATGTTCACGTCCTGCGTGGAGCACTCGTTGAAATCCGCCTGCCACGGCACGGCTCCGTACTTCGTGATGTCGCCCGGCTCCAGGCCGGTGGCGAGGTTGCCCGTGATGCTGAGCGAGCCCGGAATGGGATTGCGAAACGACGCCACCGGTTTGTACGCGTTGCTCAGCTTGAGGCGGAATGCCTTGGCGTAGATCGCGGGGTTTCGCATGATCCAGCACGCCTCGGCGCCGGGGCAAAAGGCGCCTCCCAGCATCGTCGCGAGCGCGCCTCGATCGAGCGCCTCCCCCGGCGGTAGCGAAGTGTCGATCTCCTCGTCGCGCTCGTTGATGAATTTCCCCTCCGCCCACTGGCGCATGAAGAAAAGTTGCGTGTCCGTGAGGCGGAGGAATTTCGAAGGCGAGGTATTCGAGATCGGATTGTCGCCACAGAGGTAGGGCATTCCGATGAATTGCCGGCCGTTCTGCGGATTGGGCACTATCCTGAAGTCGTTCTCATCCTTCGGCTTTCTCAGGATGCCGTAGACAAATGCTCGCTGCCCTGCGCGGCTGCGCGCCGCGGCGGGATCTTCCCCCGCATAGGGTGGTCTGCTGAGCTGATCCGGGTCGAGCTGTCCCCCCGAGCCTCGCGTGGCATTATGCGGGTCGCCGCCAAACATCGCGCCGGGATCGGTGATGTTATTGTAGTACTGCGGGCGGCTCACGATCGGCCAGATGTCGCGCCAGAAGTACGGGCGGTACTCGCGATTCCACGTCGCAAAGTTGCGCCATGTCGCCAGCGCGGCCGCATCCCCAGGGGCTGGCGGCGCCTTCCCGTCACCGAAGATCTCCGGGCGGTAGGCGAACTGCCGCACCGCGACATCAAACACCAGGTCGTCCATCGTGATGATATCCACGATCTGCGGCGCGTAGCGCGGGTAGCCCACGATGCACCAGGCTGAGTCCTCCACGATGAGGTACTGCGGGCGCGGCGGATTGATCGGGTTCCGCCCGTCGATCTTAAGGATCTTGTACTTGATGCGGGCGGTCACCGGGCCATCCGAGGTGTCGTCAAACCACCCGTCGTTGTTCGCGTAGTCTTGGATCGAGGGCTGGCCAAGGCCTTCCACGCTCGAGCCTGCATTGCCGAAACCGCCCAGTACGATCAGGCGGGAGCAGCCGTTGTCTGCATAGACCTTGATTCCTCCCAGCGTGTCGATCGAGTGGGGTTGCAGCGGCGGCGGAAAGCTCTGCGCGGCGTTGGGATTCTGCCCGCGTGCAAACTCCGCGCTCTGCACCTTCTTGGGGTCCGTGTTGAGGGTCTGCGGGCCGGGGTCGATGATCAGGTGCTGGCGCACCGTGGGATCGGTGATCCCGGCATTGCGCAGCGGATGATCGTCGGCGTAGCCGTGCTCCCCGTCCGTCTGCTTGAACTCGTACCACACCGCTTTCTTGTTCGCGAGGTACACGGTCCACACGATGTCGAGCACCTCCACCAGCATCTTCTGCCCGCTGTGCTCGTTGGCAAAGGTGAACTGCTCACCGAGCTTGAGCTCGCGGCCCTTGGGCTCCGCCTCGTCGTAGATGTGCAGCCGAAAGCGCGCCGCCTGCCGCTTGATCCGGTTCTGCGCGTCTTTGAATCGGGTGATGCGCTGCTCCTTGCCGTCGGGGCCGACCACGGGCCGCCCGTCGGGCGTGCACTCGATCGGCAGCACGCCGGCCTCGTCGGGGCTGAGGTAGAATTCGGTGGGGCTGTCGCCGAGGCGGGCGACGCCGATCGAGGGATGGATTTTGAAAGCGGGCATGGGAGGCGGGTGTCGCGTGTTCAGTCGAAGAAGTTGAGCGAGACGGCCTCCATGCGGAGGATGTCGGGCGCGGCTTTGCCATCGATGCCTAGGGTCACGACTTGGATCTGGAAATCCGTCGCGCCTTGCGCGCGCAGTTTTGCGACCGTCTCGGTGGCATTCATGCGGATATTCCCCGGCGTCTTCATGTGGCGCTGTCGCTTGTCGTGCGGGAGTTTCTCCCGTGGCGGCGGCTCGCAGTGCCCCGGCCCGCCGATGCAGCCTCCGGCGAAAAGCGCAAACTGCCCCACGTAGTGGTCGTTGCCCTTGGTCGGCGTGGCTTCGTTGGCCTCCGGTTGATTGAGAAACACCCGCAGGATACCGCTTCCTTCCGGGGCGTAGCGCACGCCATGCAGCCTCACTTCCGCCCTCGCATGGTTGGCGAGCGCATGGGGATGCACTGCCGCCGGCGCGGCCTTGAAGCGCAACAGCGACACCTCCGGGTTCGTTTCGTAGACCGTCGAGTCCAGTCCGTATTCGTATCCGAGTTTCTTCACGCTGAAGGTATCCGCCACCGTGAAGTTGAAAGGCGGCAGCACCGACGTGGGATTGTCCGCGTTTACACCCGGATGCCGCTGTTGCCAGAGGTCCCACAAGCGGTCGACGTTGCTGTGGTACGACCAGAAAAACGGATCGAAGGTCGTCGTGCTGTTCGAAAACATGTCGCCAAACTGCGGTTCGATGCGGTTCCACGGATTGGGATAGCGCTTCGCGTCGTAGTTGGGATTGGTGCCGCCCGTGAAGAGGTGCAGCAGGTTGTGCACGTTCTCCAGCGCGCCGAAAAAGTTGTCGTCGCTCGGCCCGCTGCCAAAGGGAAACCACTCCTTGATCTGCAGGATACGCTCGTCGTCCTCCGGCCTCGGGTAGTTTTCGAACAACGCCGCGCTCCAGCCGGGCCAGCGAAAGCGATGCCACAGGGGATTCGCCTGCTCGAGCGCGGCGAGGATGGGATCCTGGTCCGGCGACTGGCTCCACGCCAGCCCGGCGGCCTTGTAGAGACGATTGGCGGAGTCGTAGGTCTTTCCCTTGGTCGTCGCCAGCTTGGCGAGCGTCTCTTCCGGCGCCTTGCCCTTGAGCGCGGCGAGCACCTCATCATCGACGAAGCAGTGGAATGCCTTCGCGACGTTGCCCGTATCCGGTTCGTTGCTGGGATTGGTCCAATCCTGGTTGTAGACGCTCCAGTCCCAGTACGGGATTGTGATGTCGGGGTCGATATCCTGGAGCTGTTTTTCAAAACTGTACAGATACGCGCGGTGCCAGGTGAGAAATTCCTGCCAGTTGTGCTGGCAGTTCTGCGCGTGGATGCGGGCCCAGTAGAGATAGCTGCGCTGGTCTTGGTAGTAGCTGTCGAGCTTGCGCATCTCCGCGATCGCGTCGCGATAGCGGGCGAGTTCTGCGGGGGAGAGGGTCTCGATGTTCTTGCGCACCTTGAGCCCTCCGAGTTCCGCCCGCTGGGTGTTGAGCGTTTTTAGCGAGCGCGGATGTGCCTCGCGTCCGGTCGCCAGGGCGAGCAGCCGCGATTGCCGGGCCTCCATGGAGGAAGCTTTCAGGAGTGAGTCGGTCTCGGGGCACCCGTCGTCGATCCATTGCTCGATAAACGCGATGTCCGGCGCGCTTACGCGTGCCCCGCCCCACGGCAGCGGTGGGAACTGCGAGCCGTCGAAGGGCGCTTCGCCCTTCAACCCCTTGATGAGCCCCGAGGCGGCGCCGCGGCCTCCCGCCGATGCTCCGTCTCCGCCGCTGGTCGGCATCGAGCAGCATGACTTGCCCGTCATCCCTGCGGAGCCGTTTTGCCCGGCGCTCTCTTCGCCCGCCGCCGAGGCGATCAGCCGCACGCCGTACAGGCGCAGTTCCAGCAATTCGGGCAGCGGCAGCTCCCAAAACCGGTGATGGCCCTGGTAGCTCGGCTCGTCCGAGCCTTGAGCTTCGTTGAGGATGCGTTTGACGCGTTCATAGCGGCTTTCGGACGGTGTAGGGCCGCTGGCCGCAGGGGCGTTTGCGCTCATGGAGAGGAGGGGACGAGAGTCCGCGGCCACCGGGCGCAAAGCCCGCCGGCAACGGCGAAGGGGGAGGGTGGACCGACGTGAGAGCGGGAGGGCCGACTTTCGAGGGAGGGGACCGGTAAAACAGGCCGCGCAACGGTGGCGCCTGGCACCCGCGATTCCCGTAAAACCCTGACAAGCAAGCAACCGCGGCAACTACCGGATTTCCGGTAGTTCCCCGCCTCGCGCCTGCCTGTCTCGCCGCCCGGCGGTGCGTCGCTAGCCCTTCGGCCGCGCTTTTCCGGCTTGGCCGGGCTGCCGGTATACGGCTAGTGCGCCGGTCTTGTCGTCTTGCGTCACCATTAGGGCGGTGCCCGCCAGCATCTGCCGCGCCGCCTCTAGCGGTGTGTAGTCGCCGCGCACCGCGTTGGTGCGCACGCCGCGCACCACTTCCGTGGCAAAGAGTATCTCCCCGCCCGATGCGTCCGAGAGTTGCCGCAGGGTGGTCGCGGCATCGCCTCCTGCGATCGTGAAGCTGCGCCGCACCGCCTCCGCCGGCGCTGCCAGCAGCGCACACACGCCGACGATCAGCAGGAGCGCTCCACCGACACGGTGCAGGAGCGGAGAGAGCGGTCGAGGGCCTTCGGGCATTCCACTCACAGACGTATGGACGGCCGTTTTCCGTAACGCCCTGGGAAATTTAGCCCGCCGGGGCTTGCGTTTACGCCCCGCGCGGCAGAGGCATTGGCCCGCCCGCCCCATGCCACCACAACAGCCAGAGCACGAGCATTGGTTTGCCACCGAGGTCGAGCCGCATGGGGCGTCGCTGCGGACCTATTTGCTCGGCCAGTTTCCCTCCCTGCCCGATGTGGACGACATCGTCCAGGAGGCCTTCGTCCGCGTCCTCCGCGCCCACGAGCGGGGCGCGGTCACGTCGGCCCGCGCCCTCCTCTACGTCACCGCCCGCAATCTCGCTCTCGATATCCTCCGGCGCCAGCGCGTCATCGACTTCGAGCCGATGACGGAAGGCGATGATTCGTTCGTCTTTCAAGATGATGCCAACGTCGCCGAATCCGTCACCCAGAGCGAGGAGCTTGATCTGCTGAGGCGCGCCATTGCCACGCTGCCGGAGCGTTGTCGCCAGGTCGTCACGCTACGCATGGCCTACGGCCTTTCCCAGCGCGAGATCGCCCAGCGCCTCGGCATCACCGAAAACACCGTCGAGCGCCAGATGGGTAAAGGCTTCCGCCGGTGCACCGAGTTCTTCGCCCAGCACGGGCTTCCCTGAAACCCTCTCGATGTCAGATCGCCGCCCAGACTCCCAGATGCGCAAGGATCACGCCGCCGCCGCCGCTTGGCTCGCCCGGCGCGATCGCGGGCTGAGCGCGTCCGAGCAGGATGAGTACCTGCAATGGCTGCGCGACGATCCCCGCCGCGCTTCCCTCGTCGCGCAGCACGAGGCTACCGCCCGCCGGCTCCAGGGGCTCGCCCGTTGGCAGCCCGCCACCAGCAGCGAGCCCAATCCCGATTTATTTGCCCGTCCTCGGCCGCCGCGCCGACTGCTCGCTGCGTGTGGTGCCCTCGCCGCTGCGGTCGCGCTCGTGGCGGGAGCGATGCTCTGGCAGCGACCCTCTCCCGCCTCGCCCCTCGTCGCCGCCGCCTCGCCGACCCTGCGCATTAACGAGCGTCAGACCCTCGCCGACGGCTCCGAGGTCGAGCTCAAGGATGGCAGCCGCATCGAGGTCGAGTTTCTGCCCGGCTTGCGGCAGGTCCGCCTTTACGGCGAGGCCCATTTCAAAGTCGCCAAGGATGCGAGCCGCCCCTTCGTCGTGCACGCGGGAGGCGTCGCGGTGCGCGCCGTGGGCACCGCCTTCAATGTCCGCCTTGATGCCGGCTTGGTCGATGTCCTCGTCACCGAGGGCAAGGTGAGCGTCGGCCCCGTGGCCGCCTCGGTCGCAGCGCCGGAGGAAAAGTCCCCCCCGCGCCTCGTCGAGGCCAAGCAGCGCGTCCTCGTCTCCCTCGATCGGCCCGCGAGCGTGCCGGCTGCCGTCGAGGTCACCCCCGAGCAACTCCGCGAAGCACTCGCCTGGCAGGCCCCTCGCTTCGAGTTCGATGGCACCCCGCTGTCCGAGGCCGTCGCCGAGTTTAATCGTCGCAATCCCAACCGCCGCCTCGTGCTTGCCGATCCCGACCTTGGTCGTCAGCCGATCAGCGGTACGTTTCGCGTCGATAATGTCGAGGGCTTCGTCCGCCTCCTCGAGATCACCCTCGGCGTGCAGGGGCTCCCGCGCAGCTCCGGCGAGACCCTTCTCAGGCGCGGCCAGTAGCGGTCTCCGGCGCGATTCCGTGCAATTTGCGCGCGCGACGTTACGGAAGAGTGGCGCTGGTCCGTCTTTCCCTCGTGTGGCTGCCTTTTCAATCGGGCCGGCCTGCCTCTATGCTGTCGCTTCCCCCAGCCGTGTTCTCCTCGTCGCTCTCTGCGGTCTGCCGCCTACCCCGTGCGCTCCGCGTCGTCCTTGCCTTCGTCGCGGCTGTCGCGGCTGGCTCGGCTAGCGACTCCACTCGTCGTGCGTACGATCTGCCCGCAGGCGACGCGGTCAGCACGTTGCGTCTGCTATCCGAGGCCTCCAAGCGCGAGATCCTCTTTGCCACCGAGGTCGTCCGCGGCGTCCCTACCAATGCCGTCCGCGGCGAGATGACGGCCCTCGAGGCCGGCGAGCGCCTGCTCGCGGGCACTCCTCTCCTCGTGCTTCAGGATGAAAAGACGGGTGCCCTCGCCGTGCGCAGGCGCCAGGTGGCCGCCGCCGGCGATCGCCCCCCGTCTCCTCCCGCGCGCGGCGGCGAGGCCGTCGTGCAGGGCAGGGTGGTCAACCAGGCTACCAGCGTCGCTCTCGAGGGTGCCACGGTGCAAGTCGTCGGCTCCGATCGCCGCACCCTTACCGAGCGCGATGGCACCTTCTCCCTCCCGCGTCTCGCCGCGGGCTCGGTCATGCTTCGCGTCACCTATCCCGGCCTGGATCCCGCCACGCAGGCCCTCGATCTTCCCCCGGGTGTCACCGTGCTGCCCGATATCAAGCTCGTCTCCGAGATTTACGCCCTCGATGCCTACGCCGTCACCGCTGTGCGCGAGGGCAATGCCGCCGCCATCGTGCGCCAGGAAAACGCCCTCACCATCACTAATTCCGTCTCCGTCGATGCCTACGGCAACGTCGCCAAGGGCGACATGGGCTCTTTCCTCCAGCGGCTCCCTGGCATCGTCGGTGAGTACGGCGGCTCCGCCGTCGATGCCATCTCGGTTCGCGGCCTCTCCCCTGAGTTCACCACGGTCACCATGGATGGCGCGCGCCTCGCCGGCGCCAATCCCGATTCCCGCACCCAGCTCGTGAGCGCCCTCCCGTCTGGCTCCATC
Source organism: uncultured Opitutus sp. (assembly GCA_964480585.1). Lineage (GTDB taxonomy): Bacteria > Verrucomicrobiota > Verrucomicrobiia > Opitutales > Opitutaceae > ER46. Next base: position 33,337 of record CAYZPV010000030.1, on the reverse strand, counting down.
GAGAGCGTCGAAGTCATTAAGACGCCCACCGCCGATATGGATGCCGAGTCCCTCGGCGGCGTCGTTAATCTTCGCACGCGCAGCGGCTTCGATCGCAGCGGTCGCGCCATCATCCTCAACGCCGCCTACTCCTACAATGAGACCATGGGCCGCTACCTCGATCTCTCCGGCAGCGGCCGCCGCTTCTATCCGAGCTACTCGCTCGATTACTCCGATGTCTTTCGCCTCTTCGGGCGCAAGCTCGGTATCTCCCTCACCGGCGCGTATCAGGAAGTCGGAGACGGCCTCCAGACGATCCGTGCCGCCTTCGCGCAGAACTGGGACTACGCCAGCCCCACCGTCGGCCGCCAGGTGCTCTACGCCGACCAGGAGTACCACCTCAATCGCCGCACCAACTTCCAGGCCAAGTTCGATTACAAGCTCTCCTCCGATTCCTCTCTCGCGTTCTCCGCCGGCTGGTCGCGCTTCGTCAACATCATGGATCAGTCGCGCCCGCAGTATACCGATAATCTCACCTTCGACGCCGCCAATTCCACCAGCGATTTCTGGGTCTTCACCCGCTCCAGCTACCGCTCGCAGCGCGACTTTCGCTACACGCCAAACGATACGTGGAATTTTCAGCTCAGCGGCAAGACCAAGCTCCGCGAAATCTCCCTCTCCTGGGCTGCCACCTATTCCGATTCCTTCCGCCCGCTCGATCGCATGAGCGCCACCGCTCGCAGCAATAATACCTACGGCTTCACCTACGATCGCACCGCCAGCAAGGAATTCCCCAAGCTCGCCTTCAATGGCCCGCTCGCTCCGCCCAACGATCCGTTCACCAACATGCTCTCGATCGCCGTCACCGGCACGCATGAGGATGCTTCCGATCAGATTGCCAGCGCCAAGCTCGATGCCACGCGCGACTTCGCCCGCGCCCGCATCCCCGTGAAGCTCAAGGTCGGCTTCCGCGTCCGGCAGCAGGATCGCGATCGCGACATCGATTCCATCACCGGCACCCTCGGCGCGGGCGATTATAGCCGTTATCGCAGCTTCGCCTTCCAGCACGGCTGGCTCGATGGCCGCTATCCCGCGACCCCCATCATCGATACCAAGGCCGTGTTCAAGGACATCGGCTTCAGCTACCTCCCTTCCGGTCTCCCGTCGCGGCCCAGCGTCCAATATGCCTATAATGCCGCCGCGCTCCCTCTCACCACCGCCAACCTCAACACCTCCGTCACCAACTCTCTCCAAAACGACTACGAGACGCGCGAGACCATCCCCGCCGGCTACCTGCAGGGCGAGGTTAAGTGGACGCGCCGGCTCCAGATGACGGCCGGGGTGCGCGTCGAGCAGACGCGCGCGAGCGTCACCTCCCGCTTGGAGAATACCCTCGCCACCACCCCGGAGGAGCGCTTCGGCGCCTTCCGCACGGTCGAGTCTGAGTACACCGATTGGTTCCCCAATCTCCAGTTCCGCTACGAGCCGATCCCGCACTTCACTCTGCGCGCCAACTATTCGACCACGATCGGTCGCCCCCGCATTGCCGACTTGGTGGGCCGTTTCTCGGTCAATGATGTGGGCCAGACGGTCAGCTTCTCCAATCCTTCCCTCAAGCCCCAGCTCTCGCGCAATTACGACGTCAGCCTCGAGTACTATTTCAAGCCGGTCGGCATCGCCTCCATCGGTGTCTTCCGCAAGGAGATTAAGAATTACGTCACCGCCACGTCCTTCCGCATCACGGGCAATGAATTCGGCCTCGATCTCAGCGAGTATGTCGGCTGGCAGGCCAATAGCCGCGTCAATGCCGGCGATGGCACCGTCGAGGGCATGGAGCTCAACTATTCTCATCAGTTCAGTTTCCTCCCCGGTGCCCTCCGCGGCTTCGGTGCCATGGGCAACTGGACGGTCCTCACCAGCCAGGGTGACTACAACGGCGTCGTCACCAACCTGCCGTTTAAGAATAACCTCACCGGCATGCGCCCGCGCTCCGGCAATGCGGGCCTCACGTACAACTACCTCCGCTGGGATCTCCGTCTGATGTGGAACTATTCCGATACCTATCTCGCCTCCCTCAATGCCGGCGATCCCAGCAGCTCCGAGTTCATCGGCCGTCGCGGCCAGTACGATTTCTTCCTGCGCTGCAAGGTGAGCCGCAATCTCAATGTCTTCTTCGATGTCATCAATCTCTTCGAGGAAAACCGCGGCCGTTACAGCGGTCTCTATCGTGAGGATCGCCGCGCGCAGACCAACTTGTTTCCGCGTTCCCTGTCCGCCGGTGCGCAGGTACGCTTCTGAGCGCCCGGACGTCGCTGCGTCTGTGCGCCCTGGCGTCCGGCCGGCATGAGTTCACGGCTGGCCTTTACTCTCTCGGGTGCCTCCGTCTGTCGCGCCTTGGGCCCGGAGTTTCTTTCGCGATGAAGATTACTTTGCACGCACTCCTTCTTGGGCTGGCCTCTTTCGCTTCCGCTGCGTTCTCGCTCGCGCAGAGTGTGCCTGCCGAGCGCCCGCGCAATCGGCCCCCCTCCATGCTCACGGGTCGCGCGCAGTGGGAGAAGGGCGCAGAGATGCTGAAGCAAATGAAGGTGCCTCCGGCCCCTCCGCTCTCTCCCGAGGAGGCTCTCAAGACGTTTCGCGTCGCTCCGGGTTTTCGTCTCGAGTTGGTCGCCTCCGAGCCCATGGTGCAGAATCCTGTCTCCTTCGAGTTCGACCCCGAGGGCCGTATCTGGGTCGTCGAGTACCAGGGCTACATGCGCGATATCAAGGGCACCGGCGAGGCCGATCCCATCTGCCGCGTTGTTGTGCTCGAGGACACCGATGGCGATGGTCGCGCCGATAAGAGTACCGTGTTTCTCGACAAGCTGGTCATGCCGCGCTCCCTCTCCTTCGTGCCGGGCGGGGTGCTGCTCCAGGAGCCGCCCAAGGTCTGGTTTTGCGAGGATACCGATGGCGACCTTCGCTGCGATCGCCGCACCGAGGTCGGCAAGCTCGGCGTCGCGGGGAATCCCCAGCATACCGGCAATGGCCTGCGCTATGGCATCGATAACTGGCTCCACAATGCCGATGCCACCTCGCGCCACCGCTGGGTCGATGGCCGGCTCCTCGAGGAGCCCATGCCCCGCAGCGGCCAGTTTGGCGTCTCCTTCGATGAGACGGGCCGCTTCCTCACCTCCCACGAGAGCTCGGCGCTCCATGCCAATCTCATCCCCGGCCACTACATCGTGCGCAATCGCCACCTCGCTGCCATCGCTGTGCGTGGCGGCCGCGGTTTTGCCGGCATCGATACCAATATCGCTCGCGACGCCCAGCAGGTCTATCCCATCCGCGTCACGCCGGGCATCACGCTCGGCGCGATGGAGCTGCGCGAGGATGGCCGCCTTCGTACCTACACGATCGCCGCGGGCACGTGCTTCTACGATGGCGATCAGTTCGGCCCCGAGGCCTACGGCCAGGTCTTTGTCCCGGAGTCGGCGGGCAATCTCGTCGGCCGCCTTGTCCTCAAGCCCGGCCTCCGCCCGGTCGCCTCGCGCTTCTACCCGCCCGAGCAGGAGTTTCTCGCTTCCACGGATGAGCGTTTCCGTCCGGTCAATGCCCGCGTCGGCCCCGATGGCGCGCTTTATCTCGCCGATCTCTACCGCGGCATCATCGAGCACGTCATCTTCATGGTGCCGTGGATCAGCGATCAGGTGCGCGATCGCAAGCTCTACGAGGGCCAGGATCAGGGCCGCATCTACCGCCTCGTGCGGGAGGATCGGCCCATCGACCGGCGTTCGCCGCGGCTCTCGTCCGCTTCGGTGCCGAGATTGGTCGAGGCTCTTTCGCATCCCACCGGCTGGTGGCGGCTCACTGCGCAGCGCCTGCTTGTCGAGCGGCGCGATCCCGCCGCCCTCCCGCTCTTGCGGGAGCAGGCGCTGGCAGGGAAAAACCCGCTCGCTCGCCTCCATGCCCTCTGGACGCTCGATGGGCTCGAGGCGCTCGATGCCGCCGCGGTGTTCGCCGCGTTGCGCGACGCCGATGAGCGCGTCCGCGCGGCCGCCTTCCGCCTGGGCGAGCGTGGGCTCGATGCCGCTCAGGCCGCGCGCTTCGTCGCGGAGCTGGCCCGGGCCGTCGACGATCCGAGCGAGAGCGTGCGCCTTCAGGCTACCCTCACCGCCAGCTCTCTGCGCGATTCGGCGGTGCTGCCCGTCCTTGCCCGCCTCGCGCGCAGCGGGAGCGACGCGCTCTTCGCCTCCGCCGCGCTCACCGGGCAGCAGGATCGCGAACTCGCCTTCCTCCAGCGCCTGCTCGCCGATTCCCGCGCCCGCGCCCCGCTAGGCGACCACGAGCTCGAGTTGCTGCGCCTTGCCGCCCACTGCGTGCTCGAGGCGGCCGATCCCGCTCGCTCTTCCGATCTCCTCGCCTTGCTCGCAGCTGGGGAGCCTGCGCCTTGGCAGCAGCAGGCGCTGCTCGAGGCCGTCGCCTCCTTCCTCGGCACTGGCCGGCGCGCCGGCGCGCGGTCCCTCGCGCTCGCTCGGGAGCCTTCGGCCTTGCTGGCGCTCGCCCGCGCGGGCGCTCCCGCGGCGCGCCAGCGCGCCGCGGCTCTCGTCGATCTGTTGTCCTGGCCAGGCTCGGCTTCGCGCCTCGCAGCCGAGGCGGGCGAGCGCAAGTTCTCACCCGCCCAGGCGCGGCGGATCGAGACCGGGCGCGAGCTGTTCTCCCAGTTCTGCTCGGCGTGCCATCTGCCCAATGGCGCGGGCGCTCCGGGCCTCGCCCCTCCGCTTGCAGGCAGCGATTGGGTGGCGGGCTCGCCCGCCCGCCTCGCGCGCGTCGTGCTCCACGGGCTCTACGGGCCCATCGTTGTCAACGGCCAGTCGTGGAATCTCGCCATGCCGGGCCTTGGCGCAAGCGGTGTCCTCGATGATGCCGGCATCGCGGCCGTGCTCAGTTACATCCGCACCGCCTGGGGCAACTCCAGTGACTTGGTCGAGCCTTCCTTCGTCGCTTCCGTCCGCCGCGAGACGGCGGGCCGTACTTTGCCGTGGACGGCGGAAGAGCTTGGGCAGCCCTTGGCTGCCGGGGGCTCGGAGATGCCTCCGCTGGTCGCCGCTCCCTCCGGCGAACTTCATCTGCCCGCGAGCAAGGCCACCATCTTCGGGCAGCGTCTCGGCTACCGCGCCGCGTTGGATGTCCTCGCCCCCTGGACTGCCCGGGAGGATGTCGCGGAGTGGCGCGTGGAGCTGGCCTCCGCTGCCACGTTCGAGGTCTCCGTGGAACTCGCGGCCGATGACGAGTCTGCCGGCGACTTTTTCGTGGTGGAGACCGAGGGCGGCAGTGTGCGCGGCGAGGTCGCCTCCACCGGCGGCTACGATCGTTTCCATTTCGTTCCGGCGGGTCGGCTTGCCCTCCGCGCCGGGCTGAATCGCATCATCCTCCGTCCCGATGGGCCGTTGAAGCGTGAGCTCGCCGATGTGCGGGGGATCAGGCTCGTCCCCGTTGCCGGGCGCTGATCGGCTGCCAGGTCTATGCCGATTGCTCGCTCTGCTCCGCGCCGCTCCCTCGTCTGGGCCCTTCTTTGGCTCGCGCTTGCCTTGGTCGCGCCGACCATCGCCGCCGAGCCTGTCGCTCTTCCCGCCCGCGGCATCTGCGCCCACCGCGGCGGCGGTGCCACGCACCCCGAAAATACCCTCCCGGCCTTGCAGGAGTCCGTGCGGCTTGGCGCACACATGGTGGAGTTCGACCTCGCGCTCACGCGCGATGGCACGCTCGTCCTCATGCATGATGCCACCGTCGATCGCACGACCGATGGCAAGGGCCGGGTCATCGATCTCACGTTGGCGGAGCTCAAGCGGCTCGATGCCGGGGCAAAGACTGCCGCCCGTTTTGCCGGCACCCGCGTGCCTACCTTTGTCGAGGCGCTCGCCGTCCTGCCGCGCAATATTTGGATCAATATCGACTTTAAGGCTGATGCGCGCTTCGGCAGCCAGCCCGCCGTCGCCGCCCGTCAGGTCGCCCAGCTTCTTTTGGCCGAGGGCCGCGTCGCTCAGTCCCTCTTCGCCGGTCGTGGCGCCACGGTCCCCGCCGTCCGCGCGGTCGCGCCCGCCCTCCGCATTTGCAGCATGGAGCGCAAGCCCGACCCGGCTGACTACGTGCAGGCTGCCATCGCCCAGGGGGCTGCCTTCATCCAGCTCCGCGATTGTGCCCGGGATGCGCGGCTTCCTCAGTGGATTGCCGCCCTCAAGGCTGCGGGCATCCGTATCAACTATTTCTATACAAATGATCCCGCTGAGGCCGCGCGCTTGCTGGGCCTCGGCGTCGATTTCGTGCTGGCCGATGCGGTGGAGCCGGTGCTCTCCCGCCAGCGCGACCTTGTGCCGCTCGTCCCTTTATGGCGCTGATACGTCGCTTCCTCTTCCTTTTCGTCATCGTGGGCGTCGCGCTCGCCGCCGGCCCCGCGCTCGCCATGGATTCTCCGCGTGCGCCCCGGCTCTTTCTCATGGGCGGCTCCACGATGGCCACGTTTCCCGAGACGCGTCCTGTCGTCGGCTGGGGCCAGAAGCTCCCTCTCTTTTTCAAGGATCCCGCCTGCGTCGATAATCGCGCCAAAAGCGGCCGCAGTACCAAGAGCTTCATTGATCAAGGCCACTGGGCCGAGCTCCACGCCGCCCTCCGCCCTGGCGATTTCCTTATCATGTGCTGGGGCACCAATGATAGTGCCAAGGATCCCGCCCGTTTTACCGAGCCCCATGGCGATTTCCTGCGCAATCTCCTGCGCTTTATTCGCGAGACGCGCGCCAAGGGCGCCACGCCTATCCTCGCCACGTCGGTCGCCCGCCGCCAGTGGGATGAGCAGGGCCGTTTCGTCGAGCCTCCCTCCGAGTACGTCATCGTTACCCGCGAGGTCGCCGCCCGGGAAAATGTCCCCTTGCTGGAGCTCCGCCGCGCCACCGTAAAGCTCGAGCGCGATCTCGGCGTCGAGGGTTCCCGTGCCCTCCATCTCCACCTGCCCCCCGGCCGCTACGACTCCTATCCCAATGGCGCCAAGGATGACACTCACTACAACGCCCACGGCGCCACCCTCGTCGCCGAGTTGGTCGCCAAGGAAATCCGCCGCCTCGATCTCCCGCTCCGCGCCTGGCTGAAAGACGAGTAAGGCAGTCTCTCGCACGCCGGTCGCGCCACCCGTCGCCTCCGTGTCCGCCCCTGGGCTTGGGCGAAGTGCTGCGCCCGCCCGTCGTCCGCGAGGTGGGCAAAGCCCCGGCGCACCACCCAGGTTACGCTGGGCCCCACCATGCCGCGTCTCAACCAACTCGATCCCGTTTGGTATCGCTTCTCGGGTGCGCCCGCCCTTCGAGGTCATTTGTATTCCCCTCGGCCTCGTTTCTTCTGGAGCTCAATCGGACCATCCTTGGGTGGCCCCGAGAGCGAGCGGGTTCACACCAGGCGTTCGTTTGCCTGTGACTCTGCGCGCGTTTCACAAACTCCCGGTAGGGGGATGACTCCGCCGCCGCGCACTGCTATAATGAGGTCTCAGGCGGCGAAACGAATGAACTTCAAATCGAAAGAAAGGCCGGTGAGACGATGAATGTCCTGCGCAAAGTGCGATCCGACGCAAAACTCGAGCGGCTTGATGCCGCTCAGCGCGAGCAGCTGCGTGTCTGGCTCGGCGAGGAAAACCTGAGCTATGTCGCCGTTGCTGCGCGGGTGCGCACCGAGTTTGGCCTCCACGTGGGCAAGGATGCTGTCGCCGGCTACTGGCGTCGGCAACGTGTGGCGGAGGACTGGGAGGCGCTCGTTGAGAGTGCCGAGGCGCTGGCCGCGCTGCCCGGGGGGAGATTCGAGGCCGCCACGCGCAAGCTCGCCCGGATGCTTGCCTTTCAGGCGCTCAGTCAGCCCGAGCCCGATGTGCCCACCGCCTTGCGGCTGCTGGCGATGGTGCAGCGCGAGGAGCGCCTCGATCTTGCCCGGCAGCGGCAGGCTCTCACGGAGCGTCGTGTCGGCGCCGTGCCTGCCCCGGCTGCCTCGCCGGCAAGTGCGCAGTCGGTCGTTCCGGCCGCGGTTTCCCCGCCTGAGTCGCCTCTATATCGGGCTTATTCGGGCCTGGACGGTGCTGCGACGGCGGGCCCGCTCGCGAGCCCGCCCGCTGTGTCCCTTCCGCCTTTGGCGGTTGTGTCCTCAGGCCCTGATCACGCCCTTCAGCACGCCCATCTGGGACTTCGCCCGCTGCTCCACGTAGGCCATGGCTTTCTTCACCTTGGCCTGCGCCCCCGCATAGTCGCGGTGGATGCCCATCAGGATGTCAAACATCTTGGTCGCAGGCGTGGCGTCGAATTCCGGCGCCCACTCCTCCAGCCCGATATCCTTGAACATCCAGCACTTTGGCGAATGGAACTCGGAGAAGGTGTGCATCATCGGCGTGCCCATCGCGAGGGCCATGATCGGCGTGTGCGGCTCGTGGCAGATGACCGTGTGCGCCCGAGTGTAGAAGGAGCACGCCTCGTCTGCGTTCCAGAACTCGTCGAAGTTCACGACGTGCTTCTTCAGCGCGTCGGGGAGCGGGTCGTAGATGAACTTCTTGTTGTAGATCATCTCCTTCTCCACCTCCGGAGCGATCACCACTTTCCAGCCCGTCTCTTTTACCCACAGGGCGATGAGATCCTGATAGACCTTTGCCCGGCGGGTATCGTCGGCGATATTCTCGGGAGTGGGGTGGAGCGGGTTGAGCTTCTGCGGCCGCTTGTCGTCCACGCCGGGCGAGGTGGGCGAGTGGGTGCGGAGCTGGATCGTGATGAACTTCTTGTTCTCGAGCCCGTGCTTCTTGAGCCGCGCGAGCGCCCGTTCCTCATCTCGCACGTCGATCCCGAAGCAGCCATCCGGGGCAAATTCCAGCACGGGCGGCTTCACTCCGGCCTCCCGCAGCATGGCGAGTGTCTTCGAGTCGCGGCAATAGATGAAGGCCGCCGTATTCAGCAGCGCCTTGCGCTCCGCGCCGCCCGGCCCGGTGATCATGTCGGGGAAATACGACTGCCCCTGCAGGCCCCACGGCTTCCCGATCTTGTTGCAGTGGATCATGAAGTCCGTCGGCTGCCCCATGCCGGGGCCGCGGAGGAAGAAGTCCGAGCGTGCGATGGCCTTCTGCACCGCGCCATCCTTCCCGTTGAGGGAGCCTTTCACGATCTCCACGTTGGGGAAGCGCCGCTTGAGCATGGCATCCACCGCGGCGTTGGTATTTGCGGCCCAGAGGATCACGTTGGCCTCCGGCAGGTACTGCTCCAGGAAGCGGAGTGTGCCCGGCGTGTGGCCGATGTCGCCGATGTTCTTCACCGCCCACGCGCATTGCAAGAGTACGGTCTTCTTCTTGGTATTGGCGGCCTGTCCAAAGGCGGGCAGGGCGCTGGCCCCGAGGGCGATTCCGGAAGCTTTGAGAAACGTGCGGCGCGAGAGCATTGGGCGGTGGGTGGGGGTGGTCGGTGGAAAGTCGTCGCTGGCCAAGACGGCAGCGGCGCGAATTTCCGTTACGCCGATTTTTCAAAGACCGCAAACACCCCCTAAGCCAATCCCAATCTGCTCAGCGCAGGTAGGGCTCCGAGAAGGTCGCAGTGCAAAGCGCCGCGTTGTTGTGCGACGTCACCGCAAAGCCCACGTAGACTTGGCTGCCCAGTGCCAGGGTTGCGGTGCTCACGGTCGTCCATGCCACGCCGTCGGCCGAGATTGCCGCCGTGATCGTGTCGCCCGCCCGCGTGAGGCGCACCCACTGCGGCGCGGTGATTCCCCAGGGACCGGAGGTCGAGGTGGTCTGGCCTGCCGCCGTGGCCCGCACTTGTGCGTGCACTCCATTGGTCGGTGTCAGCAGGAGCGCGATATTGCGCGCCCCGGGTGCGAGGCCTTCGCGGATCATCACACCGGCCTTGGCCCAACCATCCGTCTGCGTGATTGTTGTCACGCGCGCCTCCACCGTGCAGTTCCCGCTCAGCGCCTGGTACAGGAATCGAAAGGCATCCGCGCTGCCCCAGATGTCGCTGCCCGAGCCGCGCACGGTGATCGTCGCCCCGCCCGCATCATCCGAGCCGGCGATGCCCACTGCTCCGATATCCGTGCTCTGCCACACGCTCGGCGGCGTTGTCGATGCCGGGGTGGTCACGGCTGCGGTGTTGGAGAAGGTGGAGGCCGCCGAGCCGTTAAAGGCGCGTGCGCGGTACGTGTAGGCCGTGCCCGCCGTCACCGTGGAGTCTGTGTAGCTCGTCGCATTGGCTCCGAGATTTGCGACCAGCGAGAAGGCGCCGCCGCCCGTGGAGCGCTCCACTTGCACCGCCGTTTCGTTGGTCGCGTTGTCCGTCCAGATGAGTTGCACTTGGAGCGCGGAGCTGGCCGTTGCCGTCAGGCCGCTTGGTGCGGCGGGCGCGCTTGGTGCCGGCGCGCTGCCGGCTGCGGAGAGAGTCACGTTGTCGAAGGTCGCCGCGCAAAGGGTGCCGTCATTATGGCTCGTCACCGCCAGCCCCGCGTGGATCGAGCTGCCAAGCTCCACCGAGACCGAGCCGACGTGCGTCCAGGTCTGGCCGTTGGCCGAGGTGTACCCGGTAAAGGTCGAGCCGCTGCGCACCAGCTTTACCCACTGCGGCGCGGTGCTCCAAGTGCCCGCCATCCAGGCGCTGTACGCGCCCGTGGCCGTGCGCGATTGCAGGGCCGTGCCGTTGGCTGCCGAGACGCACACAAAGACGTGCCGGGAATAGGGTTGCAGCGTCTCCCTCATCATCACGCCGGCCTTTGCCCAGCCGTGAGTGTTTTCCAAGCTCGCGAGCCGCGCCACGATCTCTCCGTCGCCCGAGAGCGGCTTAGCGTGGTAACGAAATTCGTCGGCCAGGTCCCAGATGTCCGCGCCCGAGCCGCGCACCACGATCGTGCCGCCGCTCTCGGTTGTGGTGCCTGCCGCCGCCACCGCGCCGATGTCCGTCGATTGCCATCCTCCCGGCGGGGTGCTGCTTGCTTGGAGGGTGAAGGTCGCCGCCTGGGTTCCCGTGCCATTGGCATTGTGCGCCCCGAGCGTCACGTTGTATTGCCCCGCCGTCGTCGGCGTGCCCGTGATCGCGCCCGAAGTGCTGTTGAGCGTGAGGCCGGGGGGAAGATTGGTCGCACTGTAGCTCGAGGGTGTCGGGCTGGCCACGATCTGGAAAGAAAACGCCGTGCCTACCGTGCCGCTGGCGGTGCTGGGGCTGGAGATCACGGGGGCCGTCGGGGTGGGCGCCCCGAGGTCGAAGATCTGCACGCGCTGGTTGTAGTAGTCAGCTACAAAGGCCCGGTTCTGCGGCCCCAGCGCGATCCCGAAGGGCAGCGCAAACTGGCCCGGTCCCGAGCCGTACGAGCCCCAGCGGAAGTTATCGTAAGCGCCTGCCGAGGTAAACCGCTGCACACGCTGTTGTTGGATGTCGACCGCGTTGCCGTTCTGTGGGTCGGTGTTGGTCTCGGTGACAAACACCGCCCCCGAGGCGTCGACGGTCACTGCCGTGGGCAAGGTGAATTGCCCGTTTGCCGTACCCCGGGTGCCGAGGATCTGGAGCGAGGCCCCCGTCTTCGAAAAGCGTTGCACGCGGCTGTTGTCGCCTTCCGCCACCCAGAGCGTGCCGGCGGCGTCCAGCGCGAGCCCGTAGGGGCGGTTGAGCTGTCCCGCGCCACTGCCGGTGCTGCCCCACATGCCGTGGTTCTGCACCGTCCACCCTGTCCCATTCGGCACCACCCGGAATTTCTGGATGCGGTTGTTCGACTTATCCACCACGTACACATAACCGTCGGCATCCGCTGCGATGCCGATCGGCTCGTTGAAATAGCCTTGGGCGGAGTTGGGCTCGGCGCGATACTCGCCCCACGTGAGCACGGGCACACCGTTGTTCGTGATGCGCTGCACACGCCCGTTGCCGCGCTCCGCGACGTACAGGTCGTGCGAGACCGGGTCTATCGCTATGCCATACGGGCGGTTGAACTGCCCCGGGGCGTATCCGACGCTCCCATACACCGCGATGCGCGCGCCCGTCTCCGCGTTGTACTTCAGGATCCGCCCACTCTGCTCGTCGGCGATGTACAGGAGGGCGGGGGAGAGCGTTCGATCCACGGCCACTGCCGTCGGTCCCATGCCGCCGATATCCGCGGCCTTGATTTCTCCCACGTACGACTGGGCGCGGGCGGAAGCGAGGCAAGCGAGTAGTACCAATATGGATACGAGAATAACAGGTGCGCTCAGCAGGGAGCACGACCGGGGAGCAAGCGCGGAGAAGGCCCGCGGCAGGGGTGAGAAGACCATGAGAGTGAGGAGACCCCCGCCAGGTGAGTGTGAGTGGTGTGAGCGGCGAAGTGTCTCGGGGCGTCAGACTCCGTGCGACGGCGCGGGGTCCAAATTTGGGTTGCCCACCTACGTTGCGTGGGTGTCGCCACCCCTGCCGTGCGCCCTACGAACAGACCTCTCGCACGCAACCGCGCAGCCAGCGCTGCGCGGGGTCTGCATCGAGTCGCGGGTGCCAGAGCAGCGACACGGTAAAGCCTGGCGTCGCGATCGGCAGCGCGAAGGTATGCAGGCCGGCTCGGAGATTGCCCGTGTGCCGCTCGGGCACGGTCGCGATCAGTTCCGAGTGGCGCGCGAGGCTCAGCGCCGTCGCGAAGCTGCCGACGACGGTTGCGATTGCGCGCTTCAGACCGAGTTTGGCCAGCGCGGTGTCGAGCGGGCCGTGCTCGAGGCCGCGCCGCGAGACGACGATGTGCCGCCCCGCCGCATAGCGCGCCGCCGTGAGCTTGCCGGTCGCCAGCGGATGCCCTTTGCGCACCACCCCTACGGGGCGGTCGCGAAAAAGCGCCTGCACGCGCAGCTCCGGCGCCGTGTCGGCGTCGACTACCCCCGTCTCGAGATCCACGGTCCCTTCGCGGAGAGCGGCGCTGTCCTTGTCGGGCTTGGGTACGAAATGGAGCCGCACGCTCGGGGCCTCTTGGGCGAGCCGGGCGAGGAGAGGGGCGCCGAAGTTATCCGCGAAGCCTTCGCGCGTGCGCAGCGTAAAGACGCGGGCAAGCTGCGCGAGGTCGAGTTGCTCTGCCGGCCGCAGCACGGCCTCGACTTCGTGCACGAGCTGGGCGACGCGTTCGCGCAGTGCCAGGGCCCGCGGGGTGGGCACGAGCCCCCTGCCGGCGCGCACCAGCAGCGGGTCGCCCGTCGTCGCGCGCAGGCGGGCCAGCGCGCGGCTCATTGCAGATGGGCTGAGGCGGAGGCGGCGGCTGGCGCGTGCCACGCTGCCTTCGGCCAGGAGCACATCGAGCGTGGCGAGCAGGTTGAAGTCCGGCTTTTCCATCAGGGGAGCGGAGCGGAAATGAGATATGGCGTCAAACGCACGTATAAGATGCGATCCGTGCGTCTTCCGCCTTTATACAAAAGAGAGTACGCTGGAGAGATGAAGGCTTCCTCCTCCGTTCGTCTCGCCACCGGCGCTCTTGCGCTCGCGATGCTGCTGCCGTCACTCGGCACCAGCATCGCCCATGTGGGACTGCCTGCGCTGCGTGAGGCGTTTGGCGCCACTTTCGGGCAGGTGCAGTGGGTGGTGCTGGCCTATTTGCTCGGAATGACGGGCCTGAGCGTGAGTGCCGGTCGACTCGGCGATCGCTGGGGCTCGCGCGGGGTGCTGCAAGCAGGGATCTGGGTGTTCACGCTCGCGGCGGGCTTGGGTGGGGCCGCGGAGAGTTTGGGCGCGTTGATCGCTGCGCGCGCGATGCAGGGGGCGGGGGCGGCGGCGATGCTTGCGCTGGCATTGGCGCTGGCGGGCGAACTTGCCGGCCGGGAGCGCCTTGGCGCTACCATTGGGCTCCTGGGCACGATGTCGGCGGTCGGCACCGCGCTCGGACCCTCGCTTGGCGGCTGGCTCCTCTCCGCCTGGGGCTGGCGCGCGATCTTCTTTGCCCAGGTGCCGCTGGGCCTGCTCGCATTTGCGCTCGCCTGCAGCCTGCCAGCCACGCGTCCACGCCTGCCCGTCACTGTGCTGCGGCCCTCGGCGGGGCGGTGGCTGTGTGATCGCGAGTTGAGCGCGCCTTTGCTCGCAGCCGCATTGGTCGCCACCGTGCTCATGACCACGCTCGTGGCCGGTCCTTTCTACCTGGCGGAAACGCTCAACCTCGATGCGGCGCGCAGCGGGCTCGTGCTCTCGGCGGGCCCGCTGGTGGCGGCGCTGTGCGGCGTGCCGGCCGGTCGAGTGGTGGACCGGCTCGGAGCCGGGCCGACCGCCGTTGGTGGGCTTGCCGCGATCTTTGCCGGCGCCGCGGGTCTGGCTCTCGCCCTGCCTCACGGGGGCGTGTCGGTGTATCTCGCCGGCATCGTCACGATCACGGCGGGCTATGCATTTTTCCAGACGGCCAACAACGCGGCGGTGCTGGGGAAAGCCTCGGCGTTCGACCGGGGCGTGCGCTCCGGCCTCTTGAATTTGATGCGTAACGGAGGGCTCATCGCAGGCGCCTCAGGCATGGGCGCGGTCTACTCGGCGCTGGGCATGAAGGCGGCGCTGGCAGTGGCCTCGGGCCTGGCGCTCCTGGCTCTCGGTCTGGTGGGGTGGGGGAGGCGAGAGCAAGGGAGCAAGATTGCGCAAAATAGTCCTTCCTTTCGCTCCGCATGAAGCCGAGAAACCTAGCGAGCCAGTTTACCCTTCTCTCGACATGAAGACTCACCCTTTGAATCGGCGGCAGTTTATCAAAGCGTCGGCCGTGGCCACGCTGGGCTTTAGCATCCTTCCTGCCGCCGCGCGCGGGGCCAATAGCCGCATCGCCGTGGGCTGCATCGGCATCAATGGCAAAGGCCGCCAGGATACGCTCTCGACCGCCGAGGCGGGCGCGACGGTCGTCGCACTCTGCGATGTGGCCGATCCGCGCGATCAGAATCTGGCGCGGCGCAAGGCCAAGAAGGGCGAGACGATCGCGGATAGGTTCTCCGACGCCAAGTTCTTCACGGACTACCGCGACATGATCGCCAACATGCGCGGCCTCGATGCGGTGGTGGTCTCGACGCCCGATCATCATCACTTCCACGCTACGCTGCTCGCGATGCGCAAGGGACTGCATGTTTACACGCAAAAGCCGATCTCGCACTCCATCTGGGAAGCGAGGCGGCTCGCCGAGGAAGCGGCGAAGACAAAGGTGCAGACCCAGATGGGCAATCAGGCGCACGCGGGCGAGCCGATCCGCCGCGGCGTCGAGCTCATCCGCGCCGGTGCAATCGGCCGCGTGACGGAGGTACATATGTGGACTAATCGCCCCATCTGGCCGCAGGGCATGACAAAGTGGCCCGAGGCCCAGCCGGTGCCGAAGGGGCTGGATTGGGAGCAGTGGATCGGCCCCGCCCCCTTCCGCGAATACAGCCCCGAGATCGCACCATTCAATTGGCGGGGCTACTGGGACTTTGGCGCGGGGGCGCTCGGCGACATGGGCTGCCATATCATGGACATGCCGTATTGGGCGCTCGGGCTCACGGCTCCCGAGACCGTTGACGTGTGGCAGGAGGGAGGCACCTCGATCGCCGCGCCGCTGCGTTCCACGGTCACCTATCGCTTCGCGAAGAGCTTCTTCAATTCGCCGGTGAAATTCGTGTGGTACGACGGTGTGGCTGCCAAGGATGGCGCTTACCTCCACGCGCCTCCGGAAGAAGTGTGGAAGGGCGATTTCCCGACGCTCGATCATGTCGTGCGGCGTTTCGACCTGGTGCTCGTCGGCGAGAAGGGCAAGATGTACTTTGGCCGAACTCGGCAGGATTGGGTGTTCAAGCCCGAGGGGCTCGGCGTGAGCCTGACCCAGCCGCCCAAGACGCTCCCCCGCGTGCCGAAGCGCACCCCTGAGGATGTGAAGGGAGACGATGCGAGCGATCCCTACTTCGAGTGGATCGAGGCGATTCGCACCGGTACCCCTGCGCTCTCGAATTTTGCCTCCGCCGGCCCCTTCACCGAGACGGTGCTGCTGGGCAATCTCGCGCTTCGCCTTGGCCGTCGCATCACGTGGGATGCGAAGAGCCTTACGGTGAGAGGCATGCCCGAGGCCGCGCCGCTGATCCGCCGCGCCTACCGCAAAGGCTGGGAGCTCGCCTGAGCCGATTCCATGATCCACCGGATTTTCTTCCTCATACTGCTCGCCGTGGGCTCCGCTCTCGGCGCGGAGCCGCGTCGTCCCAATATCCTCTGGCTGGTGGGGGAAAATCTCACCACTCACGACCTGGGCAGCTATGGCGCAAAGCAGGTGCGCACGCCGCATCTGGACGCGCTCGCCGCCCAGGGCGTGCGCTACACGCACGTCTTTGCCACCAATCCCGCGTGCGCTCCGAGCCGCTCGGCATTTTTCACCGGGATGTATCAGACCACGACGGACACGCATCATATGCGCTCGCACCGCGACGACGATTTCCGTCTGCCGCCCGGTGTGCGACCGATCACCCACCGGCTGCGCGACGTCGGCTACCATACGGCCAACGTCAAGACCATCGGCCCGCTCCCCGTCGGCACCGGCAAGCTCGACCTCAATTTCGTCAACGAGGGCCCCATCTATCACCCCGGTTCCGATGACTGGTCGTGGCTGATGGGGCGGCGGCCGTTCTTCGCTGTCGTGAACTCACATGAAAACGAGTATGACATCTACGATCGGCAGAGCGCGAAGAAGGAGCGCGTGATGTGGGTGGGCGAGGACGAGCATGAGAAAATCGCCACGCCCGAGAATGTCACTCCGCCGCCCTACTATCCCGAGCATCCGGTGGTGCGCGCAGAGTGGGCGCGCTATCTCAATTCAGTCTCCGGCATGGACAAGCGCATCGGCTGGGTCTTGGAGCGGCTGCGGCGCGATGGACTGGAGGACGATACGGTGATCGTCTTTTTCGGCGACAACGGCCGGCTCGACCCGCGCGGCATTCACTGGTGCTACGACAGTGGCCTGCGGGTGCCGCTCCTCATCAAGTGGCCGAAGAATTTTCCCGCGCCAGCGGGTTATCGCCCCGGCACGGTGGATGACCGTGTGCTGAGCCTGATCGATGTGACGGCGACGACGCTGAGCTTCGCGGGGCTGGAGCGGCCTACTCTGATGCAAGGCCGCGTCTTCCTCGGCGACAGGAGCGACCCGCCGCGCCGCTATGCCTTCGGGGCGCGCGACCGGATCGATGAGACGCAGCAGCGCATCCGCTCGGTGCACGACAAGCGCTTCCACTACATCCGCACGCTCTCCTCCGGCCCTACTTTCGCCTCGCTCAACCGCTACAAGGAGAAGTGCTTTCCGATCATCGGCGTAATGCGGGAACTCGACGCGCGCGGCGCGCTCACCGGGCCGCCCCTGGAGTTGATGCGCCGCGCGGGGCCGCTAGAGGAGCTCTACGACACGGAGGCCGACCCGCACGAAGTGCGGAATCTCGCCGCCTCATCCGATCCTGTCCACCGCGAGGCGCTTGCGCGCCTGAGCGCTGCGCTCGATGCCTGGATGATCGAGACGGGCGATCGCGGCGCGGTGGCCGAGCCGGCGGCGGTAGTCGCGCCTTTTGCGGACGAGATGCACCGCTGGTTTGGCACACCCGGTTGGTACAAACCTTGAGCCCCTTCCGACATGACGCATTCCTTGAGCATACGCCCGCTGCGCCCCGCCGATCATGAAGCGGCGGCCAAGCTGATCCACGAATCGCTGGTCCATTGGTACGAGAGCCGGCTGGGGCAAGGCGCGCGCTTTGGCGCCAGCCACGAGGGTTTCCGGCTGTTTCCAGAAGTCTACGAGGCGCTCGACTCGGGCCAGGCGGTGGCTGCTTGCGATGCGGCGTCGGGCGAGTTGCTCGGCGTCAGCTTTGTGCACCCGCGACCGACGCACGTCTCGGTGGGGATTGTCGCGGTTGCGCCCCGGGCGCTGAGCCGCGGGGTAGCGCGTGCGATGCTTGCGCCTGTGCTCGAGTCGGCCCGCGCGAAGGGTCTGCCGGTGCGGCTCGTCTCGAGCCTCCTCAATCTCGACTCTTTTTCGCTCTACTCGCGCCTCGGGTTTGTGCCGCATACGCTTTATCAGGATGTCTGCTTCACCGTGCCGCCAACCGGCCTGGCGCATCCCGCGCCCGCCGGCGCGCTGCGGGTGGCGCAATGTCGCGACGTGAGTATGGCGAGACGACTCGCCGAATTTGAGGCCGAGCTACAGGGCATCAGCCGAGAACAGGATTTCAAGCTGTTCCTGGAAAACCGCGTGGGCGACTGGCGTCTATGGACTCTCGAGTCGGAAGCGGGGAGGCTCGAGGGCTTTCTCGTCGCGAGTCTTCATCCCGGCTGCCCGATGCTCGGTCCTGGCGCGGCGCGCGATGAGGCCACCGCCGCCGCATTGGTCTGGCGCGCGTTGGATACGCTGCGCGGCCAGTCGACCGTGCTCCTCGTGCCGAGTCAGGCCCACGACTTGGTCCGCCGGTGTTATGCGTGGGGTGGGCGAAATGTGGAGCTGCACGTCGCCCAGGCCGTCGGCCGAGTCGCACCCACGCAGGGGATCGCGTTTCCGACGTTCATGCCCGAGACGGGTTAGCCCGGTACGATCGCGTGGTGCTTGCGGAGGGTGGACCGGATCTCCGTGAGAGGCACCTGCAATGGCGTCGTGCCTTTGGCCGCAGCGAGCGCGGCGGCGACGCCGGCGGCCTGGCCCATGCCCATGCACGAGGCCTGGACGCGGAGGGCGGAGTTGGCGAGCTGGTCGCTGCTCACGCAGCGGCCGGCCACGAGGATATTCCTGCCGCCCTTGGGTATTAGCGCGCGAAGGGGCACGGTGGGCACAATACCCTCGGCGAGATGCTTCGGGCGTACGCCGCCCTCGAAATGCAGATCGATGGGATAGAAAGAGTACGAGACGGCGTCATCAAAAACCCGGCCGCCCTCGTAGTCGGCTACGGTGACGGAGGTCTCGCCGACGATGCGGTATGTCTCCCGAATGCCCGTCTCGGGCTGGAGACGCTCGATCCTCAGGAGCGCAAACGCGGGGTCTTCCTTGAGGAAGCGCAGCACGCGCAGGAGGGACTGGCGGCCGTGGAGATTGGCCTCGGTGTGCGACTCGGAGGTGGTGGAGTCGGCCCCCATGATGTGATTGCCGCTTTCGCCGCCTTTGCCGAGCCAGCCAGCGACGCTGCCATTCATATCCGTGCGCTTGAGCGCGCCGGATTTGACCGCAGCGGCATGCCGGGCCTGCAGCGCGGCCATGTCGAACGTGGAGGTGTCGTAGCCGCCGACGCGGTAGATGATCGTACCCGGCTGGCGGCTGGCCTCGCGCTGGCGCGGCAAGCCCGCGAGGCCCACGGCGGAGGCGTTGCCGGTGCAGTCGATGAGTTGCTTGGTGGTGACATCGACGATGGTGCCCTTGCCGACGAGACGCACGCGCCAGCCTTCCGCGGTCGCTACGATCTCCTGGGGAGACTCGTAGTAGCGGAGCTGGACGCCTGCCTTGGTGCAGGCCTCCTCGGCGAGCGCGGCGTAGAGAGCGCCGGAGATGCGCACCTGATGCCGCCAGTGCTGGCGGCCGGTGGGCTTGGTGAAATCGGGCAGGTCGTCGCTATTGAGTTTCACAGTCTCGGTGACGAGCTCCCAGCCGATGCCGGCGATGACCTGCCTGCCCCAGGCGTGAAAGAGACCGGGGAAATCGACGCCCGCGGTCGTGGTGGTGCCGCCGAGCTGGCTGCCTGCCTCGACGAGAATCGTCCTGGCGCCGAGGCGACCGGCCTGGATGGCGGCGACGGCGCCGGCGCTGCCCCCGCCGATCACGAGCACATCGGTGGAGAGCGTCTTGGCCGCGGGCGCACGCTCGGCGCCGACGAGGACGCTGCCGGCGGAGACCGCGCCGAGACTGGTGAGAAAATGGCGACGTTTCATAGGTGAACTGGGATTGCGGGAGGCGGAGAAGCTGCCGCTATCGATATTTCCGAACGCGCGCCGTTTATGACTGCCGGGCGGCCTAGCGCAGACGGTAGGCGGCTTCGATGAAGGCGCGGCGGGTGAGCGGGGCGTCGGGTGCGGGGAGCTTGGCGAGGTCCAGCCCGAGCTCGACGGCGAGGCTGCGCCAACGCCAAGCGAGAGCAGGGTCAAGCGGCCGATCAAGTTCCACGAAGTGATCGGGATAGGCTTCGAAGTACTGGCCGTGGATCACCTTGCCGCGTTGACCGAGCTTGGCGGGCGCGGGCTGGAGGCCGTGCAAACCGCCTCGGGTGCCCCACCACTGGACGGCGGCGAAGGCAGGCGACGAAGGCGGAACATCCGAGGCATAGATCGTGGCGGAGCCGACGGCGTGCAGGCGGGCCTGGAGCGGGGAAAGGGGAACCTGTTGGACGGCGACGCGCTGTTCCAACGCGAGGGCGGCGGCGTGACCCGCGGCCTGGCCAAGGGACATCCAGATGGGCTCCAGGCGCAGGGCGCAAAAACCGACGTGCGACGACGAGGCAGCGACGGGTACCAGAAGATTGGATACATCGCGCGGGACGATGGTGCCGTAGGGAATCTGGTAGGGTGGGACAGGGTGGTAGAACTCGCCGGTGTGCCGGCCCTCGAAGCGCGAGCCCTCGCGCGCGGTGCCGTGGCAGTTATTGCCGTAGTCGCCCATTGCGATGGAGTCGCGGTGGAGCACCGCGCGGGCATCGCCGGGAGCGTACTCGCTGTCGCGCTGAGTAAACACCCGCAGGCCCACCATGCGGCGGGCCTCGCGAACGTAGAGCTGAGATGGTAGGTGGGCGGTCTCGGTGAACTCATCGCGGCACCAACCCCATTCGCGCGCCTCGTCGCGAAACCTCGCGGGAACGGCAGAGTCATTTTGCAGGAAGTAGAGCAAGCCCACCTGATCGCGGAGATGCGCGGCGAAGATCTCGGCGCGGGCGGAGGCATCGCCATCGGGCCAGGCGAGATTGCGACCGGGGAGCGAGAGGCGAACCAGGCCGCGAGAAACGTCGTTGATGTCGTATTTGCCGTTGGGCAGGGGCGGAGTCTGGGCCTTGAAGATGCAGGCCGAGGGGTAGCCAAAGACGGTGTGAATCTTGCCGGAGGCGAGGATGCCGAGCACCGGCAGGAAATCCTCGCGCCGATAGCCATCGGGCGCCGTGGGTGCGATGCGATTGGCGGCATCGCGCGTCATGATGAAGCGGAAGTTGTAGGCCTGGAGCTGGGTATCGGCCTGCTCGGGGGCGAGCGACTCATCGTATTCCGCGCGGCCTTCGCGACCGGCGCGCCACGGGACGCCGGCCCTGGCCATTAAATCACCTTCGTAGGTGGCATCGATCACAACGCCGGGATGGATGACGAGGCGCTGGGTGTCGGCAGTGAGAAGTGTCGCGGTGGCGATGCGCGGCGGGCCCTGGGTACGGTCCACGGTGACTGCGGCCAGCGTGGTGCGCAGACGGAGCGTGATCTTTGGGTGCTCGGCGAGCAGTTGCTGGAAGACGAGGAGGTTTACCTTGGGCTCCGCGAAAGTACCGCGAAACGAATCGCGCACTTGCGGGGAGTCTGCGCCGTAGGCGCGGGCGTAGTGAGCCTCCACGCGCTGGCTGAAATCGAGAAAAGCTCCGGTGAGGCTCTCGAACGAATGGAAATCGGTGTGCGACAGGCCACTCGTGACGAGGCCGCCGATGCGAGCGGTGGGCTCCACCAGCCATACTGACCGGCCATCGCGAGCGGCGGCTTGGGCGGCAGCGATGCCGGCGGGCGTCGCGCCGTAGACGAGTACGTCGACCTCAACAGCGCGAAGAACGGCGGATGTGAGGAGGAAAAGTAATGCGAGGACCGATCGGAACATGAGCGGCGAGCGAAAGGATCAGAAGGGAGGACGAAGTGAGCTCGGGCGAGCGGTCTACTGCCAGGTGAGCTTCTGGCCGTCTTTCAAGAGGCGCTCACGCAGGGTGGGGTAGTGGACCTTCTGCACGCTGGTATTGCCATCGAGAGCGAGGGCGGCGGCGGTGGCCGCGGACTGACCGAGAAGCATGAAGACGGGCTCCATGCGGATCGAGCCGTAGGCGATGTGCGTGGAGGAGAGACAGACGGGGACAAGGAGATTGGCGCACTCGGACTCGCGCGGCACAAGTGCGCGATAGCTGACGGCGTAGGGGCCGGGTACCCTGGCCTCGACGCAGCCCTCCGCGACGACGCGGCCATCGACGATGAGGCGCGAGGTGTGGTGCGAGTCCATGGTATAGCTGGCCAAGCCAACGGAGTCCTCGGCGACGACCTGGCGGCGGCAGTTTTTCTCCGTCATCACGTAGTCGGACACCATGCGGCGGCCCTCGCGCACGTAGAGCTCGTGCGGCCAGCCAGCAGTCTCGGTGAACTCGCCTTTGGGCAGGCCGAACTTACGGGCGTGGGCGCGGACGGCCTCGGGGACCGCGGGATCATTGGCGAGATACCACATCATGCCCTGCTGGTAGGTGACGTGCTCCTGAAAGATGCGCTCGCGCGTAGGGTAATCGGCCTCGGCCCAGTTGTTGGATGCGCCGACGTAGTCGGTCGAGATGGGGCCGGCGTTGTTGCAATCGCCGATGTTGAGCTTCACAGGGCCATGCCGGTAGGTGAAGTCCCAGACGAAGCCCGCGGGGGCGCTGGTGAGGTAGCGCTCGAGGAGGGCGAAGTCCTCGCGGCGATAGCCGGCGGGCTTGGGCCAGGGGGCGCCGGCCTCGGCCTTTACGGCCCACATGCGAAAGTTGTAACCCTGCACGAGCTTATCGCCGGTGCCTGGGGCGGGCATGGGACCCCCCGTGATGCCAGGAAGGAGGCCGCTGGCGGGATCACCCGGAATACGGTAAGGATCGACAGGGAAGCGAAACTGGTGGGTCTTCGCGAGCTGGAAGCCATTGACAGTCTCGCCATAGGCGGAGTTATCCTCGCGGCCGACGAAGTAGCGCACGCCAGCGCGGGCGAAGAGATCGCCTTCGTAGGTGGCATCGACAAACATACCGGCGGCGATACGCGTGCCATTTTCGAAGGCGACGGCCTGGATGCGGTTGCCGGTCTTCTCTACCTTCGCGAGCCGGTGCTCGAAGAGGACGGTGACGCCGGCCTGATCGAGCATCGCGCGGAAAAGCTCCTCGGCCTGCGAGGGCTTGAAGCCGAGCTCGGGGCTGCCGCCCTTGATGGTGGCGACCTTGGCCTGGGCGGCGCGATCGAGGAATTCGGCGGCGAGACCGCCGATGGAGGCGGCATGCCCGACGTCGACCGCCGTGAGGCCGCCGGACGTCATGCCGCCGACGTGGCGGCGGAAGACGACGAGCACGGCACGCTTGCCGAGCCGGCGCGCTTGCACGGCGGCGGCGACGCCGCCGGGGGTGCCGCCGTAGACGCAGATATCCGTCTCGAGAGACTGGGCGGGCGGAGTGCCAGCGGGGAGCGGATAATAGTAGCGGAGGCCGGGGCTGGGAGTCGCGGGCGCGGCTGCCGGAGCGCCGGCGGCGGCACCGAGCACGAAGGAGAGGAGGCCAATCCAGAGACGCGAACGAGGGGGCATGGGGTGAAGAAAGGGTGGATAATCAGACCGTGGCGGGGACGACGAAGGGCCGGCGGTAGTCGCGCGTGAGGAGGCCATCGGCCTCGCGATCATTGACGAAGGTTTCCCGCTTTCCATCGAACTTGAGGGAGCGGCCGACCCGGTACGAGATATTGGCGAGGTGACAGAGCGCGGTGGAAAGATGGCCGCTCTCGATATCGGAGTGGAGGCGGGCATCGTCGCCGGAGCGGATAGCCTCCAGGAAATTGGCCCAGTGGGCGGCGCGCTCGCGCTCGGCACCCTGAGCCTGGGCAAATGGCTGCTTTTCGCGGCGGCGAAAGGCCTTCCACGCATTCCCGCTGATTTCGAGCCAGCCCTCGCTGCCGTAGAAAAGATTTCCTACCTCCTGGCCGGAGCTACCCTCGTGATTGGTGTAGCGACCGCGCGTGCCGAGCTCGATGATCTTGCCATCGGCGTAGGTGTAGGCGGCGTTTTGAGTATTGGGGGTCTCCTGGGACGTGCGATCATGGCCGTAGGTCTCGACGTCGCCGTAGACGCGCCTGCCCGGTGTCTTGCCCTCATCCTGGGTAAAGCCGAAGAGGCCACCGGAGGAGTAGACGGAGACGGGATGCTCGTCCTTCTGCATGCCCCAGCGGGCGATATCGAGCATATGGGGGCCGGTATTGCCGGTGTCGCCGTTGCCGGTATCCCAGTACCAATGCCAGTTGTAGTGGCTGCGCTTCTCGTTGTAGGGCCGCTGGGCCGCGGGGCCGAGCCACTGATCGTAGTGAAACTTGGCGGGCGGCTGGCCATCGCGCGAGAGACCGTAGGAGTCGCGGGCCTTGAAGCACACGGCGCGGGCCATGTAGACATCGCCGATGCCGCCGCGGTGGAGGAGCGCCATGGCCTCACGGATGTTGGCGGAGGAGCGATTGTTGAGGCCGACCTGGACGCGGCGCCGATACTTGCGGCCAGCCTCGACCATGCGGCGACCCTCCCAGATATTGTGGGAGGACGGCTTCTCGACATAGACGTGCTTGCCGGCCTGGCAGGCCCAGATGGTGGCAAGAGCGTGCCAGTGATTGGGAGTGACGATAGAGACGGCGTCGATCTCGCGATTATCGAGCACGGCGCGCAGATCCCAGTGCGTGGAGGGCGTGGCGCCTGACTTTTCGGAGACGAGCTTGAGGGCGGCAGGGAAGAGCCCCTCGTCGACATCGCAGAGAGCGCGGAGGTGGACATTGTGGCTCTCCTTGAGCGCGCAGAGACTGTTGAGATGGACGGTACCCTGATTGCGGACGCCGATGACGGCAAAGTTGATGCGCTCGTTGGCGCCAGCGATGGCGGCGTAGGACTTGGCGGAGAAACCCATCGCGCCGATGGTGAAACCGGCGGAACCGAGGGCGGTGGACTTGAGGAACTCTCTGCGATTCGACGTGGGCATAGTGAAAAAGGATCAGGCCGCTGTGCGGCGGGGGGATGCGAAAAACCTCGGCGGGCAGAGGGCGGGAGGCGAGCCGCTTTTGGGCGCAGCGATGGATTTGCGCACGATTATTCGCATTGGATTTGGCCGAGAGCAGGATGAAGATCGCGGGCTATGCACTGGGGACACCGTTTTATCGCACTGGCCTGTATCGCGCTGCTTGCGGGCTGCGCGCAGCGCGTGGAGCCGCCAGCGAAGGCCGCCGCGGAGGCAAAGCCCATCCTGACCGGGGCGGACCAGACGGAAAAGTACCTCCCGTATCTTCGCGGCAAGCGGGTGGCGATCCTCGCCAATCCGACGACCGTGGTGGGAGACCAGCATCTCGTCGATGTGCTGAAGGCGGAGGGTATCGCGGTGGCCAAGGTCTTCGGGCCGGAGCATGGCTTTCGCGGCAACGTGAGCGCGGGCGTGCACGTGAAGGACGAGAAAGACCCGGCGACGGGCATCCCGATCATCTCGCTGTATGGGGCGAAAAAGAAACCCTCGAAAGCGGACCTGGCCGACGTGGACCTGATGATCTACGACGTGCAGGACGTGGGCGTGCGCTTCTACACGAATATCAACGCGCTGGCGCAGCTCATGGAAGCGTGCGCCGAGAACGACAAGGAACTGCTAATCCTCGACCGGCCCAATCCCCATGGCTACCTGATCGACGGGCCGGTGCTCGACATGAAGCACAAATCGGGCATCGGCATGTTTCCCATCCCGATCGCGCATGGGATGACGATCGCGGAATTTGCCCAGATGATCAACGGCGAGGGCTGGCTGCCAAACGGGTTGAAGTGCCGCCTGCGAATCGTGCCCATCGCCAACTATCACCACGATCTGCCCTACACGCTGCCGGTGAAGCCCTCGCCGAATCTCAATACAGCGCAAGCGATCCTGCTGTACCCCTCGACCTGCCTCTTCGAGGGCACGATCCTCAATCACGGGCGCGGGACGCAATTCCCTTTCACGGTGCTGGGCGCGCCGGACCTGAAAGGGCGCTACGACTTCAGCTATACGCCGACGAGCATCAAAGGCATGAGCGAGACCCCGCTGCACATGAATCAAGTCTGCTACGGACTGGATCTCCGCGATTACGATACCTCCATCCTGCGACGGGAGCGCCGAATCAACGTACAGTGGATGATCGACCTGTACCGAGCGTACCCGGACAAAGCGCGGTTCTTCGATCGCACGCAGAGCAAGGAGATCGGCAATATCGACGGACTCGCGGGGGTGGCGGAGTTTCGCCAGCAAATCATCGCGGGGAAGACGGAGGCGGAGATCCGCGCGACGTGGCAGGCGGGGCTCGCGGACTTCAAACAGAAGCGGGCGAAGTACCTCCTGTATCCGTAACGAGACAGACTATCCGTCGAAGCCCAGCCCGATGACGAGGCGCGCCCTCATTTCCCTCTTATCCGCTGCGACGCTGCTCCTGACGCCGCGCGCGGCGCACAAGCTCGCGGCGGCGGAGGGCGGGGCTTCCCTGTGGCGGAGCGAAAATCTGCAGGCGTGGTGCATCGTGCCCTTCGATGCAAAGAAGCGGACGCCGGAGGAGCGGGCGGAGATGCTGGAGCGGCTCGGGCTGCGGGCGTATGCCTACGATTTCAGGGCGGAGCATGTGCCGCTCTTCGACCGGGAGGTGGAGGCGATGCGGGCCAAGGGCATCGCGCTCACGGCGTGGTGGTTTCCGGCGCGGATGGATGCCACGGCGCGAGCGATCCTGGCGACAATCGAGCGCCACAAGATACGGCCGACCCTCTGGGTGACGGGCGGGGGAGCGCCGGCGCGAGATGCGGCGGAGCAGGCGGCGCGGGTGGCGGGCGAGGTGGCGCGGCTCAAGCCCATCGCAGAGGCGGCGCAGGCGCTGGGCTGCGCGATCGCGCTGTACAATCACCAGGGCTGGTTTGGCGATCCGGACAACCAACTCGCGGTGCTGGCAGGCCTGCGCGAAGCCGGGGCGACCAACGTGGGCATCGTCTACAATCTGCACCACGCGCACGAGCATATCCGCACCTTTGCGGCGCAATGGCCCCGGATGATGCCGCACGTGACGGCGCTGAATCTCAGCGGGGTCGTCGAAAATGGGGACCGCACGGGACGGAAGATCCTTTACCTAGGCGAGGGCGACCAGGAACTCGCGATGATGCGCGTGGTGGCGCAAAGCGGGTGGCGAGGGCCGGTGGGCGTGCTGTGCCACCGCACGGACACCGATGCGGAGGAGGCGCTCAGGAGAAACCTGGAAGGACTGGCCCGGCTGGCGGCGCAACTGGCGCGCGAGCCGGCGGCGGCGAAGAAATAACGCATTGGGACGACGGAGACGGCGGACGGGCGCGATTTAGCCTTTCCTTCCGGCGAGCTTTGAAATGGCCTAGCCGCCGTGGAGCCGGGCGATATCACGCAGATGCTGCAGCAGATCAACGAAGGCGATGCCCAGGCGGCCGAACGCATCCTGCCGCTCGTCTACGACGAACTGCGGAAGCTGGCAGCGGCGAAGATGGCGCGGGAAGCGCCAGGGCAGACCCTGCAACCCACGGCACTGGTGCATGAGGCGTGGCTGCGGCTGGGCGGGGACAGGAAGACGGACTGGAAGGGGCGGGCGCATTTCTTTTCGGCGGCGGCGGAGGCGATGCGCCGCATCCTGATCGAAAACGCCCGGCGCCGGCAGACGGCGCGGGGCGGGGCGGGCCTGGAGAAACTCAGCGCGAGCCTCACGGGCTTCGACGTGGCGGCACCGCAGTTGAGCGACTCGGAACTGCTGCTGCTGAACGAGGCGATGGAAAACCTCGCCGCGCACGATCCCCGGAAGGCCGAAATCGTGAAGCAGTGGTACTTCGTGGGGCTGACGCGTGAAGAAGTGGCGGAGGTGCTCGGCCTCTCGGTGCGCTCGGTGACGCGGGACTGGACTTACGCGCGCGCGTGGCTTTTCGCGGAGATGGACAGACTGCGCAGCGAGCGCTAGTCGATGGAGGCGAAACCAAGGCCTGCGGACGTGACCCCCGACTCCGATCTCTTCCTCGACGCCGTGGCGCTGCCGAAGGCGGAGCGCGAGGCCTTCCTCATCGGCGCATGCGCCTCGGAGGAGCAACGCGCGCGCATCCTGGCGCTGCTACGCGGGCATGAGAAGGCCGAGTTGGCGATGGCGCGGCCCCTTTCGCCGCGACCGGGGCTCATCGATCACGAGCCGGGTATGCTCATCGGGCGGTACAAGCTGCTGGAAAAGCTCGGGGAGGGCGGCTGCGGCGCGGTGTGGATGGCGCAGCAGGAGGAGCCGGTGCGGCGCCGGGTGGCGCTGAAGGTGATCAAGCTCGGGATGGACACGAAGGAAGTGATCGCGCGCTTCGAGGCGGAGCGGCAGGCCCTAGCGCTGATGGATCACCCCAACATCGCCAAGGTGCTCGACGCCGGGGCGACGGAGACGGGGCGGCCATACTTCGTGATGGAGCTGGTGCGCGGACTCTCGATCACGCGGTACTGCGACGAGCGCAATCTCGCGACAGCGGAGCGGCTGGCGCTCTTTGTGCAGGTGTGCCGGGCGATCCAGCATGCGCATGGCAGGGGCATCGTACACCGTGACATCAAGCCATCAAACGTGCTGGTGACGCAGGAGGATGGGGAGCCGCTGCCCAAGGTGATCGACTTTGGCATCGCCAAGGCGATGCAGGGGCGGCTGACGGATAGCACGCTCTTCACGGCCTTTGAGCAATTTATCGGCACGCCGGCGTACATGAGCCCGGAGCAGGCGGACTTTCATGCGCACGACGTGGATGCGCGCAGCGACGTGTACTCGCTGGGTGCACTGCTGTACGAACTGCTGGCGGGCCGGCCGCCCTTCGACCCGAAGACCCTTTCCTCGCAGGGGATCGACCAGGTGAGGCGGATCATCCGGGAGGTCGATCCTCCGCGACCCTCGACGCATCTCCACACGCTGGGGGTGGTGGAGCGGCAGACGCTCGCGGCGCAGCATGCGGCCACGCCGGAGGAGCATGCGACGGCGACAAAGGGCGACCTGGACTGGATCGTGATGAAGGCCCTGGAGAAAAACCGGGGCCGCCGCTACGAGACGGCCGAGGCGCTGGGCGCGGATGTGCAGCGCTACCTGAGGCACGAGCCGATCGTCGCGCGGCCGCCAAGCACGCGGTACCTGCTGGGCAAGATGATCCGCCGGCACCGGGTGGTCTTTGGCAGCGCGGCGCTGCTCTTGCTGGCGATCTTGGCGGGGGGCGTGGTGAGCGCGTGGCAGGCGGTGCGCGCGACGCGCGCGGAGCGGACGGAGCGGCAACTGCGGCAGCAGGAGACGGTGCTGCGGAAGGAAAAGGAGGAGAGCGCGCGGACGGCGCGCCGCATCGCCTACGCCTCGGACATGAATCGCGTGCAGGAGGCGCTGGGGAATGGGAATCTCGGCCTGGCCGCGCAACTCCTCAACCGGCACCGCCCAGGCACCGGGCAAGAGGACCTGCGCGGCTGGGAGTGGCGGTACCTCTGGCAGTTTTGCCAGAATGACACGCAATCGCTCTTCCCGAAGCGCAACCACCCTTACAGCACGCTCTCCCTCTCGGGCGACGGGCTGTGGCTGGCGGCAGGGGAGGAGACAGGCGGAGGCCTCTCGATCTGGAATCTGCGCACCCGGGAGGAGATCCGCCTTTCGGCGGGACGGGGCCGGGTGCGGGTGGCCTTTTCACCCACGGAGCCCATCCTCGCCTACACCAGCTCGGGCAACAGCGCGCCGGCGCACCGGCTCGTCTTTTGGAATCTCGCGACGCGCCGGGTCGTACTCGAGCAACCGCTGAGCAACGGCTGCGTGGGCCTGCATTTCTCGGCAGACGGGCGGACGCTCGCGACCTCGTGCGAAGCGGCGGATAACGAGATCACCCTCTGGCGGGTGGCCGACGGCGCGCGGATGGCGGCACATCCGGCGCCGACGCGCACCTCCTCGCAGTGGACGGCGTTTGCGGTGACGCCAGACTTGAGCGTGGCGGCACACTGCCTGCCCAATCGCCAGGTGCGAGTGATCGATCTCGCGACGGGCGCGGAGAAGTGGACGGCGAAGGTGACGGACGACGAGGAGTTTGTCGTGGCGGCCTTTTCACCGGACGGACGGATGCTGGCCACGGGCGGAGGCTTTCTCGATCCCACGATCCGGCTCTGGAGCGTGGCGGATGGACGGCAGATCGGCCACCTGGACGGGCACCGGGGCTTTGTGGTGCAGATCCTTTTCTCGCCCGACGGCAAGACGCTCTACTCCTCGAGCGCCGACCAGACGGTGCGCGTATGGGACATCGAGAGCCGGCAGAGCCGCCGTACCGGTAACGCGGTGGAACTCTCGTGGATCGCGATGCAGCCGGATGGAAAGATGTTTGTGAGCGGCTCGAAGGAGAGTGGCATCCGGCTCTGGGACACGATCTCGCGGAGCGGGACGACAGGCCCCTTCGAGGTGCCGGATGTGGACACCTGGCGCTTTGCGGGCGAGGGGTCGGAGGCGATCGTGGCGGCGCGGGTGGATGGGGCGGTGGTGCAGCGCAGGGGCCGGCGGCTCGACGACGTGGAGCTGCTGCTGCAATTTCGCCGGACGGACTATGTGAGACTCGCGGAGACGGCGCCGCTGGCCGCCGTGGGCTCGGCGGATGGAGTGCTGCGCGTATGGGACTGGGAGAAGCGGACACTGGTGCGCGAGTTTCCGGCCATCGCGGGGAAATTCGAAGGCCTGGAGTTTCTCGGTGACGGAGGAAAGCTGCTGGTGCTCACCTCGGCCGACGATGTGAATGTGCCCCGCGTATGGGACATCGCGACGGGTCGGGAGGAGCGGAGTTGGTCGCCGAGGCCATACCAGTGGCGCGCGCGCACGGCGTTTGCACGCGACGGGAGGCAGGGAGTGGTCTTTGACCGGGAGGGCAATCACCTGCACCTGGACCTCGCCAGCGGGATGGAGCGACTCCTGCGACTGAGGATCCGCGACAATATCCGCGGCGATTTCTCGCCCGACGGGCGGCTGCTGGCGGCATCGAGCACGGAAGGCTACGCGCGCGTATGGGATGCGAGGACGTACGAGGAGCGGGCCACGCTCTCGGGCTTCATCCTCGCGGTGAACGAAGTAAAATTCTCGCCCGATGGACGGCGGCTCGTGACGAGCGGGCGAGGAGGCGAGGCGCTGATGCTGTGGGACACGGCGAGCTGGGAGCTTCTCCTAAGCCTGAATGTGCCGGGAAAGTCGGTGGGGCGGATGGCTTTTTCGCGCGATGGCAGCCTGCTGGGCGCGGGCGTGGCGCCGGGCTGGGATCTGCTTTTCTGGCGGGCGCCGACGTGGGCGGAAATAGCAGCGGCGGAAGCGGCGCAGCGGGCGCAGTGACGGGGAAACGGCGGAGAGCGGCCCTTGGATTTTGACACCCGGGATTTCCTGCATCCGGGTAGACGACCGACCACGCATGTCCACGACCGCCCTATCCCTCTCCCTTCGCGCGAGCATACTGCTGCTGGCCATCGCCCTCACCGGGCCTGCGGCTGAGCTGGCGGCGGCAGACTGGCGCACCGCGAGCCGCGCGCCAGCAGGGCTCGCGCCAGACCCGGGCACGACGCGCGAGGCCGTGGTGCAGGTTTACGCGGCGCGCGCCGTGCGCTGGCGCGGGTACTTCGGCGTGCACTCGTGGATCGCGGTGAAGCCGACAGGCGCGGAGGCGTTTACGGTTTTCGAATTGATGGGGTACCAGACGCGGCGCACGGGCAATGGCGTGCGCGTCTCGCAGCGCGCGGCGGATGGCTACTGGTATGGCAACCGGCCGCTCTTGCTAGCCGATGTGCGCGGGCCAGGAGTGGATGCGCTGATCGACCGCCTCCACTCGGCGGCGAAAGACTACCCGCATGCCGAGGAATATCGGATCTGGCCCGGACCAAACTCCAATACCTTTATCGCGCATCTGCTTCGTGCCGTGCCGGAGCTGGGCGTAGACCTGCCGGCGCACGCGATCGGTAAGGACTACCTCGGCGGCCGGGTACTGGCGGCTACGCCCTCGCGCACGGGCGCGCAAGCGAGCCTCTTCGGGCTGCTCGGCGTCACTGCCGGGTGGGCGGAAGGTATCGAGCTCAACATCATCGGCCTCAGCTTTGGCATAAACCCGAAGCGCCTCGCGCTGGAGCTACCCATGCTCGGGGATGTGAGCGTGCTGGATCCGGGCAAGCCGCGGCAGCTCCCCGGAGCAAACGAGGCGCGGGGCTCGGACTAGAGGCGTCTTCGGCACGCGTGGGCTCTTGGCCTTGGCACTCGGGGTGACGCATCGGGAGAAAGGGAACAGGCGGGCGTGCAAGCGGCGCTCTGCCTAAAGAGCGGTATTCACTCCGGTGGGAGCGGCAGGGGCGGAGGGTCGCGCTCGTCGAGCGGGCGGGGCGGGAGGCGGCGAAGCAGCCGGTCGCACATGGCGTCGACTGGCTCGCCAAAGTCGAGTTCGAGCGCATCGGGGTCGCGCACGCGGGGCTTGCGCCGGCGTAGCGTGACAGGGCGGAAGGGCTCCTGCTGGCCAAAGGCGAGGGCGGGATTCATGACGACAGCGGGAAGTCTTCGCGCGCGACGGCGCGAAACTCGTCGTGGAGCCAGACGGCGATCGCGATCTGCTCGCGTGCAGCGGTGTCGGCCGGTGAGAGGGGCGGCGCCTCGGCGAGGCGATGGAGCACGGCCTGGAGGCGCTCCGCTTTTTGGAGGAAGGATTCGGAGTCCATGTCGGGCAGAAAAGCTCAGCCCGGGCATGCGTCAAGTGTTCATTTGGACACTATTTTCCACATGTTAATTCACACGGGTAAGTTCAGAGCGAAAAGCATCGGGTTTGGCGGGTTTGATCGCCGCACAACTGTCCACCCACGATGCTTTTTCATCCACAATGGGGCACGGATTGGCCTGCACCCGTCGCGCGCGCTCAGCGCGGCGGCGGGACTCTGGTGATCAGCGTGACCTGCGTAGGCTTTTTCAAGAAACCCACCGTCAGCGGGAGGCGCACCTCCGCACCGGTTTCGAGGGCCGCGCCGACGATGGTGATCGTCAGGATGAAGCTGCCCTTGGGCACATCGAACTCGTCGGGCTTGAGCGCGGGAGTCTTGGCGAGAAAGGTAGCGGCGTCGTGCACCTCCGTGCGCGGCGCGAATTTTTTCCCCAAGGCGCTTTCGGTTTTGGCGTGATAGCTTTCGCCGCCCACCAGGAAGTCCTTCGGCTCCTTCAGGGCGCGCTCGCTGGCGTCACCGGTGGGCATCACAACCACGGCGAACATGAGCCCATCGACAGGGCCGCCCGTCTCTTTGCGGCTGGGCGCGCGGCGGATGCCCAGGAGCTTGGCCCGGGCGGTGCGCTCGTCTACGGCCGCCTTGTCCGTCGCGGGCGGCGGCGTGGCCGGCGTGTCGGCCGCGCGCAACGCGGGGAGGAGAGGGCAGGCGAGGGCGAGGGAGGCGGCGAGGCGCGAGAGCCGGAGTGTCTTCATGGCATGGGCGGGCGGGTGG
>CAYZPV010000029.1:0-80046 GCA_964480585.1 uncultured Opitutus sp. | reverse complement strand
CATCAAGGGCCGCACGTCGATCCTCATCGCCCACCGCCTCTCCACCCTCCGCAAGGCCGATCTCATCGTCGTCCTCGACCACGGCCGCATCGTCGAGACCGGCGCCTGGGAAGAACTCTCCGCGCGCCCCCAGGGTGCTTTCCAGCGCCTCCTCGCCGCCGACACCCGCACCTGAGCTGGCCCGCCGCTTAAGCCACCGCGGCCACCACGAGCCCCTTCGCCAGCAGCTGCCGCAAAAACGCCTCCGTCTCCCGGCGGCACGCGGCCTCATCCACCGCAAACTCACCCGTCAAGGCCCGCACCAGCTCCGCGCTGGACTGCGGCTTCTCCAGCAACTGCCAGATGCGCGCCCCCACCCGGTTGACCCCGAAGTAGTGCTGCTCCCCCGCATCCATCAGCACCAGCGCGCGATCCACCGCGCGGCCCTCGATGCCCGCCTTCCGCCGAAAGATACGCCCATCCTCCCCCATCGCCTCAGCCCGCGCGCTGCGCCTCGTCGACGATCACCAGCTGCGCCTCGGCCAGCTTCCCGAAAAAGTCCAACAGGTCCGCTTCGCATTTCTCCGCCGTCGTGTTGTACACCTTCAGCAACTCCGCCACCACCGCCGAAACGGCGCGCGGCTGCTCGATCAGCCCCCAGATGCGGCTCCCGCGTTTATCGAGCCCAAACGTCCGCCCTGTGATCAGGCTCATCAACACCACCTCGCCGTCGATCTCCGTGGCGATGGCTTCGGGATTGCGGGAAATAAGTGCGTGCGGCGACATGGGAGGCCACTGAATAGGAATCGCCCCCCCGCGCAGTCAACTGCCAACCGGCGCCGCCGCTCAGCGCACGCGCCGCCGCTCCGGCGGCGCGGACTCCGCCACCGCCGCCCGCTCGATCAGCCTGCCCAGGCACCGCTCGCCCCGGTTGTGGATCCACACCTTCCTGCCCCCGATATACACCACCGGCACCAGATCGACGTCGCTCGCTTTCGCCGCCTGCCGCAGCGCGAGCACCGCCGGCCGGGCCGCAGCCAGCCGCCGCTCCAGGTCGGTCGCATCGATCCCGACTTCGCGAAAAAGCTCGGCAATCTGGGCCAGCGTCAACCCTCGCTCGGCGCGCGGCTGGAGCGCAAACAATGCCCGCCACAGCTCGAAGTACTTCCCGCTCGTCTCCGCGACCTTGAGCGCCGAGGCCTCGAGCACCGACTCCTCCCGAAACACCCGGGGCAGGATCGTGAAACGCGCGCGATCCCCCAGGCGTTCCGCAGCCCGCATAAACTCCGGATGATAAAGCCGGCAGGCCTCGCACGTCGGCTCCGAAAACAGGATCACCGGCACCCCGTCCGGCTTGCCGATAAACGGCGTCGTCGGCCCGATGAACCGCGCGAGATCGAGCGCCGGCGCCTGCCCCTCGAAACGGCAGGCCCGCAAGTCGGTGAGCTTTTGGTAGTCGAACTGCAGCTCGAGCACCGTGCCGACGGCATTCTCCAGCTCCCGCCCCCCCGATCCCTCCCCAAGTGGCCGGGTGCCGAGCCGGTTGACAAACAGCAGCACGCCCAGCAGCGCGCCGCCAGCGGCAAACAACCCCAGTCCGGCGAACCCAAATTCGACCACCCGCCCCGACTCTGCAACCGGCGCAAAACCGCCCCGCGCGCGGAGCCAGGCATGCAACGAAAAGAGCGCAAACACCAGCAGCGCCGACCCCACGCACAGCGCGCACAGCGCGCCACCCCGCATCATCACGACCAGCAGATAAGCCGAGTAAAGTGCGCCGCCGCAGACGAGCGCCTCACTCAGCGCGTGCGCGCGCCGCGCGAGGCCGGGGGCGACCACGAGTTTGACCAGCGAGAGTAACGCGACCCCGAAATAGAATGCGAAACCCCACGCCGCGTTGGAGACGCCGAGCAAGTGACTGCCCGGCAGGTCATCGACCTGGCGGCAACCGCCCGCGACCGCCTCCGCAGGCTTCGCAAGCCCGAAGCACCCCTGGTCGAAGCCGCGGGCTTTCTGGATCCAAAGATGCACCGCCAGCACCATCCCGGCAAGGGCGAGCCAGAAGATCAGTCGATTGATTCTCACCGGGCAATGATCGACACATCCCCATCACAAGAGCCACCCCATTCGAAACGCCGCCGCTGGCGTCAAATGCTGTCCCCACAGGCTGAGATGGTCGTCAAAGTGTGGTAAGGGCAAGTTTGGTGCTGCCCACGATTTGAAGCGCGTAGGGCATTAAGACCAATCGTCGGTGATGAGCGCCGTCGGAATAAAGTGGTCACGCGGATACTGCGTTGGAAGTGCCAACGCTCGGCTCGATTAAACGATCCGGCCGACGGGCGTCGACGGGTTTCGACCTACGATCATTTCCGGCCTTGTTGTTGGCGCAGACTATTTTTGGCGGCAACCTGTCCGTTAGACTGGACACCGCGGATCTCGGATTTCAGGCGTTATCACAGTCGGTTTGTTGGTCGTATTGCTCAAGTTTTCACGCGCTTGCGCGATGCTGAAGAGGATCTCTAAGTTGAGACAGTCATCTCGCAGCTTTCCGTTGAAGCTCTCGATGAAGCCGTTCTCGACGGGCCTTCCCCCGTCGGATGAAGTCGAGTTTCCCTTTATGTCGGCAAGCCCAGGCGTTCACCATTCGGCATGCAAACTCGCTGCTAATATCGACGGTGATAGACTGCCGCAGTGGCTGTACGGCTCGCACCCGCTCCAAGCCCGTATCCATTTGTCGTCCTGTCAAACTCACGCCTGGCTCAAGCAATGGAAATTCCCGCCTAGGCTGGTGGAGCAAGGACAGTACTCGGAACATCTGGCCGGTCTCCATGCGATCCGTCACAAACGCTATCGACCAGCGCTCGTTAGCTAGTTGGGCCGGCTCGGGCGTGGTTCGAAGATTGGCCGCGCGCTTGCGCCGCATTCTTCTTTTCACTGCCACCACTACTCCGTTAAGTAAATTTACGACGAGTCGAGAGGGATGACCCCGGAGCGAGTGAAGCAAGTGTCGCAATACTGCCGGGCCACGCCCACCGAATGGCGACCCTGCTTGGGCAGGCTCGTGTCATCCAGCACCAGTACTCCCCCGGCGGCCTCCGCCTGACGGTACATCAGCGCCCGCAATCGCTGCAACACCGCCACATGATCCCATGAGCTCTGGTTGACGAACTGCTGCAACGCCTGGTCGTCCCCACCCACACGTGCCGCCAGCGGCTCGATCGACTTGCGCTCCCCTTCCTGTATCAGCCCCGCGATATATTTACCGCACCAGTGCCGCCGCGCTGCGCCCCAACTCCCCGGCGAACTCCTACACCTACTCTGCCAACTCGCGTCTCACCGAGGTTACCTGCTTTGGCGTCATTATGCCACCTTCCTTACCATTGCCCCGTCCTGTTTTCACTATCTACTTAACGGAGTAGTGCTCGACCCTCCTCCCCATACATCCCTAATCTACCCGCCTCCTCCCATCGCTACAGTTTTACCTCAAAAACTCAGCAGCAACATATACATATATATCAAAGCAATTACCAATAATTCGTAGCCCAACAACAACACTAAATCCGCCTACACAACCACATTCATAGCACTAAATTGACTGCCAGTAAGCTTCGCCACCATCGAACGCCAAGATTTGGCAATAGCTTCCTCACTATACTTTTTCCTTACAAAATCGAACGCATTTTTCCGCGCAGTATTTAAAATCATAGGC
This sequence comes from uncultured Opitutus sp., assembly GCA_964480585.1. Classification (GTDB taxonomy): domain Bacteria; phylum Verrucomicrobiota; class Verrucomicrobiia; order Opitutales; family Opitutaceae; genus ER46. Next base: position 76,358 of record CAYZPV010000029.1, on the reverse strand, counting down.
TTGTGCGAAATCTCTTTTAATAGCGCGCCCAAATGGTAACCGCAACCCGGTTGAATCACCCAACCGCAGCCTCCCTCGAGTACAACATCGGCGAGGTCAGAGTGTGGACTACATATTGCAATTATAGCCTGACCGGCTGCCATTGCACTAAAGGTTTTACTCGGAAACAATACTCGCTCTGCCCCCTCTTGCATCGTGACTAGACCAATATGCGCACTCCTCATAGCAGAAATCCACTGCTCCGATGGAAGAGCTGAAACAAAATCAACAGCTATATCAGGTCGTGTCGGAGTCGCCCTTAAGGCGCTGCGAATAGCCAATATCCCCACGCCATCGCCGGCAAACGTTATCCTTATGCGACGCGGGAAAGCACCCTCCTTCACATATAACGCAAGTGAATCACTGCAAAGATATTGGATAATAGTATCAACGTCATGCAAACGCCCGAAGTTCCCACAGTATAGAATTCCTATCTCAGCGCACTCCTCGCCAAGAAAAAGACCCGAAAAGGCCGCAGTGTCAGCGCCTACAGGGATCACATAGGATCGACGCAGCCCACCATAAGCATCGTTCGCACTGCACCGTAGTTTATTTCCAATGAAAACGTTGGCATCAGCATTTCTGAATGTCAGACTCATTACTCCGTGCACGAAACCAGCGGTCCAAGTCCCGCGCTTAAGCGAACCTGTCACAAACAAAGCCTCCGGGAAGAGATCTAGCACCCAGTGAACTACAGTCGTCCCCGGCGCACGCACCGCTAAAGCAATCAAGGGAGCATAAAAAGTGTTAGATGAAACAATCAGCACACTCCCGGGGCGGCACCTCACAGCGCCAACTGCTACATATATAGGGTAAATCAGATACATAAGCACCCTCAAAAGAACGCGCCCCCACAAATCCCGACACTTGCGATATCTCATAGTAGAGATAATGTAACGCTCCCGAGCAATCCAGCCTCGACTCGACAAATGCCGAACTATAGCCCGCTGAAATGACTGATACTCAATGGACGACCAAAACTCCAAATATCGAGGCGGATCAACGTCCCTAGCGTAGTTAGAAAACATATCAATATTCTTATCAACACGCAAAGCGATTCAAAACTACCAAAATTTTCATCTGATGCACTTAGATAGGGCAAAACGAATCGAGAAAAAGCCAAAGCTCAAGACCGAAGGCGGCAATTGCAAAGTATCTCACGCCAGCGCGACAAATATGCATCCTTGGTAAAGAGTCTCTTAAAATCAGCCGCGCTAGCTTGTGCAAGCCCCAAGCGCGCCATCCTATCAGAACTCAGATCGCGCAAATATTCGGCTATTTGCATAGCTTTTGGACCAGCGTGCGAGTCACCACTTATCTCCAAAAAACCGCCAGAAGGGAATATGGTTCCAATATCACCGACGGTTGTACTTAGACAAATTAGCCCCTGCGCAATCGCCTCGATCAATACAATAGGCTGAGCCTCCACAGCATAGGCTGAAGGGAATACAAAAACATGGCTCTTTTCAAATAGTCTCCACTTCTCCTCGCCGTAAGCCCCACGAACCCATTTTATATTAACTCGGCCAGTAGAAGCAATCCGATCCATCATGCACTGTATCCAAGCCTCCGCCTCGGACTCAGTGTTTAATCGACTAGAATATTGACTACCCACAAACCTACCGCAAAGCACTGCGTCAATAACAGTGGTAGCATTTTTACCATAAATTTCCAACGCCTCAAGGAAATCTGGATAACCCTTGGACGCAATGAGACTGCTCATATGCAATACCATCAATCTATCGGCAGAAGAATGCTTCGCAACAATTTGATCGCTGCGCAGTGCAACAGCATCACAAGCATTAGGCACAATTTCTATCCGAACTCGAACGCCCATTGAAATCAAAAAAGCCTTCTGCCTTTCACTCAAAACGCTAACCACGGTCACGCGATTCAATAAATAAGCGAAAAATTTAGCTTTCAAGCACAATTCCCGCCATCCCGTGAAAGCATTCCCATGCAAGGCTACAGCGGTCACCCGGCGCCTCACCATACTCCCAATCATTAGGGGCACCGCATCGCGCACCAAGGAAGCTGTCGTTTGGCCCATATTAATATGGACCGAATCATCTACCCTCCAAACCAGAGGCAAACAGCGAAGCCAAGCCTGCAAGAGTCGCGAAGCGTAAAGCAAATAAGTCCACGCAGATGATCGAGCCCGACGTAAAGCAGGAAACTCAACCTTTGCCACATGGACACGATCACTCTGCAATCCCTCCAAAAGAATACGAGAAGCCTCATATTGACCAGAGAATCCGATTGCTTCAGCATATATAAACCAAATATTCATTACATTCAAATCTCACGCCATTAGGAACTACCCCCAGCAAGACGCGCAGCGTGAAAAAATGAGTCCGCGAACACTTTGAGTGAATAGCGCTCTACATGACGCTGGGCTTCCGCCCCCATCAACCTTAGCGCGTTGGGATTTTCTCCTCCCCAAGCCATTAGTTCAGCAAGTCGCAACACATCACCCGGAGGAAACGAAAATCCAGTCACTCCTTCCACGACAAGTTCAGGCGTCGCACCACAGATGCTGCTCGCGAAGACCGGAATTCCCGCGGCCATCGCCTCGTTAATAACCAAACCCCACTGCTCTTCGCTAACACTAGGCATAATAAATACACTAGCGAGAGCCATATACTCAGCGATCTCTTTGGTTTTTTTATACCCAGGCAATACAACCGATTCAGAAATTCCTAATCCCTGCACATTTTTTTTGATTGTTGGCATGTCTGGACCGTCTCCAATAATGCACAGCGGCAAAGCTGTCTCGTGAGAATTCTTTTTGTAGAGGGCGTACGCCTGAAGCAAAGAAAGAAATCCCTTCTTTGGAATCATTCTACCCACGGCAAGGAAAAATCGAGGAGGCAGTCCTAGTCGATCGAGAACAACTGTAGAATTAGAGCGAGCCAACGCTGCCATGCTGGCAAACACATCATTATCGACAGCGTCGTATCCAGTTACTATCTGTGACCGCTTCATGCCGAGTTTCTCGAGATAGATTGCCCCTTGACGACCGCCCGTGATAGCCGCACGATACCTAGTCAGAAGAAGCTTCTTAAGTGCCTCCTTGACCCACCCGCGAGGTCGGTCGTGCTCCAATGTCTCAAACATTAGCACTGAGACACATGAGTTTCGAGCGGCCCATTCAAGGCACACCCATGTCGGAATTCCGATATATCCCGGTGTGAAAATGACATCCGGAGCCTCTTTAACCAAAATGTCGCGAAGCCGCCTGCCAATTCTCAGGTGATGCCAACCCCCCAAGCCCCACTCGCGACTCAGCACATGGACCGAAGAAGCGATATCGTCCGACATTTCACTTTGATGCGAATCACCGCCTTGGTCATGTAGGGCGACAGGCACTAGCTTCATATTATGCAACTTAGCGACCGCCAAGAGAGCCCTAATACGAGAGCAGTGGTAGCTTTGATAGTAATCCCAGAAAACCAGAACCTTCAGGGGACGAACGTACGACTGCACCCTTAACTGCGAGGCGCTAACGAAAGCGTTCAGCATCTTTTCGAATGTATAAGTTCCCGCTACATTATCGGCTATCATCCGCCTTTTAGCGACCCACTCATTGCGAGAGTTGCAAATTTTGCTCAAAGCGAGAGCTAATCCTACAGCATCGTTTGCGTTGAAGAATATGCTATTTACATTTTCATCACAAGCCTCCAACTCCGGAGAATGTGGCTCTTGCCTCGCTATCAACAACGGCACGCCAAAGGAGAAGGAAAGCGTCGCTGACAACCCTACATAGCCGGGAGAAACAGAACAGATGGCAGTCGCAAAGACCCTCCCCAACTCACCTCGGCTGCTGACATGTCCTCGAAAAATCACGCGTTCATTGATCCCTAAAGCGATCGCCTTGAATCGCAGATTCTCGAACTCTGGACCCTCCCCACAAAAAATTAGCCGGACATCAAGCGGGAAGTCACCCATCGCACAAGCTTTCGCAAATCCCTCCAATAAAAGATCAGGCTTTTTCTCGCGCACGAGTCTTCCGACATATACTATATCAGCTATATCCGCAGCAGTAGCAAACACTGGAGCACACTCATTAGCACTACAAATAGCATTAGGCGCGACCCAAACCGGGATACGAGGAAACTCGCGAGTCAATAATGAGGCCTGCGAATGAGTGTAGCATATAAAACCATTGCAACGCCTCAGCAGTCTATTACGAACCAGCCGAGCCACTCCCCGACGAGATCTTCCAGAAATATGCCCCCAAAAAACCACCGGAAGCCCACGCCTAAACCGATATTCAGCAATAATTAGCGTGCTCAATGCGCGCAGATTAAATTCGGTTATGAAAACCCCCTCATAAGCTAGCGCATTGCGCAATCCGTTTTGCCACAAAATTCTGCGGTTGAAAAAATATCTATTCTCCAACAACGTGATATCGGCTATAATTTTAGGGTCGGTGCATAAGTTATGACCGAACCCACAACGGCCAGCGGACATTATCAAACCCGATCCGAAATGTTCTCGCAACTTGCGTACCAGCGGAAGCCTGTAGTCAGGGAATATTGTTTGATTAAGCCACATCCTTATGATTTTTGCACTATAAAAACAATTCGATTGCAAAAATCAAGTCGTCAATTTAGTATTCATTAAAACCAAGTGCGTACGTCAAAGCCCAAATACGCCACAAAGGTCTTGGCAGCCCTATGAAGTTTTCACGTGTGGGCAGTGAGAAGAGGAGAAACTGAAGTCGCAGGCTGCACTCAAGAATTGCGGCTGCGCTCCGTCAAAGTCTTCAGAATCGCATATATCAGCCTGCATCTCACAAGTTAATTTACATCCGCATAACTTTGCTACATGAAGAGTACTGTGGCTTGGTTTTCATTGCGCGGTTTCGGGGGGGTCGATGACTTGGCGGGCGGTGCGGGCGATGATGGTGAGATCCAGCCAGACGGACCAGTTGTGGATGTAGGTGAGGTCGAGTTGGAGGCGGGCTTGCAGGAGGTCTGGGGTGGAGACTTCGCCGCGGAGGCCGTGGGCCTGGGCGAGGCCGGTGATGCCGGGTTTCACGAAGAAGCGGACGCGGTACTCGTTGACGGCATCGGCGAAGAGGTGGTCGTGGTGCACGAAGTGCGGGCGGGGGCCGACGACGCTCATATCGCCGAGGAGGACGTTGATGAACTGGGGCAGCTCATCGAGGCTGGTGCGGCGGAGAAAACGGCCGAAGGGGTAGATGCGATCGCCGGCTTGGCCATCACCGGCATGCATGGTGCGGAACTTGAGGATATCGAAGGTTTTGCCGCCGCGACCGGAGCGGGGTTGGCGGTAGAAGAGCGCGCCGGGAGATTGGAAGCGCTGCACCGCAGCCACCACCACGGCGAGCGGGGGGAGGACAAAGAGCACGACGGGGACAGCCAGGACGATATCGAGCGCGCGCTTGAGGAAGCGATTTATCGGATCCTCGAGCGGCTCATCCTGGAAGGCGAGGAAGCTGTACCCATCCTGCATGAGCGCGCGGAGCGGATAGGTGAGGCGGAAGGTGAGATTGTTGTGAATGAGCAGCCGGCAGCCGGCGCCGGCGCAGACGCGGGCGAGGTGTTCCGAATCCTCCGCCGTGGCGGGTAGATTGAGCATGAGGATCTGACGCGCCCCCGTGGCGGCGATCACGGCCTTGAGGTTGCTGAAATCGCCGACGTGCGGGAGGCCGGGGATTTGGGGTGTGCGGCCCTGGTAGGACACGACGCCGATGGGCTCGAGGCCGAACTTGGCGCGGACGGCGAGCCACTCATCGAAATGGGGGAAGAGCTCCCGCTCGCCTATCACCAAGGTGCCGAGGCGGGTATCGCGACCGTAGAGCAGGCGAGCGATCCACTCGGGCTGGTAACGGTTGAGAAAGACGAAGCACAAGCCCGTGACAGAGAGGTAGACGGCGAGGAAGATACGGCTGATGCCGGGATCCTTGAGGCCGACGACGAGGGCGAAGACGGCACAGGCGATGGCGAACGTCTGGCGGAAGGCGAGCCGAAGGGACTCCGTCCAGCCCGGGCTGAGCACGTGAGCTTCCATGCGGAAGAGCGCGCCCATCGAGAACACGAGGCTCAACGTGATGGCGATGGGATAGGTGGGGAGCGGAAGCAGCGTGGTAAAATCGATGGCGCGGATCGACGCCACCAGCCACCCGAGGCCGATCCACAACGAGACCGCCTCGGCGGCGAGCGCCAAGGCATGAAGCGAAGCGACTCCTGCACTACGTCTATTGGTCACAGGTAATAAACAACGCTATATCAAGCAGCGTCTCGAGAAACAAGACGTTATGACAAAAGATAGCCATCATCCAGTCAACGTGTATAGCGCGAGGGGGGCGCTTCGATACCGTAGCGGAACACCAGCCAGGCCAGGCGAGTGGCGCGCGCATAGCGGACCGTATAGCGGGAAGGATTGGAGATGATACGCCAAAGCCAGCCAAGGCCGACGCGATCGACCCAGGGCGCGATGCGCACCTGGGCACCCGTCATGAAGGCGAGCGCGGCGCCGAGGCAGAGGATGAGAGGACGATAGCCGACGGTATCGCGCAAATAATGCCCGAGGCGCTCCTGCACGCCGCCGCCGATGGCAAGATAAACCACCTCGGGGCGGCGCTCGCGGAGGAGCGCAGCCAGGCGCTCATCGCGCAGTGCGCCATCCCCATAGGCGGGAGCGATATAGAAGGCCTCGGGCTCGGCGGGAAAACCCTGGGAGCGGAGCCAATCCAAGGTATGCCGGCGCTCCTCCTCCGTGGGCATGACCCAGACCACGGCACCGGGCCGCCGCATGATATCGCGATTCATCCAGATGCGGAGGAAGGCCAGGCCGGAGTTGCGATGCAGGTGCCGGCCGGTGCGCAAGCGCCAGAGAAGCACCATAAAGGAGGAATCGGTGAGAACGATGTCGCTCGACTCCAGGGCCCGCCGGTAGGCCGGCTCGCGGACGAGATCGTAGGCGAGGCCAGGGCCGGATGGCGCAGTCAAGAGCCCGCCGTCCGTCGCACGGGCGATCGCCTCATCGAGCTTGCCCGGGAAAAAATCCACCCCCAGCACGCGCTCGGCGTGCGGACGAGAAACGGGATCGAGCGCGCTCACTTTCATGCGGACGGAGCGGTGTGGATCTGGAGGGAAAGCATGGCAGCGAAGACCATATCGCCAGAGCCTCCGCAAAAGACAAGCGGAGGAACAAGCAAAGCCATCGGCAGAATCCGCTTGGTGCCGGATTGTCGCTGCGTCATGCTCATGGCGCGCATGAAGCCCAGCCCCGCGCGACTCCACTCGCACATTCTTCCCGCGCTGGCTGCCTTTGCCGCTGCGTTTGCACTGACCCAGCTCGATCTGATCCAGCGCATCGAGGATGCAACGCTCGACTGGCGCACGCGACTGCGCGCCGAGTGGACGCCGGCCAAACCTTCCGGCGAGGTGCTGCTCGTAGGGGTCGACGAAGCAAGTCTCAAGCATATCGGCCAGTGGCCCTTCCGACGGGCACGCCACGGAGACCTGATGCAGTTGATGGCCGCAAACGAGCCCAGCGGACCGAGTGTCGTAGGCTGGGACTTTCTCTTCACCGAGCCGACGCCTGACGACGCGGCGTTTGCCGAGGGGATCGCCGCCAGCGGGCTCGATGTGGTGCTCGGAGCGCAGACGGCCAAGGATTTTTACGGCGTAAAGGTGGACTCGCCCGAAGTCCGAGCCGCGCGGCTGACCCCCCTGCCGCGGGTGGAGGGGGATCGCTCAGCCCTGCTGGGGGCCAAGGCGATGATCCTGCCGAGCGGGCCCCTAGCGACCGCAGCGCATATCAGCTCGGTGGATACGCCACCCGGCTCCGATGGCGTGCGTCGCACGGTACCCCTGGTGATACGGCTGGGAGAGAACGTATACCCCACCCTCTCGCTCCAGATCCTGCTCCGCCACTGGCATGCCCTGCCGGAGCAAGTGCAGGTGAAGCTCGGCGATGCCATCCTCGTAGACCTGCCGGACAAAGTCTGGCGCATCCCGATCGACGAGCGCGGCCGCTACTACGTCAACTATCGCTATCCGCTGGAAGGCTACACCCGCGTGGGCTATCACGACCTTTATAGCCGGCTGTACGAGCGCTATGAAGAAAACAAGCCGACGAAGGTGCACCCGATCTCCGAACGCGTGGTGCTGATCGGGCAGGAGGCGGATGGCCTCTCGGACTTCGGGCCGAGTCCGTTTTCCCCGCATACGCCGCTCGTGATGGTGCACGCCAACATCCTCGAAAACGTGCTCGCGCAGGACTATGTGCAACGGGTGCCGAGCTGGGCGGTATGGGCTCTCGCGCTGGGGGTAGGCATCGCAGGCATCCTCCTATTTTCACACCGCCCGCTCTGGGCCCACCTCACCTTCGCCCTAGGCGTGCCGCTGCTCTACGCCGGGACGGGGACGCTCCTGTGGGTGCAGAATAGCCTGGCGCTGCCGCTGGTGATGCCGATCGCGGGCTTCGGCGCGGTGCAGGTCTATATGATCGCCCGGCGCGTGCTCATCGAGCAGCGCTCGAAGGAGCAGATCAAGGGGATGTTTGGCACGTATGTGGCGCCCGAGGTGGTGAAAAGCATGGTCGAGGCTGAAAAACCACCGGAGCTTGGCGGCCAGGAACTGGAGATCACGGCGTATTTCAGCGATATCCAGAGCTACTCGAGCTTTTCGGAAAAACTGGCGGCGACCGACTTGGTGGAGCTGCTCAACACGTATCTGACGGCGTGCACCGACATCGTGGTCGAGCAGGAGCGCGGGACGCTCGACAAGTATATCGGGGATGCAGTGGTGGCGATGTTTGGCGCACCGCTCCCGCAACCCGACCATGCGTACCGAGCGTGCCTCGCCGCCCTGGAAGTGCAGGCCCAGCTCGCGCATCTCCGAGCTCGCTGGCAGCGAGAAGGAGCGCGGTGGCCGAGCCAGGTGCAGCACATGCGCACCCGCATCGGCCTAAACACGGGCCGGGCGACAGTGGGCAACATGGGCAGCCGCTCGCGCTTCAACTACACGATGACCGGCGATCACGTGAACCTCGCAGCGCGGATGGAATCGGGAGCCAAGCACTGGGGCGTCTACATCCTATGTACGGAAGCGACGCGCCTGGCGTGCCAGAAGCAGGGTGGCGACCGCGTGATCTTCCGCCCCTTGGGCTCCGTGGTGGTGATGGGGCGCACGCAGGCGGTGCCGATCCACGAAGTCTTTGCGCTGCGCGAAGACCTCACGCCACAGATGGCGGAGTGCCTCGCACGGTTTGCCGATGGCCTCGCGCGCTATCACGCACGCGACTGGAGCGGCGCAATCGCCGCTTTCGAGCAGGCGGCAACCAACGAGCCGCACCAACCCGACCCAGCGGCAGGCATCAAGACCAACCCCTCATTGGTTTTCCTGCAGCTCGCGCGCGCGGCTGCAATCTCACCGCCGCCAGCGGACTGGACAGGCGTGCAAGTGATGACGGAGAAGTGAAGGGGGCGGCCGCCCCGGCTCGCAGGCGCGGTCGCTCGGAGGAGCGCGGCCAGCGCGGCGGCCGGACCACGAAGGAGAAAGCCGCGCACCCCAGCCAGGCGTAGCCAAATAAAAAGCCCCCGATTGCTCGGGGGCTCGAAACTTATCCTATGCGCCACTCAAGCGCTCAGGGGCGCGAGGGACTCAACACGGGCTGGACCTGATCCAGCGGGGGAAGGATCGTGTTGCCGCTGGCGTCGATCGTCGTGGAGCTGGAGCCACCGGGGCCGCTGGTGGACGTCGTGATGGCGCTCAACTGATTGCCGGTGATGGTCTGGGCGGAGCTGGACGTCGTGCCTGTCTGCGTGCTGGCCGTGGCATTGACGGTGAGGCTGCCTGCGCCTTGGGCGAGTGAGACCGAGACCTGCGGGCCAGAGCCACCCTGAGCGGCGCCAGCATTGGAACCGGAATTGGTGCCGTTGGCGACCGCCTGGCCGATGACGTTGGACGCGGCGGGATTACCCGACTGGCCGGTAGCGGCAATCGCGGTGGTGGTGGCCGAGGTGGCAATGACGCTGACGGCCGCGCTCGCGCCGGTGCTATTGGCCGCGGCACTGGCGATCTGCGCCAGCTGCTGGGGCGTGAGATTGGGATTGGAGGCGGAAGCGGCGGTGACGGCCTCGGAAACCTTGGTGCTCACGACGCCTTGGGCAGCGCCCTGGGCCGCAGCGGCCGCCTGATTGGGAGCGACCTTGACGGCGGCGGTGGTCACCGCGGCAACGGCAGCGGTGACATTGGCATCGCTGCCACCCGTGGTGGCGGAGGACGACGTGACGGCTGCGGCAGCGCCCTGCGTGATGCTGGAGATCTGGCTAGGATTGCTGGTAGCGACAGCCTGGACGGCGGCCTCGGTGATGGTGGAAATAGCGTTGAGGGTCGTCGACTGGCCACCGACGGCCGAACCGGCAGCCACCGCGCCCGAAATGGCGGTCTGGACGACGGTGCCGGCTTGATTGGGAACCGCGGCGACGGCAGCGGAAACGACGGCGGCGAGCTCGGTCGTGGCGTTGCCAGCGGAACCGGCGGCGGACGTGGCGGAAGCGACGTTATCGGCGACGATGCGAACGGCGGAAACGATATCGGCCGCAACCGTGGGATCGGTAGCGGCAAGGGAGGCGAGCGCCTGAGCAGCGGCGGAATTGACCGAGCCCTGGCCGTAAGGAACATCGAGCGGAGGAAGACCGGGGCCGCGATCGATGCGGACGATACCGGAGAGGGTGGAGACAGAGGTATTGGCGCTGCCACCGGTCGTCGGGATCACCGTGACAGAGAAAACGGTGCCGCGCGCAGCAGCGACGCCGGTAGGCGTCGCGATGCTGTAATCGGTACGATCGCGCTGGGAAGGATCGAGGGTGGAGACGACCTGGCCGGAGCGGAGATTGAGGCGAGCACGGCGGGTGCTGGCATTGAGCTCCTCGATGAGGAGGCGGGAGTTTTGGCGAACGGTGACGACCGCACCGGAGAAGGTCTCAACGAAGAGCTCCACGCCGGGGCCGGTTTCGATGAGCGACTTTTCCGGAATGACAACGCCGGCCGCTTCAATCTTCACCTTGGCCGCGCCAGCGGGGGTAAAGGACGCTTCGCCCTTACCGACCTTCTTGACGACCTTGGCGTCGCTGGCCGAGGCAGTCGCCATCGCGAGAGCGAGGGAGACTAGACCAAGAGAAAGATAACGAAGAAATTTCTTGAAACGGCTCATGGTGAAAAGATTCGAGCAAGGCCTTGGGGGCTGACTCGGCACGGGATATATCGCTGTCATCGGCATATTTTGGCAATCCCAAAGAACCAACCGCGAATAGTATACTAAATCCGTTTGACAGAAAGTTTGCTTTGCCGGCGCAGCTCCTCGGCCTTCATGACGGCGAGAGCCTCGTAGATGGCGTGGAGGCGGGCGAAATAGAAGCCAGCCCGACCATCGAGAAACCCCCGCTGCCAGACATACACGTAGAGAAAGCGCAGCCAAGGGCGGAAGGGCAGCTTGCGGGCAAGACGCTTGAGACGCCGGCGGCGCTGCACCGCGCCCATCTGCAAACCAGTGTCGATATCATCGGCCAGGGCGACGCGCGCTTCCCAGTTGGAGTAGCGGTTGTGCTTTTCCACGAAAACCTCGATCGAGGGGAAGGCGTAGTGATCCATCTCGGCACGCAGGCGGGCGGTACGCCCGCGCACAATGGGGTGCTCGTGGACCTCGTTATCCCCGCTGCCGGTGGCGGCAGAGGTGAGCTGCTCGTAGCGGCCGAGAGCGTGGCGGAAGAGTCGGAGATTCCAATTCGGATAGTAGGCATGCCGCAGCCACTGGCCCATGAATTGAAAGCGCCGGTTGATCCAATAGCCATCAATGGGGTGCTGCGGATCCGTAACGATGGCGCGAAACTCGGCCTCGGTCTCAGGAGGGAGAACCTCATCGGCATCGAGGATGAACACCCAAGGGTGCGCGAAGGGGAGCGTATCGAGGGACCAGTTCTTCTTCTTGGGCCAGGCGCCGTTGAAGGCGAACTGGACGACGCGAGCGCCGTGAGCTTCCGCCACAGCAACGGTGGCATCAGTGCTTTGCGAGTCCACGACCCAGATCTCCGCGGCCCAGGCGACGCTCGCCAAGCAGCGCGGAAGGTTGTGAGCCTCGTTCTTCACCGGGACGAGGATGCTCACGGGAACTTTGAGAGAATCAGCAGGCATACCAAAGACGGCGGCAACTCCGCCAAGCGAGGTCGACGAGCGCAATGCCGAGCCAACCGGCGGCGACATCGCGCCAGTCGCACGTGCGCGTGGGCAAGGCGAGCTGAGCAAGCTCCAGGAGCACAATCACGCCCGCGAGCACGACCGAGCGACGGGCCGACCGGCCGGGGCCGCCCCGGTCGAAGGCCAGATGCACGGTGAAAGCGAGGACGGCGAAGCCCACGAGATTCTTGGAAAAATCGTGGATATCGAGGTAATCGCGCACGCCACCGAGGGGCGCCGGGACGCGGGGCAGCGAGGGATCGGGACGGAACTGAAGGTAGGCGACCAAGAGGGAGCAACCCACCAGAGGCAGGACACGCAAGCAGCGCCGCCACGGCGCGAGCCGGCTGGGGGCCACGAAGCCCGACTCGGTGATGGAAGGCGCAGGGCGCATACAGGGCAGACAGGCAAGGAACGCCGGATAGTGCGCCCGAAGCAAGCCGGAGGAATTCGCTTGCCCGGCCCGCCCTACCCCGCCTGCTCGGTCGGAGCCGTGCCTCATCCCCGCCGCCACTCCACCTCCCGCATCGAGCGCGATGCGCTCGCGCCATCGGAGGGCTGGTTTGTACTGACAGGCTCGGCGCTGGCGATCTTCACCGCATGGGCGCTGGGTGGCGTCGTGGACTGGGCGCAGGAATGGATGGCGATACTCGCGCTGGCGACCCTGCCGCTCGTGTGGGCGAAGTATCGCGAGACGCGGCGGCTGGAGCTCCTGCCCTTCCTGCCAGCGCTGCTATGGGCCGCCTACGCGACGACGGCGCTGCTGAATTCCAGCCACACGCCGCTACCGACCGGTGGGTGGGCGGAGCGGGCCGGATGGATCCGCTGGCTGCCGACGACGGTGGACAGCGGGCGCACCCTCGCCGAGGCACGCATCGTGATCTCCATGCTGATCCTAGGAGGGGCGGCGACGGTACTGCTACGCAGCCGGCGGGCGGCTGGACTGCTGTGGAGCGCCTGCGCGCTGAATGGCTTCGCCCTGGCCGCGACCGGGGCATGCCTGCACTTCGCCGGGGCAGAGCGGATGCTGGGGGCGATCGACGTGCCGGAGCGATCGTACTTCTTCGCGACCTTCTTCTACAAAAACCATTGGGCAAGCTATGGAGCGCTGACCGCGGCGGCGGCGCTCACGCTCGCGCTGCGGGCGTGGCCTGCCGCGCTCGCAGGCGACCCCCGGGCACGCGGCCAAGTGGCGCTGTTTGGCGCGGCAGGGCTGCTGACGGCGGTGACGCTCCCCCTGCCCGGCTCGCGTGCGGGAGCCTTGCTGGCCATGGCGCTCGCAGGAGGCTTTCTCGCAGGCCTGATCATCGGCTGGTGGCGGCGGCGCAAGGCCCATGGCAACGCCCGACCCGCGCTCGCGGGAATCATCCTGGCGGCGGCCGGCATCCTCGCCTACGGCGCGTGGGCGTATGCGCCGCGCGCCACCGTGGACCTGGCGCGGACGCGGCAGCAGGTGGCGCGACATCTCGACGGGGAAGCGCTCGACGTGAGGGCGCACCTGAGCCGGGACACGTGGAGCATGTCGGCGCAGCGGCCGTGGTTTGGCTGGGGGCCGGGGAGCTTCGAAGTGGTGTTTCCGCTGTTTCACGGCGCGTATCTGCGCGACGCCAACGGGCGGCCGCAGGCGCGGGTAGAATTTGCCCACAACGACTGGCTGCAATTGCTAGCAGAGACAGGCCGCCTAGGCGCGCTGATCCTGCTGATCCCGCTGGCCCTGACGGCCTGGCGCGGATGGAGAGAGGGCGGACCCGCGGGCCGCGCCGGGCTGGCCGGCTGCGGGCTGATCGCGCTGCATGGCTGGATCGACTTTCCCCTGCACGCACCCGCAGTGCTGGCGCTGTGGGTGCTGATGCTGACGACCGCGCGGAGGCTCGACCCGCCGGCGGCTGGAGACTAGCTCGAGGTATCCTTGTAGCGCTTGGCGTAGCGCTTGGTCTCGTGGTAGCTGTAGCCGCGATAGTAGTAGGCACCGGCAGCGCCGGCAGGCATCGCATTGAGCACCACGCCGGGGAACTCCAGCTCCGTCTTGCGAAGGCGCTGCAGCACCTCGCGCACGGACTGGCGGGAGACGGTATTGAAGCGGCAGATGTAGATGAACTCGTTGGCCATGTCGGCAAGTGCCAAGGCATCGGGGAAGATGCCCGCCGGAGGCGTATCGAGAATCATGATATCGAAGCGCTGCTGGAGCGCGCCCAAGAGGGCGGTGAACCGGCCACCCGGCTGCATGAGCTCAGTCACCCGCCGGCTGGAGCCGCCAGCACGGAGCAGGAAAAGACCCGGCACGACCTCGATGATGCCGAGCAATTCATCCTTGAGCAGATCGCCCTCGAGCCGGCCTCCTTGCTCGAGCCAGCGGAGCGAGCCGGCCTTGTTATCCAAGCCGAACTGACGGTGCTGAGTAGGCCGGCGGAAATCGGTATCGATCAGCAGGGTGCGCCGACCGTGGGCGACAAAGCACTCCGCGAGATTGGCCGCGATGAAGCTCTTGCCCTCGCCGGGAACCGTGCTGGTGACGAGGATGCTCTTCGGAGGATCGATCTTGGAGTTGAGGGAGAGCTGGCTGAACAGCGCGCGGAACTGCTCGGTGGCGGTCTCATCGCGCTCGTTTTTGACGAGGGTGGCGCGGTCTTTTTCCGCGACCTGGCGGACGGAGCCGATCTCGCCGATGATATCGGCGCCGAGGTGAAACTCGACATCGGTGGCATTGCGAATGCGGCCGAAAAACATCTCCGCGGAGAACGGGTAGCCCACAAGGATGGCGATGGCGAGGGCAGCGACGACGAGGACGGTCTTGCGCGGATCGGGCGCGAACGGCTCGGCCGGAAGGGTGGCGAGCTCGGAAATCTTCAGGTTAACGCCGCGAAGCTGGTTGGAGATGGTGACATCGTTGAGGCGCGAGAGGATCTGGGCGTAGCTGACCTTGTGCGTTTCGACGGTGCGGCGGAGGATATTGTACTCGACGCCGAGCTGATCGAGATCGAGCGCGGCCTTCTCGGCCTTGGCGCGCTGCTCCTCGAGCTGGCGCTCCTCGGCAAGCGCCTTGGCCCGCAGATCGCGCAGGCTGGCGAGGGCGGTCTTAACCTCTTCGTCGCGAATCTTTTCCAAGCTTTCGATGGCGCGGGCATTTTCCTGCATCGCAGGGTGACGACGGCCGTAGCGCTCGGCCATGACGGCCTGCTTGCTGCGCAGATCGGCGAGCCGGCGGGCGGTATCGGCCAGGCTCTCAGCCTCGGTGATAGCCGCCAACTGAGAGGCATCTTCGCCCCGCTGCAACACGGCCTCAGCCTGCTCCAAGCGGGCCTCGACGGCCATGCGGGAGACGCGCGCGGCGGTGGCGCTCGCATTGAGGGCCTTGAGGTTATCGACGATGATGTTCTGATTATCCTCGAGGGAGACGAGATTGTACTTCTGGCGATACTCCTGAAGCGCGCGCTCGGCGGCCTCGGACTTCTTCCGGAGCTCCTCGGCCTGCTCGCGGAGGAACTTCAGCGAGGCGGTGCTCGAGGCGGTGCTGCGATCGTAGGCGTATTGCACCGCCTGCTCGGCGTAGCGGTTGGCCAGGAGCATAGCGACACGAGGGTCGCCATGCACGGCATTGATCGTGAGGAGGACGGTGCCTTCGCGGCGACCGAAGGTAACGGAGCTGCGCACGGCGCTGCGGATATCGCCATCGCCGCCAGCCGCGCCTGGGCGGCGGATGACACCGCCGCGAACGGTGGTGCGCTCTTCCTCCGTGAGGCTCGCGACGACACGATCGAGCAACTCGGGGCTGCGCAACTGCTCGAGGCGGGTCATCAGCGCCGCCTCGGACATGAAAAACTCCATGCGCTCGAAGCCGCTTTCCGCCCTCTCGCTATTATCAAACACCAGCGAGGCGCTGGCGGCGTAGAGCTTGGGTTTGCGCATCTGCTGCCAGGCGACGAGCGTGCAGGCCGTGACGGCGAGCGCGAGCGCCACCCAGATATGCGAGCGGAGGACGACGAGCGGCTGCCGCAGATCAAAGGTGGCAGCGGGCCGGGGCGCGGGCTTCGCGGGACGCGGCGCCGCGCCGGCGGCGGAGGAAGGCTTTTCGGGCATGAGGTGAGGGTTAGAAGACCCGCTCCGGCACGTAAACCACGTCACCGGGCTGCAGCATGAAAGTCTCGCCGCTCTTGCCGCGGCCGTCGATGAGCCGCTCCACATTAATGGTGGTCGCCTGCTCGACGCCCTGGTCGTCCTTACGGGTGACGCGGACCGCATCGCCCTTGGCGATGCGGGTGAAGCCTCCGGCGGAGGTAATGACCTCGACGATGGAAATGGCGGCGGATTCCGGGGGGAGGCTCTGCTTGCCCTGCTTGGTGACCTCGCCGAGCACCATCACCTCCTTGGGGCTATACTCGATGAGACTCACGACGACCTGGGGGCGGATGAAGATCTCCTCTTCGCGATAGCGCTTGGAAATCAGCTCCTGGGCGGCAGAGGCGGTGAGGCCAGCCACCTTGACCTGGCCAATGAGGGGCACATTGATCTCGCCCTGACCGTCGATGCGGCGATCCACCGTCATCTCAGGCTCGCCATGCACGGCCACCCGGACCAAGTCGCGGACGTACATGCGGTAGCGATTGGCCTCGGCCGGGGATCTCTCAGCAGCAAACGCGAGGCCCCACAGCAAGAGGAACGAGAGATAGCGAATGGGACTCATGCGACGATGAGAAAGCCGGCCTGACTGCATATCAGGTCGAAATCAGCCTGCGGCGCTGGCCGCAAGACTAGAACCGGAACAATACGGCGGCGCCGAGATTGAAACGATCGTACGTCGCGATAGCCTGCGAGGAATCATTGTCGCGATAGCCGGCAGACACCTCGAGGGAGGTATCATCGCGGAGAATGTACGTGAGGCGGCCGCGGACGACGACGCCGTCGTCATCGCGATTGGCAATGGGACGGGCGCCCGGGACGGCGGGAACAACGCCGAGACCTTCGTAACGGGAAGAATCGATGCCGAAGGAGCCATCGAAGATCATCTTCTCCGAGAAGCGCTGGCTGAGCTCGATGGCGAAGCGGGTGGATTTGACCGACTGGTCGGCTGCACTGACGCCGAAATCGCGGGCGGCAACGAGGCTCCACGTGGTCTTCTCCGCAGCCTGCCAGGAGACGCGGCTCAGGAGGTAGAGCATGCCGGTATCGCCCGCGCCAGGGCCATCGAGGTCGCGATGGGCGTAACCGACATGGAACTCGCCGGTAACCTTGCGGGTGAACTCGCCCTCGGCGCCGACGGTGTAGCGCACATCGCTGCCATCGATGGCGCGGCGGCCATTTTCGCCGCCGGACTCGGCGGTGCCGGCGGTGACACCAGCGAGAAGCTTAAGCTTGGGGGAGTAGAGATGCACGCCGTGCGCGCCGATGCTGCCGCGCTCGGTGTCGCTGTAGCCGGTGGTGAGGCTGGCGCTGTGCTGGTAATTGCCGGTGAGGCGGAAACCGAGCTTTTCGGTGGTGAGGTGCTCGACGGAGCCATCGAACAGGAAATCGTTGGACTTGGTGCGGTCGTTGACCGACTCGTTGGCCATCGTCACGCGGCGGTAGCTAAGCGCGGCGCGGGCCGAGGTCTTGCCCGAGGGATCGTAGCCGATGCGCGCCTCGACGAAGGGCTCGACGCCGTTTTGCTCGGAGTTATCGACGAAGCCGATGGCGCTCAGGCCGGTGGCGGCCTCGAAGCTCACGATGCCGGCCTGCCGGACGTAGCGCATCTCGCCCGTGGCGGTGCCGATAAGGTCGTCGACCTCGGAGCTGCTCACGTAGATATTGGAATCGTAATCAGCGCGCAGGCTGGCGCTGCCGATAAGACGACCATGACCCAGCGTCACAAACGACCACCCGGAGGGAGCCGCGGCGAGCGCTGCGGCCAACATAAACGCTCCCCGAACTGTTGTGCGGTAAGTGGGACGATTGGGTGACATAAGAGATGAAATCGATATTCGGATCGAAGCGACAGAACTGTACGCTTTCGTTGCTCGATCAAATGGCACGAGAACGGGCTGGGAAGTCGATAGTAAAAACGCCCGCCATGCACGTCGGACACAGGAGGTTAGCTGAAAATGCAAATAATAGGCTTAAATAAAGGCCTGACTCAAGGCCGGCCCCTCCCCCAAAATCCGGGGGATTGGTGACCGCCTTTCGACGAGAGTTTATATGCCTCCCGGCGCTATATAGCCCCCCCGCGCGGGCGGTACTGAGCGACCGGTGGGAGGCCCATGCCCTGTACGGCGGAACGGCCACGCCCTGCCGCCGTGGGTACCGGAGCCCAGAGTGACCCCTTTGGATGCCAACGCTTCGCCGGAGCTGGGCTACCTGCTGGCGCTGCTGCGCGTCGCGCTGGGGAGCGGAGAGGCGAGTCCGCGACCCCCGCAGGGGATGGAGTGGGACAAGCTACTTAGAGAGATCGAGCGCCACCGCGTAGGCGGGCTGCTGCAGCGGCGCGCGAAAGATGCGCCGGCAAACGATTGGCCCCCAGACGCCGCCGCGCGCCTGAACGTGCTGGCGCAGGCCACTGCGCGCCGAGCCTTCCAGCTGGCAGGGGAACATCTCCGCCTCGCGCGCGCGCTCGAGCGGGAGGGAATCCCGGCGCTGGGAGTCAAGGGGCTGCCGCTTGCGCAGCGTCTGTATGGTGAACAAGGCATCCGCCATGCAGGCGACATCGACCTCCTCGTGCGACTGCGCGATGTGGAGAAGGCGGACCGAATCCTCCAGGCCGAGGGGCTGCGGCGCACGAATCCGAGCTTTGCGCTGACGCCGAGGCAGCAACGCTGTTTCACGGAAACGAAGCCGGAATTCGAGTACGTACGCCCCGCCGCCGCGATCCGGGTGGAGCTGCTCTGGCGGCTGGAAGGGCTGCCGCTCGACGAGGCATTCTGGGCGCCGGCGCTACCCGGCGCGGGACTCAACCCATTGGCGCGCACCCTACCGGCCGACCTCGACGCGCTGTATGTGCTCCAGCATGGTGCCAGGCACGGCTGGTTTCGGCTCTTCTGGCTATTTGATGCAGCGCTCCTGCTGCGCTCGCCGACGCTGGATGGGGCGGCGCTCATCGACACGGCGAGGAGGCTCGACGTCGCACTGCCCGTGCTGCAGGCGGCCGAGCTCGTGCGCCAGCTCCTGCGCGTACCGATCCCCGCGCCCCTCGTGCCGCGCCCGGAGGAGCGGGCGCGAGTAGAAGCGCTCGTGGCAGAGGCGTGGAGGCAGATCGCACGCGAGCCGCTGGAGCACGAGACCGTGGGCGAATGGGCGCGGCAGCTGCGCTATCGCATCCGCCTCCAGCAGACGTGGCGCCGCCGGTGGGCGATGTTGACGCCCCATCTCTACTCGCCGGAAAGCTGGCGCGCCCTGCCGCTGCCGGACCGGTGGTTTTTCCTCTATCCGCTCGTCACCCCCTGGCTCTGGCTGCGGCGACGCAAGGCGCGAGCGGGGGCCTAGGCGAGAAGCGCAGGCTTGCGCCCGGCGAGGCAGACCCTCTTCCGTGTAGAGCGACATGCGCTGGCTACGACTACCCTTTACCTTCGACCCCGAGCGGCTGCGCCAAGATCTCGCCCGCGTGGCCCCAGCGGAATGGATACCGCACCAGCAGCGCGGCCACTACGAGGGCGAGTGGAGCGGCGCGGCGCTACGCGCGCCGGGCAGCCAGGCGGACAACATCACGGCGGAATCGCTCGATGGACGGGACTTTGCCGACACGCCGTTGCTCGGCCGCTGCCCGTACTTCCGGGAAGTGCTGGCATCGTTTCACTGTCCCCTGCGCTCGGTGCGGCTACTCCGACTGCATGCCGGCTCCAAAATCGCGGAGCACATCGACCGGGAACTCGAGTTTGAGGATGGGGAGGTGCGCATCCACATCCCGATCGCGACCTCCGAGGCGGTGCGTTTCTATCTCGACGGCGTGCGACTGGCGATGGCACCCGGGGAATGCTGGTACACGAACGTAAACCTCCCTCACAGCGTGGAGAATGGCGGCACGACCGACCGCATCCATCTCGTGCTGGACTGCGTGGTCGACGACTGGCTGCGGGCATTGTTTGCCCGCACACCGCCACCGCCGCGCGACTACTACGCGGAGACCCTGTCGCTCGCGGCTCCGCCGGAAATAACGACGCTGATGAGCCCCTTTCACCAGTTGGCGGCGACCCCGGCGCCCGCCGCGGGCCCGCGCTTCCTGGTACAGGCGAACACACTCGTGCTGCAATGGAACGACCCACGGGCATGGCAGATCCGGCTGCGAATGCCCCGCGACCGCGTCGCAGGCGGCTCCTGGCTGGCCGAACTCGAAAGCTCGCCCGACCCCGAGGCGCGTCATCTGGCCAGCTACCGTGCGCTGCGCGAAGGGCTGCTGAACTCGCTGCCCGCGCTGTGCATCCACGAGAGGTATTGATGACCGGCGCGATCCCCGCCCGCGTACTTCACCGCGAGGAAGGTGCGTTGGTCGAATGGCTGCACCTGGACGGCGCGCCATTTGTGGAGCCCTTTTTCGAAGAAACGCTGGCCCGGCTCAGGCGGCTGGCCACGAACGAGCCTTCCCGGCGGCTGCTCACGCCCATCGACGCGCTGCTGGCCGCTGCACCTGGGCTACCGCTGGCGGGGCTGATCTTTCATGTGTCGCGCTGCGGCTCGACGCTCTTTGCGCAGCTCCTCGGCACCTGCCCGCGCCACGTGGTGGTGGCGGAACCGCCCATAATCGACGACATCCTGCGCAGCGTGCAGCGCGACGCGACGATCTCGGACGAGCAGCGCATCGGCTGGCTCCGCGGGGCCGTGGCCGCCCTCGCCAGCCGCCAGACGGGCGAGGCTAGAAGGCTCTTTGTGAAGCTGGACTGCTGGGCGATCTTCGACCTGCCGCTGCTGCAAAGCGCTTTCCCGGGCACGCCCTGTTATTTCATTTACCGCGATCCGCTCGAGGTACTCGTATCGCTGATGCAGATGCCGAGCATCGCGATCGTGCGCGATACCGTGTCGCCCGCGCAGCTAGGGCTCGGCGCAGAAGAGCGGGATCGGCTGACCCAGGAGGAGCATGCGGCGGCGGTGCTCGGGGCGATCTTCCGCGCTGGGTGCGAGCATCGCGCCCATCTCGTGCCGGTGGCCTATCCGGAGGTGGCGGAGTTTGTGCGCACGCGACTGATCGATGCGGAGACGAGAGAGATGACCGCGGAGGCCTTCCGGCTCCGCCTGGGACGCTCAGCCAAGCGGCCCAGCGGGGCATTTATCCCGGATACGGACGAAAAACGGAGGATGGCCAGCCCCGCGCTCGCGGCCGCATGCAGTCGCTGGGCGGAGCCGCCCTATCGGCGCTGGCTAAACGCCAGCGCGCCGGGCTAGCGGCTCTCCTGCTGGACGAGACCCAGCGCCAGCGCCGCCAGGGCATCGACCGAGCGCTCGACCGGAACCTGGACCGTATCCAAGTGCAACGCGGGAGCCTCAGGGGCTTCGTACGGAGAATCGATACCGGTGAACGAAGCGATCTCCCCGGCGCGCGCGCGGCGGTAAAGGCCCTTGGGATCGCGCCGCTCGCACTCGGCGACCGAGGCATCGACAAACACCTCGGCAAAGGGAATCCCCTCGGAGCGGACCCGAGCGGCGGCAAGCGCACGGTCGACCCGAAAAGGCGAGATAAGCGCCACGATGGCCACCAATCCGGCCTGCGCACAGTGGACCGCCAACTCGCCCGCGCGGCGGATGTTTTCCCTGCGATCCGCGGCGGAGAATCCAAGGTCGCGGCAGAGGCCGGCCCGGAGCGCATCGCCATCGATCACCACGGGCAGCACGCGCGCCTCGAGCAGGCGGCGCTCGAGCGCGCCGGCGAGGGTGGATTTGCCCGCACCGGACAGCCCGGTGAGCCAGAGCACAGCGCCGCGGTGCCCGAGCAGGGCCGAGCGGGCGGGAAGACCGGCAGGAAATCGAGGGAGCTGCGCCATGGCGCGCGATATCTCGGCGGATCGCGGGCGGCCCGCAAACTCGAATCGCGCCTATCGCCTTGCCTTCGCGACGACACTGGAGTTGCAAAGGGGCATCATGCGGTTGCGAGCCCTTGCCTGCCTGGCGATCGCCACGGCGCTCGTCTCCGCGGCCGAGCCCGAGGCGGACCGGGCGGCCGACATCGTACGACTCCACATCGCCGCCATCGGCGGCCAGGAGCGGATCGACGCGCTGCACGCCTACCGCGCCGAAGGACGCATGGGCGACGACTCATCGGCAGTACGCTTCACCCTCCTCGCGGCCCGGCCGGCGAGGCTGCGCATGGAGCTGCACTTTGCGGATCGCACGGAGATCCAGGCCTTCGACGGCGCTTCGCCGCCGTGGCAGAGCCGGTCGCGGCCGGGGCAGCCACCGGAGATCGAGCCGATGCCCCCGGCCGAGGCGGCGGCCTTCACCGGCGATGCGGTGTTTGAAGATCCCCTCGTAGCGGGGCCGCGACTCGGCTACCGAATCAGTTTTGCCGGGGAAACAAAGATCGCCGACCGGACACTGCTGCGCGTGCGGGTCGGCGAGCCTTCGGCGCGCGTATTTTTCCTATTGGTCGACCCCGGCACGCATCTGATCGCGGCGCGCATCGAACCCCTCGATGCCGGGCCGGGCGGCAGCGGGTCGCGCGTCACACGCTATGAGGATTTTCGCCCCGTAGCCGGCGTGCTGATGCCGCATGGGATCTCCCTCCATGCCGGAGGGAAGCCCGTTTGGTGGGCGCGCATCGACCGCATCGAACCCAACCCCGAGCTGCCCCCCGCGATCTTTACCCGCCCTCCAAGCCCCGACGCCGCGTCCGCCGCACCACTACCGGAATCCCGGTAGTCGGCCGGATGGGCGCGCATCTCCCGCCTGATCAACCTCCCTCCCATGCGCTTACGCTCCAGCGCTCCGTGCGCCCTAGCCGCCCTCGCGGCCACGCTTCTCCTATTTGCCGGCTGCCAGACGCCGCTGCCGCCGGCGCCGCAGACGCACGACATCTCGGCCCTCACCCAGCGCATCCAGCAACTCGAGAGCGGCATCCAAGGCTCAAACTCCAAGATCGACACGGTACAAACCTCGCTCGACGCCAACTACCAGAAAACCATCGCGACGCTCCAACAGCAGCGACAGCAGGCCGCCGACGCGGTGTATGCCGCGACGCAGGCCAACCAACAGAATCCGCAGAAGAACGCCTACGTGGAAGCGGTCGCGGAAGCGCTGCAGGTAGCCGCCGCAAATCTCGGCGGGAGTGACGCCCAGGGCATGCGCGACGCAGCGACCCAGCTGAAGCTACAGCTCGCCGGCACCAAGGCCAGCCTCGCGCAACTCCAGGGGATGCACGACGCGCAGCTCAAGGCGGCGGCCGACATCCAGGCCCAGCTCGCCCAAGAGCAGGCGAACGGCACTGCGGCGCAGCAGCAACTCGCGCAGCTCCAGAACTCGCGAAATCAGCTCCAGAGCAGCCTCCAGACGGCGGAGGACGCGCGCAACCAGGCGCAGACCACACTGGCGCAAAAGCTCGTCGAGGAAAACGACCGGCTCGCGAGCGACGCTGCGCTGAAAAAGAAGCTCATGTTTTATCTCGTGCTGGCGGGCGCGCTCGCTGGCCTGGCCGCCGCCGTGGCCTTCCGCGTGTATCCGCCCATCGGCCTGCACCTGGCGCTTGCATCGGGAGGCTTCTTCCTGGCTGCGTACCTCGTGGCGACGATCGAGCCGTGGGTCGTTTTTTTGGTGGTCGGGCTTTCCTGCGCGGCAATCGTGTGGGCCGTGGCGATCCGCCATCGCCGGCTATCGAGCATCGCGAACAGCGCGCTCGGCGCGATCCAGCAACTCAAGATTCGCGCGGAGCAAGGGGATGCCGTGGCGCAACAGGCATTTGCCACCGTCGAGGCCGACCTCCGGTCGCACTTCGGGGCGCAAATCGGCTCGCTGGAAGCGGAGGCGCGCCAGCGCCTGGCCAAGCTCCCCTGGGTGCCACCCGCGCGCACGCAAACGCCAGCGCCGCCCGCCGCCGCGACCAATCCACCTGCCGCCGCCCCCACCACCCCTCCCTCTTCATGACAGCACCGCTCGCCTACTCTCCCCTCGATGCCTACCGCTACGGCGCCTTCGTCCAAGCGGCCTATGCGATGTTTGCCCGAGCGCCGAAAAGCTTCGCGCCGCCAGTCTCGCCGGAAGACAGGTTGCCGGCCGGGTACACGATCGCGTTTTACCTGACGGCGGTCGACCACTTCGCCGACGAAAGCGAACGCGAGTTTTACGGCTTTGTGGCGCAGTCGACGACAGCGCCGGTCGAGACCGTCATCGCCATCCGCGGCACCGACAAGATCATCGAGTGGCTGATCGACGCGGAGTTCCTGCCGACGACGTTTTCCGCGGTGCCCGTGGCGGGTGAGGTGGAGGATGGATTCAACAGCGTATACACCTCACTGACCGGCGTCGCCGCCGACGGCGTGACGCCGGTGGATCTCCACGCCTTCATCAAGAGCCAGGCCCCCGGGGCGCAGCTCGTGATCACCGGCCACAGCCTGGGCGGCGCAGTGGCCAATCTCCTGGCGCTCGACGCCGCGGTGAACGATGGGGCGACCGCCCTTCGGCTCTACACGCTGGCCGCGCCCAAAACCGGCGGCGCAGCCTTTGCCGCGTGTTTCGCCAAAAACGTCGCGCAGGCGTACCGGGTTTTCAACGAGCCGGACATCGTACCCAAGGTGCCGCCGCTGTACTCGCAGCTCGGCGCGGGCTATGAGATCGACTCGAAGACGGTGCCCGCCATCAAGCATAGCATCGTCTGTTATCACTCGCTCGCCAGCTACCTCCTTACGCTCAATCCGCAGAGCGCGTACCCACTGGCAAGCGGCTGCGCGGCGACATAGACGGGAGCCCCCGACCTAGGAGACAAAACCCTCCGTGCGGCGAAAATAGGCCGCATCGGCAGGGAGCGCCTTGATGGGGCGCGCTGGCACGCCAGCGTATAGCCAGCCGGGCTCGGTGTAGGCCTTATTGAGCAGCGCCTTGGCCCCCAACACAGAGCGTTCGGGGAGCCGCGCGCCGGGAAGAATCGTCGCCGCTGTACCCACAAGAGTATACGCGCCAATGACGATGGGCGCGGCATCCTGGCGATTTTCCGTCACATCGATGCCGTGAGTGAGGAGCTGGGAGCGGTAACCGGCGATCGTCGCGAAAGCCCCGATCTCCACCCGATCGGTGCAGTCGATATGGTGATGCTTAGTCACCCCGCTGTGCTCGCCTAAGGTCAGCACCGGCTGGCGGCCAGGCACGTGGGCAAAGTGACGCCGATCACCGAGGGGAAAGCCCGTGATCCAGTTGCTCCGCTCGATGAGCGCATGCGGGCCGAGTTCGATCCGCGCGAGGTGAATCGCGACATTCAAGTGGCCGATGCGGGCCCCTTCCGCCATCTCCAGCTCGCCAGGAAATATCCATGACCAGCCGATGCGAGCCGAGGGATGGATGCGGTAGCCAAAAAACCAGCGCAGCGCATGGCGCCGCAGCGGCCAGGGCAGCAGCACCACGCCGAGCCGAAGGAGAAATCTCATCGCGGAGCACACGTCGCGAGTGCCTCGGTATAGACTTGGGCATAGGCGTCAATCATGCCCGCCGCATCAAAGCGCTTCAGGTTGGCAAAGCCCAACGCAATCACCTGAGCCCGGAAGGCCGGGTCTACGAGCCGCAAGGCGGACTCCGCCATACCGGCGAAGTCCTCCAAGGGATGCACGAGGGCGGCGTCGCCACCCACCTCGGGCAGCGAGGTGCGATCACTACAAATGACGGGACAGCCGCAGGCCTGGGCCTCGATCACGGGCCACCCGAAGCCCTCGCACAGCGAAGGAAACACCAGCGCATGAGCGAGGCTGTAGGCCGCCTCAAGCTGGGCATTGTCCAATGAAGGGACAGCAAAGACGCGCGAGGCGAGACCGGCGGCCGCAGCCGCGGCACGCACCTCCTCCGGCAAAGCTGCGCCGCAGAACACGAGGTTGCCCGGCCAGCGCTGCGCGATACGGGCAAACGCGCGGAATACGCCGATTTTGTTTTTACGCCGCAGATTGGACCCCACGTGAAGCAGGAAGGGCTTTTCCCAATCGCATACGCCCAAGAAAGCGAGACGCGCGCGCGCCTCGGCGGGCGCCACGCGGCGGTAGCGATAATTGAGGCCGAGGAGCGCCATCCGCCTGATCTGCGAGCTGGCGGGGACGATGAGTTGCTGCACGTCCCGCAGGGTGGAGGTGGAGATACAGACGACAGCATCCGCGCGACCCAAGCCCGCCACAATCGCAGCCTGGAGACGGCGGCCAAGCGCGGAGGGCGCGTGCCCGAGGTCTTCGCCTAGCGCAGCGCGCACGGCGAGAAGATCATGGCACGTCACAACCCAGGGGGAGGACACGCGCCGCTTGGGGACGTAGACCGCGTTGGAGTGATCCACGATGTGCACGACGCCCCGCTCTCCCGCACGCTCCCAAAGCCGAAGCGCCTGGGCGAGCTGTCGCGGGAAGAGGAGATACTTATCGATGTACGCGACCCACTTCGCAGCCCCACCGTCCCAGCGCCGACTGCGCGCGAGCAGGCCAGGCTGCGGAGCGAGCATGGTGACATCCGCGCCGCGCTCCAGCCAATGCGTGCGCAGCATATCGCCGAAGCGCAGCATGCTCTGCTGCCCATCGGGAGCATAATTGCAGACGAGGGCGATCCTCATTCCGACACGGCGGCTTCGGCCTGCGTCTCCTCCAAAACCTCCTCCTCCTCGGGCTCCAAATCCGGCTCCTTGCTCGCGGCGAGAGAGAGGCCCGCGACGAAGACGGAGAAACCCAACTGGGTGGCAGGCCCCCATTGCCCCATCATCACGGAGCCGGCAGTAGCACCGGCAAGCAACCACCCCACCGGATCGCCCCGCCAGCGAAACGCCCGCCAGCCGCGGACGAGGAGCAGCGCGGCCAGCCACCAGCGCCAGCAGATGAAAGCAGCGCCCAGCAGGGGGCCCAGCTCCTGAATCAAGCGGGCAAGCTCCGACTCCGCGAGCAAGAACGCCGCGGAACCGGTCGTGAGGCGCGCACCCGCGACGGTGCCCATGCCGATACCGTGGCCAAAGAAAGGGGCCGTCACGGCGGCATGGATCGGCTGCGTAAAGTCACCGAGCATACGCTCCACCACATTAGAGTAAAAATCGCCTTCGCCGGAAATGATCGCGTCGTTCCACCGCCGGGATAGCGCCTGCACGTAGGTCGTCTCGGAAAACACGATCATCAGCACCACGCCCGCAAGCAAAGGCGCGACGTACTTGGGCAGGCGGCGCAAGTCGAACAAAGCCAGCACCAGCGAGAAAGCGGCCACGATCAAGAGCGACAGAAGGAGCGAGCGGCTGATGGAGACAGGCACCGCGACGATGGTAGCGATTGTGGCGGCAACCAGCAGCCCCCGCGCGTAGTCGCCAGCGCGAACCCAGCCTGCCAGCACAAACGCCCCCACCAAGGCGAAGAAGCTCACCACTCCGGCGATAAAGCTGAAGGGGCCAGGGGGCCGGATACGCTCAAAGGCTCCCAGGATCTGCGCCCCATCGCCGACGCCGACATTTATCCAAGAGTATTTCGACGCGTTGAATTGAGCCACCATCAGCAGCACAATCGGTATCGCCGAGCACAGGACGGCCTTGCCAAACGCGATCACATCTTCTCGACGCAGCACGGACTCCATGACAAATACCAGGGGGATGTGCAGGTAGTTTGTGCGAAGCCCGAAGAGCGTGACGAGTGGCGAGGATTCGCCGGCCAGCGAAAAACCGGCGGAGGCGACCACGATGACCCAGAGCGCGACAAGCGCAGGCCGTTGCGGGAAGACCCCATCGCGCCACGCCAGAAAATAGATCAAGATCACGACAGGGTCGCGAACCACAAAGAGGATATCGCTGTAACCGGGGAGGATCCATTTGCGCAAAGCGCCCTCCAGCAGCAGCAGCCAGAAGTACAGCCAGAGGCAGGCCTTCAAGGCGCGGTAGGGTGCGGGGCTGCCGTTGCTCATAAGTCGCACAAGCTGCTCACATCATGAAGCGAAAGCCGAGAGAATCCTAGCGCCATAATCAGCCCAGGTAAACCGGGATGAAGCCCGGCGGGCGGCATCACCGGCGACGGCAACCGCCTCGCGGTTATCGGCGAACCAGGCCAGCTTCTCCGCAATGACCGCCGGAGAACGAATCGGCACCACGAAGCCGCTCTCGCCCTCCTTCACCACGTCATCTGCGCCGGTATTGGCGGTGATAACCACGGGCAGCCCCATGCTCATGGCCTCCTGCACGACCAGAGCGCGGCCCTCGACGATGGAAGGCAGGCAAAGCACATCGCACCTGCGCATCAACTCCAACACTTGAGCATGAGGCCGCGGAGCCTCGTAGGTAAAGCGAGGCCCCTCCTGGCGATAGAAACTTATCTCGGCCACCGGAGAACCGAAAACCACGAGCTCGATATCGCGCCGGGCGAGCAAACGGAACGCCGCAAAGAGATCGGCGAGCCCCTTGCGCTGAGAGAGGGAGCCCGCGAAAAGCACGCGCAAAGGCTGCCGAGGATCGCCGGGCACACGCGGGGAAGCAGGCGGCGGCGACCCGAAAGGCGCCACGATCACCTTCCGGCCAGGCGCGGAGACAATCGAATCCGCCACGAAACGACTCGGGCAAACCACCACATCCGCTTGCGCAAGCTCGCGGGTCTTGCGCGCCTGCTTTTCGGCCGAATCGCGCGTACCCACCAAGGTAGGCTCCCAGGCGGGCCAGCGCACGGCCTCCTCCTGGAGCAGACGGCGACTTGTCTCCCAATAGGCGATCGGCAGGTCGTAGACTCGCCGCCAACCAAGCCGGCCGGCCGCTGCGAACGTGGCCTCGGCTGCATCTTCATAGGCGTAGGCGATGCCCGCACCTGCCACACGAGCCAGCCGCCTCGCCACCCAGGCATCGAAATCGCGATAGACGGCATCCACCGAGAACATGCCTGTCTCGTGCCGCAAAAGGCCGCGCCACCCGAGCCGGGAGGCAGCGAGCCGCCCTGCCTCACGCCACGGATGAGTCGCGACCGGCACACCCCACTCGCGGGAAAAACTCCGCCGCTCGAGCTCAGCGCGGACCCGCGGCGGGAGCAGCAAGTCCGCGAGACCGCCGCCACGCCAATCGATCGCGGTGCACACCTCGGCGAGCAGGCCGGCCCGCTGCAACGCCGCGGCCAGCTCGCGGAAAAACCGATGGCCGGAAGGATGCGCCAGCACGACACCGCGCGGGCTCATGCGACACGCCCTCCTCCAGATCCCAGCAAATCGCGCAGAAAAACATCGGCCGCGGCAGCCACGCCCGGCCGCGGCACGGTGCGGGCCGGCACGCGCGTGAGCAACGAACGCTCGCGGAAATAAGGGAGCAGGCCGGAATCGCCCGGCTCGCCCGCCGCGGCATCCCAGGCAAAGCGAGGGAGCTCACCGGGATTGGTGATCACCACGCCGAGGCCGTGCTCGCGCAAACCGGCAGCCGAAGCGCTCTTGCCGATCAGCGTCCAAGGCGAGGCGCTGACGGCGAAATCAAAGCGAGCGAAGACCTCAGCCAGCCGCTCGACGGGTTGCTCGCCGAGCGCGACAAACGAAACGCGGCCTGCCCACTGCGCCTTCAGCCGCTGGAAGAACTCAAGCCCATGCCGCAAGCCGCCCGCCGCAGCGATGACCGCTGAGCGGCCCTCACGGTTAGCGAGAGCCGCGAAGTCCGTGACAAAAGGCTCCGAGGCCCAATTGGGATGCAGCGAGCCGAACATCCCGCAGACCAGCGCCCCCGCCGGCATTTCCGCCCACTGAACCGATGCGACCGGCCCCTCGGGCAAAGGCACGCTGCCAAATACGGGCAGCACCCGCGCCTCACGCCCGATCGAGGCAAGCGCGGCCTGATAGTAGGCATTGCTCGTATGCACCACGTCCGGAGCGACCGACCGAAGGAGGGCCTCGACGGCGCGCCGTTGCCACCAGCCGCTGGCGCGCTCCTTCCAGGCAGCGCCGCGCGCCATACCAATCCACAGCTCGTGAAAGAAAATGTGCCGCCGGGCAGCCGGGGCCAGGGCCGCGGAAAGAAGAGGCACCCGAGCGCCAAAGAACCCGCGCGGATGAAAACTATACGGCACGGCATGGAGGCTGGCGACATCCGGAGCAAAAGCCTGCACCCATTCGCGCACAGCGCGGCCATCGCCCGCCTGATCGAGCGTGAGACGCAGCACCTGCATACCGGCATCCTCCACGAGAGAAGTGGCCACCGGGTGCGGCTCGGCCAACGCCACGAGCGCCACGGTATGCCCGCGACGCCGACATTCCCGGGCAAGCATCCGCGTGTAGTCGCCCACACCGTCACGCCCCGGAGCGAGGCAGCCCGCGATAAAGACAATCCTCACGCCGCCCTCCTTCCACCCCACCGGCGAGCGAGCCGATGGCTAGGCCGCTCCACTGCACGATAAAAAAGCCACACCGCCGGCAGGATCACCACGCAACTCGCCAGCGGGACGAGGAAATTGGCGGGCTTGCCGCCCATCGCGGCCAGCCATACCGCGCCCGTGGCGAGCAACAGCGGAAAATGCACGAGGTACAGCGAGTAAGACCAGCCGCCCAAGATCCGAAGCCACGCCTCACCGGAAAAGTGCGTCCCCGGAGCCAGGAGAACCCGCCAAACTAGCCAGAAATAAACGAGGCCCCAGCACAGCTGAGTCACGCCGCCCACGCCACGAAGCGTAAGAGCCACGGATGCCGCCAGTGCAAGCCCCGCGCCGATCGACCAGCCCAGCGGCGGCACACGCAAGGTCCCCAAGGTCCAGCGCTCGCGGAGCCAGGCACCCCCGCACCAGAGAATCCAATAAAGCGCGAAATTTCCCTCCAGCACCCAACCTCCGCCGTGATACGCCGCGAGTGCCAGCCCAGACACCCCGCCAACGGCAGCCATGGCCACGCTCCAGCCCCAGCGCGAGACGAGCCAACGCAACACCGGATAGGCCAGATACAACTCCACTTCGACGGGGATAGACCACAGCGCGGGATTACCCACCGGCTGGCCGGCCGCGACCGGCGAGGACCAGCCGCCAGCATAGTTCTGCGCCATAAACAGCACGGTGGCGCACCCGCCCGGAGTAAGCGCCTCGCCCAGCCACGCACTCACGCCCAGACTCAGGACCGCCGCGACGAGGTACGGCGGATAGATGCGGAGCAGCCGCCGGAAAAAATAATCCCGCGCGGCGAGCGGACCCTCGCCAAGCGGGCGATGCACACAGAACCCGCTGACGACAAAGAAGAGCATGACCAACGAACCGAGAAACGGCGTAGGAGCGGACAGCCAGGCGACCGCCCGATCGAACGAAGAATAGGTGTCGGGATTGGCCTGGATGTCGCGCCAACCGACCCACCAGGCCACGCGCGCATGAAAAATAGCCACCCCGAGCGCGGCGATGCCGCGCAAGACATCGATCGCGACAAGATGAGAAGCCGCGCCGCGACCGGCAGGAAGCATCGGCACCGCGCCCGCAGCGCTCATGAGCAATGCTCCTTCCCCTGTCGCCACGCGCTCTCGATCACGGCGAGATACGCCTTGGCCACCGACTCGGGATGATGCCTTTGCAGATGCGCTTGGACGAGGCGGCGGAAGTCCGGCTGCGCAGCATCGAGCGCCAGCCCGCGGAGCAAGGCAGCCGCGAGCGCAGGGACATCGCCATTGGGGAAGACCACACCGCCCGGCCCGATCGCCTCCGGCAGGCCACCGCCACTCGACCCCACCACCAAGCAACCGCACGCCAGCCCCTCCAGGGCCGCGATGCCAAACGGCTCCGCCCGGCGGGAGGGCAGCGCAAGCACGCGGTGCACGCGCAACAGCGCCGCGACCTCGGCCGGAGGCTGGGAGCCAGCAAAGACCACCCGATCCGCCAAGCCGCTCGCCTGCGCCTGCGCGCGCAACGCTGACTCTTCGGGACCACTCCCCACGATCGTCGCACGCACCTCCGCCAGCTCCGGACGGGCAAGCGCCGCCAGCAGGAGATCGGCGCCCTTGTCGCTCACAAGCCGGCCAACAAAAATGACATCGCGGCGGGGCGCGCCCGGTACGCCCTCATGAAAGACCTCCGCATCGAAGGGATTGGGAACCGTGGACATCGGCCAGCGGAGATCACGCGCGAGGGCCTCGCTGACAGCCAGGTTGACGGCCGCCCGCCGTAGCAGCCAGCGCTTGCAACGATCCTGCCAGCCCAGGGTGGCATCGGCGCGAGTGATCCACATGTGATGCGCCACCACCCATGGCCGGGGCGCGAGCAACAGCGGCCAAGCCATCCGCAACGCGACGTTGTTGTGGAAACACACGTGGCACCATCGCACCTGCCGCAGGAGCTCGACGGCTCCGGGCCGGCGCACGACCGGAAAGGGGAGCGCCTCGCTGGCGGCCTCGGCAGTCTGGGTAACGACGCGCACCTCATGCCCCTGCCGCACAAACTCGCGCGCCAGCATGAGACTCACCCGCTCGATGCCGCCAATACTCGGCGGGAAAAAATGCGATGCGAGGAGTATCCTCATGGCGCCCGCCTTCGCGCGGCCAGCAAGCGCGCATAGAACGCCTCCAAGCGATCCACGGCCTCGGGCCAGCACAGCTCCTGCACGCGTGCGCAGCCGGCGCGCGCAATCTCGCAACGACGGAGCTCATCGGCCATGAGCCGAGCCAGGCCTTCCGCCCAAGCGGCGGCCGTGCGGCGCTCGATCAGCCAAGCCTCCTTCCCAGAAATGAGGTCGGCCGCAAAGCCGGTGGGGCTCGCCGCGAGCGCGCACCCGCACGCCATCGCCTCCGCCGCCACCAGCCCAAAGCTCTCGTAGGCGGAGGGCATCGCAAGAATCGCCATCTGCCTAAATTCCTCCCGCAAGCGCTCGCGCGGCACGGACGGGACGAAGGCAACGCGCGGCGCCACATCCTCGGGCAACGGCGGCAAGTCCCCGCGATGCTCCACACCGACCAAGCGCG
The DNA here is from genome assembly GCA_964480585.1 of uncultured Opitutus sp. Lineage (GTDB taxonomy): Bacteria > Verrucomicrobiota > Verrucomicrobiia > Opitutales > Opitutaceae > ER46. Next base: position 43,136 of record CAYZPV010000029.1, on the reverse strand, counting down.
CGCGCCACTGCGGGTGCTCGCGCAGCACGCTCGGCAACGCCTCCAGCAGCAGCTCCACGCCCTTGTTGGGCAGCCACGAGCCACAAAAGCCGAGGGTGAGCGGCCGCGCCTGGGCAAAGGATTGCCCAAGCCAGCTCTCCAGCAGCGGATTCTCCACCGTGAGCACACGCTCGGCAGGCTGGTACTTCATCCGCTCGGCAAAGCGCCGGTCGAAATCGCTCACGAGCGTGATGCCATCCGCCCTGCGAAAGGCATCATCGGTGCGCTGGGAGCGCTCAAAGAGGCCGCGGAGGCTGGCAGGAGCAGGCCGGCGCTCAATCCCATGCGCGAGCAAGATCTCCTGGCAGTGGGGCTCAAGGCCATTGGACCGCGCGACGAGCAGCGGCCGCCGGGCGCGCGAGGCCAGACGCCCCATCACCCACCACGCGGGAGCGCCCCACAGCTCGACGATGTCGTAATCCCGCTGCCTCACCTCACGCAGCACCGCCGCGGAGTACCCACAGAGGCTGCGAAGGCGCTTTGCGCCGCGCAGTGCCGGAAACCACTCGTAGTCGGCCGGCGCCAGCGCCCTCACCTCGTGACCACGGGCGCGCAGCCGATCGGCGTATCCATGAATCACATACCCAGAGCCGAGGTGCGGGTCCAGAGGGCAGTTGGCGACGGTGAGGATGCGCCAGCGTGTCATCGCCCGGTGAGCCTCCACCACGCGCACGCGAATGCGAGCAGCACCCCGTCCACGAGCGCACGCAGGGCGTAGCGCACCGCCTCCCAGGCCGACCGGCTGCGACGAAGCATGCCATAGCGGCCGCGCAAAAACGCGTGCATGCTCAGGCCAGCCTCGGCAAGCGAGATGCGGTGCTTACGCGCATAGTAGAAATAGGAGCGATCGAGCCGCAACTGCCGCCACACTGGAGCGAGAGGCCGAGGCGGATGCACGATGGTGGCCGCGGGGATGAACTCCATCGGCACACCCGCCTGCCGGGCGCGCTCGCGAAAGTCGACGTCTTCCAAGTGCGGGGAAGGAAACTGCTCATCGAAGCCGCCGAGGTCGCGAAAAACCTGAGCGCGCACCGCCAAGTTGCACGACCACAGCAGGCCGCCGCGCTCATTGATCGGCGCAGTCTCGAAAGGCCCGTACCCCGGCCGATCGGTGATGGTGCGGCCCTCAAGCAGGCTCCGACCAGGGGCAGCCTCGGCAAACGCGCGCAGCCAACCCGGCTCAGGCAGGCAATCATCGTCGGTGAAGACCAGCCAAGCCCCGCGCGCGAAACTGGCTCCGCAGTTGCGATTGGCCGCCGGACCGCGACGAGGTCCGCGGACCCAGCGGGCCCAAGGAAAGCGGTCGCGCAGCATGGTCTCCGCAGTGCTGGCGACGCCATCGTCGCTCACGATCACTTCGTAAGCATCCGCCGCGAGAGCCTGCGCGCGCGGAGCGAGACGCTCAAGGCAACGCGCCAGGTCGGCATTGCGATGGAAAGTAGGCACCACGACGCTCAACGTGGGCAGGGCGGGCATCATTCGTCCAAAAGCCGTCGCACGGCCCGGCGCAGCCGCGCCCGGAGAGGAGATTGCGCCGCCGCGCGGCGCTGGCGCTCCGCGGCGACCTGGAGCGCCCATTCCGCTTTTTCAGCGGCGGTGAGATGATCGAGGAAAATCGCGTTGATCGGCCGCGCAAGGTGCATGGGCACACCCGCCCAGTGGATGAGGTACGGGGTCTGCGCCTCCGTCGGCCAGTACGCTGCGTAATCTCCGGGATAATCACCCGCCCAAGTGGATTGCTGGTTCCATGGCGGCAGCGTGAGGTTGCCGACAGGCACGTCGGTCGCATTTACCAACAAGTTCAAGCCCGGCTGCTCATGGTAGGGCAGCCGGAGGCACGTCGCGACGAAATCGGGCGAGCCAGCGCGCGCACGGAGCGAGGCCACGTCGTAAAGCGCCCGATCGCAGGCAAACTGGCCGGTATTAAACACCGCCTTCTGCCAGGTGGTGGACCGTGCGGCCAGCCACGCGCGCGACTGAGCAGTGGTGGCCTCCGCGGGATTGTGCCAGTGACCGCAGGAAGTCACGAATCCCGCCAAAGGGGCGAGCACCTTGACCGGGTCGCGCAGAAAACACACGTCCGCATCGACGAACTGATAGTTGGAGAGCGTGAGGCAATGGTACTTACGCATCAGGGGATGCGCGTGCTCGCGCGCGAGCCAGCCTGAGAGCTCGGGCAGCTCCCACCACTCGGCGCGCGCGGGCAGCTCGAAACGCGCATCGTCGTAGGGGATGACCTTCACGGGCAAATCACACCCCACTGCGCGCAAGGAGCGCTCCATCGCGAGGAAGCGGAGCCGCACGGCGCGATTGGCGAGAGTGACGATGCAGTCGAGTCTCATGCTGTGCGGGATTTTCTGCGGGAGGCGAGCGCGCTGCGCATGAGACAGTAGTGCGGGCACGCTAGACTCACGAGCGCGGAGCCGAGATCCCCGCGGGATAGATCCGCGCGGGCCATGACTTTCAGCGAATAGGCCACCGAACGAAGGTAGTCGGCGAGCGAGGCGGGCTTATCGGCGACATTCCAGCGCCAGTAGCGCTCGAGCGCGCTGGACACGGTGTCGTGACCGATCGCGATCATCACGAGGCGGGGATCGTAGATCACATCGTAGCCAGCGGCGAGCAAGCGCTCGCCAAGATCGCGATCTTCAGCCTGGCGAAGGGCAGGAGCGTAGCCACCTACGGCGCGGGCGCTCCGGGCCCGCACGATCGAGCCGGCCGTGCTCAACACGGCCCTGCGGCGCAGCGCCATATCCCGGCCTGCCCGGAAAAGGTGCCATTCTCGCCAGCGCCCCGCGACGCCGGACTGCGTCTCCTGCTCCACCCGGGCGAAGACCGCCGCCACCTGCTCGTCCCGAAACCACTCCAAGGCAGAGGCAAGGTGAGCGGGCGGCAGCACGCCCTTGGCATCGACGCTGAGCACCAAGTCGCCACGCGCTTCCTGCATCGCCCGCGCGCGGGCAGCGCCGCGGCCGAGATTGCTTTCATGCCGCACGATGCGCACCGGCAGGCCCGCGAGCTGCGCGCATGAATCATCCGTCGATCCATCGTCGATCACCAGGACTTCATCCGGGGGCACTGTCTGCGCAAACAGGCTATCGACGGCACGACGGAGCGTGGCCGCATTATTGAAACAGGGCACGTAGGCGCTGATCATCCAGGAAACAAAGGACGTTCAAGCTAGCGAGCCCAAGGCCTGGCTCCACACCGCGCGCAAGCGCCCGCCCTCGTAGCGGGCCTCGGCAAACGCACGGTTGGCGCGAGAGACGGCCGCCAAATCGTGCGTGGCGCACCAATCCAGCCGCCGAGCAAGGTCGCTCTCGCGCGGGAGCCGCAGATGGGCGTGCTGCACCCCCGCCGCGCGCGCGGGAAACGCGGAGCGCTTGAACCAGCGGATCTTCGCCCGCAGCTCCGGCTGTGTGACACAATCGCTCATCGGCGGATAATCGATCGTGATCGTGGGCACGCCCGCGCACACCGGCTCGAGCACCATGAAGCCTAGCCCCTCCATCTTCGAGGGCTGCACGGCCACATCGCCCTCCGCGTAAAGCTCCGCAGGCTCGCCAAGATTACCGATGCGCACCTCGATGCGATCATCGAGCTCGGGCAGATCGGCGGCCTTTTGCATCCTCACGATGAGCCGCACATCGCTGCGCTTCAGCCGGAGAAAGGCGCGGATGGTGTCACGCGTGCCCTTGCGGTCGTCTTCATCGACAAGGCCCGCGTTGTGAAAAAACGTGCGGCCGACGCCGCCAATCTCACGTTTGGGAAAGCGCGCAAGATCGAGCGACCAATCGACCACTCGCGCATGATGCCAGCCGCAACTCCGCACGATCTTCAGGCAAAACTCGGAGGGGCAAAGGATGGCATCGACCTGCGCCCACTCGGCGACTTGCGCGCGGATCCATTCCCACATGGGGACGCAGGCGGTAGCCAGGCCCAGTTTTTTCGCCACGGGCAGCAAACGCGGATGCCAGTCGGGCCGCTCGAGCAACAGCAATCCTTCCAACGGGCTCAACAGCGCCGCAATCTCCTCGTCGGTCGCTTCCTTGCGCAGCAACTCATCGCGCCCGGGCTCGAGCGGCTTGGTCGCCAGCCGTACGGAGGGGACCACGAGCTGCCGCATGCCCAGCACCGCGCGGGCATCCTGCGCCATGCGGCCCAGCCCGGTATCGTCGTTGTAGGCGACGACGGCCCAGCGAGAGAGATCCGCGCTCATGCCCGATGCTCGAAACGCCACTGTACCCGAGGGCCCAGCAATCCGCGGCCCGCCTGGCCAAGATAGCCCTGCGGGGAAACCTCGAAGCCCAGCAGCGGCTCGATCTCTTCGTAGAGCGCCACGGGCGCATCGCCCGCGAGTTCACATGCCGACACGCCCACCTGATAGAGGCCGGGGCGCAGCAGAGCGCCGGGGAGCGTGCAACGCGCACGCAACGTCGCGCCCGGACGCGGCTGCCGAGGATGAGGCGTCTCGGTATCGTGGGTGCTGAAAAGTTCGTGCCCCTGCCGGTCGTACACGGAGATACGCAGCACCCAGGGCGCGGCCACCGCGTGCTCGGCGCACTCCAGCTCGATGGTGATGGGGCTCTCTTGAGAGAGCACCGCCACCGGCTGCTCGCGCGCATCGAGCACCCGACCGGCAAGAAAGGAGACTTTGCCCCGCGCCGCGCGATCCGCCGGACGCCGCCACTCGCTCCGCACATCAGCCGCGCGGGCGAGGTAGCGCTCCACGATCTCAGGGGCAGGGCCGACAGCAGAAAGGCGCCCACCCTCGAGCTGCACCGCGCGCGAACAAAGCCGGCTCACCGCCGCCATGTTATGGCTCACGAAAAGCACCGTGCGGCCTTCGCGCCGAGCCACATCGTTCATCTTGCCGAGGCATTTCTGCTGAAAGGCATGATCGCCGACCGCAAGCACCTCGTCGATCACGAGGATCTCCGGCTCGAGATGCGCAGCGACGGCAAAGGCCAGCCGCACGTACATGCCGCTGGAGTAGCGCTTCACCGGCGTATCGATGAACGCATCGACCTCGGCGAAAGCGACGATCTCGTCGAACTTGCGCGCGATCTCCGCGCGCCGCATGCCGAGGATCGCGCCATTGAGAAAGATATTATCGCGGCCGCTCAGCTCGGGGTGAAACCCCGTGCCCACTTCGAGAAGGCTCGCGGTGCGACCCCGGAGGACGATCTCGCCCGACGTGGGCTCGGTGATCTCCGAGAGGATCTTCAGCAGCGTGCTCTTGCCAGCTCCGTTGCGGCCCACGATGCCGACCACCTCGCCCGGCTGCACGTCGAACGAAACGTCGCGCAGCGCCCAGAAATCCTCGGGCGACTCCACCCGCCCTCCACGCCGCAAACGACGCTCGAGCTCGGCGCGCAGGCTGGTGAGCCCTATCTGCCCGAGGCGATAGCGCTTGGAGATCTCCTTTATTTCAATGATCGGTCGCGCCATGTGACTACACTGTGTCGACCACCGTGCGTTCCACCTGCTGAAACGCGGCGAAGCCCGCGAGAAGCACCACAAGCGTCACTCCCACGGAAAAACCCACCGGCCCCGGCGCGACGGTGCCCACCCCAAAGAAGCCGAGCCGGAATGTCTCGACGATGGTCGTCAGCGGATTGAGCGCCGCGAACCACTGGGCCTTGGGGCCGAGTTGGGAGAGCGGATAGATGATGGGCGTCGCAAAAAGCCAGAGTTGCACCACCAAGGGGATCGCGTGCTGGAGATCGCGATACTTGGCGGAGAGAGCCGAAAGGAGCAGGCCCGCGCCGAGCGCAAACAGCGCAGTCTGGGCCAGCAGCAGCGGCAGCAGCGAGAGCGCCACCCAATCGGGCTGGATCGCAGCCCGCGCAGCGGGCGCCAGCACCAGATGCCCGATGTACACGATCAGGAACGTCGCCACCTGCACGGCAAGGGCGATGAGATTGGAGATCGCCGCCGCGGCAGGCACGATCACGCGGGGGAAGTACACCTTGCCAAACATCGCCGCATTGGCCCCGAAGGTATTGCTCGTGCCATTGAGCACGGCGGAAAAATAGCCCCACACCAGCATGCCGCACAGGTAGAAGAGAAATGGCGGCACGCCATCGGTGCCTGTCCTCAGGCCTCGCGCAAACACGGCCCAGAACACGGCAGTCATCAGCAGCGGCTGGAGCACGAACCAAGCGGGCCCGAGAATCGTCTGCTGGTATCGGGCGACAAAATCGCGCCGCACCAAGATCCACAGCAAGTCGCGATAGTGGAAGAGTCGCGCGAGATCGACGCGGAGCCATGCACCCCGGGCGCGGATCACCCGTTCTCCAGCCGCGCTCATACTTCTTCGCGGCGGCCCGCCGCGAGCTGCGCGAGATCGGCATCGACCATCAGGGCCGCGAGCGCGCGGAGGCGCGTACGCGGCTCCCAACCGAGCTGGCGGCGGGCACGCGAGCTGTCGCCCACGAGCGCCTCGTTTTCCACCGGCCGCGTAAAACGCTCGTCGAAGGTGACGTGCCGGCGCCAGTCCAGCCCGGCGTGCTCGAACGCAGCATCCAGAAACTCTCCGATCGTGTGCGCCTCTCCGGTCGCCAACACATAGTCGTCGGGCTTGTCATGCTGCAACATCCGCCACATCGCCTCGACGTACTCCGGAGCGTAGCCCCAGTCGCGGCGCGATTCCAAGCTGCCGAGTTTCAACTCGGTTTGCAGACCACGCTTGATCCGCGCGGCGGCGCGCGAGATTTTACGTGTCACGAAGTTCTCCCCACGGCGGGGCGATTCATGGTTGTACGATATGCCGTTGCAGACGAAGAGGCCGTAGGCATCACGGTACACCCGGCAGAGATTGGTGGCGAAGACTTTGGCGCAGCCGTAGGGATTGCGCGGCCGCAGCGCAGAGTCCTCATGCTGCGGCGACTCGCCTGGCGACCCGAAAATCTCGGAGCTGGAAGCGTGGAACATCCTTACGGCATATCGCTGGTCGCGGACGATCTCCAGCAACGAGAGCGTGGCATTGGCGACCTCCTGACAGGTCACCTCCGGGATCTCGAAACTGAGGCCGACGTGGCTCTGCCCCGCGAGGTGATAGATCTCGTCGGGCCGGACCTGCTCGAGCAGGCGGCGCAGCGAGGTCGTATCCTGCAAGTCGCCATAATGCAGCACAAACGACTGGGCATTCGCCGGATCGCTGCGGAGATGCTCGATGCGCGAACGATTAAACATGCTCGCGCGTCGCACGAGCCCGTGCACGGCGTAACCACGCGAAAGCAGCAGCTCCGCGAGATAGGAACCATCCTGACCGGTGACACCGGTAACGAACGCCTTTTTGCGCGCTTCACTCATGCTGAAATTCCTCACAACTGCCGTCGGCTGGACAGGCTTCGCCCGGTCGCTTCCAACTATGGAGGCAGCCGGGAGAAGAATCGATGACGCAGGTAGCTATAGGACAGCGAGCTTCATCCGCAGCCGGGGTCGGTCAAGCATACGCAGCCCAAAGGGCAACCTCCGGGCAACCGGGAGCCGATGCCAGCTCGGCTCGGCCGTGAGGCAGCGCTCGAGAAATCCATGATTCCGCCGGCTGGCGATCTCCGTAGTCAAAGGCGATCCAACGCGGCGACGATCTGAGCAAGCCAGGCCTCGGCCAACTCAGCGTCCCGCGTACCGGCTCGATCAGCCACCAGCAGCGTAAGCTCACCGCCGAAGATCCACGCTACCACCTCGCGGGGGTGATCACGCTCGAAATGAGGATGGATCGCACCCGGAGGCTGAGTGCCATCCATCTCGAAAATCGCCGCAGCGCCGACCGCAGCAAACTCCCCGAGATAGTTGAAGCCCATACGGGTATCAGCCGCGACCTCTGCCGCCGGGCCGTAAGTGCGCAAAAAGTCGTATCCACGACCACCCTCGGGCAGCGCATCCAGGCTCTCGCGCACACCACGCACAGTGTCGGAGGACAGTTTGCACGGATACAAACTCGTGAACCAGCCGACCGTGCGGCTCACGTCCAAACGATTGTCGGCGAGGCTATCGCGTCCGTGCCCTTCGAGGGCCACGGCCAGGGCTCCACGCCCATATAGCTCACGCTCCGCCCGGACCATCGCCGCCAGCAAGGCATCGCGCACAGTCGTGCCCGGCAGAGCCGCCACGACTGATTGGAGCCGAGCGGTGGCCGCACGATCGAGCGAGCGCGAAGCGACGACGACTTCGCCATAGAGCCCGGCCGGCTCCTTCATGCCCCAAGGCGCGCAGCCTTCCGCGACCGCACGCCAGCCTGCGAGTGCAGGCTGGCGTAGCGAGGCATCGGCTGCCCAGCGTTGTCCCGCGCGCACCCACTCATCGACTTCGGTGACAGGCGGCGGCAGCTCCGCACCCTCGTAAGCGAGATTAAGATCTTCCAGCAGGATGCGATGCGACACCCAGTCCGACACAAGGTGATGCGTGAGACAGAGCACTTTGTCCGCCTCTGCACCCCGCACCCAGCCGTAGCGCACGAGCGGCCGCGCGGCCAGATCGAAACCTGCCTGGAGGCCGCGAGCCCACTCCTCCTCGCGCTGCCGGGCGGCGGCGGAGTCGAGCCCACGTGTATCGAGCATCTCGACATCCGGCGCCGGGCTCGACGCGGGGCGCACAGTCTGCCGCCAAGCACCCGACTCATCGCACACAAAGGCGGCGCGCAGCAGCGCATGCTGCCGCCAGAGGACCGCGACGGCGCGCTGCAGACGGTCCGCATCCACCCGCTCGCGCGCACGATAATTGAGAGCCTGGTTGAAGTGATGCAGCGGACTATCGCGATGAGCCTCGAAAAACCATTTCTGGATCGGCAGCAACGGCACATCACCGGCGACCTCTCGCGCAGCGGGTCGGGCATCGGTGGCGACGAGTTGCGCCGCCTGAGCCTCCAGCCTCGGATAAGCAAAGATCGTCTTGAGTGCGAGCAGCCACCCGCGCGCACGCAGGAAAGCCACGAGACGCAGGGCCTTGATCGAGTCGCCGCCGAGCGCGAAGAAATCGCTTTCGCGTCCGATTCGTTCCGCACCGGTGCAGGCCTGCCAGCCGGCCGCAAGCGCACGCTCGCCCGGCGTCTCCAATGCGGAAAGCACGCCCTGATCCACCGCAGTCAAATCCGGAACGGGCAGCGCGGCACGGTCGAGCTTGCCATTTGGCGTCATCGGCAAGCGTTCCACCGTGACGTAGATCGATGGCTGCATGTAGTCGGGCAGGCTTGCGGCCAGGTGCTCGCGCACCTGTTGCACCCTGGCAGGATCCGTCGCGACGTAGGCCACCAACCTTAACTCGCCCCGCCATGCTTGGGCGAGCACCGCCGCATCCCGCACGCTCGGATGAGCTCGGAGCGCAGCCTCGATTTCACCGATCTCGATGCGGAAGCCGCGAATCTTTACCTGACCATCATCCCGGCCGAGAAACTCCAGCGAACCATCTTCGCGCCATCGCACGAGATCTCCCGTGCGGTACATCCTAGCGCCTTCACGGGCCGAGAACGGATCTTTGACAAATCTCTCGGCCGTGAGCGCGGCAGAGCCGCGATAGCCCCGGCCCACGAGCTGGCCGCCGATGTAGAGCTCACCCGGGACACCAAGCGGGGCGCGCCTGCCGGCCGCATCCAGCACGTAGGTCGAGGCCACGGCAAGAGGCTTGCCGATGGGCACATTGGCATCGTAGCGCGTCTCGGGTGTCACATGCTGCACAGTGGCGCACACGGACGTCTCCGTCGGCCCGTAGGCATTGAAGTACACCAAGCGTTGCGCGTAGTGCCGTGCATCCACCGGATCGGCCGCTTCGCCGGCCGTGATCAACACGCGCAAGGGATCAAGCGGCACACGGCCCAGCACTCGAAGAAATGCTGGCGGCAGCGTCGCCACCGTCACGTGCTCGCTCCGCAGCCAATGGAGAAAACGATCGGGATCGCTGCGCTCCGCCTCACCGGCCACGATCACCGTCGCGCCTCGCACGAGGCCGAGAAAGATCTCGGAGAGCGAAGCATCGAAGGCGCTTGATGCCCACCACGCACAACGATCTTCCGGCTCGATCCCAAACGCCGCGATCTGCGCCACGATCATGGTCGCAAAGGCGCCATGCGTTATCTCGACGCCCTTCGGCTTTCCCGTAGAGCCGGAGGTATAGATCACATAGGCGAGGTCATCGGCCGCGGGCTCCGCAGGAGCCTCGACTTCGTACGTGTCCTGAGGCACAAGTGCCAGCCCCAGACCACGCAGGCGCGCCTCCGCCTCCGCGCCGAGCGCAAGACCATGGCGCACCCCGGCATCGTCGACGATCGTGCGCAGCCGCGTATCGGGATGCTTGAGCTCGAGCGGCAGGTAGATGCAGCCCGCCTGCATCGCACCCAGCATCGCGACGACAAAATCCTCCGTACGCTGGCCCGCGACGGCCACCACAGCTTGTTTTTGCACTCCCGCCGCGACCAGCTTGCGCGCCAATGAGCGGACCCGCATCTCCAAATCACGATAGCGCACCACCCGACCCTCGGAAACAATTGCGGTGTTTTCGGGGAATCGCGCGGCCGCCTCCCAGACGAGCGCAGGGATGCTCGTAGCCCGGTAGGAGCCAAACTCCGAGCCGCGCTCAAAGCCACCGATGCGCGCGATCTCCCCAGCCGGGCAAAGCTCCAGGGCAGATACGGCGATGCGCGTATCCAGAACTGCTCGGCGAAGCCCCTCTATCACTTGGCGGCTCAGCCGCTCCACGCGAGGAGCATCGAAGAGCGCGACATCGTACTCTACTCGCAGACGAAGCCCATCCGCCACTTCCGCAAACTCGAACGTGAGATCGTACTGGCTCGTCGCGGCAGGTCGCTCTTCGGTCCGCAGGGTGACCCCTTCGAACGCAAGGTCGGCATCGCGGTTGCCCTGGTAAACCATGAGCACGTCGAAGAGCGGAGCGCGGCCGAGGTCACGCGGCAGCTGCAACTCGTCGACCAGGCGATCGAAGGGATAGGCAGCATGGCTCAGGGCGCGGGCCACCGTTTCCCGCACCCGCCGCAAATGCGCGCTCAGGGGCTCCGCAGGACGCACCTCGGCGAGGATCGGGAGCAAGTTGACGTAGAAGCCGATCTGGCCCTCCAGTTCCGGACGATCCCGGCCAGCGACGGGCGTGCCGACGATAAAGCGCTCCGCCCGCGCCTGGCGGGCGAGGACGAGTTGCAGGATGGCCATCGCACCCATGAATGCGCTCGAGCCCTCGCGCTCCGCCACACGCTTGAAGGCCATCCACTCAGAGGCGGGCAGGATGGCGACCGTATCTGCGCCCCGCGACAGCTTGGCGAGCGGGCGCGGGCGATCCTGAGGCATCTCCAAGGGAGCAGGAAGGTCGGCTAAGAGCGCTTTCCAGCAGCCCAGCGAGGCGCGCATCTGGCCGCTCTCCATCCGAGCTGCCTGCCAGACGGCGAAATCCTTGTAGTGCACGGGCAACGGAGAAAGCGGCTGGGCGCTGCCTGTGCGGTAAAGCCGGCTCAGCTCCTGCGCGATAACGGAGCTCGACCAGCCATCGCTCACGATGTGGTGCATCACGAGCAGGAGCCGCGCGGCGCGATCACCCTCGAGCTGCACGCCCACACGCAACAGCGGCGGACGCGCGAGATCGAACTCGCGCGCGAAGAACGCCGCCTCATCGGCCACCGCTTCAATCGCAAACGCCACCTCTTGCAAGACGACCTGGCGCGGCTCGTCGCTCACCGCGACGATGCCCGTCCGCAAGCTCTCATGCCGGCTGATGAGCGCCCGGAGCGCCGCCTCCAGTCGACTGACATCAAGCTCACCTGAGAGGGTAAACGAGGCGGCCATGTGAAACGGCGAAGGTCCACTCGCGCGCATCTGCTCGACGAGCCAGAGCCTCCGCTGCGCATGTGAAACGGGGTAGTGATCCGCCGCCGGTACAGCGACCAACTCGGCTCCCACCTCCGCTGCCGGAGCTGCCGCTGCAACCCTCGCCGCAAACTCCGCCAGCACAGGCGCAGCGAAGATCACTTCCAGCGCGAGCTCGACGCCGCAGGCGCGGTTGACGCGCGAGAGCATCATCACCGCGCGCAGGCTGTGGCCGCCGAGCGCAAAAAAGCCGTCTCGCCGCCCCACCCGCTCGACGCCGAGCACTTCGGCCCAGAGCGAAGCGATGCGCGCCTCCCTGGCATCGCGGGGCGCCTCATACTCGGCGCGCACCGCGCGCTGGCGCTGACGGGCGCAATAACTCGCAACCGCCTGCGCGAGGCCCTCGGCAGTCGCCAGCTCCGAACTCACTGCTTGGTGAAAAGACCACGCTGCCGGCAACCCCGGCGAAGTTCCCTCCACCGGAGACGCAGACGCCGCCTCCTGAGACGCGCCACCTCCAGCCTCGCTGACCTCCAAGGTCGCGAGCGTTGCTATCTCGCACCAGCAGGCGCCCTCACCCACCCGGCTTGCGCAGCTGCGCAAGAACTGCGCCGCGGGGAAATTTTTTTGCGTGGGCTCAAAAAACACCCGCATCGTGGTGACACCGGCCGGGGCTGCTTCAGCTGCCAGCCAGCGCATCACCGCATGCTCCACCCCACGGCCCAAGACACGGCAGCTCAGGAGCAGAGTATCCACCTCCATGATACTAGCGGTGATCCGCCACAGCACGCAGCCAGACAGTCCGTAGGAGCCAAAGCGGTCCTTCACGTCGACCACCCGGCCTTGCCAACCCGATGACAGCAGCGACTGCAGCTCAGCCTCGGTACGGCGGCGGGTGGAAGCATTGAATTGGTTTGTGCGCTGCGTGAGCTGTGCGGCACGGGCGAGGTTGCCCACGTCGATCGGCACGAAGTGCACCTCGAGTTGCAGCTGCGCGACAAAGGCCCGGAGTCCGCCGCTTGCCTGGCGCGTCTTTTCGCGTTGCGCCTCGGTGCGATAGAGATCGCTGCGTTTCCGATCCTCCTCCGTAACGGCGATGGCATCGAGCGCCCAGCAGTGCTCGACGAAACGCGCCAGCGCAGCTTCCTCCACCGGCACCTGTAGGGCGAGGACCTCGGGGAGGGCGGCGCGCACTTCAGCGCACTCGAGCGCGCTATCGTCGAGAAATAGGATGGCATCCAGCCCGAGCTTCAGCCGACGTGCGAGCGCACGGAGGCTCTCCGACTTCGCGCCCCAACCTGCTTCGAGCGCGATGAAGTCGTCTTCGCGCAGGGGGAAATCCGCGCGGGCCCTCCAGACCGCAGCGATATCGTCCGGATTATTTTTCGTGACCAGCGCGAGCAGCCAGCCCTTTTCCCTCAGCCCCTTGGCGGCGAGTTGCAGGCTGCGGTGTGCTGGCGTGAGAGTGAGACCGGCGGCGCCATCCTCCCCAAGCACACCCCGCCATAGGGTATTGTCGGCGTCTAGCGCGAGGATTTTCAGCGGCGCCCGCGCCAGCGCATCGCTGCGACGCATCGCTTCCGTCGCGAGACGCTGGAAAAATGCTTCCGAGTAAGGCACGCCGCCCAAGGCTTCCGCACGCGCGTCGGCAATTTCGACTCCCGCACACCTCGCGACCAACTCCGCGCTTCGACACGCCTGCACTCGCGGCGCGCCGATGCCGACGATGCGCCGCACCAGCCGCGCTTCGACCTCCTCGAGACGGCGTGCCAGCGCAGGCTCTGTACGCACCACGGGCGAGACCGGACAGAATACCACAAGATGCAATGCCGCCGAAGCCGTGTCTTTCAAGCGCCGGAGGCCATCGACGAGCAAATCCCCCGCAAGCTCGAGCGACTCCTCCATCCCTTGCATATCTGTTCGCCGCTCGCCGGCCCAATCCTCGAGCCGCACCAACAGCAGATTGATGCCAGCGCGGTTCCCCGCGAGCTCGCTGCGCGGATCAAGGAGCTGCTGCTGCACTTGGTTAAACGGCGCGAAAATCACTTCACCGGCGTAGCCGAGCGCCTCCTGCCAGAAGCCAAGCGCCTCCTCCATAGGCTCAGCGGTGAAAGTCGCTGCCACTACGATCAGACGATGGCGGCGCACATCGCGCGCCAGCGACCAAGTCTCTATCGGCACCTCGGGCTGGCCCAGGCAGGCATCAATCGACTCTTCCCACGCCCCCTGCAATGCTCGCAGGTAGGCTGCCGGATAGCGTGCCTCATCCGCAATGACGCGGCAGCGCCAACCCTCGCGGCGCGGCACCACGATCATGCCAAACTCGAAGTGCATCGGATCATCGATCGCGATTGTCTCGATCTGCCACGGTCGCAGTTTTTCCGGTGACTCCTCCGCCGGATAGTTTTCGAAGACCAGCGTGTGCTGCACGAGCGCACCACGATCGAGGACCGCCTGTCGCAGATCGGCGAGCGCCACGCGCGTACGCTCCAGGCTGCCGACGGCCTCGGCATGCACCCGCGCCGCCAGCGCGCGGAAAGTCGTGTCGGCGGCCCACTGCACCCGGACAGGCACGGTATTGATCAGGAGGCCGACGATTTCTTCGACCTTCGGGACCTGCTCGCTGCGCCCGGACACAGTGGCGCCAAAGACCACATCGGTCGCGCGCGTAAGCTTGCCGAGGAATACTCCCCACAGCGTCTGGAAAAGCGCGCTCTCCGTCGTGCCCAGCGCGCGAGCCGCCTCTACGAGCCGGGCGCTGCGCTCGCCTCCCAGCTCCCATGTCGTCGACCGCGTGCGGATCGCGGGCGCACCGAGCCGCGGCAGACCTGTCGGCACCGCAGCGCCCATCGGGCACCCGGCCAGAAGCCCACGCCACTGCTCCAGCTCTCGCGCCGCATCACCAGCCTGGTGCCAGCGCAGAAAATCGCGAAACGACGCTGCGACACGCGGCAGCGGCGCGCCCGCGCCGAGTGCGAGATAGTTTTCCTCCAAACGCCCCCATAGGATGCCCGTGCTCCAACCATCGAGGACGCTGTGATGCACCCGCAGCGCCACCTCATGTTCATCAGGCGCGACCGCGACCAGTGACAGACGCAGCAAGGGGCCCTTGGCGAGATCGAAGGGAGCGTCATCTCGACCCCGGGAAAAGCCGAGCGACAGCCCTCGCGGAATAACGGCTACCAGTCCACCGCTCTCGGTACGCGCAAACACGGTGCGCAGGTTGGGATATTGCGCGCCCAGCGCCAGCCATGCCTGCTCGAAACGCCTGACCTCCAGCGGACCGCGCAAACGCATGACGACGCTGTCCGAGTACGCTGCGCTCGCGGGCTCGTGCAGAGCGTGGAAGGCCATCCCCGCCTGCATCGGCGTGAGAGGCATGATGTCCTCGACCTCCATCCCCCGCGCGGCGCAATCACCGGCCACCCGATCAAGCTCGGAAAGCGTGGCAACCCCTCCCGAGATATCACTGAGCGAGCGCTGAGGCGTCGCTGATGCGCAGTGGGCGACACACGAGTGCAAGGCCTCGCCAAACGCCACCGCCAATTGCTGCCGGCCCGCGGCATCAAGCACCGCACGGTGATACGCGAATCTCACCTGCAACCGGCCCCCCGTCACCTCGGCGACAATATCGAGATCGAAAGCGGCTCGCAAGTGCGCCGCCGCCGGCTCGCCGGTGGAAACATCCGCCACCGCGCGGAAAACTCCTCCCGCGTCGTCGCCAAAAACTCCGAGGTAATTGAAGCTTACCCGCGGTTCCGGCGTCGCTGCCAGGGGCTTTTTCGCCAGGAAGCGCAGCGCACCATAGCCCACGCCGCGCTCCGGCACCGCGCGCAGCGCATCCTTCACGGTGCGAATTCGCTCTGGCCAGTCGCCCTGCGCGGCGAGGCAGAAGGGCCACATGCTCGTAAACCAACCGACCGTCTGGCTCACATCGACCGCGGCCACGCTGCCCTCGCGACCATGTCCCTCCAGCGCCAGCCCGAGGCTGGAGCGCCCAGCGACCGCCGACCAAGCCTGGCTAAGCGCTGCGAGCAGCAACTCAGTCACCTGGGTGCTGTACGGCACATTGGCCGAGGCCAGCAAGGTCGCTGTAAACTCGCGCGGAAACGCGAGGGTGTGCTCCGGCTCGAGGACGTCTCCCTCTCCGCCCAACCACTCGGGCCAGGCCGCCATGACCGCCTCCCAGTAGCCACGCTGCCGCTGCACCGCCGCACTCTCCGCGTATGCCTGCAGGGCGAGCGCCCACGCGTGAAACGGCACCGTGGGCGGCAGCGGCGCCGCCTCTCGGGCGAGCAGCGCTTCCAACTCCTCCACGAGCACGCGCCAGGAGATGCCATCGACCGCCCAGTGGTGAATCACGAGCAAGAGGCGGTCGTGCTTCGCCCCCCGAAAATAACCTGCCGCAACCAGCCGGCCTTCCGCCAAGGAGAGGCTGGCTTGCAGCGCCTCCGCCACCGCGGGCAGCTCCGCCTCGCCTGCCTCTTGCCAGACCACCACGCCTTTGCCACTCTCCACCCGCTGCGTCCACACCCCGGCGGCATCCTGCGCCACGCGGCACCGCAGCATGCCATGCCGCGCCACGAGTCGCTCCACCGCCTGCCGCACAAGGACAGGATCGAGCCGCTCCCGGCACTCCAGCAGTGTAGCCTGATTGAAGTGATCATACGGCGGGGTGTGACGCCCGAGGAACCAACGCTGGATCGGCGTAAGGGGAATCTCACCATCCTCGGATATTGCCTCGCCGGCGACAGCCTGCTCCCCGGTGAGCGCCTCAGCCATGTCGCCAAAGCGTGGCTTGGCAAAGACCTCGCGCAAGGTGAGCCGCAGGCCGCGGGCCCGCAGCCGGGCGGCCATCTGGATGGCCTTGATGGAGTCGCCGCCAGAGTTGAAGTAGTGCGCCTCGCGATCTCCTGGCGCGCGACCGAGCACCTCGGCCCAGACAGCGGAGAGCGCCTTCTCTGCGTCGGTCGTCCATGGGGTGTCGCTCGTCGCTTCCGCGAGGGCTACGACCTTGGGTGCAGGGAGGGCCCGGCGGTCGACCTTGCCGCTGGCATTGAGCGGCAGCTCGGAGAGAAAGACGAAGTGCGCCGGCACCATGTAATCCGGCAACGTCTTGCGCAGCCGTGCGCGCAGATGCTCCTCGGTCGCGCCAGGGGCACTCACGACGTAGGCGATCAGCTCGCTGGTGCCGCCGGCGCGGCGCGCGATCACCACCGCCTTTTGCACCGTCTCCACCGCGCGCAGTCGGAGCTCGATCTCTCCGAGCTCGATACGGAAGCCGCGGATCTTTACTTGATCGTCGTTGCGCCCGATGAACTCGATATTGCCAGCCTCATCCCAGCGACCGAAGTCGCCAGTGCGATAGAGCACGGCGCCCGGTGTGGGCGAAAACGGATCGGGCACGAAGCGCTCGGCCGTCAGCTCCGGGCGACCGAGGTAGCCGCGCGCGATGCCCTCGCCGCCACAGTAGATCTCACCTGCAACGCCGGGAGGCTGGAGGTTGCCGCGCTCATCCAGGATGTAGAGCGTCGAGTGCGCTATCGCGCGGCCGATGGGCACATCGTGCGCGGCCTGCTCCCGCACAGGATACCAAGAGGAAAACGTCGTATTCTCCGTCGGCCCATAAACGTGCAGCACATTGAGCGACGGAGCTGCAGCCCGTACGCGATTGACGTGCGCGACCGAGACTTTTTCTCCGCCGGTGAGGAGGTGCCGCAGCGTCGCGAATGCCTCGGGATGAAAATCGGCGATCTGGTTGAACAGACCGGTGGTGAGAAAACATGTGGTGGCTCCTGTCGAACGCAGCAGCTCTCCGAACTGTTCGATCTCGAGGATCTCCTTCCCGCGCGGCAGGCAGCAGCAGCCCCCATTGAGCAGCGGGCCCCAGATCTCGAACGTCGAAGCATCGAAGGCGAGAGAGCCCGTCTGCAGCACGCGATCCTCAGGACCGGGCTGGAGATAATCCGTATCGCGCACGAGCCGCGTGACCGAACGCTGCTCGACAAGCGTGCCCTTCGGCTCGCCCGTGGAGCCAGAAGTGAAGATGATGTAGGCGAGCTGCGAGCCGCCTCCCGACGGGCGAACCGCGGTACGCGGGGGCATCGTGGCGCACCATCGCCGCAAATCGGCATCCGCGCCGGCCCAGCCAGCCAGCGGCGCTTCGTCGTCGACCAAGCGCAGGCGCACGCTCGCCTGCGTAAGCAGCGTTTTCACCCGCTCGGTCGGGGTGCCGGGATTGATCGGCAGATAGCAGCCTCCAGCTTTGAGGATGCCGAGCAGGGCCGCGATCATCCGCTCGGAGCGCTCCACTTGCAGCGCGATCGGCTCCTCGGGTTTCAGCGTACCGAGAGAGGCGGTAATGTGATCGGCGATACGCTCGGAGAGCCGATCGATCTCCGCATAGGAATGCGTGCGGCCGGCAAACGCCACTGCGGGAGCCTCAGGCCGGCGCCGGACCTGCTCCCGGAAAAGATCCGCCAGCGAGCGATCGCGTGGATAAAGGCGGAGCGGCGGATTAAAACTCGCCACCCGCGCGCGCAACTCGCGCGCCTGCATGAGGCCAAGATCGCCGAGGGCCACATCCGGCGCAGCGGCCAGGGCCTCGAGCAATGTCTTGAAATAGCCCGCCAACCGCCGCACTCGAAATTCCGAAAAGAGCGCGGTCGCGTACTCCAGATCGAGCTCGAGGCCGTCGGCCTTGTCCACAAAGTGAAAGGTGAGGTCGACCTTGCTCGACGTGAGCGTGAGCGGGAGCGCCTCGCCTGTGACCTCACCGAGCCGGAGGATCTCGTCCTCGGCGCGATTGAGGCCCATCATCACATTGAACAGCGGCGGCCGGGACAGGTCGCGCTCGAGCGGCAACGCGCCCACCAGCACATCGAAAGGGCATCCTTGATGCTCGAAGCCATCGAGCACCGTGGCCTGCACGCGCCGCAGCAAGGCGGCAAAAGGCTCGTGCGCCGAAAGACGGGTACGCAGCGCCAGGGTATTGACGAAAAAGCCCACGACGCCCTCGAGGGCCGGATGAAACCTGCCTTCGACCGGCACGCCGATCACGATATCGCGCTGGCCTGTGTAACGGTAAAGAAACGCCGCCACCGCAGCGTGCAGGGACATGAAAAGGCTCGCGCCCGCCCGCTGGCCCACCTGCATCAGCCGATCGGCCACGTCACGACCGAGCGAGAGGTGCAAATGCCGGCCAGAAAAATCCTGCACCGCCGGGCGAGGGAAATCGGCCGGCAGTTCGAGGCGCTCCGGCAGCTCCGCAAACTGGCGCAGCCAGTACGCCTTGGCACGCTGCCCGCCCTCCCCCTCCAGCCAGGCGCGATGCCACGCAGCATAGTCGACATAGCGCGTCGCGCCCTCCTCTGCTGCCAGCGACTGACCACGCTCTGCCGCAAGATAGAAGCGCTGCAAGTCCGCCAGCAGGATCGGCACCGAACTCCCGTCACAGGCGAGGTGATGAAAGACCAGCGCCAGCCCGGCGCTTTCGCTCCCCAGCGGCATCCAGGCGGCGCGCACCGGCAGCTCGCGATCCAGAGCGAAAGGGCGATTGGCCAGCGCCTCGGCCCGCGCACGAAACGCCGCCTCGCCCTCATCGGCCCAGCGCTCAAGCGCCCACTCCGGGGCCGCCATGATCGCCTGCCGGGGCTCGCGCTCTCCCGCTCGGAAGCGAGTGCGCAGCACCGGATGCCGCTGCATAGTGGCCCGCAGTGCACACTCCAGAGCCTCGGGCCGCAGCGCGCCGCGCAGACGCACCGCGAGCGAGACATTGTAGGCGGCTGTCTTGCCCTCGATCAGCTGCTCCTGGAGCCAGAGGCGCTTCTGCGCAAAACTCAGGGCATAGTCATCCGCGTCGGGCACGCGCGGGATCTGCGCATCGTCCGCCGGCGAGGCGGCGGCCTGTGCCGACTGAGGCAGCGCCGCGGGCGCAGATGCAGCTGCGGCGCCCTCGCGCTTGGCCGCGAGCATGCTCCGGAGCTTCTCGCGCTGCTCCGGCGTGAGGGCGCTGAGCTTGGCCTGCAGATCGGCGCTCGCCATCAAGTTTCCAGCTTGCGGAGGTGCGCCTCGAGTTCCTCGGGCGACATCGACTCCATCAATGCCGCGAGGTCAGCGTCGTCCGCCGCCTCGCCGCGTGGCGTACCGATGAGCTCCGCCAACTCGGCAATCGTGGGCCGGGCGAAGAGATCGCGCAGCGTCACCGCAAAGTTGAGCGAGTCCTCGAGCTTGGCCCGAAGCCGCACGGCCTTGAGGCTCTGACCACCAAGGTCGAAGAAGTTATCGTGGATGCCGATCGCCTCGAGCCCCAGCACCTCGCGCCAGAGGCCGAGGAGCGCGGTCTCGGTCGCGTTGCGGGGGGGAGTGCGATCGCGCGAGCCGCCCGCGGCGCCCGGCGTGGGCAGAGCCTTCCGATCGATCTTGCCGTTGCTTGTGAGCGGTATCGCAGTGACCCACTCGAAGTATCCGGGGATCATGTAGGTCGGAAGCAGCGGAGCCAGCGCAGCCCGCATCTCAGAGGCATGGCGCGCGGAGCCGACAAGATAGGCGATGAGCTCGAGCTGGCCCGGCGTCGGCTCGAAGGGCAGCACGACCGCCTGCTCGATGCCCGGCTGGCGGAGGCACGCCGCTTCGACTTCGCCCAGCTCGACGCGGAAGCCGCGCACCTGTACCTGGTGGTCATTGCGCCCGAGATATTCGAGCTGGCCATCCTCACGCCAGCGGCCGACGTCGCCGGTCTTGTAGAGGCGCTGGCCTGGGCTGCGCGGATCGGCGATGAAGCGCTCGGCGGTAAGCTCGGCGCGGTTGAGATAGCCGAGACCCACGCCGGTGCCACCGACATACAATTCGCCGGGCGCTCCGATGGGCAGTAGCCGCCGCTGCGGGTCGAGCACCCACACTTGAGTCTCGGGCAGTGGCCGGCCGATGATGCTGCGACCGTCGGCGGCGCGTACCTCGTCCTCAGTCACGCGATGGAAGGTCACGTGCACGGTCGTCTCGGTGATGCCATACATGTTGATCAGCGCGGGCCGCTCCAGACCATAGCGTCCGGCCCACGGCGCGAGGTAGTGCGGCTCCAGTCGGTCGCCGCCGAAGACGACATAGCGCAGATGCGCGCCGAAGTCGTGCTCCGTGCGCAGCAACGCCTCTTCGATGAAGCCGTAGAAGGCCGCGGGCGTCTGGTTGAGCACCGTCACCCGCTCGCGCGCAACGAGTTCGACGAAGCGGCGCACGTCGCGCACTTCCTCACGCGGCGCGACGACCACACGGCCACCGTAGAGCAGCGCGCCATACATCTCCCACACCGAGAAATCGAAGCAGAAGGAGTGCGCGACGATCCACACGTCATCCGGGCCAAATTGGAAATCGAAGCGGTCATTGCGCATCAAGCGCACGACATTGCGATGCGAAATGAGGCAGCCTTTAGGCTTACCCGTCGAGCCCGAGGTATAGATGATGTAGGCCGCGTCGTCGGCCTGCGGCAGCGAGAGCGCGACGTCAGGGACCTCCGTCGCGACATCGATGACGATCTCGTGCAGTGCCGGAAAGGGACTGCGGTGATCGGAGCGTGCGACGACTACGCGCGCTCCGCTATCCTCCAAGATAAACTTTAACCGCTCATCCGGATACTCCGGATCGAGGGGCACGTAGCAGCCGCCCGCACACAAGGTGGCAAGCAGCGTCACCACCATGTCGGCGTCACGAGGCAGCCAGACGGCCACACGATCCCCTCGGCGCACGCCGGCGCTATGCAGACGCAGCGCGAGCCGCCGCACGGCGCCATCGAGCTCGGCATACGTGCGGCTGATGCCGCCTGCAGTCACGGCCGGGCGCATCGCGTGCGCCGCAGCTTGCTCGGCGAAGAGGCTGACGATGGTGGCCTCGGCGGGATACGCGGCAGCCGTGGCAGTCCACGCTTCCAGTTGCTGGACCTCCGAAGACGGCAGCCAGTCTACGTCCAGGCAAGGAGCCTTGGGCTGGGCGGCGAGCACGGCGACGAGATTGAGCAACTGAGCCTGCACGCGGCGCATCTGGGCGACGGGATAGACGGCTTCATTGTACCCCATCTCGATCTCGAGCCCGGCGCGGAGCGGCACCGCCACGAGGGTGAAGTCGTAATGCGTACGCTCAAATCCCTCGATCTCCGAGAGCCGAGGCCCCTTGGCAGCCGCGCCGGCGGTGGCGCCACGAAGCTCTTCCTCCATCGGGTAGTTTTCGAGCACGACGAGATGATCGAAGATCTCGCGCAGCGCGGGCGCCTGCTCCTTGATTTCAGCGAGCGGCACATGCTCATAGGGCCGGCGCTCGATCGCCTGGAGCTGGAAGCGCCGCAGCTCCGCGCTGAGGCTCGCGCCCGCGGCAAAGCGCAGGCGCACCGGCAGCGCATTGATGAAGAGGCCCACCATGCGCTCGACGCCCGCGACGTCTTCGGGCCGCCCGGAGACGATGCCGCCAAAGACGACGTCGCTCGTGCGATTGTACCGCGCCAGCACGATGCCCCACAGAGTCTGCAACAGCGTGGCGGTCGTCGCGCCGCTCTCGGCGGCCAGCGCCTGCAGCGCGGCCCAGGCCGGGCCCTCGAGCCGCACGCGATCCTTGCGGTATCGGTATTCGCCGGGCTTGGCCGCGGCGCTGCGCGGGAGGGCGGAGAGCGTGTCGTAGCCGGCCAGCTCTTCGCGCCAGTAGCGTGCGGCGGCACCGCGATCGAGCGTCTCCAGCCAGCAGATATACTCACGATAGTTTGCGGGGGTCTCCAGCCCGGCCTCGCGGTGCTCCGCGCGCGCGGCGTAGAGCCGCATCAGATCCTCATAGAGGATGCCCACGCACCACCCATCCATCACGATGTGATGGTGGCTCCAGACGACCTGCAGGCAGCCACGGCCGAGCTGAAATATCTGCACGCGCATCAGCGGCCCCTCGTCTAGCACAAAGGGGTTGCGCCGGTCGCTCTGTTTGAAGCTCTCGATCTCCCCGCGCTGCCGCTCGAGGGGCAGGCCGGAGATATCCGTCACCGCTACACGCGCCGGCAACGTGCGAAATACCACCTGAGCGGAGCCCGCTTCCGTCTGGACAAACACGGTGCGCAGCGCGGCATGGCGCGCCACGAGTTCGCTCCAGCTCTGGACAAAGGCCGGCAGGTCGCTGATGCCCTCCAAGCGAAACGACATCTGCTCGAAGTACGCGTCGGACGCCGGCGCATTGAGTGCTTCGTAGTAGAGCCCCTGCTGCATCGGCGAGAGGCCGTAGATATCCTCGATCGCCTGCGGCGACCACTCGCGCCGCTGCACCATGCGGTCGAAAGCCGCCAATTCCAGGCCCACAAGCGTGAAATCCACGGGGCTCGGAATGCCCGCCGGCACGGCTGCCGCCTGCTCCGCGATCTTGTCGAGAGCCGCGACGAAACGGTCGAGCAGCATGCGCATACCTTCGGGCGCGAAGCGCGTGCCGTCGTAGTCCAGCGTCCAGTACAGACGGCCATCGGCCGCGTAGCCGTAGAGAGAGATGGGCAGCGGCAGCGCCTGCTGCGGGTCTTGCGCGTGGCCTGGCCGCTCCGGGCTCAAAGCGAAGCCCGCGCCGGCCTCGCCGCCGAGATCGCCGAGAAAATTGAAACTTATTTCCGGCTGCGGCCGGTCGGCGAGCCCGGGCACCCGGCCCGATTCCCTAAGCCAGCCAAAGCTCGCGCCGTGGCGCGGCACGCGACGGACACGCTCCTTGGTTTCACGGATCACCTGCCCCACCGCACTCGCTGCCGCGCCGAAGCGCAGCGGAAACACACTGGTAAACCAGCCGACCGTGCGCCCCACGTCGATGTCGGCCAGCGACGCCTCGCGCCCGTGCCCCTCGAGCAGCACGAGCAGGTCTTCGCCCGGACTCCACTCCGAGTAGGCGAGCCGCAGCGCGGCGAGATAGAGCTCGATGCCGCGCGTGCGATAGGCGCCGTGTGCCGCCGCACCCAGCCGGGACGGCGTGGTGCGGGTGAGCGTAGCGAGTGCCGCGACTGTACCGCCCGGGCCCCCGCGGTCTTGCGGGAGCTTCGGAAGCGGCTGGGCTAGCTCGCGCCGCCAGAACTCGGCGTCTGCGTCAAAAGCGCCTTCCGCGAGCCGGGCCTGCACGCTGCGCGTCCATGTCGCGAAGCTCGCGCTCGGCGCCGGTAGCGCGGCCGATTTTCCAGCACACGCCGCCGCATAGGCGGTGGAGAGATCCTCCAGCAGGATGCGCCAGGAGACGCCATCGACCGCGAGATGATGCACGACCCATAGCAGACCATCTTCGCCGTCGAAGTGGACGATAGCCGCCCGGCTCAGCGGGCCACGCGCCAGATCGAGGCTGCCCTGCTCCGAGCGCACAAGCTCAGCAGCCTGCGTGCCCGCATCGGCTACGCCCCGGAGATCTACCGTGCGCAGGGCGATCGCGTTTTCGCCCTCTACGATCGCTTGCCGCCAGGCCTCGTGCTCGCGCCGGTAGCGCGTGCGAAAGGCGGCATGCGTCGCCGCGACCTGTCGCAGCGCCGTGGAGAGCGCATCGACCTTCCAGCGATCGCGCGCGATGAGCCACACCGCCTGGTTGAAATGCTCGAGCCGCACCGAAACGGTGCGGAAGAACCAACTCTGGATAGCGCTCAGCGGGATATCGCCCGCGGACTCGGCGGATGGCTGCGCCGTAGTCGGGCGCGTCTCCTGCAGCTGCGGCGCAAGCCCGGCGATCGTCGGGTGCCGGAAGAGCCATCGCATATCGAGCCGCCAGCCGCGCTGCAGGAGGCGCGAGATGATCTGGATGCCCTTGATGGAGTCGCCGCCGAGACGGAAATAATCGTCATCGCGCCCGATAGGCGAGTGACGGAGCACCTCGCTCCACACCTCAGCCAACACGCATTCACGAGGCCCACGCGGCGGCGCGCTGCTCGCCGCCTTGAGCGACGGCACCGGCAGCGCGCGACGATCGATCTTGCCGCTGATATTCAGCGGCATCGACTCCAGTCGCACAAAGAGCGTAGGCACCATGTAGACGGGCAGCGCGCTTTGCAGCGCCGCTCGCACCGCCGCCTCATCGTAGCCGCCACCCGCTGTGACGTACGCCGCGAGTTGCTGCTCGCTCCCGAGCGTCACGACCTTGGCCGCGACCGCCGTGATGCCGGGCTGGCGCTGGAGCAGATCCTCGATTTCACCGAGTTCGATGCGGTAGCCACGCAGCTTCACCTGTCCATCGCGGCGGCCGAAAAACTCAAGTGTGCCATCCGGCAGCCAGCGCGCCAGATCGCCCGTGCGGTAGATGCGCGTAGCCGCATCCCACGGCGCCGGAGCAAATACCGCCGCCGTTAGCTCCGGGCGCTCGAGGTATCCTCGCGCCAGGCCCACGCCGCTTACCACAAGCTCGCCGATCACACCTATCCCGCAACGTTCGCCGTTTTGCTGGAGTACATGGAGGCGGTTGCCCGCCACGGGGCGCCCGATCGTCACGATCGTGTCGGTGGGTTGCAGCTCCGTGAACGTGCTTACGACGCTATTTTCAGTCGGTCCGTACTCGTTGAAAAGCCGCACGCGCGGCAGCCGCTCGAAGTGCTTCCGCACGAGCGCGAGCGACGTCGCCTCGCCCGCCACGCAAACAAAACGCAGCGTCGTCATCGCCGCGCCGATCTCCTGCAGATAGAGCGCATGCAGGCTCGGCGTGAGCAGGAGATTGGTGATGCCTTCGCGCTGCATCAGCGCCGCCTGCGCCGTCAGATCGCGCTTCGACGCAGCGTCGACCAGCACCAGCCGCCCACCTACGACCAGCACCGAGAAGATATCCAGCAGCGAGGCATCGAAGGCGTACGACGGCATCTGCAGGGTCACATCGTGCGCGGTGAACCCATACGCCGCACAGCGCCACTGCACCGAGTTGGCGATGCCACGGTGTTCGATCAGCACGCCCTTGGGCAGGCCTGTGCTGCCCGAAGTGTAGATCACATACGCCAGGCTCTCGGGAAGCGGCGCCGCGAGGCTCACTGCGGATGTGGCGCTCGCTCGGGCAAACAAGGCCTCCACCGTCACGACCGGAGCCGTCGCGCTCACAGGCGCGCTATCCGCGATCAATACCTTTGCGCGCGCATCCTTTACGAGTGCGCGGATGCGCTCGGCCGGATTGGCGGGGTCGATCGGCACGTAGGCCGCGCCTGCCTTGAGCACGCCGAGGATCGCCGCGATCATGTGCTCGCTGGGCTCCAGCAGGAGCGCGATGAGATCGCCCGGCGCCACGCGATGCTCGCCCACCAGCCGGCTGGCGGCTCTCGTGGCGAGAGCATCGAGCTCGCGATAGCTGAGTCGGCGCTCTCCGCTCACCACGGCCACCGCTTCGGGCCACTGTCGCACGGAGTCCTCCCACAGTGTCACGAGCGTGGTCGGCGGATGAGCATCGCCCGAGGGCGCATTGAAGCGGGCGGAGACCTGCTCGAGTTCATCGACCGACAGCAACGGCAGTTTGCCGACAGGCAGCTCCGGCCCGGCAAGCGCCGCATCCACAAGACGCGAAAATGCACGGCTCCACCGCTCCACCGTGTCGGCGCGGAAGAGTCGCGTCGCGTAGTGGAAGCGTACATTGAGCGCGCCGGCCTCGCGGATGATGTCCACGCTAAGGTCGAACATGCCGGAGCCCTCATACTGATCGATGGTGCGAATCGCCAGGTCGCGCGTGCGCATCACGCGCTCATCGGCATTTTCATACGCAAACATCGCATCGAAGAGCGGATTGCGGTCGGGGTTGCGCGGCAGGTCGAGCCGGGCCACGAGCTCGCCAAAAGCGTATTCGGAATTGTCATACGCCCCGAGACAAACCCCGCGCACCTCGCGCAACAGCTCCGCAAACGGCTGGTCCGCGCGGGGGCGGAAACGCAGCGGCAGCGAGTTGACGAACATGCCGACGACGTCGTCGCTGTCCGCACCGGGGCGGCCCGCCACAGGCAGGCCCACGATGACATCCTCGGCCTCGGTGAGCCGGTGCAGCAGCGTGGCAAAAACGCCCATCAACACCATGTAGAGAGAAGCCCCGCGCTCGCGCGCGAGGACCTCCAGCCGGCGGGTGCGGGCGGCATCGATCCTGAGCAGGCACTTGCCGCCTCGGAAATCCATCTCTCCGGTACGGGGAAAGTCGGTCGGCAGCTCGAGCGCAGGGATCTCTCCCCGCATCTGCGCCAGCCAGTACTCTTCCTGCGCGCGATAGTCGGGCGTGGCCCGGCGCTGCTCCGCCTCGTCGATGGCATGGCGATACTGGCGCTTAACCGGCCGCAGCTTCTGCCCGTCGTAGAGCGCGGCGAATTCGCGCAAGATGACATTCATCGACAGCCCGTCGGCCGCGATGTGGTGCACATCGATCAACAGCAGGCCCCGCTCCTCCCCGAGCGCCGCGTAGCCCACACGCAGCAGCGGCGGGTGCTCCAGGTCGAAGGGCCGCACGAAGGCCTCCAGCACCGCATCGGGCGAGCGCCCGGCGGCGTCGACGCGCTCGAGGAAAAAGCGCGGTTCCTCGATGACGTACTGGCAGGGCTTGCCTGCGATCGGGCCAAACGCCGTACGCAGGCTCTCGTGCCGGCGGACGACCTCCTGAAATGCGTCCTGAAGGCGGAAGGCATCCACCTTGCCGCTTAATTCCCATACACCCGAGAGATGATACGGCATTTCAGCGCCCTCGCGCTGGCAGAGCGCGTAGAGCCGCTCCTGCACCGGGGAGAGCGGCAGCACGCGCCGCGGCGCCGCAGGGCCTGCCTGAATCGCGAAACCACCCGCGCGCATCTGCGCGACAGCTTGCTTCACCGCCGCAATCAGCCGGTCGATCTCCTCATCGGTATGCGCCGTCGAGAGACAGCAGATGCGCTGCTCCCAGGTGTAGAAGCCCGCTTCGGTAAGAAGGTAGAACAGCACTTCCAAATCGAAGGCATCCCCCAGCGCCTCGAATCGAAACTGCGAGCCAAACCAAGCGACCCGGAAAGACACCGCCTCCGTCTCGAGAAATGCATTGAGTTCCTTCGCCAGCCGCTCGGTGCGGCGATTGACGGCCTCGTACAGCGCAGGGCCGGAGGCAATGATATGATCGAGCGCCGCATTGGCCGCAGCGAGCGCCAGCGGATGCCGATTGTGCGTGCCGCCGGTGAAAATCGTGCGCCCGGTCGGCGCGGAGTCATCGCCGTACTGCCAGAAGCCACCATCGATCCAGTCGAGATACTTGGCTTTGCCCGCCACTGCGGCGAGCGGCATGCCGCCGCCCACGATCTTGCCATACGTCACGAGATCGGCCTCGATGCCAAACCATGCCTGCGCGCCACCCGCCTCGATGCGGAAGCCGTTGATCATCTCGTCGAAGATGAGCGCGATGCCGAGTTCCTCGGTGAGCTGGCGCAGCCGCCGCAGAAACCGATGCGGCTGGAAGCCGGGCCGCCGGCTTTGCACCGGCTCGACAATCACGGCCGCAAGGTGTGCGGCATGTTCGCGGATCCACTCGAGCGATTCCTCGCTGCCGTAGTCGAGCACCTGCGCATTTTCCACTACGCTGCGCGGGATGCCCGGCGAGAGGGGCATGGAGCCATCGTCGCCTGCGACCACGAGCACTTCGCTGCCGATGCCGTGATACGCGCCGCCAAACTGCGCGATCACGGGCTTGCCCGTCACCGCACGCGCGAGGCGTTGCGCGAGCATCACCGCGCCGGAGCCGGTGATCGCGAGGCTGGCGCGCTCCGCGCCGGTGATCTGGCAGATCTTGCGGGCCACGTCGCCCGCGAGATCGGACTGAGGACCGAGTGCGGCTGTGCGCTCGATCTGGCGGTGCAGCGCCTCATTGATGTACGCCGGAGCGTGGCCGAGGAAGTGCACGCCCATGCCGAGCGCAAGGTCGACGTACTCGTTGCCATCGATATCCCATATCCGGCTGCCGGCCGAGCGATCGGAAACGATAGGGTACTTCAGCTCCTTGAGCGTACGCTTGAATTGCAGCGAGCCCTTCCAGTCGGCGAGTTCTCGCCGCCAGGCCTGCGTCTGCGTCTTGGAGCGCTGAGTCTTGGCCGTGAGCCGCTGGATCAGGCCGCGGAGAAAATCACGCTGCTGCGGCGAGAGATTCCTTTCTTCCTCCAGATTGATGCCGCCGAAATTCGCCGCCATTTGGCTGCCCATCGGCACAGTCACGCGCGCAGTTTTCGTCGGTGTGGATGCAGCGGGTGCGCCCGCAGGCGACGCAAAAGACGGAGTCTTTGAGGTGCCGCCTGCCTCGCGGCGCAGCTCGAGGTATCTCTCCATCAGGCGGAAGTGTGCTTGCATGACTGCATCCACCTCACCAGGAGCCTGGGCTGGCTGCACCATAGCCTGCGAAATCGCGGGCGACGCAATCGGCTGCGGCGACGCCACGGGCGCGCTCGCTACCGGGGGCGACAGCGGTGCCGGAGGGACCTCGCCACCCACGAGCACGGCTGCAGTCACCGTCGAGTTGACCGAGAGAAAGTCCACCAATGGCCCGATGCGATGCAGGTCTTCGTAGAACTGCTTGATCGAGATCTTCACTTCAAAGCGCTTCTCGATGGTGCGGCCGGCCCGCACAAACATCAGGGAGTCGAGACCCATCTCGAGCAGATTGGCCCGGGGCGGCAGGTCAGCCGGTTCCAAGCCGCTGACCTCGCTGATGATAGCCTGCACTTCGGCAAGAATTTCTTCAGCAGTGGGGCGACGCGCAGAGGATGGAGCCGGAGCGGAAACGGATTCAGGCATTGCAGGCGTAAAGGCTGGCGTAGATGCGACGTCGGTGGCTGCCTTATCCGAAGCGACCACGGGCGCAGTGGGTGCAGCTGGTTCGGCGAAATCAAACCAGTGCCGCTTCCGCTGGTAGGGATAGCCGGGAAGCGCGATGTGCGAGAGCGCGCGGCCAGGCTGCAGCGCGCTCCAGGCAATGACTGCGCCAGCCGACCAGATGCGCCCCACATTCTCCAACAACGCGCGCAGATCATCCTGCCCACGTTTGAGGCTCGAGACCCAGCGCGCCGTCGAGGCCGCCTGCTCACGCACCTGGCGGAAGCAGAGATCGAGTCCCACGAGTGTCGGGTCCGGGCCGATCTCGACTAGGAAATCCAGTTTCTGCGCGTGCAGCAGCGTCATGCTCTCGCAGAAGCGCACGCTCTGCCGCAGATGGCGCGACCAATAGGCAGGCTGCGCGATCTCTTCGCCGACGAAGCCACCCGTGACATTGGAGATCAGCGGGATTCTCGGCTGCCGCAATGCGAGCGTGGCGGCGACCGCTTCGAGCTCCGGCAGCGCTGGCTCGGTCAACGGCGAGTGAAACGCGTGCGAGATCCGCATCCGCACGAAGCGCAGTTGCGCTTTCTCAAATTCACCTTCGAGCGCTCGGACACCTTCGACTGCACCCGAGACGAGCACGATGCCGGGCCCATTGACTGCAGCAATGGAGACGGTGGCCGCATGCGGCGCAATATGGCGCGCCACGACCTCCTCATCGGCAAAAACTGTGAGCATCGCCCCCGCCTGCGAGCGCTGCTCCATCAGCCGGCCGCGCGCGGCGATCAGCTTCAGCGCATCGTCGAGCTCGAGCACGCCCGCGATGCACGCGGCCGCATACTCGCCTACACTATGGCCAAGTGCCATCTCCGGCTTCACGCCCCACGACTCCCAAAGCCGCGCGAGCGCGTACTCGATCACGAAGAGCCCGGCCTGCGTGAAAGCCGTGCGATCGATCTCGGCCAGCGCATCGCCGTTGCGCGCGGCATCAAGGACCGAGCGCGCGGTCTCGATCTGCGCCGCCCGTGGCGCTTCGGCAAACATCACGTCACGAATATCGCGGCCAAGCTCCGGCTGCAGCTTGGCCGCGCAGGCATCGACGATCTCGCGAAATAGGCTATGCTCCGCGTAGAGCTTGCGGCCCATGCCCGCGTACTGCGCGCCCTGGCCGGTGAAAACGAAAGCCACGCGCAACCGCTCGTGCGCTCGATCATGGGCCACGCCACGCGCTTTGCCTGTCGTCGCGTACTTGCGCAGTGCAGCGACGGCCTCTCCTGGGTTATTGGCGGCGAGACTCAACCGCTCCGCAAATGCGAAGCGTCCGGTCTGCGAAGTCCACGCTGCGGCAGACCACTCCGTCGGTGAAATCTGCTCCAACCGATCGGCCACCTGCGTGGCCTGCGCACGCAAGGCATCGGGGGTCTTCGCACTCAGCACGAGCAACTCGGCACGCTCGACCCAAGGCTCGTTGACCGCCGCTGGCGCCTTTTTCGGCGCCTCCGCAAAAATGATATGCGCATTGGTGCCGGCGAAACCGAAGCCGCTCACTCCCGCGACGCGCCTGCGCTCGTTACGCGGCCATGGTTGCAACGTATCGACGACCCGCAGCCCCGAGCCAGCCCACGCGATCTTGGAACTCGGCTGCGAAAAATTGAGATGCGCCGGCAGCGCCTCATGCCGCAGCGACTGGATCACCTTGAAACTGCTCGCCATGCCAGCTGCGGCTTCGAGATGGCCAAAATTCGTCTTCGCCGAGCCGATGGCGAGCGGCTGCGTACGGCCGGCGGCAAACACCTCGCTCAGGGCGTGCGCCTCGATGGGATCGCCCAGCGGCGTCGCGGTGCCATGGGTCTCGACGTAGTCGACATCCGCCGGCGAAAGCCCCGCGACACTCAGCGCGCGCCGCACGACCTTCTGCTGCGCCGGGCCGCTCGGCACCGTCAGCCCGCCAGAGCCGCCGTCTTGATTGACGGCCGAGCCCAGGATGAGCGCGTGCAGAGTGTCGCCCGCAGCTTCGGCATCGCGCAGCCGCTTGAGCACCAGCGCGCCGCCACCCTCGCCACGCGAGTAGCCCTGCGCGCGCTCGTCAAAGGTGTAGCACTTGCCGTCGCTCGATAGCAGGCCGGACTGTGCGAAATTGATCGTGAGATCGGGACCAAGGATGCGATTGACGCCCGCCACCAGCGCCGCCTCGCATTCGCCTCGCCGCAGGCTCTCGGAAGCGAGGTGGATCGCCACCAGCGAGGACGAGCACGCCGTATCGACCACCATCGAGGGGCCATTGACCTTGAGAAAATACGAGAGACGCCCCGCTGCCGGGCTGAGCGTGGACCCCGTGCCGAAATAGGGATCGATCTTCGCGCGATTCTCCGGCGCGAAGAGCTTGAGCGCATAGTCAATGCCGCTCATGCCGACGAAGACCCCGATCTCGCGCCCGGCGAGCGTATCCGGCCGGATGTTACCGGACTCGAAGGCATGCCACGCCAGCTCCAGCAGCAGGCGCTGCTGCGGATCCAGGCTCTGCGCTTCCTTGGGCGAGATACCGAAGAAGGCTGCGTCGAACTGGTCGGCGTCTTCGAGATACGAGCCGAAAGTGCCGGTGGTGCCGCCGGCGCGATCCGCCGGCGTAGGCTGGATCGCGGAGCGCCCGCCCGCAAGGAAGCTCCAGTACGCCTCGGGGCTCGGGCACTGCGGGAAACGGCACGCCATGCCGACCACCGCGATCGGCTCAGCGGCCGCAGGTGCCTTCAACGCGGCGTTTTCCGCCTTGAGTCGGCGGATCTCCGTCAGCGCTTTCGCCAGTAGTTCTTTGGAGTCTTCACGCATGGAGAGCGTTTCCTAGGGTGGCGCGCAGCTCGAGATAGCGGGGGATTTCCGGGATATTCCTCAGGCTCGCCTCGAGGAGCGAAAGGCCATCCGCCACGCTTAACTCCGAGAAGCCAGCAAACTTGTACGTGATGTACATCATGCGATTGCGGTCCGTCGCGCGGAAATCCGCCAGCAGCCGCACTCCCGCCGCGCGGGCCTCGCGGCGCAGCAGCGTGATCAAGGCGCCGCCCACTCCGCGGCTCATCACGCGGCACGACATCAGGAGCAGCTTGATCGTCCAAGCGCCTTCCGTGCAGTGGAGCAGGATCACTCCGATCTTGCCATAGCTGCCGTGCTTGTCGACGAGCTCTGCGACGAGCAGCCGATGATCCGGCGAGACCCGCAGGGCCTCGAGCTCCTCGTAGGAGTAAATCCTGCCTGTCGTATTGAGCTGATTGGTGCGCGCGACGAGCTCTTCTGTGCGCGGCATGTCGGCGAGTTCAGCGGGCGCGACCGTAAGCACCATCCCAAGGGTCGCAAGAAAGGCATCGTTGGTCCCCTTGAACGCCGTCTCCTCCACCTTGCGCGTTTCGTCGGCCTGATACATCTCACGCCGACGGCGCGCATCCTCGGTGACCACGCGCGGCGTGAAATCGGGGTCATGGACGAGCCCAGCTGCCTCCGCCGCGTCGAAGACCCGCACCTCTGGCGCCGCAAACGCCACCTCGTCGCGCTCGAACCGCTGATCATCGATGAAGGCAAACGTATCGATGCCGATATTCAGCAGCTTGGCGATGGCCGCCACTGAGGCTGACTTGGGCTCCCAGTGGATCTGCGGGTGCAGAAAATAGTGTGCGATGCCGAAGCGCTGGAGCTGCGCCCAAGCCGGGCCATGTTCATTCTTGCTCGCTATCGACTGCAGGATGCCGCGCTGATCGAGGGTCTCCATCGTCTCGCGCACGCCGGGGCGCAGCGCGAGCGTATCGCCTTCGAGCAGCACGCCGTCCCACACCGTATGGTCGAGGTCCCATACCACGCACTTGATCTTCGGGCGCTTCATGCGGTGGCCTTCCTCCTCGGCGCGGCAAACTCACGACACGCCTCCTGCGCGATCATGATTTGCTGCATCTGATTGCTGCCCTCGATTATCTCGCCGATGCGCGCATCGCGGAAATAGCGCTGCACGGGAAGGTCCGGCGAGCATCCCTGCGCGCCATGGATCTGCACTGCATCATTGGCCGCGCGAGAGGCGGCCATGGAGGCGAAGTATTTCGCCACGGTCGTTTCCGCGATCGACGACGGATCGCCCTGCGCCCGCTTCTCCGCGGCAGCGCGGCAGAGAGCCCGAGCGGCTTTGTAGCTCGTCGCCATCTCGGCGAGCATCGCCTGCACGAGCTGATGCTCGCGCAGCGCGACGCCAAACTGCTGCCGCGTGCGAGCGTACTCCACGCTGGCCGTGAGGCACGCCCGGATCAGCCCCGTGCTGCCGCTCGCGATGCAAAAGCGCCCCACGTCGAGCGCCGCGCTCGCCACGTAGGAAAACCCCATGCCTACCGGCCCGAGCGCGTGCGCCTTGGGCACTGTGACAGCCTCGAAAGTAATCTCCCCCACCCGCGCACCGCGGTAGCCGAGCATGCCCTCAATGGGCACGATGGACACTCCTGTCGACTCGCGCGGCACGAGGATGGCCGTCGGGCCTTTCTCCGCGCGGGCAAAGACGAGAAAAACATCCGCCATCTCCGCCGCCGAGATCCAGCGCTTCTTGCCCTGGAGCCGCCAGTGGTCTCCGACGTCGTCGAGCCGCGTCTCGATGTTCTTCGCATCGCTGCCGATGCCCGGCTCGCTGAGCGCAAAAGCCCCGAGCTTCACCCCATTCGCCAGCGCCGGCAGCCAAGCCTGCTTCAGCTCCGCGCTGCCCCAGCGGCCGATCGCACTGGAGCACATCGCGTGGACGGTGAGCACGCTGAGGAGTGACATGCTCGCTTCGCCCACTGCCTCCAGCACCTCGCCCCACGCGGGCGCGGCCAGCGCCGAGCCGCCATGCGCCGCATCGATCGTCGCGCCGAGCACGCCGTGCCCTGCTAGGCCAGTGACCGAGGCGCGAGGGATGCGCTCGTCACGGTCCCACGCTGCGGCGTGGGGCGCGACTTCGCGCTGAATGTAGTCTCGCAACGACACGATTACCTTAGACGAGCACGCCGCGCTGCTGGAGCAGGCGCGACATCGCCGCGATTGAGCGGAAGTTGCTCAGGTCAAGATCCTGATTGTTGAATTGGAGGCTAAATTCCTTCTCGAGGAACAACACGAGCTGCATCGCCATGAGCGAGTTTACGAGCCCGAGCGCGAAGATATCGTCGTCGTCGCTGAAGTCGGCATCTTGAATGAAAGTCTCCAGAAAGGCGCGGATCTTCGCCCTGGCTTGATCGGTTTCCATGTCAGTCGGGTAAGTGAAGTTGAAGAGAGAGTCGGGACGAGCGGGTTCAGACCGGATACTTGTAGAAGCCCTGGCCGGATTTACGGCCGTGCAGGCCGGCATCGACCATTTTCTGCAACAGCGGGCACGGGCGAAACTTGGGATCGCGATAGGCCGCGTGCAGCTCGTCGAGCGAGTAGAGGATCGTATCGAGACCGATGAGGTCGCCCGTCTCGAGCGGACCCATCTTGTGGCCGAAGCAGTTCTTGAAGATCTTGTCTACGTCCGCAGGCGCGGCGACTTGGTCCTGCACGAGGTAGATGGCCTCGTTGACCGTGAGCATGAGCACGCGGTTGGAGACAAAGCCCGGCATGTCGTTGACCACGATGCCCTCCTTGCCCATCTGCGCGAGGAAGGCTTTCCCGCGCTCCAGCGTCTCGTCACTGGTGTGGTGCCCGCGGATCACCTCGACGGTGGTTTTCATCGGCACCGGGTTCATGAAGTGCATGCCGAGCACGCGATCCGGGCGCTGCGTCGCGCCGGCGATCTTGGTGATCGAGATCGCCGAGGTATTGGCGGCAAAGATGCAGGCCGGCGGGCAGATCGTATCCAGTTTCGGATACACCTGGCTCTTCACGCCCCAGTTCTCCACGACATTCTCCACGACAAACTCCACCTCCGAGAGACGCTGGTAGTCCGTGGTGAATTCGATGCGCGCCACAGTCTCCTCGGGATTGGTGGGCGTCACGCCGCGCTGCATCATGGCGGCGAAGCGCACATTGTTGAAGATGGCGGTGCGCGCTTTGTTGAGCGCGGCCTCCGAGATATCAACGAGCACCGTGCGGATGCCTTTCTGCGCGAGATTCTGGGCCACGCCGGCACCCATCACACCGGCGCCGACCACCCCCACCTTGGTATACGTCATAAGCGTTTGCCCCTCCATCAACCCTTCAACTCCTCGGCCAGAAGCGCCTCGAGATCCGAGGCGCTGAGATTGTCGAGATCGTCCGGCGCCGCGGGAGCCGGCTTGGCGGCTGCGACCGACGTGGCTGCCGGGCTTTGCGGGAAGAGCGCCACGGCGAGATACGCCGCCATGGAGGTCACCGTCGGGTAATCAAAGGCGACCGTCGTCCGCAGCGTCTGGCCAAAGGCTTTTTCCAGGCGATCCTTGAGATCGACCGACGTGAGCGAGTCGAGGCCGAGATCGAAGAGGCTCTTCTCGCGCTCGACGAGGCGGGAGGATTCGAGGCCGAGCAGCGTCGCGACGGTCTCGCGGATCAGCCATTCCACCGCCTCGGTGCGCTCTGCGAGCGGCAACGCCGCGAGCGAAACTCCACGCGCACCCGATGTCGCGGTGGCCTTGGCCTCAACTTTGAAAAGGCGCCGATAGAGCGCGGGGACCGCATTGCCCAGCGACCCTCGGTAGCGCTCGCGATCCCAGGCAAAGATCCCGACGCAACCTTCGCTCCCCCACACCGCATCGAGCGCCCGCAGCGCAGCCGCCGGAGCCATCGGCATGAGGCCCCGCTCGAGCAGGCGCTGGCGGTCGCGCTCCTGCAGTCGCGCGCTCATGCCTATGCCATCCCACGGCCCCCATTGGAGGCTCAGCCCCGGCAGGCCGATGCGTTGGCGATGCAGCGCAAGCGCGTCGAGGAAGGCATTCCCCGCCGCGTAATTCGCCTGCGCCGGAGAGCCAAGCAGCGATGCGATCGAGGAAAAGAGCACGAAGCAATCGAGCTTTCGCTCGTGCGTCGCGAGATGCAGCGCCCACGCGCCATCGATCTTCGCATCAAAGGGGGCGACAAACGTCTCCGCCTCGGCCGTCCGCAGCAAACCATCGCGCAAGCTGCCCGCCGCGTGGAATACCCCGCGCAGCGGTGCCAGCGCTTCGGCCTTTGCCACGAGGTGCTGCGCCGAGCCGGCTGCCCCGATGTCTGCAATCTCGTAAACCACCTCGACGCCGCCGCTCTGCCAGAGCGCTATCCTGGCGTGCAAATCATCCGGCGCCGCGCGCCGCCCCGTCAGCACGAGGCTGCGCGCGCCCTTGGCCACGAGCCACTCCGCCACCGCCTGGCCGAGTGCCCCCGCGCCGCCCGTGATGAGATAGCTCGCATCGGCGCGCACAGGCGCCGCGGCCGTCGCCACCCGTCTTTCCACGAGCCGTGCGCCCAGCACCACGCCCTCGCGCACAGCGAGACGACCCTCGCCGGAAGCTCCATCCAGCAGCCAGGGCAAACAACGCCCGAAATCCGCCGCGCCCGCCGCGACTTCCACTTGCACCGGCCGCCACTCGGTAAACTCATGCGCCAGGCCCACCGCAAAGCCCGCCAGCGGGGTCTGCGCCAGGCTGCCCGCCGCCGTCACCACCACATACCTCGGCGCATCGCTTCGCGCCGCCGCCGCGCGCACGCTGCCTAGCAGCTCGCGCCATGCGATAGCCGCGGGCGTCTCCACCGCAAAATTCCAAGCCTGCACCACCCCGCGCCAGCTCCGCTCCCGCAGGAGCGCTTCGGCACGCGCCGCCTCAGCCACAGCCACTGTGACCACCTGCGCACCCGCCTGCTCCAGCGCGCCACGCATCGCCTCGGCCTCCCGGCCGCCCGCAAGCAGCAGCCAAGCACCCGCCTCGCTATTCACCACGGGAGCCGTCAGCGGCTCCCACGTGGTTTCAAAAAGCTCCGGCTCACCGAGCGCGCGCGTCGCCGCCTGCACATCCGCCGGTTGGAGCGAACGTAGCTCAAAGCCGCTCACCTCTACCATCAGCCGCCCGCGCGCGTCGCGCACTTGCACGTCCGTGCGCACGCCCTCGCCCGCCACCTCGCTGCGCCGCGCTTGCGAAAAAAGCACCCCGCCCGTCGGGTCTGCGTGAAACACCACGCGCTCTATGCGGAATGGGATCAGCGTCCGCCCGCCATCGAGCCCCGCGGCCGGCACCGCCGCCTGCAGCAGCGAGTCCACGAGCCCCGGATGCCAGTCGCGCGTGCCCTCGAGCCCCGCCGGAGCATCGAGCCGCACCCACGCTTCGCCCGCACCGACGCGAATCTCCCGTATCCACCGGAAACTCGGCCCGAGCCTCACCGCCATCGCATCCATCACCGCGTAATGGCCCGCGACATCACGCGCGCCGCCCTCGGGCACGAGTGCCGCAGCTCCATCCGCCTCGGCCGCCGTCGCCGCAGCCACGGCGCCCGTCGCATGCACGACAACTGTATCCGGAGAATCGATACCCCAGCTCAGCACCTCGAAGCGGTGGCCCCCGCCCTCGGGGACGAAGACCGTCTGCACCGTGCGCGACTGCCCCGCCTCGAAAACCATCGCGCGCACAAACAACACGTCGCGCAGCGCCGCCGTGCCTCCGAGCAGGTGCCCGGCCTGCCGCGCCACCTGCGAGAGATACAGCGCCCCGGGCGTGACCACGCGACCGTGCACCTGGTGCTCCGCGAGGTAGGGCAGTGTCGCCACGTCAAACGTCGTCTCGTACACGATCTCGCGCACGCGTGGCGACCGCCAGCAGCGGCCCAGCAGCGGATCAGCCGCCTCCGCACGCACGACCTTTGGCCGAGAGAAATCCGTGCCTTCAATCCAGTACGCCTGGTGTTGCCAGGGGTACGTCGGCAGAGTCACGCGCCGCGCCGGCCGCAGGCGACGCCCCGTCGCCCAGCGCACCGGGTAGCCCTGCGCAAACAGCGTGCCTAGCGTCGCCGCCAGTTCGCCCGCAAAGATCATGGCCTCATCGCCGGCCGAGCGCAGGCCCAGCTCCACGGTCACCCGCGCGGCGGGCTTGCGCGCCACGGCGGGCGATTGCGCCTGGCGCACCCAGTATTCCGCCGTGCTCGGATCTCCCTCCGAGTCCAACGTCACCCCCGCCACCCCGTACTCGATGCCCTCGGCCACCGCCGAAAACGCCTTGAATGCCGCTGCCTCCAGCGGCGCAGCCGCCAGCTTGCCACGCGCCACCGCGAGCCGCAGCCCATCCTCGAGCGCAAACACCCCCGCTCGGCATGCCGCCGCGTACTCGCCTACGCCGTGGCCCGTGACATAGGTAGGATCCACCCCATACGACGCCAGCAACTCGCCCAGCGCGTACTGGTACGCACAGGTAGCCGCATGGCCAAACTCCGCCGCGTCGCTCGGACGCCGCTCCGCCGCATCGCCCCACAACGCGCGCAGGAACGGCACGCCCAGCTCCGTATCCAGAATCCGGGCACATCGCTCCAAGGCCGCGCGAAATGCCGGCTCGCGCTCGTACAGCGCGCGCGCCGCCAGCGGCAGCCCGCCCGTCTCTCCACTATAGAAGAACGCGAGCCCATGCTTCTCAAAGTCGATCGCCGGCAAGGCATTGCCCTGCTCTGCAAACACCCGCAACTGCGCCGCCAGCGCCTTCGGCGTGTCGCCCACAAAGGCCGCGCGCAGCGGCAAGGCCGCCCGCCCCACCTGCGCCGTGTAGGCCACATCGTCCAGCGCGGCCGCCGTCGAGCCCTCCAGCAGCTCCGCATACCGCGCCGCCAGCTGCCGCAGCGCCCGCGGATGCCGCGCTGAGAGCGGCAGCACCTCGGGCGCTGTCAGGGCTGCCCCAGCCGCCAGGTCTGCGCCCGGCGCCACCGCCTCGGCTGTCGGCGCCTCTTCCAGGATCGCGTGCACATTGCTGCCGCCGATCCCCAGCGAGTTCACCCCCGCGCGCCGCGGATGCCCGGCGACCTCCCACGCCCGCGTCTCGCGCGTCACATAGAACGGCGTCCGCGAAAAATCGATGCGTGGATTCGGCTTCTCGAAGTGCAGCGTACCCGGGATCGCTTTGTGGTGCAAAGCGAGCGTCGTCTTGATCAATCCCGCGATGCCCGAAGCGATCTGGAGATGGCCTACATTCGTCTTCACCGAGCCGAGCGCGCAATAGCCGGTGCGCCCCGTATCGCGGCGAAAGGCGGCCGAGAGCGCATTGACCTCGATCGGGTCGCCCAGCGGCGTCCCCGTCCCGTGGCCTTCCATGAAAGTCACCGTATCCGCGCTGAAGCCCGCGCGTGCCAGC
Organism: uncultured Opitutus sp.; assembly: GCA_964480585.1. GTDB lineage: Bacteria > Verrucomicrobiota > Verrucomicrobiia > Opitutales > Opitutaceae > ER46. The sequence continues at coordinate 3,293 of CAYZPV010000029.1, read as the reverse complement.
GCCTGCGCGCACACCTCTTCCTCGCCAGTGGCGCTGGGCGCGGTAAAGCCCACCTTGCCCCCGCCGTCGTTGTTGGTCGCCGTGCCCTTCACCACCGCGTACACCCGATCGCCGTCGGCCAGCGCCGCCGCGAGCGGCTTCAACAAGACCACGCCCGCGCCATTGCCGAAGATCGTGCCCTCCGCCTTTTCGTCGTACGCACGGCAGTGGCCGTCCGGCGAGTTGAGCATGCCCGCGCTATAGAGATGGCCGGCGTGCTGCGGCAGCTTGATCGAGACACCGCCCGCGAGCGCCATCTCGCAATCGCCCACCAGGAGGCTGTTGCACGCTTCATGCAGCGTCACGAGCGTGCTGGAGCACGCCGTCTGGATGTTGAGGCTCGGGCCGCGAAGATTCAGCTTATAGGACACCCGCGTCGGCAGGTAGTCTTTATCATTGGTGATCATCACGTTGAACCCGCTCATCGAGTCCACCGTCAGCATCCGCCCACCGTTCTCCTCCTGCAGATACTCGCTGTTCGCCAGCACGTTGTTGGCGAGGTACGTGTTCATGCCCGCGGCCGCAAAGAGCCCCACCCTGCCGGGGAAGCTCAGCGGATCGTACCCCGCGTCTTCAAACGCCTCCCAGCACACTTCGAGAAATACGCGCTGCTGCGGATCGATGAGGCGCGCCTCCTTCGCCGTGTACTTGAAGAACTCCGCGTCGAAGGCCTCCGGTGCCTCCAGCATCGGCGCGGCTTTCACATGGTTGGGATTGCGCACCAGCTCGGGATCGACGCCCGCCTTCAGCGCATCCTCCGCCGTGAAGAAGCGGATCGTCTCCTTCCCTTCCGCCAGCACCTGCCAGAACTCCGCGGGCGACGAGGCTCCCGGGAAACGCAGGCCGATGCCGATGATCGCGATCTCGCGCGAGCCTGCCCCGCCGGGGGGCATCGCCGCCTCGGCCCGCGGCCGCTCCGCATTCTGCCCGAGATGGCCGCGCTCTGGCTCAAATTCCTTCGCAAAGTGCGCCGCCATCGTGCGCACCGTGGGGCATTCGAAGAGTTCCACCACGGTCACCGGCCGCCCGATCAGTTCTTCGAGTCGCTTCTGCACCTGCACCACGAGCAGCGAGTGCCCGCCGAGTTCGAAAAACGTCTCGTCATACCCCACCGTCTCCAGCGCGAGCACTTCCGCCCAGATATCTGCGATGGCTGGCGCCAGCTCGGCGCGCGTGCGACCGCGCTTCGGCGCGCGGGCCGTCGCCTTGCGATTGAGGACGACGATGCGCTCGCGAAAGGCCCCGGCCTCAAACGCTTTCTTGAGCTGGCCGCGCTGGATTTTGCCAATCTCGGTCTTCGGTATCTCTGCCGGGCGCAGCACCACGAGATAGGCGGGAGGCACGCCGGCTTCCTGGATGAGCTTGGCACGCACCGCACGGGCAGTCGCTTCGATCGCGGCCTCGTCCTCCACACAGAAAAAGAGCGCCAGTTGATCCGTCTCCGACCCGCTGTCGCGCACGGCGCAGGCTGCGGTGTACGTCTTGCGCACGCCCGGCGTGCTCTCGGCCACAGTCTCGACCTCGTGACAGTAGAAATTGGCGCCGTTGACGATGATCACGTCCTTCTGCCGGCCCGAGATCGTGAGGCAGCCGTCACGGATGAACGCGAGATCGCCGGTCGTAAACCAGCCATCGTCGGAGAATACGCGCGCATTCTCCTCCGGATTGCGGAAATATCCCGAAAAGACCGACACCCCCCGCATCTGGAGCAGGCCCGTCTGCCCCTCCTCCACCAATTCACCGCGGTCATCCACCACGCGCATCTCGGAGCCTGCGATGCACGGCCCCAGGTCGACAAACGCCTGCTCATCCGTCGAATTCTCCAGGGTGAAACCGCGCGACCACGTGATGCCCGAGCACGTCTCCGACATGCCGAAGGCCGGCCGCAATGCATCGGCCGGCAGGCCGTGTGGCTGAAGCAACGAGACAAAGCGGCGCGCCGTGCGCGCCACCACCGCCTCGCCCGCATTGACGAGAAAGCGCATGCACCGCAGATCCCACGAACCCGCCCGCACCGCCGCCTCACGCTCGAGAAACAGGGTAAACGCAAAGTTGGGCGCCCACGAGATCGTCGCCCGATGCCGGTGGATCAGCTCCAGCCATCGCAGCGGATCCTGCAGGATGTAGCCCGTCGGCACATGCACCTGCGTGCAGCCGAGATCGACCGCCATCGTGCCGAGGAAGGAAACCGCGCCGACGTGATCGAGCGCCATCCAGTTGAGCGTGACCTCGGCCTCTGTAAACTCGCCCGCCGCCGCTGTGCCCGCCGACATCGCGAGCAGATTGCGATGGGTGAGCGGCACGCCTTTGGGCTGGCCTGTGCTGCCCGAGGTCAGAAGGAGCACCGCGGCATCTGTCGCCGCTCGTGCCGGCAGGGCGGCAAGAGGGGCGGCGCGCCGCAGGTCGTCGATATCCAGCACCGCCCCCGAAAGCACGCCTACCGCGGCCGGCAGCTTGCGCAATCCCGCCACGGCCGCGCCCGCGGCGAGCACCGGCGCACCCTCGACGAGGCGCCCGGCATTGAGCAGCTTTTGCAGGGCGCTGTTGAGCTGGGCGTAGGTCGGCGCCACCGCCACCGGCGCGGGCACGAGCCCAGCCGCCACACAGCCCCAGAAGCCAGGGATGAAATCCTCTGCCCGCTCGAGTTGGAGCAAGAGGGTATCGCCCGGCACGAGACCCGCCGCGACGAGCCCCCCCGCGATCCGGCGCGCCTCGTCCAACAATTCCGGATACGAGCGCCGCAGCTCGCTGCCATCGGGCCGCACGCACACGATCCCGCCCCGGCCCGCCGCAGCCGCTCGCTCCAAGGTCTGCCACAAGGTCATATCATGCCCAAACCGCGGTCCCAGGGGGCCGCCTTTAGCATGGGCAGATTGAATTATAGAAGGCGACGACATCAGGGCTAGATACTATAAAAGCGGAGAGCTGAAATGTAATCGCACCATCTTTCGCTATTGCAAGCCGTCATAACCAAGGAATAGCCCTCAACACACTTTTAACACAATCGTGGACGCCCGGACCGAGCCCGCCCCGCTTTTTCACGTAGTCGCCAACGCCGCCGGTCGCGCGTCGATCTGGCCCGACTACCGGCGCGACGCGTTGCCCTCGGGATGGAGACTCATCGGCTTTTCGGGATCGCAGGAGGCCTGCCTCCGCCACATCGCCACGGAGGCCGCCAAGTCGGCTCCCTCCGTGCCCCCCCCACCCCCCGGAGCGCCCGGGTCGGCCACGCGCCCCCCCCCCCCCGGCCCACC
>CAYZPV010000028.1:0-80646 GCA_964480585.1 uncultured Opitutus sp. | reverse complement strand
CCCCCCCCCCCCCCCCCGCGCCGCGGCCCGGCGGTGGCTGCTTGGCGGGCCCCCCTGGGGGGGCGCCCGCCGCCACGCCGCTGACGTTTACTTTCGATAACGCAGACGCCTCCAAACCGGCCAGTGCTCTGCATGGCGAAGCGGCCTACTCGGAGCAGCGCGGTTTCGGCTTCGAGTTTGGCAAGGAGTACAAGCCCGGCACGCCCTTTCACTTCACCGCGCGGGTGCCGCGCGAGGGAAACTACCGTGTGACCGTGACGCTCGGCCATGCACGCGAGGCAGGCCTTACGACCATAAAGGCGGAGCTGCGCCGCCTCGTCGTCGCAGATGCCATCGCGACTGCGGCGGGCGAAATAAAGCGCGTGAGCTTTGTCGTGAATACCCGCACACCCCGGATCGATGCCCTCGATACACCAAAGATCCCAGCAGGCGCGGTGAAGCTCAAGGCGCCGCGCGAGACCGTGCAGGAGGCTTGGGCGTGGGACGACGCGATCACGCTCGAGTTTTGCAACGCCCGGCCCTTTGTCCAAGCCATCACGATCGAGCCTGCGGACGTGCCCACGCTCTTCCTCCTGGGCGACTCCACCGTCTGCGACCAATCCCGCGAGCCCTACAACAGCTGGGGCCAGATGCTGACCCGCTTCTTCGGCCCCGGGCTGGCGATCGCCAATCACGGTGAGTCCGGCGAGACGTACCGAGACTCCCTCGCTCGCCGGCGGCTCGACAAGATCGTGAGCGTACTACGCCCCGGCGAGTACGTGATGATGCAGTTTGGCCACAACGACCAGAAGCAGATCGCAGCGAAGAGGGGCGGCCCCTTCACGACGTACAAGGAAGAGATCCGCCAGCATGTCGCCGCCATCCGAGCCCGCGGCGGCATCCCCATCCTGCTTTCACCGATGGAGCGCCGGCGCTTCACCGCAGAGGGCAAGCCGGAGCCGACGCTGACAGAGTATGCCACCGCCGCTCGCGACGCAGCCAAGGAACTCGCGGTCGCCTTCATCGATCTCAACGCCCTCAGCCTGCGCCTCCATCTCGCTCTCGGCCCAGAGGGCTCCAAAAAAGCATTCGCCACCGCCGCCAACGGCGAGCTCGACAACACGCACCACAACAACTTTGGCAGCTACCAACTCGCCCGCTGCATCGTCCAAGCTCTCCGCGACCAGCAGCACCCGCTCGCGACCTTCATCGCGGCAGACGTGGCCGCCTACTCTCCCGACCGCCCCGACAACCCAGAAAACTTCGCCGTTCCCGCCAGCCCGCTCGTCACGAACGAGCGCCCGCTCGGAGACGAGACGACCCGGTAGAGCCGGGGGACTCGCGCTGCCGGATCGCGGGCAAAGCGACTGGCACACCGGGGCCGCGCCTTCCCCAAGCAGCAGCAAACCTCGCGCGCCCCCCCAATCTTAGCGAGGCCTTGAAGAAGGCTGACCGGACCACCACGGTGACGGAGATCCTACGCAACCTCGCCTTTCGATTTCGCGTCATCAGGCTACGCCCATCCTCCTCTCTTTCATGCGTGTACCCCCGTTCTGCGTCGTCCTGTCTTTCCTCCTTGGAGCATCTCCGGCGGCGAGCCTCGCCCAAACGCCGGCGATCGTCCCCACCCCGGTCCCCAAGCGCATTCCAATCCCCGGTATCACGCTGACGGATACGGAGCGCGCCGAGCTGACCTCGGCCGCGGCCACGCTGCGCGCCGAGATCGACGCGCTAAGGCCGAGCGACCCCAAGCTCGCAACGCTCCTTCCGGATGTGGAAGTCTTCCACAAAGCCGTGGACTGGGCGCTGCGCTACGACGAAGTCATGGCGCCCAAGGATATCGCCTATGCCCGCACGCTGATCGCCAAAGGCCGCGAACGAGCTGCGCAGCTCCGAGAGGGGAAGGCGCCCTGGCTCGAGGCGCGCGGCACCCTCCTGCGCGGCTATCGCTCCAAACTCGATGGCTCGGTGCAGCCCTACGCCCTGCACGTGCCCGAATCGTGGCCGCAACAGCACCGGCAGGCGATGATCTGGCTGCTCGGCCGGGGCGAGAAGCGCACCGAACTTACCTTTTTCTCCGAACGCGAAAGCGGCAAGCCGCAGATCATGCCCAAGGATACGCTGATCGTGATGCCCTACGGCCGCTTCTGCAATGCCACGAAGTTTGCCGGTGAAGTCGATGTCTTCGAAGTGCTGGAGGCCGCCAAAGCCCAGTACCAACTGGATACGAATCGCATCGCGATCGCTGGCTTCTCCATGGGCGGCGGCAGCACCTGGCATATCGCCTCACACTACCCGCACCTCTGGGCTGTATCCTCCCCGGGCGCGGGCTTTGCCGAGACGCCCATCTTCACCAAGGCGCTCGACCCGAAGAAGGAGCAACGTCCAGCCTGGGAGCAGCTCATGTGGCGGCAATTCGACGCCACCGGTATCGCGGCCAACTTTTCGCTGCACCCCACCATCGCCTACGCCGGCGAGCTCGACGGCCAGAAGGAAGCCTCCGACCTGATGGAAAAGGCCTTTGTCGAAAACGGCCTCAAGCTCGAGCGCTTCATCGGCCCCCAGACTGCGCACAAATACCACGACGCGACCAAGGGCGAGATCACCAAGCGCATCGAGGAGCAGCTCGCGAAAGGCTTAAACACCTATCCTGCGGAAGCTCGCTTCAGCACCTACACGCTCCGCTATTCGACGAATTTCTGGGTGCAGATTCACGGCATGGATAGACACTGGGAGCGGGCCGACGTGCAGGTGCGAGTAGTCAATCATCGGGATGTCCACATCACCACCAAGAATGTATCTGCCTTCTGGGCTCACTGGCTGGCCGGGTGGGCGGCCATGAACTCCATCGTCATCGATGGCCAGCCCCTAAAATTTCACGCATCGGGCAAAGAAGGCACGGCTGCCGCTGTGATGAAGAAAGACGGGCGTTGGGTCTATGAATCGATGCCCGCCTTCACGACCCTCCGCAAACGCCCAGGCCTCACCGGCCCCGTCAATGACGCCTTCTATGAGCCCTTCCTGTTTGTACGCCCCACCGGCAAGGCGCTCAATGCCGAGGTCGGCGCGTGGGCCGAGTCCGAGTTGACAGCCGCCCGCAACCTTTGGCGCGACGTCTATCGCGGCGACGTGCGAATCAAGTCGGACAAGGAGCTGACCGATGCCGACATCGCCGACAACAACCTCGTGCTCTGGGGAGACCCCTCCTCCAACGCCCTATTAAAGCGCATCCTCGCCCAGCTCCCGCTGACGTGGGACGCCAAGTCACTCAGCTTCCGCGGGCAGACCTACGACCCCAAGACTCATGCGCCCATCCTCATCTTCCCCAACCCGCTCAACCCGCGACGGTACGTCGTGCTGAATAGCGGCATCGATTTCCGCGCCGACGGCTACGGCAACAATGCGCTACAGACCTCCAAGCTCCCGGACTGGACCATCGTCGACCTGCGCACGCCGCCCGGCCCCCGCTGGCCAGGAAAAATTGTGACCGCAGGCTTCTTCGACGAGTACTGGAAATAACCCGCCGCGCCGTCTTATCCTAAGCACACTTATGCGCCCCTTCGCCCCTGCCTCACTCTCGCTCGCTTTCCTCCTCTCCGTCTCGGCCGTCGCGGCCGCCACGATCTCCACTTTTGCGGGCAACGGCTCGAAAGGCTTCTCGGGAGATGGCGGCCCCGCCGCCGCGGCCCAGCTCGCCGACCCCAATGGAGTCGCCCGCGGCCCCGATGGCGCGCTCTACATCTGCGACACGATGAACCACCGAATCCGCAAGGTGACCAAGGATGGCCGCATCGTGACGGTCGCAGGGACCGGCGAGAAAGGCTACGCCGGCGACGGCGGCGCTGCGCTCCAAGCCAAGCTGGACGAGCCCTATGAGATCCGTTTCGACGCAGCGGGCAACATCGTGTGGGTCGAGCGCCTCAGCCACGTCGTACGCCAACTCGAGGTGAAGACCGGCCGAATCTCGACGCTGGCGGGCACCGGCAAGCCCGGCTTCTCCGGCGACGGCGGCCCGGCCACCGAGGCCGCGCTGAATCAACCGCACAGCCTCACCTTCGACCAGGCGGGCAACCTCTACATCGCCGACGTCTCCAACAATCGTATCCGGAAAGTGGATGCAAAGACCCGCGCGATCTCGACCCTGCTCGGCAATGGCAAGAATGCGCAGACGCCCGACGGCGCTCCGCTCGGGCCCGAGACTCCCGCGGCAGGGCCCCGCGCCATCGAGGTGGCGCCGGATGGCACCCTCTGGCTCGCCACGCGCGCCGGGCACACCGTCTTCCGGCTCGATCTTCAGAAGAAGACCGCCCACCTCGTAGCAGGCACGGGCAAAAAGGGCTTTACGGGAGACGGCGGCTCCGCAAAGGAGGCCACACTCAACGGCCCAAAGGGCGTGGCGATCGGCCCCCAAGGCCATGTCTACATCGTCGACACGGAGAACCACGCCATCCGCGTGATCGACCCCAAAGCAGGCACGATCGCGCTCGTCGCTGGCACAGGCAGGAAAGGCGACGGACCCGAGGGCGACCCCGCCGGCTGCGCGCTCGGACGCCCGCATGGCGTGTGGGTGGATCCGGACGGGGCTGTCTTTATCGGTGACACCGAGACCCATCGCGTGCGCGTCGTGCGCCCGTGAGCGCCGACGAAAGCGCCGTCGACATAGTCATTTTTGCCGGTCTCAATAGAGCGACCTCCTCATCCTTTCGGCAAGCGATAACCATTTGCCCTGCTAGGTAAGGCTACACTTGGTTAACACTTTACAATAGTCGGCAGCTGTGCAGTCACTCGTCAACTCGACCTGCTGATGCGCTTCAGTCCGCTCCGAGACTTTTCCGCCGAATCCACCACGCTAAACAACGGCCGGACAGCCCCCGCTGTTTGGCCGACGCTCCTTGTGGTGGATGACGATCCCGCGATGCTGCAAGCACTAGCCTGGTTTTTCGAGAAGCGCGGCTTCCATGTCGCCGCAGCGAGCACGCTGGCGGAAGCGCGATCCTTTTGCCAGCGGCACCGAGGTTTTTCGCTCGTGGTGTCGGACTACCATCTCCCCGATGGCACCGGCGCCGAGTTCTGCTGGTGGCTGAGGGAGGAGATGCGCATGACGCCGCCCTTCCTGCTCATGTCGGGCAGCCAGATCGGCACCGTGACGTGCCCTGAAGGCGTGGATTTCCTGGCCAAGCCATTTAGCCTAGAAGAGCTCGAAAGCCGCGTCCGCTCCCAGCTGACGGCAGGCCGGCGGGCGTAGGCCTGCTCGGGGCAGCGAGGTGCGCCGCCTGCCAGGACACCTCGCGTGGGAGGAGGCTTTTTCTCGCTCTCGCCTTTCGCCGGTTTCGTGTGTTTCGTTGGGCCCAAATCCGATGCTCGACTCCGCCACTCTCAACCACGCCGCCCGTGTCCTCGACCTTGGCTCGCGCGAAGATCTCCCCGCCGATGCCGCGCTGCGCCGCTACTTCATCGAGAAAAAGCACCTGGGGCCGCGCGAGAAACGAGCGCTCAGCCGCGCCATATTCGCGTACTTCCGCTGGCTGCAATGGCTGGACTTGAAGGCCTCGTTCCAAAAGCAGGTCGAGCAGGCATGGACGCAGCATGAGCGTTTCAGCGCCGACGAGAAATCCGTGAAGTCCGAGGCGCTCGCCGCGCTCGCCGTGCCGGAGTGGGTGCGCGAGGAGATGGAGCTCCCCGCCGACTACCTGCGCCACCTCCAGCGCGACCCCGCGCTCTGGCTGCGCGCACGCCCCGGCACCTCCGCCAAGCTCGCCCGAGAGCTGGGTAACTGCGAAGTGAGCGACCGTGCGCCGGACGCACTCCGCTACACGGGCATGCAGGACCTCTTCGTCACGCCCGCCTTTCACAATGGCGCTTTCGAGATCCAGGATCTCGCCTCCCAACTCGTGGGCCTGGCCTGCGCGCCGAAGCCGGGGGAGACGTGGTGGGATGCCTGCGCCGGAGAGGGCGGCAAGCTCCTGCACCTGTGCGACCTGATGGGCAACAAAGGCACGGTGTGGGCGAGCGACCGCAACGAGCGGCGTCTCCAAACGCTCAAGCGCCGGGCCGCGCGCGCCCAGCTCTTCAACTACCGCCTAGCGCCGTGGGATGGCAGCGAGAAGCTGCCGACCAAGACCAAATTCGACGGCATCCTGCTCGATGCGCCGTGCAGCGGAGTCGGCACCTGGCAGCGCAACCCGCATGCACGCTGGACTACCACGCCGGACGACGTACGCGAACTCATGGCCACGCAGCGCGCGATGCTCGATGCCGTAGCACCCGCGCTCAAACCCGGCGGTCGCCTGATCTACTCTGTCTGCACGCTCACACGCAGCGAGACGACGGCCGTGGCCAGCGCCTTTGCCACCGAGCACGCGGACTTGGAGCCAGCCCCGCTCTTCGACCCCAAGGGAGACAGCGCGAACTCCCAGCTCTTCCTCTGGCCGCACGAACTCAACGCCAACGGCATGTACATCGCAGCGTGGCGAAAGAAAAAATAACCGCGGCGACCGTACGCGCCGATTTCAACGACCTCCTGGCCGTCGTACACTACACACGCGCGGCGCATGAGCTCGGGCTTTGGGCCTCCGAGCGCACGCTGATCGAGCGTTTCTTCAGAGATATGCAGGCCCCGCTTATAGAGGCCGGGTGCGGCGCGGGCCGCGCCACGCTCGGACTATGGGAGCTTGGATACCGGAGGCTCACGGCGTTTGACTTCGCGGAAGAGCTGGTGGACCAGGCCCGCAGTCTCGCCATCGAACGCGGCGCGGAGGCGATCGCGTTTTTCCACGCGGACGCGACGAAGCTGCCGCGCAAACCGACTGCGCTCGCCGGGCCCTTCGACGGAGCGCTGTTTCTCTTCAATGGCCTGATGCAGATCCCCGGCCGCGAAAACCGCCGCAGTGCACTGCGCGAGCTCCATCGCGTCTGCACGCCCGGGGCACCGCTGCTCTTCACCACGCATGATCGCGACTCCTCACCCACGGAGCGCGCACTGTGGCGGCTGGAAACGCTGCGCTGGACGCGCGGCGACCAGGACCCGCGCCTCGTCGAATTTGGCGACCGCTACTTCGAAGACGAAGCCGGCCGCACCTTCATGCATCTGCCGGACCGCCGTGAAATCCTGGAGGACCTCGCCGCCACCGGATGGGCGCACGCCTTTGATGCAATGCGGCCCGAAATCGCCAAGGAATCGAGGGCGGTGCGCGAATTCTCCGACGAGTGCCGCTTCTGGGCTGCGCATCGGAAGTAAACAGCTCACGGCACCTCGTATACCTCCACGAGCACCACGCCCGCCGTGCCTCCGACTCCCGCGACCTGCAGGGTGTAGCTGCCTGGCGCTAGCGTAGCGCCCAGAGCGGCGTCCTTGCTGCCGGCCGAGAGCGCGAAGGCACCGACGGCCTGCATGGTGGCGGAACTGGCGGTCTCCCAATTATCGTTGCTCCTCAGTGCGGCGCCGGACGCATCGAACAAGGTGACCGCCGGATCAGCCAGCACACCCGTGACGCCGAAGGCGGACAGACTTGGGCCCACCGCACGCACCAGCACCGTACGGGCACCTGTGCCGCCGACGACGAAGCCCACGACCATGCCAGCGCCGACATTTTTCATCACCGATACGTTGATCAGCCGCGGGCTCGAAGCTGTGAGCTCCTGCGCCGGAGTAGTCTCATAGAGCTCGGCAAGCACCGTGCCGCTCGAGGAGCCGACTCCCGAGACACGGACGGAATTGCCGCCACTCGGGATGCTCGCGCCATACAGGGCCGCATCCTTCGAACCCGCCGACAGATAAGGATACGCGCCCACAGCCGAGAAGATCGTGCCGAGCGACGCTCCGCCGCCCCAGTCGTTGTTCTGATCCACCTTGGTCTGGCCGGCGAACAGCTCGATCGCAGGATCGCCATGCGGAGTGGCCACGCCGAACTGAGATAGCGAGGGCCCGCCGGCACGGATCAACAGAGGCTTGGCCGCGCGCGCTGCATCGCCGCCCACGACGAAGCCGAGCGTAAAGCTCTCGCCCTCGGCCAGGGAAGTCAGCAGCGACAAATTAACGAGGCGGGCCGGCTCGGGCGGGACAATCGAGAGCGTGACCGTGGACGACTGGACCATGCCGGCCGAATTTCCCACCGTCACATGGTAGCTTGCCGCATCACCGGCTGCCACCTTGGGAAAAGAGAGCTCGGACAAAATCGCACCCGGAATCGCCATGCCATTCTTGTACCATTGATAACTCATCGGCGCAGTGCCGGTGGCTGAGACCGAAAACAAGACCGAGTCTCCCACGGCGGCACGACGGCTGATGGGCTGTGCCGAAATGCTGGGCGCACGCACGACTGGCGCCGACAACTGAAAACCCTGGCTGGAGAAATCGAGGCCATGCGTGGCGGGCGTGCCTGGCAGCGACGGAGAGACGAAAACGCGCCCATCTGGATAATAGAGCCACACCCTATTGGTGACATCGATCAAACCCACATATTTGATGGTATAGCCGCCGTGCAACCATGACCCACTGGTGGTGACCGACAACCGCGCCTCAGTGGTCACCGACAAGGTGCTCAGCGTGCGATCGGCGCCGGCGGGATCGACGAGGACCAGGCTCACGTAGTCCACGCGATTGGCACCGTGTGCAACGCCGAGCGTGTAGGTGATCGTCTCACCCGAGAAAATCGCCGCCGCCGAGGTGCGGGTGAGCGACGTCAAGCCGGACGCGGCTACCGTGTTGCTACCACCCGTGAGTTGAAAACCCAGACCGGAAAAATTGACGCTATGCCGGGTGGGAACGCCGGCGAGCGGTGTGGAAAGGGAAAGCCGGCCATCCGGGTAGTAAAGCCACACCCTGTCAGAGGTATCGATCAAGCCGACATACCGAATGGTATAGCTTCCATTCAGCCATGTCGCTGCGGCTGGCATCGAAACAATCGTCTCGGCTGTAATGGTGAGGGTGCTCAAGCTAAGCTGCGTGCCGGCAGCGTCGGCGAGCGAGACAGTTGCGAATCTTATCCTTTCCGAACCCTGCGTGATACCCAGCGTGTAGCTGACAGTGGCGCCAGCGGTGAGCGTGGCCGGTGAGTTGCGCGTGACGGATGTCAGCGCCGAAACCGTCTGGGCAGACAATCCCGAGGCCAAGCATGCCAAGAGGACCCCCACACACCTCCGGAGAGACCGTGCCCTGAACCCACGGCGAAACAGCAGCACAGCAGGCAGGAGCAGGAAAGGAGGCAGACAATCAAACATGGAGGGCCGGGAGATAGGGGGAAATCCAGCAGATGGCTGGATACCGCCTACAAAGCCAGCGCCACGAGAGCCCAAGCAAACAAAATATCCTATATTTCGGTATCAGCTCGAAAGCCATCACCCATCCACACCGCTAGACGCTGCCGAACCACGCCGCAGCGGCCGCCAGCCCCATCGCCCAGCTCAGGGGAGTTCGTAGACCTCGACCAGCGTCAGGCCAGTCGCGCCATCGACACCGGAGACCTCGAGCGTGTAGCTGCCGGCCGCCACGGCTGCGACCAGCGCGGCATCTTTGCTATTGGCCGGGAGCGCGAAGGCTCCCACCGCTTGCATGATCGTGGCCTGCGCAGGGTCCCAATTATCGTTACTCCGAATGACGGCCCGGGAGGCATCGAACAAGGTGAGTGCGGGATCGACGAGGACACCGGCCACACCAAAGGCCAGGAGCCCGGGACCGACGGCACGCACCAACACCCGCTTGGAGCCAGTGCCGCCGAGCACAAAGCCAATCGTCATACCGGAGCCGACCTCCTTCATCACCGAGACATTGAGTAAACGAGGGCTGTCCGTGGTCATCTCGCCCGCAGGAGTCGTTTCGTAAAGTTCCGCCAGCACAGTGCCGCTCGCAGCGCCGCTGCCGGAGACACGAACGGAATTTCCCCCGCTGGGGAGGCGGGTGCCGTGCAGTGCGGCATCCTTGGAATCGGCCGCGATGAACGGATAGGCACCGACGGCGGCAAACAACGCGCCGAGTGCGGGGCTGCCGCCCCAATCGTCGTTCTGATCCACTTTCTCCTGACCCGCGAACAGCTCGAGCGCGGGGTCACCATGGGGAGAACCGACACCGAACTGGGCCAGCGACGGCCCGCCCGCGCGCACGAGCACGGGCTTTGCAGCGCGTGCGAGATCGCCGCCCACCACAAACCCGAGGGTAAAGCTCTCACCCGCCGCGAGCGGAGTAAGGAGCGACAGATTTACAAGACGCGCCGGCTCCGGCACCACGATGGTCAGACGGGCCGTAGCGGACTGCACGGTACCCAAGCTATTGGTCGCGACCACGTGATAAGTCCCCGCATCCGCGAGGGCCACGCGCGGAAAAAAGAGCTCCGGCGAAGTCGCCCCCGCAATGGCCAAGCCATCCTTGTACCATTGATAGCTCAGCGGCCGCGTACTCTCCGCCACCACAGTGAGGGAGAGCGCAGCGCCGACACGCGCTGTTTGAGTCGCGGGCTGTGTCGTGATAGCGGGGGCCGCAGGGGCGGCGACCCGCACGGTGGCGGCAGACGACTCCACCGAGCCGACGCGATTGGTCACCACGACAGCGTAGGTGCCACCGTCGGACGCGGCAGCAGCGGCGACGGCATACGTGGAGAGCGTGGCGCCGGGGATATCTGCACTATCCCTGCGCCAGCGATAGGAAAGCGGCCCCGTGCCCGTGGCCTCGACCGAGAGAGTAAAGCCATCGCCGAAGGCCACCGATTGCGCGCGCGGCTGGGTAGCGATGGCAGGGGCGACGGGATTTACTGTAAGGATGCGCGCCTCGCTGAGGGTGAAGCCGTGGACGTTGTTTGCGACGACCTGGAAGAGACCCGCATCGGACAGCGTGACAGGGCCAAACGAAAGCGACGCGGCGAGGACATCATTGGCCCATGCACTGGAGGTGACGGTGGCGGCGACGCTGCGCCCACCGACATTGGCCCTCCACGTGACCGCGGAGGAATCGGGAAGAAGGACACGCACATCGACGGTGAAGGCCGCGCCGTCACTGGCTGCAACATTTGCAGGCTGCTGGGTGAAGATCGGAGCCTGGCTGAGCGCGGTAACGGCAAGGGTGGCCACGTTGCTGGTCGTCGCGCCATCGCGGTTGGCAACCACGACGGTATAATTGCCGGCATCGCTGTTTTGGAGGTTGGTGAGCACAAGGGTCTCACTCGTCGCTCCGGGAATGGAGACGCCATTTTTCGCCCACTGATACGTCAGCGTGCCAGCACCCGTGGCCGCCACTATGAACGAAACGGAGCCCCTCAACGCGACGCTCTGGCTCTGCGGCTGCACCGTAATCCTAGGCGCAAGCGAGACCGTCGCCTGGACCAGCTGAAAGCCCTGAGCGGAAAAAGCGAGGCTGTGCGCGGTGGGTGCACCTGCGATCGCTGGGGAGCGCACAATCGAACCCTCCGCACGGTAAGCTGTGGCGCGGCCAGTCTCATCGGTAAGGACGACCTCGGTCAACGCATAGTCGCCGACAGGCCAAGCGGAATCCACCGCGAGCCGGAGCGTAGCCTCGCCCGAGGGCGGCGAAAACGATGTCAACTCACGCCGCGTACCTGAGGGACCGGCGAGAACGGCTACGACCCGCTGAATCCGATCGGATCCGTGGGTGAACGACGTCGTGTATAGGACAGTGCCCTCGGGAGACATGGTGGCCGGAGAGGTACGTGTCACCGAGGTGAGCACAGAAGGCATCACGCCCCCGACGCCGCCCGTGAGTTGGAGCCCTTGCCCGGAAAAACTGATGCTGTGCGTCGTCGGCGCCCCAACCAGGGCAGGCGATCTGACAATGGCTCCATTACCCTGGTAAACCGTGACGCGGCCCGCGGCGTCGTGAAACTCCACTTCGGTGAGCGCATAGGTGCCGCTCGGCCAAGCCGTGGTGGACGCGAGAGAAAGCGTGCCGCCTGAACTGGGCGTGAACGTGCTGAACGTGCGCTTGGCACCGGAGGGATCCGTGAGATGCACGCGAATCTCGTGGATGACGTCCGTTCCTCGCGTGTAACCGACCGTATAGGTGAGGGTGCTGCCTGCCGCCGCAGTCGCGGCGGAGGTACGCGCAATGGAGTTGAGCACAGGGGTCGTGACTGCGCTGACGCCGCCCGTGAATTGAAAGCCATGGACGGAGAAATTAAGACTATGGGTGGCCGGCGCACCCGCCAGCACCGGGGTGCGGCTGATGGCACCATTAGAAAAATAGGTGGTGTTTCGGCCTGAATACGACGTCAAGGTCACCTCCGCCAAGGTGTAGGCACCATTTAGCCACGAGGTATCCGAGGTGATCGCAGCATACCCGGTGCCAGAGGACGGGGTAAACGCCACCGCGATGCGTCGTCGCCCGGAGGAGTCGACGAGCGTCCCACTCAACGAAGTGACCGGGTCCGTGCCGGGGATATAGCCCACGGTATATATCACACTGCCACCCGCCGAAATTGCGGCGTCCGAGAAACGAGCGATCGACGTCACAGCGGGCGCAGTCTGCGCGGAAGACACCGCGGCACCGGTCGCCAACAGACAGGCCGCCAACCGCCGCAGGAGCGCGAGTGGCGCACGACTGAGAAAAGCGTGCGCTCCGATAGAGAAGAGGAATAGGCACCGCGCCACGATATAGCCGCAGGAGGAGACACGCTTCATAGTTTGTCGCTGATCTGGAAAGGAGGGGTACACGAGCAGCACTCGCGGGCCTCAGGCAAAGACAATCTCCGATAAATCGGTAAGCATATCTGATACGGTCAGACGGCCGCCGTTTCCGGCCGAGCAAAGATCACCTTTCCATCATGCCGCGGCAGCCTCACCCTCGACCGCAGCAGGGAGCCTGGCCTCGGCCCAGGAGATGGCATACTCGGCGACCTCTTCCCAGCCGCGCTCGCCGATGATGAAGTGACTCCGGCCGGGGAACTCCTTGTACTCCGTAACGGCGGAGGCAGAGTGATACTTGCGGAGGTTTTTCCGATTGAGCGCGGCGGGCATGATGACGTCGCGCTCACCGGCAATGAAGAGCAAGGGACCGCGGACGGAATTTTTGAAATCGACGGCGGCTGGCGAGCCGGGCGTAACATTGGAGAGGGCTGCGTCGAAGATCGCGCGGCCGGGGGCGGCAATGGCGTACTGGGCGTACGCGGCGCGAGCCTCGGACTCGCTGAGCGAATTGGCAAAGACGCGCCACCAGCGGGCGAAGGGGAAGCGATAGGTGCCTCGGTAATTGAGAGGATTGGCAAGGGCGGGCGTGAGCGCTTCGATCGTCGACCACGGCAGGATCGGGATGCCCTTGGCCGGTACGGAGTCGATCGCCACCCCGGCAACGCCAAGGCCGCGGTCGAGAAGAATCTGGGCGATCAACCCACCATACGAGTGGCCGATGAGGATCGGCAGCTCGGGGAGAGAGCGGATGATCCTCGTATAATGAGCCAGCACGTCGGCGATGCCGATGCCGTTGAAACTCGAGGGATCGCGCTGCATATCCTCGACCTCGCCCTTGATCCCGGGCCAGGCCGGGGCGAGGACGCGGTAGCCGCGCGCTTCGTAGTAGTTTTGAAACTTGTGCCACGAGCGCGGGGTGACCCAGAGGCCGTGGACGAGGAGGATGGTCTTCGGATTGGAGGTAGTGGCGTGGAGCGTATTCATGTTATAGTGATGGATTGAAGCTCGGAGGTTGTTTGCCGGAGCGAAATGCTTGCCGGTATGCACACACTCTAGCGCGAACCTCGCGCGACGTGAACGACAAGGACCCGACGATTTCCGCCAAAGGGCGCAGACCCTCATTCCCCTTCGGAAAAGAAGGTGCCGCTCGGACCGAAACCTGCTCGCATCGCGACGCCACTTCCCATGAGCGCTCCCTCTTCGTCCCGCCGCGTCGTCATCGTCCTGTATCCTCGCGTGCGTGAGCTCGACGTCGCCGGGCTCGTCGACGTGTTCTCGTCGGCCAACACGATCCTCCCTGAGGAGCGGCGCTACCAACTTGCCCTCGTCACCACCGAGCGCGAAGGTCAGCTCGAAGGCATGTACGGCCTCGGCCTGCGCAGCGGCGCGCACTTCTCCACGCTCACGGGCGCAGTGGATACGCTGCTCGTGCCCGGCGGCATCGGCACGGAACTCACAGAGCCGCCAGCAGCGCTGCTCACGTGGCTGAAACTGCAGTCGAAACGCGCGCGCCGCACGGGCTCGGTCTGCACGGGCGCGTGGCTCCTGGCGCACGCCGGGCTCTTCGACGGTCGCCGGGCGACGACGCACTGGGCGTTTGCGGGAGACTTCGCGAAGCGCTTCCCGGCAGTAAAGGTAGACCCCGAGCCGATATGGGTGAAGGACGGCAATTTCTACAGCTCCGCAGGCGCGACCTCCGGCATCGATCTCAGCCTCGCGCTCGTCGAGGAAGATCATGGCCGACAGGTCGCGCTCCAGGTGGCGCGGATGCTTGTCGTTTTCCTCTGTCGCCCGGGCAATCAGGCACAGTTCAGCGTGTCGCTCCAAGTACAGACGACCGAGAGCCGCCCTCTACGCGACCTCCAGGTGTGGATGCTCGAGCATCTCACGGACGACCTCTCGGTGCCTGCACTCGCGGCGCGCGTCGCGATGAGCGAGCGAAACTTCCAGCGCGTTTTCAGTCGGGAGCTAGGCAAATCGCCCTCGCACTATGTCGAGGAGATCCGCATCGAAGCCGTGCGCCGCAAGCTCGAGCGCAGCACGCAAGGGATGGAGGAGATAGCGAGCGCGTGCGGCTTCAGCAGCGCCGACGTGATGGGCCGCTCCTTCCTTCGCCAGCTCAAGGTCACGCCTGTGGAGTACCGGGCGCGTTTCCGCTCATCGGGCATACGGGCGAAGGCATAGGCGCGCAAAGCTTGGCGCAAATCGTCGGAGCGATGGCGTGGGAAAGGATACCAACGGGCGCTATGCTGTCGGCCTCATGCAAAACAATCACGCCGCCTCCCTCCACTGGAACACCCATCACGATCAACCCGAGCCTCGCCGGGTAGCCATCGCTGCACTGCTCAATCGGCAACTGGCCGATCTGATCGACCTCGGGCTCCAAGCGCGCCAAGCGCACTGGAATGTAAAGGGACCGCAGTTTACCGCCCTCCATCGGCTCTTCGAAGAGTTAGCCGAGGAACTCACCGAGTTCACCGACGTCGTCGCCGAACGCGCGGTAATGCTTGGCGGCGTGGCGCAAGGCACCGTGCAAATAGCCGCCCGCGACACGCGGCTACCCCCGTACCCGCTCGATGCGCTGGGCGGCTCCGAGCATCTTTGGGCGCTTTCCGGCGCGCTCGCGCAGGTGGCGCAATCCACTCGCGCAGCGATCGACACCGCCAACGCAGCAGGAGACGCCGGCTCGGCCGATGTGCTCACGCAACTCTCGCGCGGACTCGACACCCTACTCTGGAAAGTCGAGGCAAACATAGCGCTCGAGCCGCAATGGCACCCAGAGCCGCGTGCGCGAGCCAGGTAGCCCGCTCGGCGGGAGGGAGGGACGGCGCGGCCGGGCAGGGACGAAAAATCCACCTAACTGTTTACAAGTAAGGCCCGGCTGTCCGCACCATCACGCTTGCCCTCATCCCCTTCCGTACTCTACGCGGGACGGATGCCGAGCGCGACCAGCGACGCCCCCACCTCCGACTCAGCGACGCGCCGGACTGAGCACTTCGCCACCACCCGATGGTCGGTCGTGCTCCATGCCGGGCGCTCCGGGCCGGGCGCGCATGACGCTCTTTCCCGGCTCTGCGAGACGTATTGGTTTCCCTTATACGCGCATGCCCGAAGGCGCGGTCTATCGGCCCACGACGCGGAGGACATGACGCAGGAGTTCTTCGCTCGCCTCCTCGCGCGCGAAGCCATCGCGCGCGCCGACCCAGCGCGCGGACGCTTTCGGACCTTCATCCTCACCGCGCTCGAGCGCTTCCTTACCGATGAGTGGCACCGGGGCCGCGCCGCCAAGCGCGGGGGCGGCACGGAGCGCGTCTCGCTCGATTTCGCCGGGGCGGAAGATCGATTTCTCCAAATTGCCGATCCGGGAGCCTCCCCTGACCGCCTTTTCGACCGTGAATGGGCACTCGCCGCGCTCCGTACTGTGCTGCTGCGGCTCGAAAGCGAGTACGCCACCGCCGGCAAGGCCGCGATCTTTGCCGCGCTCAAGCCCACGCTTACGAGGCCGCGCGACACTCTCGCCTACGCCGCGCTCGCCGACCAACTCGGGCGCAATGAGAATGCCGTGAAAGTCGCCGTGCACCGGCTCCGCCAGCGTTATCGCGCACTGCTTCGCGCCGAAATCGCCGACACCCTTGCCGAGGGCGAGGACGCCGATGCGGAGCTGCGACTCCTGCTCGTGGCACTCGCACCATGATACTCTGCTCACGCGCAAGCCGCTGCTTGGCGGAGGCGCAGTGCGCTCCCCGCACGGACTGCGACTGGCGCATCCTCACACCCGTGCGGTGAAGGCTCCGCGCCGCCAGCGCAAAATTTCACCCTGTGCCGTAACCTTTGCCCGCCGATCCCGTAGCAGGGGTACAACACGCGATGGAAACCGCCTCCAGCACCCTATGCCCCCAGTGCAACAAACCGCTGGCCGCCAGCTCCCTGCAAGGGCTCTGCCCCGAGTGCCTGCTCCGCGCCGGCTTTGCCACCGGCACCCAGGCCATCCCGAAGACCGCGCCCTTCGTGCCGCCCGCGCCAGCCGAGCTGGCCCGCTTGTTTCCACAGCTCGAGATTATCGAGCTCATCGGCCACGGCGGGATGGGCGCCGTTTACCGCGCCCGCCAGCCCACGCTCGACCGCATCGTCGCGCTTAAGATCCTGCCGCCGCACGCCGGGCGTTCACCGGGCTTTACCGAGCGGTTTAATCGCGAAGCTCGCACACTCGCGCGGCTCAGCCACCCAAACATCGTCGCAGTCCACGAGTTTGGCTCGGTGGGAGACTACCCGTATTTTGTGATGGAGTACGTAGATGGAGTGACGCTGCGCCATCTGCTCACCACCGCTCGACCCGGCCCACGCGAGGCGCTCGCGATAGTGCCGCAAATCTGCGATGCGCTGCAATTTGCCCATGATCGCGGCGTCGTGCATCGCGACATCAAACCGGATAACATCCTCCTCGATCGCCACGGTACGGTGAAGATCGCGGACTTCGGCCTCGCCAAGCTCATGGGCGGCGAGACACCCGATCTCAGCATCACGAGCGAGAACGACGTGATGGGTACGCCCCACTACATGGCCCCCGAACAGGTCGAGCAGCCACTCGCGGTCGATCACCGGGCCGACATCTACTCGCTGGGCGTGGTCTTCTACCAAATGCTCACCGGTGAGCTGCCCCTTGGCCGCTTCGCACCGCCCTCACGCAAGGTACTCATCGACGTACGTCTCGATGAGATCGTGCTCCGCGCCCTCGAAAAAGAGCCCGAGCGCCGCTACCAGCAAGCTAGCGGTCTCCGCACCGAGATCGATTCGGTCGCGGCCACCGCTGCGCGCGCCGATAAATCAGCGGGGCTCGATACCGACCGCCTGAGTTTCGAATCCGTAGCCATGCGCTGGAGCGTGCTCGCCTGCGTGTGGGCGCTGCTGGGGTTTGGACTATGGCAGCACGCCGGTCTCGTGGACCGCTACCTCGCCAACGCCAGCGACCTCTCACCGACTACGGAGACGCCCTTCCGGCAGATATATCCGAGCTTCGCCAGTGATGCGCAGACGTGGGTGCGCCACGCCCTTGCCCTGCTGGAAGGCGATTCGCTCCAACTTCGCCATACGACGATCGACAACGCGCCCAAAGGCCGAGAGGTACACTGGAACTCGCTCTGGGCATGGTGCATCGCGGGGGCGGGGAAGCTCCACCATTGGCTGACCGGGCTGCCGCTGCCGCAAGCGGTTGAGCGCTCCACATTGTGGCTGGCCCCGACGGTCTTTCTCGGGCTCACGGTGGCTCTATCCTCCTGGGCTGCGCGGCGGCTCGGACTCGTCGCGGGTGTGCTCGTGGCGGTGATGCTCGTCTGCCACGATCGCATCTTCGAGGGATTTTTCCCGGGCTACGTGGACCATCATGGGCTGCTCACGCTCGCGGTGTTTGGCCTGCTCCTGGGCGCAGCGGTGATGCGTGCGGGCTGGTGGCGGCGCAGCTGCAACGCGCAGCGCGATGCTGCGACGCGCCATGCGGTGAGAAGCGCCGCGATATTTTCCGCGGCAGCGGGCGGGCTCGGGCTCTGGATCGGCGCTGCTTCAGTGATCCCAAGCATCGCCCTTGTCGGTATCGGCGGACTGCTTGCCGTCGTCTTCAGCGGCCGCGCCGCAGCGCGGAGAGGCGAGGTCTTCGCGGCGGAGGCTTGGCGACTGTGGGGCCGCGTCGGCGCGGGCGTGAGTTTCGCCGCCTACCTCCTCGAATATTTCCCAACGCATACGGGCGTGCGCATGGAGGTAAATCACCCCTTCTACGCGCTAGCGTGGCTGTGGGCAGGGGAATTGATCGCCGCGCTGGGCGAGCGCTGGCTCACCCCCGAGAGATTTCGGCCATTGAAGCGAACCCTGCTGGTGTCTGCGGCGGGACTCGCGCTCGCGCCCCTCGCGTTGATGGTCGGCGGAAGCAAGGTGTTTGTACTCTTCGACCCTTTTGTCGGCACGCTGTATCGAGACTACGTGCAGGAATTCCAGCCGCTATGGAAGAACTTTTCGGGACTGGGAGGTCTCGGCCAATACCAGATGCTGCTGGTGGGAAATCTCCCGCTCCTCGCCGCCATCACCATGCTGGCTTACCTGCGCCGCGAGAGTTCGCCCGTGCTATGGCTCGGCACGCTCGTAACGGCGGCGCTCACGCTCATGGCTTGGATGCAGGCGAGATGGCTGCTGCCCGCCACAGCCGCGTCGCTGGTACTCATCATCGTGCTGCTTGCGCACGGCACCGCGACCGAGAGGCCAGCGCTGCGGTGGGTCTTCGCGAGCGCCATCCTCATCGTCTTTTTCCTCCCTTCGGCGGTTTTCCGCCATACCAACGCTGCGTACGATATTGCCAACTCCCGCGTCTCTCCCAGCGACGCTACCGGCGCGCTGTATCGTGATATCGCGGCAGCCCTGCGGCGCTCGCAGCCACGGGGCGACATTGTGCTGCTCGCCAGCCCCAATGCTTCCTCGGCCATCGGCTACTACGGTCGATTTAAGACTATCGGCACCCTGTACTGGGAGAACGGCGAGGGCCTCCGCGCAGCCGCAGAGATCTTTTCGGCGGCAGACAGCCAAGAAGCCGCCAAGCATCTCCGCGCACGAGGCGTCACCCATATCGCCCTCATTTCCAAGGAAAACTTCATCCTACCGTACCGTCGGCTGCTGCAGGAGTCTGGCATGCCTGACAGCGGCACCGCCTTCGGTTACAGCCAGCTGCACGGCCAGGAGAACCCCGCCTTTCTCCTGCCGATCCACTACGAGCAACCCGCAGTCTTGAGCAGGCTCGCCATCAGTGTGCGACTTTTCAAGGTCGCGCTCGACTGAGCCCGAAACACGGCACTAGACGACCTGCCCGAGCGCGCGCACGCGATAGCGCCTTGGCGTGATCCCATGAGCGGCTCGAAACAAGGCGTAGAAATGCGAGAGGTTTCCCAGCCCGCATTCGAGCGCGATATCGACGATGGGCCGGGTCGTTGACCGCAGTTCGCGCGCCGCATGGTCCATACGGACGCGGTTGATGAGGTCGCTAGGGGTGAGGCCGTACACTGCGCGAGTGACGCGGGCCACGTGTTCGGCGCTGCGGCCGGAGACTCGGACTAGCCCGGCCGCGCCCCACTGGAAAACATCGGGATGGCGAGCCCGCTCCAGCGCAGCGCGAAGCCACTGAGGCGGCGCAGAGCGCGAACCCAGCGCGGGATTCGCGCCTGCGAGCAACAGATATAGCCCGCTGAGAAAATGCTCTAAGGCCAGTCGACTACGACCGGTGCGCGTGAGGCCCTCCAACAGCGCGGACAGCGTCGCACGCTGCTGCGGAGTGAGCGTAGCGCTCCAGGGCAGGGCTGTTTGCGGGGCATGCAGCGCCGCGACCGCCGCACCGTGTTTCGCGAGGAAGTCGCGATAGACGCGGCGGTCGAAAGCGAGGTTAACCAAGGCGAATCCGGACGCATCGACCGGGGCAAGCACGTGACGATCCTCTGGCCGCACGAGCACAAGATCGCCCGGGCCGAGACGCAGTGTCGTCTCGTTGATGCGGTGTTCGCAGGCTCCGTCCTCGATCCAGAAGATCTCGGCGAAATCGTGATCGTGGTAAGTGGACCCCCGCGCGGGTAAAAAGCGGAATCGGGCCAGATGCAGCCACTCCCCCTCAGCCGCGATATCCTGCCAACGTTTGCGAAGGACCGACATATCAATATGCCACAATAAAACATCAATCCGCGCCAAGACCCAAGGCAATTGATGCGCTAATCTGGCGTCATGTCCTTGCACCCTCACTACCCGCCGCCGCTAGCCGGTCTCTGCACGTACGCCGAGAGCACCGCTCCCGGCCTCTCCGTCGACGACACGGTGATGCGCCTCCGGCGCTACGCGTATGTGAAGACCCAAGCGCTCTTTCTCATGGCAGGCCATTTCAACCGGCTGCCGGAGTGGGAGGTGAAAGGGGCGCTCTCGCTGCATCTATGGCAGGATGCGGAGCACAGTACGTGGTTTCGCCAACGCGTGACCGAGATGCGCACGCCACCGCATCATCTCGACAAGACGCCGGACCCCGCGCTTGGCGCTTTTATGCAGGAGCTGCATGCGGCGAAGGACACTTTGGAGTTTCTCGTCGGAGTGTACGAGGTGCTGAAGCCCGCGTGTCTCGCGGCATTCCGCGAGCATCTCACGCAATCCCATCCGCTCACCGACCACCCGACGCGCCGGCTGCTCCAGTTTGCCGCGTGCGAAGAGGAAGCGCAGATCGCCTGGGGTACGCAGGCGATCGCCGCCCTGCGTGAGCGCGACGGACGAAGCGCCAACGACGCCGCGCTAACTGCGTGGCGCACGCACCTGCGCGCGTACCTCGCAGCCACGCGCGAGATCAACGGGGACAGCGCCCAAGCCAGCACCGCACCACTCCCACCGCCGCGCGCCGGCGCCCTCGAAAAGCCCTCGCAGGCGCCGCAGCGCGACGCGCGCTTCCCTCATGTGTGGCGCTCGCGCGGCGTCGTGCCCAAGCCCGACCGCCCCGTGCACGAGCGCATCTGGTGGATGATGAACGTGCGTCTCCAAGAGATGCACGTCTCGGAGCTGATCGCCTCGGTGATCGTCGACTGGCAGGGCCAGCCTTGGGAGTTTTACCACGATCTCGCGCGCCATCTCTGGGATGAGACGCGGCACTGCATGCTCGGCGAGGTGGCGTTTGCCTCACAGGGGATCGATTTCACGCGCATTCCCTCGCACGTGGGTTTCGCGGAGTATCCCAACACCCAGCTGCCCGCACCCGATCGCTACTCATTTCTCTGGGGCATCGAGCAAGGTCTTATGACCAAGAGCGGCAAACAGGCCGAGGTGGCGCTCGCCAAGGCAGGCAATGACCAACTCGCCACGGTCTTCCAGGATTTCGACTGGGCGGACGAAGTGCTGCACGCCCAAATAGGCCGCCGCTGGCTGGAGCCCCACTACGGCACGCGCGAGGCGATGCACAGCGTCTACGCCCGAGTGCGGCCGGACTACGAGAAGATGCGCGACAGCGACGCCGCCCTCCCCGGACGCGACTGGTTTCCTAACTTCTACGAGAAACACCTCAAGCATCTCGATCCACACCTGGGCCAGCCGATGGAGCAGACCTCGCCCCCGCCAGCCGCGAGCGGGTATTGATCGCTGTTCTCCAACGTATGCCCCCATCGCTCGCCATCGTCGGCTGCACTGTCGTCGATATCATCTTTCCCGATACGCCGCGCCTCCCCCGATGGCCGAGGCACACCGAGTTTACCTCGGCCAATCTGATCCAGCTCCCGCAGCCGCCGCTCGTCACCATCGGCGGCAATGGCGCCAATGCCGCCTATGTCGCGGCCCGGCGCGGCGCTCGCGTGAGCCTGCACACCGCCATCGGCGACGATATCCTTGGCGGTCTAGCGCAGACCTGGCTCCGCGACGCAGGATGCAGCGTGCACACCGGCGCCCGCGGCGGCTCGACGTCGCTCAATGTCACCGCAGCCGACAAAGGGCAGCGTCGCGCCACCCTTTTTCACCCACCGATCGCGACGCGGCTGCCGCGCTTCCCCCTGAGCGCCCTGCCCCGCGCGGTATTGGTGTGCGGCTGGCCTCACCCACCGCTGCCTCAGCTCAAGCAATTCTTCCGCTCGCTGCGTAGACGCGGGGTGATGACTGCGCTCGACCCCGGGCCGCTCCTCGGCCCCTTGTGGCCGACTGCCGCGCTCGCGGAACTACTCAAGCACGTCGATCTTCTCCTCCTGAATGAGCACGAGCTACGCCGTCTCTCGCGCCGCCCCTCGCTCACTGCCGCCCTGCGGTGGGCTCGCACTGCATGCCCAGGCGATATCGTGGTAAAGCGCGGGGCAAAGGGGGCACTGTGGATATCCCGCGATCGCGAAGAGCCCGAGGAAGTCGCCACGCCCAAGGTGCGGGTCATCAATACGGTGGGCGCAGGCGACACATTCAATGGCGCTCTGCTAGCCGCTCTTGTCGACGAGCAGCCGCTTGCACGCGCTCTCAGCACCGCAGCGACGACAGCCGCTCACGTCGTAGCATCCGGGCGTGGCGTGCTTGGAGTGAAGGGCGTCGTGACGACGGCACCAACGAACGGAAGCTGAACTGCACGGGAGCTAACCGACGAGCTGCAGGTGGATCGCCATGGCATTTCCCTCTGCACCGCGCTCTTTCAACGCTACGCTTGGTGGGTGCCGCGCTCCATCACAGTCGCTGGCTGACGAGGCGGTCGGCGCGCGCCTGACCCACATTTTGCTGCACCTCCAAGGTGAGTTCCTTCTCGGTGAATTTCAGCGTGTAGCGCGTGGTGAAGGGTGTGGTGTAGCGCGCAACCTCAAACGTAAACGTATCGGGCGCAGTCCAGCCGCCGGTGCCCGCGATGTGAAGATCGGTATCGCGCAGCCACTTGCCCGCGCCGATCGGCACTCTGCGCGGCACACCATTGACCACTACCTGCACTGAATCGGTGCGGAGCGTCACCGACTCGATCCTTTGGGGATTGTCCGCAAAGGCAAAAGTGCGCCCCATGATATCCGCCGCGATCGGCGGGGCAGGGACCACCGCCGGGGTTTTCAGCACCAATGAAGAGAGCTTTTTCTTCAATGCCTCGTTGCCCGCGATGTCTGCCGGGAGGGCGCCCACTTTTTTCTGCAGCTCGGGCAACAGCGTCTCCCACACCACATTGAGGACACCCTGAAGATTGCGCGTGCCGGCGGTAATCGCGAGCACAGCATCCTCATCGGGAAAGACGATACAGAATTGTCCATGGGCACCGTCTCCGCGATACACACCATAGCGGCAGCGCCAGAATTGAAAGCCGTAGCCCTGATCCCAGTCGCTCGTGGGCGAGCTGCCATTGGAGACCCACCGCGAGGTGGCCGTGTCGACCCACGCAGCAGGCACCAGCTGCTTACCCTCCCAGCGGCCGCGCTGAAGGTAGAGCTGGCCGAACTTCGCGATGTCCTCCGTGCGCACATTGAGGCCTGTGCCGCCGAGCGAGATGCCCTGCGCGCTGGCATCCCACGTCGGCATGGAGATGCCGAGCGGTTGAAAAAGCCGAGGGCCAAGGTAGTCGAGCACCGTCTCGCCCGTGGTCTTCTGCAGGATTGCCGAAAGCATGTAAGTGGCCGGTGTGCTATAAGTGAAAAGTGTACCGGGCTTGTGGGCGACCGGCAGTGCGAGAAAAGCCTTCACCGCACTCGGCTCGGTGGCAGCGTAAGAAAACCCCTGGAGATCCTCGGCGTGATGGCCCGTCGACATCGTGAGGAGATCGCGCACTCGCATAGCCTGGAGATGAGCGCTCGGCTTGGGCGGAGCTTGGTCAGGGAAGAAGCTCAGCACCGTATCCTCCAGCTTGAGTTTGCCGTCGGCGATCGCCAAGCCCACCGCAGTGGAGGTGAAGCTCTTGCTCAGCGAGTACATCTGATGGCGATCGGCGGCCGTGTAGGGAGCCCACCAGCCCTCGGCCACGACATGACCGCGCCGCACCAGCATGACGCTGTGCAGGGCATCGATCTTCTGCTCTGCAGCGGCGACAAAGCCCAGCACCGCTTGCGACGACACGCCCTGGACCTCCGGAGCGCTCCGCGGCAAGTTTGCCGCCGCAAACGCCGAAGCGCCGATTCCTGCAAGCCATAGCATCACGCCAACGATTTTCATAGAGGGGTAGGTCCGCCAGCTTACCGCCCCGCGCTGGCGAGTCGACCGAAAGAGTGCCCCCTCCCCTGCAATTTTACTCCAGCTCCAAGCGTGTCTTTTTGCCGAGGGTGTCTCTACGCTGCTCCCGTGTACTTCACCCACCTCGTCTGCACCCTGTGCGGCCAGCCGCACGATGCCACGATCCCGCAAAACGTGAGCACGTGCTGCAGCAAACCGCTGTACGCCTGCTACGACCTCAAGGCCGCAGGCCGCACGCTCACGCGCGAATCACTCCGAACGCGCGGCAAATCGCTCTGGCGCTACCGCGAAGTGCTGCCGGTGCGCGACGACGCCGATATCGTGTCACTGGGCGAGGGATTGACGCCGCTGCTTCACGCCCCTCGCCTCGGTGCCAAACACGGCCTGGGCAGACTCTACATCAAAGACGAGGCGCAGAATCCCACCGGCAGTTTCAAGGCGCGCGGCATGACCACCGCCGTCTCGATGGCCAAACAGTTCAAGTTGACGAAACTGGCGGCTCCCTCGGCCGGCAATGCGGCAGGCGCACTCGCCGCCTATGCTGCCCGTGCGGGCATGGAGGCGCATCTCTTCATGCCGCGCGATACGCCCAAGGCCAATATCATCGAGTGCGAGCAGATGGGCGCGCATGTGACACTCATCGATGGCCTCATCACGGATTGCGGCGCCGAGGTGGCCAGGCGCAAGGCAGCCGAAGGCTGGTTTGACGTCTCCACGCTGAAGGAGCCCTACCGCGCCGAAGGGAAGAAGACACTCGGCTACGAACTCGCCGAGCAACTCGACTGGCGGCTCCCCGACGTGGTGCTCTATCCCACCGGCGGAGGCACGGGCCTCGTAGGCATGTGGAAAGCCTTTGACGAGATGGAGAAGCTCGGGCTGCTTCCCGCCGGCGCCAAACGCCCTCGCATGTACTCCGTGCAGGCTGCCGGCTGCCAACCTATCGTGCGCGCGTTTCGCGCTGGCGAGAAGTTTGCAGCCGAGCATACAGGCGCCCACACCCGAGCCAGCGGACTTCGGGTACCGAAGGCCATCGGCGACTTCCTCATGCTCGACGCACTCCGCGCGAGCGGCGGGGGCGCGATCGCCGTGACCGATGGGGAGATGATCACGTGCACGCGCGAAGTCGGCGCCGCCGAGGGCATCTTCCCTGCGCCTGAAGGGGCGGCATGCTATGCGGCGCTCAAGCAGCTCATCGCCTCCGGACACGTCGCACCCGACGAGACAATCGTGCTCTTCAATACGAGCACAGGGCTGAAGTACCTGGAATGCTATGGCGGCTGAGCCCCGGGCTTTGCCCGCGACCGACCTCCCACCATCGGCTGCCGCCACAGCGGCAGGCGAGCGCTGGCTCGCCCGGCTGACAAACCCGGGCGCAGCCTTGCTGGTGCTCGCGCTCTTTTACGCCGCGCTGCTGGGCAGCCTGTGGGACAAGTCAGCCACATTCGACGAGCCGGGCCATGCCACGGCAGGCTACGTGTATTGGAAATATGGGGACTACCGACTGGATCCCGAGAACGGAAACCTCTCCAAACGCTGGATCGCACTGCCCTATCTTTTTCGCTCGGACACTTTCCTGGCGGTCGATAGCGCGGTGTGGTTGCACGGCTCGTGGGTAATCTCGGATGCGTGGTTCAACCGCCTGGGCAATGATACGGCGGGGATGTTGAGAGCAGGACGGGCGTTTGCGGGGCTGACGGCGGTGGCGCTGGGTTTCGTGATTTGGCTTTGGGCGCGCCAGCTATTCGGTGCGCTCGGCGGGATGATCTCACTCATCGTCTACGCACTCAGCCCCGTCATACTGGCCAACGGCGCTTTGATGACATCGGACCTGCCCACGGCGCTCGGCTTTGTCGCATCGCTAGGCTGCATCTGGGCGCTCCTTCAGCGGATCACGCTCGCGCGCATCATTGGTGGCACGCTCGCTATTGCCGGCCTCTTTCTCGCCAAGATGTCCGCGCCGCTCCTCCTGCCCATGGCGATGCTACTGGCCGCAGCTCGCCTGGCGGATGGGCGGCCACTGCCAATAGGCCGCTGGCTGCTCGCGACGAAACTGCAACAGGCGGCAGCCATCACGATCGTCGTCCTGGTGCAAACGCTCGGTGTGGTGCTGCTGGTGTGGGCGGCGTATGGCTTTCGCTTCAGCGCCTTTTCCGACCAGATCCAGGCCCCTCAGGAGTTCAAGGAACCGTGGGAATGGTATCTCAAATACACGCCACCGCTGACGGTCCTCGATGCGATGAAGCTGACTCCGGAGCAGATTGCCCGCACGGAGCCGTATACGACGCTTTGGGGCGGGGCCAATGCAGAATGGAGCCATCAGGCAGTCGCGGACTTCGCGCGATTTCGCACCGACATTTTCACGCCGCAGCAGCTCGCGATCTCCGAAGCGCTGATGCAGCCCGACACCAGTCTCATGCCACGGCTGCTGGGCTTTGCCCGGGAACATCGGCTCTTTCCGGAAGCATTTATCGCTGGATACGCGCATGTGTGGCGCACCTCCCACCGGAACTCCGCCTTCTTCAACGGCAAGGTCAGCGAACAAGGCTGGGCCTCGTTTTTCCCCTTCGTCTTTGCGGTAAAAACACCGCTGCCATTCTTCGTTCTTCTGGGCATCGCGGCATGGGTGGCCTTCGCGGGCTGGCTGGGGCGACGGGCCGTCCTCCGCGCCGGGCAGCGAGAGTCGGCGGCACGAACGCTGTGGCTGGGCGTATACCCTTTTCTACCGCTGCTGGCGCTGCTGGCAGTCTACTGGGCAACGATGCTTCGCTCGAGCCTCAATATCGGACATCGCCACCTTCTGCCCACGTATCCTCCACTCATCATCGCCACCGGGGCGCTTGCGCTACTGTGGGCGCGGCCGCATGCCTCAGTCCTGAGCCCCAAGGCGCTAAGGCGGCTCCGCTGGGCAGTGGCCGGGCTCGGCGTGGCGCTGGCGCTGGAGATCGCCGCGCGCTTCCCCCACTACATCGCCTACTTCAATGGCGTGATCTCACCCGATCGAGCCTACCGCCACGTAGTCGACAGCTCGCTAGACTGGGGACAGGAGCTGCCCGCCGTGGCGCGTTACCTGGAAGGCCACCCAAAGGAAAAGGCTTATTTCGCGTATTTCGGCGTGGGCGAGCCGGCCAACCACGGGATCAATGCCCAGTTTATCGGAGGCACGCAGGGGATGACCCGGCGCGTTTATCCGCCATTGCTAGTCATGCTGGATACCACGACTGAAGAGGTGAGAAACTTCCTCGCCCGGCATCCCCGCTACAACGATCGCCTCGTCCTCAACCTCAGCCGCGGAGACGACCGCCTCCATGCAGGGCTCATCCAGCGCGGCGAACATCATCGGCTCGGCGCCGGGCTTTACCTCATCAGCGCCACGATGCTGCAGGGTGTGTACCACGGCAAAGCCGGCGGTCCCTGGCGACCTGAGCTCGAAGACTACTATCAACGGTTCGAGCAGATGCTCACCCCTTTTCTCCAAGACGATCATGCGGCCATCCTACGTGTCGGCCCAAAGGTCTCGCTCGATCACTGGAACGTCACCTTCGAGGACTACTACAACCTGCGGCTCTCACGCCTCACGGCCTACCTCCGCAAGCGTGAGCCGATCCACATCATAAACCACGCGATCCTGGTCTACCGGCTAACCGAGGCAGACATAGCTCAGGCGCTCAGAGGCCCCGTCACGCCCTGACCGGCCAGTGCTGGGCAATCTTACCGCGGAGGAAGCGCGCGCTCTCCTCGAGCTGCGCCATACCATCCACGCCATCTTCAATGCTGATCCAGTTGTCGAAGCCCACAGTACGCAGCTCGGCGAAGATCGCATCGTAGTTATTTAGCCCGCGGCCGATGGTGCCGTGGCGGAGTCGCTTGGCATAGCCCTCGACGCCGCCCTCCTCGCGACGCAGATCCTCGAGCGTACCCTCGGCAAGATAGCGATCGCTCGCATGCATCGTCACCACACGCTGCTTCACGCGGCGCAGCAGCTCGAGCGGGTCGTCGCCCGCGAGAAAGGCGTTGCTGGGATCGTAGTTTACCCCGAAGCGCGGATGATGGATGCGGTCCACAAGCTCGCAGAAGACATCCATCTTCTGCGCAAACTCCGGGAAGGCCCAAAAGTCATCCTTGTAGTGATTCTCGATGATGAGTGTCACACCGCACTTCTCCGCCTCGGGGAGGCACGCCTCAATGCAGCCGACCACGAGATCGAGCCCGTGCTCGCGTGTGAGCTCCGGGCGACGCTGGCCTGAGAGCACCCGGCAGTATTTGGCGCCGAGCTCCGCCGCCATGCGGATCCACATCTTCTCGCGCTCGATCTCGGCCTGGCGAGCCGCAGGCTCGGGCACAGAGAAATCCGGCGAGCAACAAAGCATCGGGATCACCATGCCCCGGCTCTCCACCTCACGCCTCGCTGCGGCCCAGTGTTTCGGATCCGCAAGCTCGAGGAAACCACTGTAGTACTCCAACCCGTCGAGCTGAAGTGGCGCGGCCAAGTCCACCCAATCGCGCAGCTTCATGGTGCCATCGCGCACGAGTGCGTGCATGAACGCTTTGGGAAACGCGGCGAGCTTGGGCATGGCGGGAGCGGGGCTACTTGTTGGGATTTCTACCGATCAGCGAAAACTGCTCCATATCCACCACCGAGCCACTCACCGGGCGCGACTCATCACCGAGCCAGTATACCGCCGCCGAAGCGACCTCCGCCGGCGTCATGAGCCGACCCGCTGGCGCGAAGTGCGCGGGGATCTTCTCCGGCCAGTCGGGCGCTGCGCCATGCTCGATCTGGTGCGCGTACTCGCGATCCGTGAGCACCCAGCCGACATTGAGGTGATTGACCCGCACGTGATCGGCCGCATGAGCGTTGGCGAGATTGCGTGAGAGCGTTTGCATCGCGCCTTTCGAGATGCTGTAATCCAGCAGATTGGCCTGCCCGCTGTGCGCATTGATCGAGCCGATATTGAGCACGCAGCCCCGGCGCGCCTTCAGCTGGGGAAAAGCCGCCTGGATAAGAAACAGCGCCGAGCGGACGTTGACCGCCATCATCCGATCGAAGAACTCCGGGGTTGTATCCAACAAGCCCGTACGCGCCACAATCGCCGCGTTGTTTACGATCCCGTCGATGCCGCCAAATGCCTTCACGGCCGCTGCGGCGATGCGCGGCGGGCTGGCCGGATCGGCCAGATCGTCGAGGTGCAGAGCGGCGCTTGAGCCCAGTTTGGCCACCACCAGTTCGCCATCCTTCCGCTCGATGCCGTGGACGAGCACTTTGCCGCCTTCAGCTACGATACGCTCGGCAATGGCCTTGCCGATGCCGCTCGTGCCACCGGTGACAATCACCACCTTTTCCTTCAGTCGCATGGTTTAAAGGTGAAAAATTCCGGACAGAAGCCTTGGCGTTTGAGACCTCATTTCAGTTATGCGGGCTTCAGAACCGCTTTCACAATCTCACCACCGTGCATTTTTTCAAAGGCCTCATGCCATTGCTCCAGCGGCCATACGCCGCCCGTGATCGGGCGCACATCGAGCCGGCCAGAGGCCAGAAGCGCCAGGACGCGCTCCCACATCGGCCAGTTGTGGCTGAAGCTACCCTGGAGCGTGATGTTTTTCTGCACCAGCGGATCGAGCGAGAAGTTAAGCGGCTGCGGGCCCCAGCCCACCTTGCTGATCCAGCCCGCCGGGCGCACCAGATCGAGAGCAGTCTTGAGCGCGGCGGAGACCCCCGCCGCATCCACCACGCCGTCGGCGCCGAGACCATCTCTCGCGCGCGCCCACTCGGTAGCATCGCCCATGATGACCTCGCAGCCGTAAGCTTTGGCTATATTGAGCCGCGCGCGGTCGCGCTCGAGGCCTACGAGGGCCACCTCGGCACCGGCGAGGCGGGCCATCGCCGCGCAGAGAATGCCGATCGGGCCGGGCCCAAGCACAAGCACGCGATCGCCGGGCTCGATACGGGCGTTGGCGATCACGGCGTTGTAAGCCACGCAACACGGCTCCGTGAGCGCAGCCTGCTCGAAAGCCAGCCCCGCCGGCACACGGTGCAGGCAGCGCGCGGGCACGCGCACAAAGCGCGTCATCGCGCCATCGACGCCATAGCCGAAGCCCTTGCGGTTGGGGTCGAGATTATAGCGCCCCGAGCGCGTCATGGGACTCTTTGGGTCGATCACCGCCGCCGTCTCGCTCACCACCCGGTCACCTTCGCTCCAGCCTTTCACCCCGCTGCCCACCTCGGCGATGACGCCGCCAAATTCATGGCCGAGCACGACGGGATAGTTCACCGGCCAGCTGTGCGAACTCGTCCACTGGTGCAAATCGCTGCCGCACACGCCCACGGCCTCGACCGCGAGGATGACATCCTCCGGCCCGGCGACGGGATGGGCAAAGTCACGCAGTTCGACACTGTGTGGCTCTCGAGAGAAGTTAACGACGGCGGGGCTCGTCTTCATGGGGAAAATTCTCAGAAGGCGGATCCTCAGGCGCGTCTCGGCTTTTCGATCACCGGCACGTCGCCGTAAGCATGCACCCGGTCGGCGATGATCTTGAGGGTGCCTTCCAAATTACCGTCCGCCGTGCGAAACGCATCCGCATCGACCGCCAGCGGCGCTCCGACGACCACCAGTGGCGCACCATACTCGGGAGTACGCACCGCCTGCTCCAACGTAAGGCCGCCCACCGCCTGCACCGGCACGCTCACCGCTGCAACGACTTCGCGCAGTCGATCAAGGGGGCTCGGCATGCGCTCGCCACGCGCCGCGATGCCGCGCCGCTCGTCGTAGCCGATGTGGTGGATAACATAGTCGCAACCGAGATCCTCCAACTGGCGCGCGCCATCGACCATGTCGGGAAAGCCCAGATTATCACCCATCACCTTGACCCCGTAGTCACGGCCCGCCTTCACGACGACCTTCAGCGTCTCGGGATGCGCACGGCCCATCACGACGACATGGGTAGCCCCGGCCTTGGCCATCATCTCGGCCTCCAGGTAGCCGCCGTCCATGATCTTCAGATCAGCCACGATGGGGATAGTCGGAAATCTTTCGCGCAGCGCCCGCACGCCATGCGTGCCTTCAGCGAGGATGAACGGCGTGCCGGCCTCCAGCCAATCGACACCCGCGCGGAGTGCCATCTCGGCGGTCGCGAGCGCTTCGGCGCGGTCGATAAGGTCGAGCGATATCTGGACGATAGGGCGCATGGATGGGGTGGGTGCGTCGACACTGCTTAGCATGGCCCTGCTCCGTCAATTCACGATCCACCGCACTCAGCAACCTTAGACCTTGGTCTTATACGTTTACCGAGCCATGCGATTTGGGCACAGCGTAACGCAGCTCCGCGAAAGCAGCGCCATACTGCTGCACCGAGAGTAAACGAAACGGCGGCGTGTGCTGAGCCCGGGGCAGCAGCGACTTGCCGGCCCCAAGCGTCACCGGTGCGATCTGCACGATCATTTCATCCAGCAGCCCGCGATCCAGAAACTGGCCGACCAGATCCCCGCCGCCCACGATCCAAATATTCCTACCTCGCGCGGCCGCCCGCATGGCGGCATGAACAGGAGAGACCTCACCCTGCGCAAAACGTATGTCTGCACCGGATACGATCGGCAGACACCGATGCGTAAAAACCCAGGTGGGCTGCGCATAGGGCCATGGTTGCTCCGCCACCGAACCCGGGCGCACGTGATGGCGCAACAGCCACTCGTACGTAGCCGCTCCCATCGCCAAGGCTCCCACCTGGGCGATGAACGGCGCGTAGCTCGACTCCAATGCGCCAAACTGGAGCAGCCACTCGAGGCCATCATCGTGCGTGGCGAGGAAGCCATCGATCGTCGACGCGCCGTAAAACAGGGTCTTCGCTGAATCCAAATTATCCATCCACCCATTCCACCACACTCAGGTGACAGCATTATGGCAGGAGCCGATCACCGCGCCACGCATCGCGGCCGCTCACCCGAACAGGTCGTCGACATCCTTCACGCTGCCGGCCGCCAGCACTTGATGCTCGGGCACTTGCGTGCGAAACCAGGTGCGCTGCTTCTTCACGAGAGCGCGCGTGTTGCGCGAAATCTCGACGGCCAGTTTCTCCGGTGGCAACTGGCCATCGAGCATGGCGAGCGTCTCGCGATAGCCGATCGCGCGGGCCGCGCTGGGATTTTTCTCCAGACCCGCCGCACGCAGGCGACGCACTTCATCGACCAGCCCCGCGCCGAGCATGGCGGCCACGCGCGCCTCTATCCGCCCGTTCAACTCCTCCGGCGCGCGGTCCAGCCGCGTGAGCGTCACATCATAGTCGGCGAAAGCCCCGGGCAAACGCGCGAACTCGGCTGCCAGCTCAGCGAGGGTGCGCCCCGCAGCCAGACAGCGCTCCAGCGCGCGAGTGACACGCCTCGGATTGGCCGTATCGAGCGCACCGAGACCACCTGGGTTGAGTGCCTCCAGCCGCGCGAGCGCGATCTCCGGCGGGAGCGCGCGCACTTCTGCGCGCAATTCCGCCGGCACCTCGACATCGTCTGCGATCGGCGCAAAAAAGGCCTTGAGGTAGAATCCACTCCCTCCTGTCACCAGCACGGCTCGGCGGCGTGCCAGGATATCGGCCACGGCAGCCCGCGCGCGGGCCACGTAGCGCGTCACATCCATCTGCTCGGCCACTTCACACACATCGACCAGATGGTGCGGCACACGCTGAAGCTCAGCCGCCGTCGGCTTGGCAGTGCCTATATCCATGCCGCGATAGAAAAGCAGCGAGTCACACGAAATGATCTCCGCGCCGTGCGCTTCGGCCCAGCGGAGCGCCCACTCGGTCTTACCGACGGCGGTGGGGCCGGTGAGTACGCGAAGGAGAGATTTTTTTGCCACGGTGTTGTTTGCCCCTTCGTGGCATTCGTGTAGCGAAGGGTCAAAAACCTTCCGTCCTGAAAACACTCTTCGTCGTCAATCCCCGCTCGGGCGCTTCTCGCCACGCCCTGCCTTTGGTGCAGACGTTTGCCAGACGCCATGCCGCTGAACTCGTGATGACCGAGCGGCCGCGCCATGCCAGCGAGCTGGCCGCAGCCGCGCTCGCGAGGGGTATCGAGCGCATCGTCGCCGTCGGCGGCGATGGCACGATGAACGAGGTCGCCTCCGTGCTGGTCGGCACCGGGGCGACCTTTGGGCTCATCCCCTGCGGCTCGGGAGATGGCCTAGGCCGCCATCTCGGCATCCACGGCCCGCCTGCCCATGCCCTTGCGCTGCTCGCCGAAGGCCAAACCCGCCTCATCGACACAGGCTTCGCCGACGGCCATCCCTTTTTCTGCGCAGCTGGGCTCGGCTTTGAGGCCGATATCGCGCAGCGTTTCAACCGCCTCCAGCGCCGCGGTTTCCTGCGCTATCTGACGACCAGCGCGCGCTACTTTGCGATGTATCAGCCAGAGGACTACACGCTCACGCACGATGGAGGGCAGGACCGGGTGCGCTCCTTCACGCTCGCAGTCTCCAACTCCGACCAATATGGAAACGGCGCCTACATCGCTCCCGGCGCGCGCATCGACGACGGTCTCCTCAATCTGACCGCCATACCCCCGGTCCATCCGGGCAATGCCGTGCTGCTCGCCATGCGCCTTTTCACAGGCGCGCTCGACCGCACGCGCGGGGTGCTATGCCGTAGCAGCGCACACTTCACCGTCGAGCGCCGCGCTCCAGGCCTCCTGCATACGGATGGCGAGCTCCACGAGGCCGGCCGCTGCATCGACTTTACGGTGCGACCAGCGAGCTTGAGGATAGTGGTGCCGCACGCCCAGGAGCGCGGCGTCAAAGGCGATTAGGCGGCCGCTGGCGCACAGGCAGGGCAAACCAGGCCCGTGCCTTACGCCGGCTTGCCTTCAACCGAGGCGGGCAGCGTGGCCAAGACCGCACGATTGCGCCCTGCGCCTTTGGCTGCATAGAGCGCCTTGTCGGCGGCGGCGATCAACGCCGGCGCCGTCTTCGCATGGTCTGGCAAAACGGCTACCCCGAGACTCACCGTCACGTGCAGTGCCAGCAGGTCGCTCGCCAGCACCGGCTCGCGCGCGATGGCCGCGCACACGCGATTGGCCACTTCGAGCGCGCCCACTGGATCCGACTGCACCAGGATAAGCGCAAATTCCTCACCGCCATAGCGCGCCACGCGATCGACCGTGCGCACCTGCGCGCCAAGGCGCCGCGCCACCTCGCGCAAGACCACATCGCCGATCGGATGACCGTGCGTGTCGTTGATCGATTTGAAATGATCGATATCGACCATGATCAATCCGAGGCCGTGCCCAAAGCGAAGGGCGCGCTCGCGCTCCTCATCCATGATACGGTCGAACTCCCGGCGATTTAGCACCCCTGTAAGCTGGTCGCGCGTGGCGAGCCGGCGCAGCGCTTCAAGCGTATCGCCCAACTTGAGGGCATACCGCAGCGAACGCTCGATCGCCTGCGGCGTGATCTCACCCTTCACCAGGTAGTCGAGCGCGCCAGCATTCATGGCCTCGACATCCACGCGCGCCGCAGTCTCCGCGGTCAGAAACACGATAGGCGTACGGCATCCGCCGGCGACGGCCTCGCGGATCAACTGTAAACCGTCGCGCTCGCCTAGTTGGTAATCCAGCAGGCAAGCCACATAGTCGCCCGTCATCAACTTCTGGAGGCCATCCTCGTACGTCGAGGCCCATTCCAGTTCGTACCGATCTGTGGCAAAGCTCTTGAAGTGCGCGCTCGTGAGCCGGAATTGCAGCCGGTCGTCGTCGATGAGAAGTATCTTGCGCAGCATGGTAAGGGTACAAAGCACCCCACTACACCCCCTACCGGCAAGGGCAAACTACTGGAGTAGCCGAGACGGGCCGCGCTTTTCCACTTTGGCCGAACGCCGCCACTTAGGGCGACTAGCGGCCCATTGCGTTCAGCGCTTCGTACCAGCCGCCAGGTCCGCCGATCGCGCCCCGATGGCCGCCGCGATCTTGGATTTATCGCCGAGATTGTCGCGAATCGTATTCACCAAGGCAGAGCCCACGACCACGCCGTCGGCGTGCGCAGCTATCTGCGCCACTTGTGCGCGCGTGCCGATGCCAAAGCCCACCACCATGGGCACCTTGGCTTTGGCCCGAATACGCGCGACTGCCTCGGGGATGTTACTCGCGACTTCGTTGCGCACTCCCGTCACACCCTCGCGCGACACGTAATAGATAAAGCCCGTCGTCGCTCGCGCGATGATATCGATGCGCGCATCCGGCGTGGTCGGCGCCACGATGAAGACCGTGTCGACCCCGTGCGCCTTGCATGCCGCCGCCATCTCGCCCGACTCCTCGGGCGGCAAATCCAAGGTAAGGATGCCATCCACGCCAGCCTCGCGCGCGGCACGCACGTACGCATCGACACCATTGGCAAACACGAGATTATAGTAAGTGTAGAAGACGATCGGCGCCTGGCTGAACTCGCGCACGCGCTTCACCAACTCGAAGACCCGGCCGGCCGTCATGCCACCCTCTAACGCCCGCTGCGCGGCGAGCTGATTCGTCAAGCCATCCGCCAGTGGATCGGAAAATGGCACCCCCAACTCGAGCACATCGACGCCATTGGCCAGGAGCGCGCGACAGACCTCGACGGAGGTATCGAAGTCCGGATCGCCCGCACACACATAGGCCACAAAAGCGGCGCGATTCTCAGCACGGGCGCGATCGAAGGTCGACTGAAGACGAGACATGGAAGGTACACTGTGACGCTCCACACCTCGCGAGTCTAGAGCCAATCGCGCCTGCTCCCCACACAGTATCGCGCTTCCGGGCATCGGAGCTGCCATTTACGGCGCTGCTCCGCGACACGTGGCTCGGCAGTGCGAGCCCACCCCACCGTGGCGGCTCCCGTCACTTGGTCGCCTCCACGTAATCGGCCAGCGTCTCCATATTGCGGAGGAATATCTCCGTGCGGATACGCAGACCCGTCTTGCCGGTCTCAAGCCAGCGGCCCTTGTCGTCTAGGGCGGCCACGGCGGCGCTGGCCTTGGGCTCGAGCGACTTGAGGCGATTGGCCCTGCCCTTCTCGGTCCTGGCATTCTCCGCATTTTTCGCGCGCTTGGCGAGATAGGCCTCGCGGCCCGTGGCCTTTACTTCCTCATAGTAAGCGATGGCGCCCGGCACGCCGTAGGCACCCTTCCACGAGTAGCCGCTCTGCCGCTCGGGGCTCAGGTCTTCGATGCGATATTTCACCTTACCGTCGCGATCCCCATAGATCGGCGTATTGGTGTGCAGCTCGTACATGCGCGCCCAAGTGCCTGGAGCGACTTCGGAGCGCTTGAACCAAGCGATCGCGCGCGGCAGAGGCTCGAGATATTTGGCGTCTCCGGTTTCCAGATAGAGATCCACGAGCAGACGCATCGCGCCTCCGCTCTCATTGGAGCATACCGACGGCGGCTCGAAGGCACGCGCCCAGGCAGGCTCCAGCTGGGGGTTATACTGCTGCGCCCAGGCAGGTTGAGGCTCAGGTAGCTGCGCAAGCAGAAGGAAATCGCCGCCCTTGAGCGCGGCGGCGCGGTACTCCGGCAGGCCAAGGCGCCTTGCGGCATCAAGCATCGTCATCACGCAGTCGCGGTGGGTATTGTCGTTGAGCGTGTAGTAGCCCATGTAGTCGTGCTTGGGGTGCTCGCGCGGATACTCCTTCGGATACCTGGCGGGCTGCACTGGATATTGGGCGGCGGTGACGGGCTTGCCGGTCCATCGCTGGGGCCAGCCGCCATTTGGGCGCTGGGCCTGCAGGAATTTTTGCAGGGCGTAGTCCCGGGCCTCGCGGATACGCACATCGCGCGCATCCAAGGAGTCCTTGGCCTCATCGGCGACGGCAAGGAGCAGGCGGATCGCCGATTGAGTGGTGTCGTCGTCAAAGGTGCTTACATTCTTCCGCTTCGCCGCGTCGTTCGCGGAGATCTTGCCGATATCGGAGCGGCGATACCACGCAGTCGCGGCCTTGGGATCGAAGTCGATGAAATAGTCCCAACCACCCGACTCGAGCTGGCCCAACGCGAGCGCATCGGCGGCCGCCTTGGCCGCCTCGAGATGGCGCGCGTCACCCGTGGCGTGATAGGCGCGGAGGAAGGCCATGCCCACGGAAGGCGTGCCCGGCGGCTGCACCCAGATCTGGGTCGCAGTCGCCTTGTTTTCTCCGGAGCGCTCTTTCAGATCTTCGGAATAACGCCAGAGATAGCCGCCTTCCGTCGAGATCGAGCGCAGGTACTCGGTCGCTTTCTCGAGAGCCGTGCGGGCCTGCTGCGGCAGAGCCTTTTCAGCGGCGGGAGCGAGGGCAGCGCTCAAAAAAAACGCGGCCAGCCCCACAAAATGGGGGATGCGGGGTTGAAGCATAGTGCCCAGAGGATGCACTCACCGGCTCGTGTGCGCAGCAATATTCTCGACCGCAGTCCCACCTAGCCGGGCCTCGAGTTGGGCGAGGTACAAACTGCGCGGCGTCACAGGGCGACCCGGAGACTCGATCACGCCGGCTGGGGCCTCGGGCGCCCACTGACCTTTGATCATCCTGCCGATGCAGCCGATCGCATAATTCTGCTCGGTCGGCGGCCGCTGCACCACGAATTCCTTGCTCGTGCAGTTCCACAGCACCTGCTGAGCACCGGCCCAGCCATGGCCGCTTCCTGCCCATTGGCGATCTTGGATGCGGATGGAGTGATCGTCTGCGATATTATCGTAAAGCGTACCCACCGCCCATCGATGGTGGGGCCCGGAGTCGGCGTGCGACTTAACGGCGGCGCCATGGAGAAACACGTTGGGCCCGCGGACCCGTGAGCCGGTGACAAAGGCATGCCGCGAATTTCGCGCCTGGCACCGCTGCACGAGGCCATACTGCCCGTTGAGGTGAAACGAATAACGCCGCCCTCCGGTGATCTGTGACACCGGGTCGAAATGGCGGGAATCTTGAATTGTCGTGAAAATCGCGTGCGCAGTGGTCTGCACGCCAAAGCTAAAGTGGAGCATCGTCACATCGCGCA
This sequence comes from uncultured Opitutus sp., assembly GCA_964480585.1. Lineage (GTDB taxonomy): Bacteria > Verrucomicrobiota > Verrucomicrobiia > Opitutales > Opitutaceae > ER46. The sequence goes on along the minus strand of CAYZPV010000028.1, from coordinate 42,411 downwards.
CCCAGGCGTTTTCCACGGCATGAATCTCTATCGCGATCCAGGCATGTTCCTCATCCTCGTTTTCCCTTCCTTGGGCGTATTCCGATACGAGACGCAGGCCTTCAACGCCGCACTCCGCGATTCGGGGGACGTTGAAAAGGCTTACCGTCGCTCCGCCGAAGCGAGCTTCGATCGTCATCATCAGCGGCGCATCCAGCCTCACCCGCCGACCTTCGATCGCCATGATCGTACGCTCCATCTCAAGGTCGAAATCGCCCGCCTTCCACTGCCTCGTCTCGCCCTCCTTGGCACCGGGCCGATTCTTGATCCGATCCATGCCGATCGCGCTGATCCACTCCGGCGTGGAAGGACGGCGCACGAGAACACGATCTCCGACCTGCAGGCCCTCCACAGACCGCAGTTCCAGCTGCTTTTCAGAAGCGGGGATTCGCGTGGCTCCGCTTTCTTCGAGCCTCTTCCCGATCAATACACGTCGCGCCCTTGGATCACCCACGGCAATCAGCGTGCGCTTCTTTTTTCCCGTCGCGATGATCGTGGTCTTGTCCTCGCCCTCACCCCGGAGCACCACGCCGCTCGTCTTCAACCACAAGGAGTCAGCCACCCGGTAGGTGCCTGATTTCAACAGCACTGCACCTCTCAGCCCACGAGAATCAGCCGGCAGTCTTCCCACTTCATCCAGCGCTGCCTGGAGGCGCACACCATCATCGCCCTCCGGCTGCGGCTGCAGTGTCACGCGGACCGGCGCGTCCGGCAGTCGCACGCCTCCGCCACCATAGCCGGCACGCGAAAAATCCGGGAGGGTATCCCGCCACGCGCCCATCGGGGCTTCCGCCGCCAGCAGCGTACCCGCTACCATGGCCATTGCGAGCCACCTCGTAATTCCAGAAAGCATGACACCGACGCCAGCCTGACCTTGCCACCGCGGCAAGCTACGATTGGGTATTACCGCGTCCTCTTACGTCAGGCCATTGCACTCCCCCTGCCATCCATGAAACGCCTCCTCTTTCTCCTCCTCTCCTGCCTCGCACTCAGCACCGCCCAGGCCCAGCCATGGGCCAACCAGCCGTGGGCGCTCTCCGTGCTGGAAAAATCCCCGCGCCATCTGGAATGGGTCACGATCAAACACGGCAACCGCGAGGTGAAGGCCTATATCGGATTTCCCGAAGTGAAAGAGAAGGCTACCGTCGTCGTCCTCATCCACGAGATCCACGGTCTCACCGATTGGGTGCGCAGCATGGTCGATCAGTTTGCCGAGGCAGGCTACATCGCAATCGCGCCCGACCTCCTTTCTGGCTCGGGCCCCAACGGCGGCGGCACCGCCGAGATGCCGAGCAACGACGCTGCCAACAAGGCCATCGGCCAGCTCAACCCAGACCAGATCACCGCCGACCTCCACGCCGTCGTAGCCCACGTCGCCAAGCTCCCTGCGAGCAACGGCAAGGTCGTGGTCGGCGGCTTCTGCTGGGGCGGCCGCCAGACTTTCCGCTTCGCCACCAATAGCAACGAGATCAAAGCCGGCTTGGTATTCTACGGCGACGCGCCTACGGAGGACGCTGCCATCGCCAAGATCACCGCGCCCATCCACGGTTTCTACGGTGGAAACGATGCCCGCATCAACGGCGGTCTGCCCAAGATCACCGAGCAGATGAAGGCGGCGGGAAAGACGTACCTGCCTGTAATCTACGACGGCGCCGGCCATGGGTACATGCGCTCGGGGCAGCAACCCGAGGCGACGCCCGCCAACAAGAAAGCCCGCGAAGAAAGCTGGAAACGTATCAAGGAAATCATGGCAAAGATTTGAGCGCGGGCGGGTGAGGTATCCGCCTTTTTCCTTCCTAGCTTACTTTACCCCATGTCTTGTCTCCGCCTCTTTATTGCGCTCACCCTATCCCTCGCCCTGCTATCGGCAACCGCATGGGCCGAACCTGCCGACGCTCTCTCGGCCAAAGATGCCGCCGCCTATGCGAAAGCCACCGCGCTCCCCGGCGTAACGGCCGCGACATTTTCCGGTATCTCCGTAGCCCGCGATCTGACGTATGCTCGCTATGGCGCGACCTCGCTCGCGCTCGATCTCTATTTGCCTGCCGATCGCTCCCAGCCACTCCCGTGCGTCCTCGTGATCGCTGGCGGCGGCTTCCTGGCGCAGGATTCGGCGCGCTTCGCCGCCACCGCCGCTTATCTCGCCACGCGCGGCTTTGCCGCAGCGTGCATCGCGTATCGGGGCGCCCCCAAGGATACCTTTGTCGCCACAATCCACGATACCAAGGCCGCTGTTCGTTGGGTGCGCGCGCATGGCGCGCGCTACGGTATAGCGCCGCAAAAGATCGGTGTCATTGGGCAATCGGCCGGCGCACATCTCGCGACGATGCTCGCTGTGTCGGGTGGCGTCGAGGCACTGGAAGGCACTGGCGGCAATGCCGACCAATCTAGCCGCATCCAGGCGGCTGTATCGCTCGCTGGTGTCTTCGACTTCATCTCGCGGCTCAAGGATGGCGGCCACGAGAAGCGCGCCCTCGCCGAGAAGCGCAGGACCAACGGTGCATGGGTGGGCGTACCATTTTCCGAGACAAGCGAGGAGTGGAAGCGCGCCTCGACGACGAGCTATGTAACGCCCGACGATGCGCCAGTACTCTTCGTCCACTGCCATGGCGATGTGGTCGCGCCGCTCGCGCAATCGGAGCAGATGTACGCCGCGCTCAAGCCCGCCAGCCCCCGCAGCAGATTGATCCTGTACGAAGGCGGAGGCCATGGCGTGCTCCGCGCCGCTGGCATCAATGTAAAGATGTGGGAGGAAGCGGTGGCGTTTTTCTCGGCGGAGCTGAGGTAGGGCGGCTGATCGCCATGCTCCGGCCTCAGCACGCGTAGATCGCTGGGGGATGCAGGACAACGCCCCCTGCCCTCACTTGGTCTCTTCCCGCTTCGGCGCGGCCTTGGCCTTCTTCGCGGGGGGCGGCGGCAGGCCGGTCTGTTTCCACGTAAGTGCGTCAGGCGTGGGCGGCAGCTCTTCGATCGAGATATCCTTGAATTCCGCGAGTGCGATGCCGCCGGAGTGGATCTGCAGACCGATGTGGCCATCGAGCGCGATGTTGGGCTCCGTCTCGGTGTAGTCGAGCGCGGCCACCCCATTCACCCATGAGCGGATGCGGCTGCCCTCCGCGCGGATGCGATACTCGTTCCAATCGCCGGGCTTTACCGCGGCATCGACTGCCGCCTGATTGGGCGACTCCGCGATCACCTTGCGACGACGCGACTCGTCGTAAAGCTTGCCCCACCACTTGTCACCGGCATCGACCTGGTAGCCCGCCATCTCTGTAGAGCCCGGCACACGGATGCTGCGGATTTGGACGCCACTATTGATCATACCGGTCTTGGGGTCCCCGGTGACCCTGAGCTTCAGGCGCAACTCGAAATTTTGGTACGACTTGGTCGTCGCGAGGAAAAAATTCTTCGGGATCTTCTCCGAGGTGGAGCCGCCCGCTATGGCCCCGTCTCGCACACTCCACCATTTTAGATCGCCCTCCCAACCAGTCAGAGTCTTGCCGTCGAAGATTTCGGCAGCGGAAGCAAACAGCGGAGCCAAGAGGAGCGCCGCGACAAACGTAGCGTGGGGTAAACGAAAGCGCATACAGCCAAGGCTTGTGAATTTCCCACCAGTTTCAAGCGCGCGACACACCGCCCGCGCGTCTCGTCGTTCCTTTTCAAAAAAACAAAAAGAGCCGGGTCTTTCGACCCGGCCCCTTCGTTAATTCATCTTACTTCGATCGCGATCACTTCCCGCTCGCCCACTTCACCGAGTTGGTGAGGAGCGCCTTGAAGGCGGGGTGATCGTGCACGCGCTCGTCGTGTCCGAGCGTGATGCCGACGATGCGCGCTTTCTCATGCTTCGTGGTCCACACCGCCGGATGAGGCTTCTGGAAGCGCACGCTCGGCGAGGTCTCCGCGAGTACTTCGATCGCTGCGGTGCCAGCAGGTATCTTTTCGGGCTCCGCGTTCATGTAGTAGAGCTCGTCCTCGACCTCAAAGCTGGCGGGCACGCCCTTCATGATCGGGTGATCGGGCTTTACGGCATTCACCGAGAATTTGCCGATCTTGTCGTGACCGCGGGCGCCACCGCCGACGATCTTGGCGTTGAGCTCGGGCCAGTTGACATAGCCGTACCAAGTGCCGGGATGCAGCATGATGATGCCCTTCCCGCGGGCTGCGAAGTCAAAGACCGCCTTACGATACTCGGGCGTGTCGAAGAACTTGCGGTTGACGCTGATGACCGCCACGTCGGCTCCCGGTAGCTCTTTCGCTGCCTGGTCGCGATCCTCGGTGTAGTTTACCGAAAAGCCCGCCGCCCGCAGCGTGGCGCTATCCGTCGTTTTGAAGAATTCGGTGAACTTGTGCGAGCTGCCGCCGCCAATGATCAGGACCTTGGTCTTGCCCGCCTCCCACTTGATCTCGTCGGCGGCAGGGAGCGCTGCGTCGCCGCGCCCGCCCTCCTTGGGGCCGGTGAGCGGATCGGGCTCCGCGGCTTTCTTTTTGCTGCGGGCAGGCTGGATGGGGCCTGCGGGCTGGGCGATCACGTTGGCGCGGGCGGCGTCGGTCTTGGCTGTCGAAGCGAGGTAGGCCACGATATCGCGCAGACCCTCGGCCCCGAGGCCTTCAAAACCCTCAGGCATCAGCGAGCGGCGGGTGTTTTCACGCGTCGCGATGTCCTCTTTCTTGATCTCGTAGTCGCCGCCTTGATTGCGGAGCGTAAGCGTGGCGTTGTTCTCGTTGGAGATCACGCCGACGAAGGTCTCTCCCTTCTTGGTCACGATATTCCACTGCCAGAAGTTGGGCTCCACCTGACGGTTCGGGTCGATGATGTGCGCCAGCAACTCCGCCGCGGGGTGCGAGCCGATACCCGCGAGCGGCGGGCCGACATCGCGCACGCCCACATCGCCAAACTTGTGGCAGACGGAGCAGGCAGCGGAAAAGAGCGTGCGGCCATTGGCCACATTGCCCGGCTTCAGCACGTCGGGCAGCAGCTTGGCCATGAGCTCATCCTTCGCCGGCGAGGTACCGATGCTGGCAAGCACCGCCGCAGCCTCTGTCGCCACACGGCGATTGGGGTGCGTGCGGAGGCGGTCGAGATTGCCGGGGCCCACATCGGGCACCGTAAGCTTGCCCGCTTTGATCGCGCCAAGGAGCGCGACGGCCGACTCCGGGCGCTTGAGCAGCTGCTCAAACACGGCCGGTGACTTCGTCTTGGCAAAAGCATCGATCAGCAGGCCAGAAACCTCGGTGGCCGGCAGTTCGCCCACCGCTGCGAGCAGCGGAGTCTTGAGCGACTCGGGGGTGCCGGCATCCATCAGCAGGTTGCCGACACGTTTCAGTGCCTCGGCCTTGTGCGCGGGCATCGTGACGAGGGCGGCAGCCGCCGAAGCGCGGCGCGCATCGGACACCGATGCATTCGAGAGTTCGGCAAGGAGACGGGCGGCCGCCTCGGTGCTCACGCCCGCGAGCGCGCCGGCCTTGTCCCAGCGCGCGGCGACGGAAAGCGCCGGGGCGCTCGTATCCGGATTCTGGATCAGGGTCTTGAGTGCCGCGGTGGCAGAGGCATCGAGCGCAGGCGTCGAGCCCAGCGCGGCGAGGCCGCGGAGCACACTCTCGCGAAGGGGGCCGGAGGCGGAAGCCGTGGCCTGTAGTACGCGGACGGCATCGCTGCCGGAGATCGCCGGTGCCACCGCCTGCACGAAGGTCGCAAGTGCGGCGCCATGCGAGCTCTTCAGCGCTTCAATGACATACTCGCCCGCCTGGTCGGCAGCCGCAGCGGCGAGCGCCGAGCGAGTCCAGTCATCACCGGCCTGAGCGTACTGCGCGAGCACGGCCTGGCGCTCGGCCGAGGTCTTGGCCGCGCCAGCCTTGGCGTAGGCCTGCTCGGCCTTGCTTCCGATGGCCGGGCGCTTGATTGCCGCAAGCGCTTTGATGCCGGCTTCACCGTGATTCTCTCGGGCGACGCGCCAGGCGATCTTCTTTACCTGCGTGCTCGGGCTCGTCTCGATAGCTCGGACGAGCGCGGCGAGGTTGTTGCGGTCGAGCTTGGGCATCTCGACCTTCTTTGCTTCCTTGTGCTGCACGCGCCAGATGCGGGAAAAGTAGTGATCTCGATCCGGGCGCACCGCCGCATTGGCAGGGCCATGGAGCGGGCCGCGCGTGTCATTGTGGATCACGGCCTGATTATAAAAGTCCACGACGTAGAGCGCACCGTCCGGGCCGATACGGGTGTCGATCGGGCGGAACCATAGATCCGTGCTGCGGATAAACTCGGTCTCCTCGCGGCCTTTCTCCTTCATCGTGTCGTAGCTCACGCCGTCGGCGCGAACGAAGGAATGGTGCACGATGTTGAGCGTAGCCTCACCGGTGAAGTAGCTGTAATCCCACTTCGCAGGCCAGACGCCTCCTTCGTTGATCGCAGTGCCGGCAGCGGCGGTAAAACGGCCCACTTGGTCGATCTGCACGTAGGCCTGCTCGGGCCATTCCATCTTGGGAAAGGTGCGGACATTCGTCATCATGCCCTTCCACGAGGTCACGCCGGGGAGCTTGGCCTTGGCCAAAACGCCCTCGGGCAGCAGCGCGTGGAAAAACACGGTACCACTCGTCGGCTGGGTCCAGAATATCTGGCCGTCCCAGGTGGTCTCGAGGCCCCACGAGTTGCCGTTGCGGGAGTTATACTGCTCGAAAGCGCTCCCATCCGCTTTGAAGCGCACGACGCCGCTGCTGGCCGCACCGAAATTCTTCGCCCCATCGCCACTCTTGACCCCCTCGCCGCGACTGTAGCCGTGCGTGGCGTAGATCCAACCATCGAGGCCCCAGCGCAGGTTATTGACCACGGCATGCGTGTCGTTGATGCCGAGGCCGGTGTAGAGCTTGGTGCGCTTGTCCGCGACTTCGTCGCCATCCGTATCCTCGAGGTACCAGATATCCGGCGCGGCGGCCGCGATCACGCCTCGCTTGTACAGGACAAAGCTGGTGACGAGCTCGAGCTTGTCGGCAAAGACCTGCTTCTTGTCCATGATGCCATCACCGTTGGTATCGGTGAGGATGGAGATGCGGTCTTCAGGATCTCGCTCGGTCTGCGTCGGCTTGAGGGAGCCGCTCTCCTTCCAGGTCGCGGTATTGGGCACGCGACGTCCATTAGGATACTCGGGCGTCTCGCACACCCAGAGCCGGCCGCGCTCATCCCAGTCGAGATTCATCACTTTGTTGATCAAGGGCTCGCTTGCCACGAGCGAAAGGTTGAACTCGGGGTGCACTTCGATCTTGGCTGCCGATTTGGAGGGATGAGTCGGCCCACCCTCGGGATAACGCAGCGCGTCGCCCAACTCCTCGGGCTTGCACAGTTCGTCGACATTGGTGCGCTGGCCCGCCCACGCGATGCCCCGGAGGAGAATCGCACGGTGATTGGGGCGATTGAAATTTTCGTACCGATGGCCCGGTAGGGAGACAAAGGCGCGGTAGCCCTTGCTGCCGCCGGCGAGCGTGCGCTCATAAGTCCACATCTGCGGCTGGATATCGTAGATGTTGACTCCCTTACGATTGGCGACCGCCTCGGCAGCGCGGGCCTGCGCTTCGCGATTGCCGCGGCCTCCGGTATCCTGCGCCTTGGGTGTGTAAGCGGTGGCGAGCACGCGGACATCGGGCGACATATCCATATCATAATAGATCTCATCCTCCATCGCCCAGTTGGATACGCCCTGCGTGATCGGATGGGCGCGATCCGTGATGTACAGGTGCATCGGAGCTTCGAGCCACTTCGTGGTGCCGTGGCGCCACGAGCCGCCGATGATGCTCTTGTACCAGTCCGGATCACGCGAGACCGCGCCCGCGTGGATGACCACAAGACCGCCTCCCCGCTTGAGGAAAGTATCGAGATTGGCGCGATCCTGCATGTCAGGCACATTACCGCCCTCCTGCGCATGGATGATCACGACATCGGTCGCGGCGAGCTGCTCGGCAGTGGGAAACTTGTCGCCGCCCGTGGCCCGCGCGCCTCGCTCATTGAGCAGCGGCACCCACTCTTGCAGAAAACGCGGATGATCGTGCTGGCCGGGCCCGTGAGACTTGGGACCGGAGCGGATGAAGACGCGGAGAGGTTGCTCCGCCGCGGATAGTCCTGTGACGGCGGCGAGTGCGACAACGAGCAGGGAGACGAATCGCTTCATGGGGAGGGAGGTTTTTTGAAAAGGTAAACGGGGTTCAGTAACGCACCTTGCAGGCCGGCATCCCCTTGCGGATGGAGGCCCAAGGCTCCTGGGTGGAGACATCGTGCGGGTCGGCGACAGCGGCGAGGTCATCGGGGAGCTTGGCCGGTGAGAGGATCGCGAGAAAGACCAGCGGCTCGGCAAACGGATTGTACGTGGCGTGGATCACTCCCGGCGGGATGTGCGCCGACTCGCCCGCGCGCAAGATGCGGTACTCGTTCCCCACCCACTGCTCCGCGCGGCCATAGACCACGTGGATGATCTCCTCACGGTGCGGGTGGTAGTGGAAGGGATGGCAGAACATCGGGTCCATGTTGGCGCGCACCAACAGGAGCTTGTCCGCTTCGACGATATCAGGCCGGACGAGCCATTCGTTGTTGGTCCAGGCATTGGGCTCCCGGATCGCATCGGCGATCTGGACAAAGCGACGGGGTGTGGAAGACATGCGGAGAGGGAATTTTAGAACGTATCCAGTTTTCGATTACTTCTGCCTGCCGGCTCTTTGGGCTGCGATTGCGGCGAGCAGGGCATCGGCTGCGAGTTTGGCAAAGGCGGGGTCGTTGATCTCAAGAGGAGTGTCGTGCACGGTAATACCCGGCCGCAAATTCGCCAGCAGCTCACTGTACAGCGCCGCATCGGCGGCTGCGTCGTGAAAAGGCTTGCCCGGCGCGCTGATCACGCTGATCGCCTTGCGCGGGAGGAGCACCGCCGCGGGAGATCTGTAGGCGTTCACCTTGCGGGCGAGTATCCGGCCCAGCTCGGCGGCCTCGGTCGCATCAGTGCGCATGAGCGTCACCTGCGGATTGTGCTGGTAAAAGGTGCGTCCTGCGAATTTCGCGGGCACGGTCTGCCGCTCCCCGAAATTTACCATGTCGAGGCAGCCCGGAGCCACGACCGCCGGCACGCCCGCCTTGGCTGCGGCCTCGAGACGCGCCGGGCCCGCGCCAAGGATGCCGCCCACGAGCTCGTCGGCCCACTCGGTCGTCGTCACATCCAGCACGCCCGTCACCATGCCGCTGGCGATCAGAGCCTCCATCGCACGTCCGCCGGAGCCGGTGGCGTGGAATACGAGCACCTCGTAGCCTGCGGCCTCGAGATGCTTGCGCGCTTCGGTGACGCACGCAGTCGTGTTGCCAAACATGCTGGCGACGATGATCGGCTTGTCGTCGCTCGTACGGTCGCGCCGCGCCGCGGCAGCTTGCGTCATGCCGCAGATCGCGCCCGCAGCGTTCTCAAAAATGGCGCGAGAGATGCGATTGATGCCCGAGACGTCCACGATCGCAGGCATCATCGTGATATCCGTGCTGCCGACGTAGGGTGCTGTATTGCCCGCTGCGAGCGTGGAAACCATCAGCTTGGGAAAGCCGATCGGCAGCGCCCGCATCGCCGCAGTGCCGATGGCCGTGCCGCCGCCGCCGCCAAGCGCCACGATGCCGTCGATCTTCCGCTCGCCGGCCAGTCTGGCAAGGCACGCGGCTGCGGCGCGACTCATCAGCGTCACACACTCGCCACGATCCTGCCGGGCGAGGATGGGCGCGGTGTCCTCCCCGAGGGTTGCAAGCACATCCGCCCTCGAGACATCGGGCTTGGCCACGGGCGCATCGAGCGTGCCGACATCGATGAGCAACGTCGCCAGCCCTTCGCGCCGAATGGCCTCGGCCACAAACACAAGTTCGTGGCCCTTCGTGTCAAAGGTACCGAGGACCGCTATGGTCAGCATGCGGGAGCAGAATCGGGGTTAACTAAGATCGCGATGAATGTCCCCGCTTACTTGCGCGTGGACTTTTTTGCCGGGGTTTTGCCGGGGATGGCTTTAAACCGGCGCGTGAGACTGGTGAGCGATTCTTCGACGCCCATGCGTTCGAGCGAGCTCGCACCCACAAATCCTACGCAATCCGTGCCGGCCATGACGCGCGTGGCATCCTCGGGGGTATTGATCGGGCCGCCATGGCAGAGATAAAAGATATCCTTCCGCACCGCCTTGGCGGCATCGATGATATCCTGCGTGACCTTGATGGTGTGATCCCAGCTCACAACGGCCTTCTTCACGCCGATCGAGCCGCCGACGGTGGTCCCGACGTGGGCGATGATCGCATCGGCGCCCGCCTTGGCCATCTCGGCTGCCTCTTGCGGCGAGCCCACGTACACAATCGAGAAGAGATCCATCTTCCGCGCGAGCGCGACCATCTCATACTCCTTCTTCACCGACATGCCCGTCTCTTCGAGCACGCCGCGAAAGTGCCCGTCGACGATGGTATGGGTGGGGAAATTGTTTACCCCCGAAAAGCCCATCTCCTTCACCTTGCCGAGCCAATGCCACATGCGGCGCCGCGGATCAGTCGCGTGCACCCCGCAGATCACCGGCACTTCCTCTACGACTGGCAGCACTTCGTACTCGCCGATCTCCATGGCGATCGCATTGGCGTCGCCGTAGGCCATCATGCCCGCAGTCGAGCCGTGGCCCATCATGCGGAAGCGCCCGCTGTTATAGATGATGATGAGGTCGGCGCCGCCGCGCTCGATGAACTTGGCGCTGATGCCGGTGCCCGCACCGGCGGCGATGATGGACTCGCCTTTTTTCATGGTGGAGCGCAGGCGCTCGATCACCTCTTTGCGGGTGTACGGATTTCCTTTTCCAGTCCAGGGATTGGGCATAGTAGTGAAATAATACGTCGTAGGTCGCTGGGTAGCGGCTTGACGCGGGGTGAGGGTCGATGGGAAACCTGAGCCTGTGGCACCTGCGCCCCGGAGAAAAGCTTTGGATTCACACATTCGACTGACGTTTTTACACGCCAAACGCGCATGAACCCCGAATGGCAGGAAACCACGGTCGACGGCGCCCGCACCCGCCGCTGGAGTCTCGACGTCAAGCAGTGTCCGGATCTGGCCGAGCATCATATCGCATGGCTGGGTCTCGACACCGTCCACGCGCCGTATCGCCGCGTGCGCCTCGCGCCCTCGGGCAGCTTTCTGCTTGCCTGCCTGGAGGGTGAAGGCCGCGTGCTGCTGGAAGGCAGGGAGCAACGAGTAACGGCGGGCCAGCTCTGCCTGGCTCCTCCACGTGTGCTCAATGCCTTTCACGCTGTGCCGGGCAAGGCATGGGTCTTCGCTTGGGTGCGCTATCATGAGCCCCTGCCGCTCAAGCCGCTCGTGGGCGCGGGCTCGCCGTTAAGGCTCTATCAGGGGGCCGAGGAGCTTGGCCGCACTATCCAAGGACTGCGCGCCGAGTGGGATGGCGAAAGGGATGCCACTCTCCTCCGTCATTGGATAGCCCTTGTACAAGGGCACTCGCGGCGCTTCGCCCGCCCGTGGCGCAGCGAGTCTCGCATCGCCGAGCTCTGGGACGCCGTCTCCCAAGACCTTGCCGCCGACTGGAAGCTGACGACCCTCGCCCGCCACTGCTCTCTCAGCGCCGAGCACCTCCGCCGCGTCTGCCGCCGCGAGCTCGGCCGTACTCCCATGGAGCATGTCACCTACATGCGCGTCCACCGCGCCCAGGAGTTGCTCGAGACCACCGACGATAAGCTCGACGCGATTGCCCCCCGCGTAGGCTACCATAGTGCCATTGTATTTTCTCGCGCCTTCGCGCGTGTCGTTGGCATGACTCCGTCCGCATACCGCGATCGAAAGCACTAAGGGGTAGCGGGCGGTCTACGGAGCCTCGGTGTGGATGTTGCGCCTCCTCTGTGCGACACTCGTAAATGTCCAGCACGCTGCATCGGCTGCACCTCGGCTATCCGAATTTTTCCCATGCCGCTTTCGGGAAGAGCCGGCACCAGTTTCGTTTGCGCCACTCTGACACACGCCGTTTGTACTCTGACCTTGTCGAGTCCTTCCCAATCCATGTCCGAACGGTTTCTTATCGTCGATGACGACGCGGACAGCGCCTTTCTTGCGCGCCGCAATCTACAGACTGTCTTTCCCCAGGCAGTGGTGGATCAGGTGCAAGCTGGCCAAGCCGCACTCGAACTCCTCTCCAAGCATACCTACACCGCCGTCATCACCGACTACCGGATGCCGTGGATGGATGGCCTCACGCTCGTGCGCAAGATCCGCGAGCAAGGCATCACCACCCTCGTGGTGATGCGCACCGCAATGGAGGATATCGAGAATCTTGCCCGGTCTGCCGGTGTGGACTACGTGCTGCCTTGGTTTCGCTGGCGCGATCTCGGCGACATCGTAAAAGAGCTTCTGCACGTCAACTCCTCCAGCCCCTCGACGCCCGATCCGCGCCCATGACTGCCCCGCGCCCTCGCCCCATCCTCATCGTGGATGACGATCCTGATGCCGTCGCGCTCACGAAGCACGCGCTCAACAAGGCCGGGATCAAGACTCAGATTGATGTGATGGAAAATGGCGACCACGCCATCCGCTATCTCAAGGGCAAGCTCGCTGAGGGCGACCACGCGCTGCCGCTTCTCCTCTTTCTCGACCTGAAGATGCCGGGCACCGACGGTTTTCAGGTGCTCGATTGGATCCGGGGCCAGACCCGGCTGCGTCGACTGCTCACAGTCGTGCTCAGTTCGTCGACGAACACTCGCGACGTGGACAAGGCGTACGCTCTGGGCGCCAAGACCTATTTCGGTAAATACCCCGTCGCCTCGGATGTCCGCACCGTCTTTCAACTCGCCAACGCGATGCTTACCGTCGACGAGATCGAGAAATTTGTGCTCCCCGGCATCCGCCCACCCGCGCCGGCGGCGCCATAGCGAGCGCTCGCCACAGCCGGCCCTCCGCCCCGCTCATTCCCGCAGCGACGCGAGGTCGGGATCCGTGAGCGCCTCGTCCTTGAATCGCACGTCCAGCTTGCAGGCTCGCTCCAGGCGCTCGCGCGCAGTCTCCACTTCCCCGAGCAGTGCGTAGTAGCACGCGAGATTGAAGTGCAGCAGCGCCGACTTTTTCCCGTGCCGGGGCTCCGCTTCGAGCAGGACCACCCTGGCTTCGTCGACCAACTGCAGTTCGCGGAGCGCATAGGCCCATCCAATCCAGCCGGATTCCAACTCGGGGTAAGTCGTCGCTAGCTGCTCGCCCCACTTCACAGCCTTCTTCCAAGCGCGCTGCTGCGTGGCAAGATCGAGCCGCGCTTCGAGCACTTCGCGGTTTTCGGCATCTTCACGCGGGATCTTTGCAAGTTCGCTCGCCGCATCGGCCAGCATGCCAAGCATGAGGTAACCTTGCGCGTACTGGACGCGAACGTGGGTCTTTCTCTCGCTCACATACCTACAACAGCCACCCACCGCCTGGAGCGCCAGATATTTACCGTGCGCCAACAGTGCACGGTAAAGGCAACGATCACGGTGAGGTCCGGCGATAGACAGTAAACAGGGCGTCGTAGCGGAGATAATCCACCCCTGGGATATAGCCGGTCCGGTCGATCTGCTCGTTGGCATCGAAGCGTTTTGCCACGCTGTACGTATCAGTGAGGAGCCGGGGATTTTTTCCGGCGATGCCGAGCGCTTCGTGAGGGCGCAGCACGAGCCAGTCGGGCTTCAGCTCTTCGATGAGCGCCGCCCAGTTGGCGTCACCCAGCGCACGCCGGGCCTCCACCATCGGCGGACAGGTCAGCCCAGGATAGTCGGTCATCCTTAGACCCGAAAAGTAGCCGATGTAGCCGACACACTCGAGAAACACCGTCTGCGGCTGGCCCTGCGCCTGCTCCCGTAGCCAGAGCCCTATCTCCTTGCGCTGGCCCTCGATCAACCGCTGTTGGTGACGGAGCTGGTATGCGGACCCTGCCAGCAGGCCGGCGCACACCAAGACGTGTCCAATACCGAGCACTTTACAAAGCGTCGCGCCCTTCTGCGACGCAAGACCGTCGTTGAGCGCGCTCGCCAACGCCGCCAAGGCGAAGATCCCATGGCTCGGCAGGTACCACGGGTATACAGGTGACAGCATCCCGTACAGCAGAGCCAGTAGGAAGGCTAGGGACAGCGCCCGGGTAACTCGGCTGCACCACGGCAATACCCACAGCACAAGCGCCACCCACGCTGCATGCACCCAGTAATATCCCGCCAGCGTGGGCCAGCCCCCCAACGAGGTCGCGTACGAGGGCGCAAACACGTCTCTTGTCGCTCCTCTCCAGGGAAAGCCGATCACGTTGTACGCCAAGGTGCGCCACAGTTCGGATAGTTGCAGCGAGCGATTGAGCCCCTTCGCCACGATGGTGTGCGGTACGGGCGTACCGTAGTACCACCAGGCCCAGGCAAACCAAGGGAGGTAGATCAGCGCGGCGACCACCACCGCCCGGAGATATTCGACCAACACTTCCCTGCGCGTCGGTGCACCGTCACCCTCGCTCGGCAAGATCGCGAGCCAAGCCAGCGAGATCGCACCGCCAAAGACAAAAGCATCGGGCCGCGTCCACATGAGCAGCCCCCAAATCACGCCCAGCCGATGGCCAAACTTGCCCCGCCCCGTCGCCAGCGTGTGCACAGTCGCTGCCAGCAGCAGCAACATGAAGGCCGTCTCCATGCCATTAATGGCAAAATCGACTGATTTCGCATCCAAGATCAGCCAGAGAGGCAAAAGTGCCGCAGCCCACGCGCTCCAGCGCAGGGCCTGCGCCGTACGCACCAGAAACCAAACCGCACCGGCAAAAGCGGCGATGCTCCATACTCTAAAGAGCCAGAGCGCCTGCTCGTCGGAGCCTGTAACCTTGGCTGCGAGCGCTGGCAGAAGCACTCCGATCGGAGAGGTAAAGGTATGCAGTCGAAGGCCCTCGTCGAAAACCAATCCGTTGCCGACCGCGAGATTTTTGCTCACGCGATAAGTGATATAGTAGTCTTCCCAGCGGTGATCCGTCACCAGCGCAAAGGCCAGGCACACGATCACGGCTGCGATGATCGGCCAGCGACTTAGTCTCAGGGTATTCAAACCCTGAGACCTGAAAACGGGTTTACCCTCCCGGCAAAGCAAATAGAGCGGACTAAGCATTAGCCGCTACGGCAGAGGCCTCCCAGCCCCAGCCTCCAGCCCGAGCGCGCCCGTTTCAGGATCGCGCACGTGAGGGAGCGCAAGTCGGCCGAGTTGCCCGCTCCAGGGCCAAAAGGCCATGCATCGCCTCCGACGCTGAGGCTCCACACATTTCGTGGGTCGGCCGCAAGCTCATGCACACCGCGGGACGCTCCGGTTTGCCAAACAACGCGCAGCGCAGATCCGGCAATAGCTGCACGCAAGGAACTCCCGCCGGCTTGCCGTGCGGCATGCCGGGAATCGGCGAAGAGATCGAGGGAGCGATGCAGCATGCTCCACAGCCAGCGCGGCAATCCACGCGCCCAATGAGCAGGCTGCGGTCTGCATCCGCAAGCCCGTTGCCTCAGCATCGGTAGGTGCAGACCTCCCCGACTTCGAGGATCCGCGGCGGAACTGCCTCTGCCACCCCGCTACTATCATGAGGCAAATCCCCTCCAATTAACATGAAGAAGACCATTCCCTCCCTCCTCGCGCTCCTCGCCCTCGGCGTCGGCGCCGCTACCTTCACCGGCTGCGCTGGCACCGCCACGCGCGCCAGCACCGGCGAGTACATCGACGATGCTACCATCACCACCAAGGTGAAAGCCGCCTTCGTGAAGGACCCTGTCGTCAAGGCGATCGACGTGAAGGTCGACACGTTCAAGAACACGGTGCAGCTCAGCGGTTTCGTCGAGACCGAGGAGCAGAAGTCCCGCGCGGGCCAGATCGCGGCCGGCATCCAAGGCGTCCAGAGCGTGCAGAACAACATCACGCTCAAGACGGCCGCCGCCAATCCGTAAGCGGAGCGAGCGACCCCATCCTCACTTCTCCCGGGCGTGTCGGCGCATCTGCGCGGCACGCCCCTTTTCTTTTTCCAGCCTTCTTTCGCCATGCCTGCCGTCATGCCTTCCCACCGCGCTACCACTGCTGAGCCGCCCTCCACTTCCGGCGCAAAGCCTGCCCGCCCCTCTCGCCGCCCATTTCGTCTCGGCGAATTGCCGTGGCGGCGCATCGCCATCATCGCCGTGGTGATGGGCGCGATCGCCGCTCTGGCTTATAGCAAGCTGGATATCGACACTGTCCACGCCCGGGCAGGAGAAGTACCCGCCTGGGCAGCCATTTTGGCTCTCGTGGTCCTGCCATTGGTGGGCTTTCCTGCCAGCCTGTTGCATGTCGCGGCGGGCATCCGGTTCGGGGCAGGTGTAGGGCTCGCGCTGGTATCAGGCTCTATCCTTCTCCAACTCCTCGCCAGTTATGGAGTGGTGTCGCTCCGCCGCGAGAAACTCGAAAAATCCCGCTGGCTGGCCCGCCTCCGCGAGCGCATCCCCTCAGGCGCACACACGTCCGTTTGCATTTTCGGTGTACTACTTCCCGGCGCTCCCTACATGGCGATCAATCTCGTGCTGCCGCTGCTTGGGATCCCGCTGCGCACATTTATCCTCTGCGCCTGGCCGCTTCATACCCTCCGCTCCACGATCACGGTGGTGCTCGGCGACCAGAGCGACCAGCTCACCGCGACTCGGCTGGCTGTGCTGCTGTGCTATGCTCTGACGATCTTTGGGGCATCGTGGTGGACGTATCGGAAGCTAAAGTCGCAATTCGAAGGTCGGCCACCAGCGGCAGGTGATCGGAAGCCACGCGCGTGAGGCCATTGCGCACGACGGCCACACGCTGGCGCTCGAAGTGGCCTGAGACGAAGATGTGATCCAGCCGCACCAGCGGCTGCACCGAGCTGAAGGTGCCCATTGGCCGGTGGCCTCCATCGCGACCCTGCACGTCTCGCAGTTTAGCAGCCACCAGCTTGTAGGGCATGCTGCCCGGGAGGGCATTGAAATCCCCGCAAAGCACCACGGCCTCGTTTGCGGGAATGCCCCCGATCCACTCTTCGCTCAATAGCGCTTGCGCCTGCAGCACGCGCTCGTGTGGTCCGAGACCAAGATGCGTCGTGACGACGTTTATAAGGGTGCCATTGACATCGACGCGCGCCCACATGGCCGAGCGAGCCTCCTGCCACCAGCTTCTCGGATCGTGCGGCAGTCGAGCGCGCTTCACTACCTCGATGGGCCACCGACTCAGCAAGGCGTGACCGTAGTGCTCCTCTCCCCGGGTGACTGTCGGGCAAAACACCGCCTGCATACCCAGCTCGCGCGCGATGATCTTGGCCTGATCTTCCGCGCGCGAACGGCGGCGGCCGAAATCGATCTCCTGCAAGGCCACGATATCGGGCATCTCTCCGCGTATCACTCGCGCGACCCGGCGTGGGGACACGCGGCCGTCCATGCCTCCGCAGCCGTGCACATTGTACGTCATCAAGCGCAGTTCGTGGCGCTTGGGCTCCATCGTCTGACAAGCAGGATTGTCGCAACGGCCGATGTGATACATCGCCGATGTCCGCAGAGTGGAGGGTCGAAGAAAATGCTCCGCTCCTTTCGGCAGGGGCGTGTTGGGCGGAAGTAGCACGAAACCCTGTGACTCGTGGGGGCCAAAGCCCCCGTGCGCGCCGCGCTCGAAAGCGAAACTGATTGGCCCTTCCCATGGGCTCCACCCCACCAAGACCAGGTCTCCACGGTTGGGGTGGTCGCAAAAGACCACCAGGTCCTCAGCGATCTGCCGCCGCAAGGGCTCGGGATGCTGCATCAGCAGCGGCGGCACTTCGTCGGGTACTCGAGTTTCGCCTTTGGCATGGTGCCAGATCAGCTCTCCTGCCGCATTGCGCGCCAGCACGCCTGGGATCTTTCCCTGCGTCACAAGGCGCCGCGCGAGCGCATGCAACTGCGCCGGCGTCTTTTCCTCAGGAAAATAGACGTGCCCCACCGGCCCCATCGCGGCGACCGTAAACGTCTTCTCTTCATTCTCTGTCTGCGTGTCGTTGGCACGAGCCCGCTCCAGACGCGCCTGGTTACGACGGCCGCGCGATAACCAGGCGCCTGTCTTCCAATCCGAGCCGCGCGTGCGCCAGGCGAGATCGTGGTGCTGCGAAAGCTCGAGGCATTCTCTCAACGAGGCCTCGACCCCGCCGGGCACTTTTTCGGAAAAAGGCCGCGTGCCTTCCTGGCCGTGGTCTGAGAAAATCCATACCGCGTAGTCCCGGCGCGAAGAGCGCCACGCCGCCCGGGTGATCTGCCGGATCGCGCGGTCGATGCCACGCAGGCTATAATGCGCCAGCCGCGAACCTGGGCCCCGCACGTGCGACTCCTCATCGTACCCCACGAAGTTGATGTGCACGATCGGCAGCCCACGCGTAACGTCGATCTGGCCGCTGATGGTCAGCAGCTCACGCAGGCCTACCCCGACAAAGACGCGCGAGACCAGCAGGAGAAATTCCTTGTAGAGCGGCCGCCCACTCAGGAGCGCGCGGATCATCTCCCAGAGCGCCACGAAAAACTCCACAAATAGCAGACCAGCGATGCGCACTGCGGCGGTGAGGTGCAGCACGCAGAAAACGAAGATATTTCGGATCTTCTTCGTGCGCCACATATCTCCGAGTCCGATGCTCGCGGCGCAGAAATGGCTCTCGTGCTGCCCTGCCCCACCGGTGTAGATATTGGACCACGAGCTGCCTCCCCGCAACAAACCCTCGGCCTGCTCCGCGCACTTCGCTTCCCGGGCCTTTGCCCATTCCGGGTCCCACATGCGACCCACTTTCTTCAGTACGCGGTCAAAGTAACTGAAGGCAGGCACCGCCGACTTTACCCCGTAGTACAGCTCGGCTTGCACCGCCGGGGTAGTCGAGGGGATGCCAGGGTAGAAGGTCTTCATGTCATACCCCTCTCGCTGCAGAAGCCTCTTCAGGAAAGGCATGCGATTGGCCGCCAGTGCCCGCTCGAGCTGTGCGCGCCCAAAGCCATCGATCTGGATCAGCAAGAGACCTGGCTCCTCGCTCGTGCCCTCGGAGGGCGTGAGCCCCAGATGTTTGATTGCCCACTCGTTGCGGCTTACGCGCCGCCGCAGCTGGTGGTACCAGGATTCGATTTTCGCGAACATCGGCAGGGCGGCTTAGGAGGCCTTCTTGGTCTTCTCGTCATCGTGCTCGCCAAAAACCGCCGCGGCGACGGTCTGTGCACGAGCTGATAGGAGGTCCCATTCGAGCCCTACACGCTTGAGCAGCGCCCCCCAGGGATGGAAGTGATCCACGAGCCGGCGGGCGCGTGTGGCCTTGCGCACCTCTTCATAGAAGGCGAGCGCGCGCTGCGCGGAGCGCTCGCTGGAAAAGTCCTGAGCGGTCTTCTTCGCTTCCACCGCCAGCTCCTTGCGCCAACTCGCGTCGCCGGCGACCTTCCCCAGCGCCGCGGCGAAGCTCTCGGTCGATGCATTGGCCGCAAGCAGGCAGCCATTCACGCTGTCCCGCACCACTTCGCGCACCCCTGGCGCATTGAGCGCCACCACTGGCATCCCAGCAGCCATCGCTTCGGCGACGACCATTCCCTGCGTCTCCGACTTCGAGGCGAAGGCAAAGACATCCATCGCACGGTACGCTTCGCGCAAGGTACGTCCGGTGCGCTTGCCTGCGAGAATCAGGCGGTCCGCCACGCCGTGCGTTTCAAATATCTGCTTCATCTCGTCACGTGCCGGGCCATCGCCGACCACGAGGAAACGCCCCTGGGGCGAAGCCGCCAGATGGCGCGCCACCGCCTCTGCCAGGTAGGTGAGATTCTTTTCCTGCGCGAGCCGGCCTACGTGCCCGATCACGACCGCGTCGCGAGGGATATTTAGCTTAGCGCGAAACTTCGTGCCATCTGCCGCGCCGAAAGCGTCCACGTCGATCCCTGTCGGGATCACGCTGATGGGGCTCTTGACCCCGCGCTTGCGGATCATCCGCGCAATGCTCTCGCTGGGCGCGATCACGCCGTCGCAAAGATTGGCGAAATGCGTCGGCACCTCGATGGCCACCTCTTTCAGGGTATCCGAGAAAGGGATATAGTGCGTGTAATCTTCGTACCGGGTGTGGTGAGTGAAAACGATCGGCACATTCTTGTTCATCGCCACGCGCAGCGCCGTGTCTCCCAGCAGGAAGGGGTGATGCGCGTGCATGATCTCCGCCTGAAACGCATCGAGGCGGTCGGAAAGCGCCGTCGCCAGCGGCAATCGCACGGAGAACTCGCTGCCGTTGAAGTTGCGCAGCGAGGGGATGCGTTCCACGATAGCCTCGGCGCGCGGCGCGAGCTTCTTGCCGTCGAAGTGCGGCGCCACGACGAGCACTTCGTGCCCGAGGCGCTCGTACTCTTGTGCGAATGTGCTCACCGAGCGCGCTACCCCGCCCACGTGGGGGAGGTAGGTATTGGTCATCATGCAGATTTTCATGAAGCGGAGGGGGAAAATTCTTCTTCGGCGACCGTGGCCTCGCGGCTTTGTTCGGCGCAGCCCGGCAGGCGCACGTCGAGGATCGGCGGCGTGCCGCGCCATTGGCCTTCCACGCGCACGCGCGGCCCATTGAGTTCCGCCGCGATTCGCACCGACACCGCGCCGTACGGCGTGAGCGTGGGGCCAAAGCTGGCTTCTCCATCCTGGTACCACTCGGGCCTCACCCCCGAGGCGATCACCAGTCGTCCCGGAGCGCTGGTGCCGGGTTGCGCTTCCTCGCGCACAAAGCAGTTCCGCATCATCAGCGCCCACTCGCACGCAGCCCAGATATGCTGCCCATCGCCCATGCAGCCGCCGAGCGTGTTGGGATGGATCGCCTCGGGCCACTGGCCGGTCGGTGAGGCGAGCCGCGCGACATTATCCATCAACTCCCACGCCGCCTCCGGGTCGCCCGCACGGAGCCGCACCTGCGCCATGTGCAGCGTGAGGTACGCGTTGATCCCCGAATGGATCATGTTCTGGAAAAACCCGCCGTCGTGGCTGCTGTTATCCCTGAGGTAGTCGGCCGTGAGAAGGACTCGTGGATCGCCTGGCCGGAAAAGTTGCAAGGGATAGTCGGCTACGAGATTGCCGACCGCCCCCGAGTCCATGCGCCGCTTGGGAGAGGCGGGGATCGCCCCCGGGAAGCGCCGTTCCGGCCCTTTGGGAAAAGAGTCCTCGATCGTTTGCAGAAATTCGCGCGCGACGGCATCGCACTCCTCGGCCAAGCGAGGATCGCGCGCCCGCAGCAGTTCTGCCGCCGAGTGCAACCCGGCGACGCCCCAGAAGTCATCCCAGTAGTAAAAATCATTGGGCCCGAGGTGCTCCGCGCTAAAGCCAGCCGGCAGCAGGCCAGCCTCCGGTTTGCCAGTGCCCTTGGGCAGGCGCTTGCGCATGATCCAGCGCGCGCCTTTGGCTATGCTCTCGAGCCACGCCTCGGGCAGCGGCTGGCCACTGAGTGCGACATAGCGGTGAAACATCCAGATCGCCTCGCCGTTGGAGTCCCACTCGCCCTCCTGCGAGAGGTAGTACCCATCTCGCCGCTGCCGTGGCACAAAATGCTCCAGGACTTTCCTCGTGCGCGCTACGCCTCCAAGAGTCACCAATGCATTGAGGATAAAAGCGGCGTCCCGAAACCAAAAGCGTTTGTAGGTATACGGGCCCGGGTACACCTCATCGGGCGCGTGCAGCACGATGTTCGCCACGGCGTAGTCATAGAGGCGCTGAGCTCGCTTGTCGCTGACTTGGAGGCGGGCGAGCGGGGCGAGCGACTCTTTCCAAGAGGGTACGGTGTGGATGGACGGCCGTTTCTTCGGCTCCAGTTCGTCGTAGATGGGCGCCCTTACCTCCAGTGGCCATCCAGTCAGCTCTGCGATGTCGAAAAGCGCCACCGCTGTCGCCATGTTGATCGGATCGGAGACCTCTCGACGCTCTTCGCCACCTGCCGCAGCAAGGCGCTGCGCCACGTCACCCTCTTTATAGGTGGAGAGCAGGATTTGCGCTGGCTTTCTGTCAAACAGGACGGAATGCCGGCCATTGACGCGCCACCCGCAGCCATCCGCCGTCACCGCCACCTTATCGATGAAGCTCACCCCCTCCGGATTGTAGGGACGCAGCGCCACCGCCAGATACCCGCTCTCCATGCCGGTAGCCTCGGCGCGCAGGCAGCAATGCGGCTCCTGATTCTGAAGGCAGAGCCGCGCCTCCGTCTTCAGCCTGATCTCATCCCATCGCGCGAGGGAATGTATTTCCAGCTCCTCGCCGAGTTTTAGCTCCTGGGCAAAGGACTCATCGCTAAGCTTCGAAGGGAAAAGCGGTTTGCCACCGGCGGGCAACAACCAGAAATCGAGCGACCAACCATCGAAGATCGGAGTCACCAAGCCACGGGGATCTACAATAGGATAGAATGGCACATCGGGCAGACCCACTGCGGTCCAGTTGCGATGCGTCAGGTTGATGTGACTGAATGAAAAAGCTCGCGGGATAAATGAGTGATCCGCGGGGTTGAACTGCCGCTCCACCCAATACGGCCACACCCAGTCGAGGTTGTTTTGGATGGCCTTCGTATTTACCAGTCCGCGCGCATGGAAGAGCATGCCCGCCCTCAAGAGCTCCAGTGGCTCGGCGAACTCGGAAGGCTCGGCAAAGCCCCGGATCTTGCCGACCAAGTTCACCGGATCCAGAAAGCCATAGGCCCGCGCCGCGCGCGTAACAAGAAAACGGACTAGCCAGGAATTCAGCAACATGGTGAAGGCTTGGAGATCTCAGTGTCTCACCCCCTCCGTACCGACGCCACGGGGCGGATACCCCACACACCGACGACGGAGGAGACGATAGGGCCCGCCACGCGCGCGCCCTCTGCGAAAGAAGGGTTAGCGCTCCCGCCTCGGTCGCGAGCGCAGGGGCTCATCCACGAGATTGCGCGCCTGCACCATCTGCTCGTGCTGAGCCTCCTCTACGCCCTCGAGCGCCATCTTTTCCAGCGCGGCCTTCTCATCCTCTGTGCCGTACTCGGGTGCTTGATGCCCTCGGTCGGTGAGGGGATCGCTCGGGTCGCGCGAGAGAGACTGCATGCTGTCCGCATCCTCGTTGACGGCGTCAGGCAGGTTACGATCGCCAAACTCCGCGAGCGCGCGCGTCCGGTCTTGGTCATTGGGCTCCGCTCTATTGTCGATCAAGGCGAGTTCCTTGGCGCGGCGCTCGATATCGGCCTCAGAAAAGCCGCCCACTCCACGCCCGTGAACCTCCACCTTTTGGGAAATACGATTGATTTTGGCCATGCTTGGGTTGGACCGCACTCCTGCCCGCTGGTCGCACTCCACCCCGAAATCGCCGCCGAAAAATTCTTGCCCCACCCTTGCACCCTTGTCGCCGTGGCTGGGGGCTCTTCATACGACCCGCGTCACCCAGCCCTCGCTTCGCTCACCCCCAACCGTACGCGCTCCGCTTAGTCGTAAGCCTGCTTCAGCTCCAAGATGCTATTTTTATGGGCGCGAAGCATGGGAAGCTGCGCCGCAGCAAACTCCTTGATCTCGACGTCTTTGGTCTCGCCCGCAGCCTGTTCAAATAAACTGATAGTCGCCTCATGCAGGTCGCCCATCACGCGGATGAACTCCCGGTCAAACTCTGCGCCGGATTTGCTCTCGAGGCGCGTGTAGGTCGCGGTGGCGCCCGGCGAATCGACCACCGCCCTCGCCGATGAACTCTTGCGCTGAAGCATCGCGCCCAACGCCTCCACCAGCTGCCGCTTATCGCCCTTCACCTGTTCGGCGTGGTTGCGTACGTCGCTGCCGGCGGCTTGCCCCGAGCCCAGCTCAGCCAGGCGAATCTGGAGACGGCTCGAGACGGTCGCCCGCTCAAGAAAAAGTTGCTCCGCCGGCCGGAGCGAGTCGATACCTGCTAGTGGCTCGACGGCGTACCCTGCCAGGAGATTACGCGCCGCAGCCGCCTGCCGTACGCGAGGATAGGAAGAAGCCTCCACCGCCACGCCGCAGGTCAGCAAGCCGGCGAGCAGCGACAGGGCACGAGGTGTGAGGAACGAGCGCATTTCCTTGTTGGACCTCGCCAGCCATCTGCGGTATCGTTTCCCACGTCGCTGCGCTGGTGGGCTTTGCACTCTAGGGTAATTCCCGATACTCCCTAAAGGCAGTCCCCGGATTGAGGGATAGGCCCACCCATGCTAGCCTCCCCTGTGCAGCTCCTCGCGGGTTGTACACGCTTCGTCCGTTTTTCCAAATCGCCACCAGCCGCCATCCGACCGCCCGGTCCCACTTCCTCCTTAAAATTGTGAACGTCCTCCGCCTATTTTCCGCCGCCCACGCTTCTCGCCGCCGGCTGCGTTTGGCGTCGGCTCACAGCGGAGCCGCCTCCCGCGGCGCGGTGGTTGACCCTTGCGCCCTACTCTGCACTCTGAGGACGACGCGGGTTTGGACCTCGTAGCCGCATGAATCTCTCCGAAAACACCGCCACGGTCGGCACGCTGCCAACTCAACGCACGTCTGCTCCCTTTCCTCCCCCACGTCGCAAGGCGCCGACCAAAGTCGTCCGTGTCTTGGTGCTCGATGACAACGAGGATGACTTTGCTTTCGTCAAAATCCTCCTCAACAAGAGCCTCGCCTTTTCGTACCAGCTCACGTGGGCGCCGACGGAAAAGGCAGCCTTGGAGGCGCTCCGCAACGGCGGCTTCGACGTAGGTCTCTTCGACTACAAGCTAGGCGGCACGACCGGTCTCGAAATTCTGCGCAAAGTCCAGGCCCAGCAGTGCGAGATACCTGTGATCCTGCTTACCGGCTCTGAGAATCCCGAGGTCGATCAGGCTGCCCTCGATGCCGGTGCCGCCGACTATCTGTGCAAGAGCGCGCTCGATACCACCCGCTTGGAGCGCGCTATCCGGTACTCGATCAGCCACGCGCAGATGCTTTCCGCCGTGCGCGAGAGCCAGGCCCAGCTCCAGCTCTTCATGCGGAGCGTACCCTGCGCAGTCTGTATTTACGACGAAAAGGGCACCGTTCTTTTTCAGAACGATATCTTCAAAAATCATTTTACCATCCCCTCTGTCATCGCCGCTCGCGAGACGAAGACCGGCAACGGCCCCGTACAGTATTCCCACGACGGCCGCCACTGGCTCATCTCCGACTTCCCCATGGTCGAGCGCAATGGCCGCCCGCTTCAGGGCATCGCCGCCATCGATATCA
The DNA here is from genome assembly GCA_964480585.1 of uncultured Opitutus sp. Classification (GTDB taxonomy): domain Bacteria; phylum Verrucomicrobiota; class Verrucomicrobiia; order Opitutales; family Opitutaceae; genus ER46. The sequence continues at coordinate 17,195 of CAYZPV010000028.1, read as the reverse complement.
CCGAGCGCATCGAGACGGAGGAGGCGCTTCGCAAGACCTCCGAGTTTCTTAATGGGGTGCTCAACACCCTTCCCGTCGCCGTGGCCCGCATCGACGCCAATGCCATTGTGCGCGAATCGCGCGGCAATGCTCTCGCCGGCCTCGGACTGCGCGACAACGAGCTCAACGGCACCAGCATCTACTCGCTGTTCCCCAAGGCCACGCCCGCCATCAATCGCGCGCTCGGCGGCGAATCGGTAAACTTCCTCTCCGAGGTCAAGCACGGCGGCAAGACATATCACTTCGACAATTACTATCGCCACGACCGTGCTCGCAGCACGGGTGCGATGGGCTTCTCGATCGATGTTACCGCCCGCGTCGAGGCCGAGCTTCTCATCAAGCAGAAGAGCCAGCTCCTCAATGGCCTGCTCGCCAATCTGCCGATGATCGTCGGTCGCCTCGACTCCAAGGGCCGCATCGTTGAGGCCGAAGGCGAGCAGCTGGCCAAGTACGGCCTTGTCCCCTCCACCATGGTGGGGCACGGCCTCGCCGAGCTCTATCCGCAGCTCAAGCCCGTGGTGGCGGAGGCGCTTCGCGGCGGCGCGGTCAATTCGGTGCTCACCGCCCGTTATCCTGAGGGTGAGTGGTACGCGGATACCTTCCTTTTCTTCGACCACGAGACGGGCAAGGGCGCTATCTTCTTCGTGAGCGATATCACCCAGCGTAAGTTGATCGAGCGCGAGTTGCTCCGCGTCAGCGACGCCGAGAAGAATCGCATCGGCAGCGATCTCCACGATGGCCTCGGCCAATACCTTACCGGTATTTCCTGCCTTAGCGCCGCTCTCCGCGATCGCCTCCAAGTCGCCAAACGCCCCGAGGCCGACGACGCCAACACCATTTCCACCCTTGTGCAGGAGGCCATCGCGCAAGCCCGCGCGCTCGCTCGCGGCCTCTGCCCCGTGCAGCTCGAGACCAGCGGCTTGGACAGCGCGCTCGAGGATATGACCTCCCAGATCGGCCGCATGCACAACATCGAGTGCGAGTTCGTTTCCGAAGGCACCGTCGATGTGGAGACCAGCGTCGCCATCCATCTCTACCGCATCACGCAGGAGGCCATCAACAACGCGATCAAGCACTCTGGCGCCAAGCGCATCGTCGTCACCGCCGATTTCTCCAAGGAGAGCAAGCTCCTCTCCGTGGAAGATGATGGTTGTGGCTTCGATCCCTCGCTCGATCACAAGCCCAGCTCAGGCATGAGCCTCATGCCCTACCGCGCTGCCATGGTCGGCGGCACCCTCACCGTCACTTCGCAACCCAATGCCGGCACTCGCGTGGAGTGCCGCTTCGTCTACCCTTCCTGAAACTCATGAAAGCTATCGCCAAGAAAAAGCCCGTTTCTCCTCTCGTATCGCCCGCTTCGAGTGCTCCTTCCGTGGCGGTGGCGGAGCCCGAGCCTGCTCCGGCGCCCGCTTCCGCTCCAGCATCTGCGCCGAGCAAGCTCAAGGTGCTCCTCGTCGATGATCACCCGATCACCCGCCAGGGTCTCAAGGCGCTCGTCAACCAGCAGTCCAACCTCGAAGTGTGCGGCGAGGCCGACAATGCTCCCCACGCCATCGAACTCGTCGGCAAGCTCCAGCCCGATCTCGCTATCGTCGACATCGCTCTCAAGACGACCAACGGCATCGAGCTCACCAAGAACATCAAGGTCCAGGCTCCCAATCTGCCCGTGCTCATCGTCTCGATGCACGACGAGGGTCTCTACGCCGAGCGCGCCCTCCGCGCCGGCGCCATGGGCTACCTCATGAAGCAGGAGGCCAGCGAGAAGATCATCGCCGCCATCACCCGTCTCCTTCAGGGCGAGATTTACCTCTCCGATAAGATCAAGGAGAAGATGCTGCATCGCTTCGTAAACAAAAAGAGCGATAGCATGGTCTTCTCGATCGATACGCTCAGCGACCGAGAGATGGAGGTCTTCCAACTCATCGGCAATGGCTACAGCACCCGCCAGATCGCCCAAAAGCTGAATCTGAGCTCCAAGACGATCGACTCCTACCGCGAGCACTTGAAGCTAAAGCTCAACCTCGACTCCGGCGCAGAACTCGTCCGTCACGCTATCCAATGGGCGCGCAACGAGGGCAGCATCTGAGTCCCTCCGCGATCTCCTGCGGCAAACAAAAACGCGGACCTGCCCGGTCCGCGTTTTTGTTTGCCTGTCCTCTGCCTGCATAGCCCCCGCCAGGCGGGGGAGTGAGCACCGTACCCATCAAGAGACTGCCTCCGCCCCGCCCTACCCCACCGCTGCCGATACCTCACTGGTTGCCGGCGCAAACTTCTCCACCTGCGCCTCCATCGCTTTCCGCTTACGATAAAGGGTGGATTTGTCGATTTGGAGGATGCGAGCGGCTTCGTCGAGGGTCGCACTTTTGGCGACCACGAGTTGGATGTGCGCTGCCTCGATGGCATGCAGGCTGATGAGGCTGCCCACTTCGAAGCGCTGCGCGGCAGGCTGCACCGCGAGCGTAGGAAAGTCGCTGCGATCAAGCGCAGAGCCGTCGGAAAGGATCGCGGCGCGCTCGATCACGTTGCGGAGTTCGCGGAGATTCCCCGGCCAGCCATAGCTTTCCAGCACGCGGCGCGCCTCGGGAGTAAAACCGGGATTCGGCTTGCCCAGCTCACGACACACAGAGTCGAGGACGGACTCCGCCGCGCCAAGGATCTGCGCCGGCCGTTGGCGCAGCGGCGGAGCATCGATGGCGATGACATTGAGCCGGTAATACAGGTCTTCCCGGAAACGGCCTTCGGCGACCTCGCGCTTTAGATCCCGGTTCGTCGCCGCGATGATGCGCACATTGGCGCTGCGCGAGGCAGCCTCACCGACGCGCTCGTATTGCTTCTCCTGCAGGAGGCGCAGGAGCTTCGGTTGCAGCGCCATCGGCAGGTCGCCGATCTCATCCAGGAAGAGGGTCCCACCCTCGGCCGCTGCCACCTTGCCCCACGTATCCTGCACCGCTCCGGTGAATGCCCCGCGCACATGACCGAAGAGATCGCTCTCTAGCAGCTCGCGATTGAGGCAGGGGCAATTGACCGTTACGAAGGGCTTTTGGCCTAAGGGACTGTGGTGATGAATGGTCTGCGCCAGCACCGATTTACCAGTCCCGGTTTCTCCCAAGATGAGGATCGCAGCATTCGATTTCGCCGCCCGGAGGGCAAGTTCGATGGTACGCTGGGCAGGCTCGTCGTTGGCGAGGAGTTTGGGCAGCGAGAGTGGCGCTGCCGCAGCCGTCGGCGCGGCAGCGCGCACCCGCCGCGCGCCACCGATCGGCTCAGCTGCGGCATGGGAACGTACGCTCGCGTGCAGGCTCTCGATCGGAAAGGGACTTACGAGATGGGCGACGACTCCTTTTTCCGCCAACACCGAGATCGCCTTCTTATCCGACGCACCGATCAGGGCGATGATCGGGAGTTCCGGCACACGGCGGTGGATCGACTCGATCAATTGCAAGGCGTCCTCCTCCTGCATCCTAAAGTCGATGCACACCGCTTGGTACGCATCCTCCGCCAGTGCCTCCTCCACCCCTTGGCGGGTGCTGGCGAGCTTTACAAGATAAGGCTCCGAGGAAAAACCCCACGCATACATCCGCCGGTTCTTTCGCTCGTCGCCAATGAGAAGGAGTTTCATGCCAGCAATAAGAGTGGGAGGGGAGTTGTTCCCCACATTCCCCATTCTATCTTCTGGAAGGCATTTCGGAAATCGGACACAGCCTCCACCGGCCACCCGGGGTAAATCCCTCCTTGGCATCCGTGCTTTTCCCGATCCCCGCCTAAGCACGTCCTGCGTATCGCCGAAGGCGATACGCTGAAATGGCTGCGACTAGGAATCCAGACTCAATCGCTAGGCTGGACAAAGGTCACTCAGTTCAACGTGACGCTGCCAGCCACGCCACCACCGCCCCCATCAACACGAGGAATAGCACCACCCCCGCCACGATCGAAAGATTCACCTTCGTCGTGCTCTTGCGGACATTCATCTCGGGGATGCCGGTGCTTTCTTTGTCGATGGACATAATGATAAAGTAGTGTGGGCCGATGGACCGCTCTGGCTGGGTACGGTGCCCGCGCTAGGCCGGGAAAACCCGAGATCAGGGGGTCGCGGGCAGCATCACCTTCAGCCAGGGCGTCGAGAGTGCATTGGGACGATAACTGGAGACGGCGCGCTTGGCGATGATCCCCCGCAGCCCCAAGTGCGCCGCCGCCCGCAATGCCACTTCAGCCGATCCCGCAATGAGGGGAGACAATACGATGGCGGTGCCCTGCACGAGCGATGCGAGTAGTACGCGCCGCCCGAGGAGCGGCCGCTCGCGCAGATCATGGTCCCCGAGTTGCAGGAGATCATACGCGATGAGGGCTACGGGGGCGCGCGCCAGCTCGTCGCTCGCTCGCGCCAGATAGTCGGCGGCCTCGGATGAGTATCCGCCAATCTGCAGAATCTCGCCGTCGATCACCGCGCGCTCCGCCCGCAGCCGCGCGACCGCTGCCGCGATCGCCGGAAAGCGATTGGCCAGTAAGCGGCCATCACGGGCATGGAGACGCACACTGCCCCCATCTTTCACCGCACGCACCCGCTCGCCTCCCCAAAAGAGCTCGTAGGACCAGTCTTCGCCCATCGGCGCGACAGCGGCTTCCTTCGGCTGCACCGGGGGCGGCAGCGTCATCAGCGGGGAGGAGGCACGCAGGGTCATATTAAAACATTCCTATGCGATGATACGTCCAAACAGACCCATCCTCTGCCCATCGGTGCGCAATCTGTTGCAGGAAAACGGCAAGCCTTCCTCCGCTTGGGCCTGCTGAGCTCCGCCCGCTTGTGCGGGCGCGAAAAATCACCGCTTTACCAATTACCCATCAAAAACTTAGGCTCTAAACTCGCTACTCTTACCGACTATGGGACGCCCGCCGCATCCGGTGTTCTAAAGGCCACTGCGGCCCTTTCGTGGGCAAATATTTTTTCCATCTCCCCACGCAACTTCGCGTAGGCGGGATCGCGGGCCAGATTTCTGGTCTCGTAGGGATCGGTCTTCAGATCGAAAAGCTCCGTCCAGTCTTCGCGGTCGGGATACTGCACGAGCTTCGCTGTGTCGGTGCGCACCGCAAAGACGGTGGGCGTTTGCGGATACTGCTTTTCCAGGAAGTACTCGTAGAAAAACGCTTTTCTCCATTCCGGCCTTTCGCCGCTCGGTGTCGCGCGGGTCAGCGGCACGACGCTGCGTCCCTGCATCTCCTTCGGTATGTCTACGCCCGCAAGTTCGAGATACGTGGGAGCGAGATCTAGGTTCAGCACCATCTCGTTTATCACCGCACCCTTAGGGAAGCGCTTGGGAAAACGCATCAGCAGCGGTATCCTGATCGACTCATCGTAGGCGCAGCGTTTGTCGCCGAGGCTGTGCTCCCCATGGAGGTAGCCGTTGTCGCTCGAGTAGACGACGACCGTGTTGTCCGCCAGGTCGAGCTCATCGAGGAGCGCAAGCACGCGGCCCACGTTGTCGTCGACCGCGGAGATGCATCGGAAGTAGTTCAGCGGCGTCGGGCGCTCTGCATTGGGCGCCGCCTTGGCCGAGGGTGCTTCTCGGTAGACCGCGCGATGGTGCATGCTTGGCACCAGCCTCCACTTCTCGCCGGTGAAGCGCTCCTTCGCCCGCGCTGGCGGCTCCAGCGGCACATGCGGGCTTTTAAAGCCAAGGACGACCGAAAAAGGCTTATCGCGCGGCTGGCGTTGGATAAACGCCAGCGCGTAGTCAGTCGCGACGTCGTCGATCCACCCTTGGGTCGGCGTCGCCACGCCATCGATCTCGAAGGGGCAGTCGACATACTTCCCCTGCCCTACGTAACTTGCCGAGTAGCTGAAGCCGGGTCGCTGCCCCGCCTGAGTGCCCATGTGCCATTTTCCGATATAGGCCGTCGTATAGCCCGCCGCTCGCAAGAGGCTCGCATGCGTCACGCTATCAGTGGGAAATGGCGTGTAGTTATCGACTACGCCATTCAGGTGGTTATACCGCCCCGTCAAAAATGCCGCCCGGCTCGGTGCGCACAAAGCGAGCGTGACAAAGGCATTGCGAAACCGCACGCCCTCCGCCGCGATGCGATCCATGTGCGGCGTCTTGAACCACGGGTAGCGCCCACGCTCACCATGCTCCGCTTGCACCACACTCATCGCATCCCAGCGTTGGTCGTCCGTGTAGATGAAGATAAAGTTGGGCCGCGTCTCCGCCGCAGACGCGGCGGAGAGCAAGGCGAGAAGCAGAAGCAGGCTGCGCAGTGCCATGATTAAAGAGGGTCGCTCAACGACTGCGGCCTCGCTCAGAATCCGAACGACATCGTCACGCTATACCGCCGGGGAATCGGCAGCGAAACCGTGTACGTGACGCCATCGCGCAGGGGCAGCGTCGTCGGTCCCGTAGGCTCGCCACCCTGTACGGGCTGGGGATCGGTAAAGTTGAAGAGATTGTCGACGTTGAACTGGATGCGCCAGTCTACCTTGCGACCCAGCTTCATTCCGTACGCGATCATCGCATTGGCTTGCGTGTAAGCGTCGGTGTACACCGGCCGTCCATCCGTCACGATCCGGTACGTGATCAGCGCCGGCCCGCGATATTGCGCGCCACCGCCAAAGGTGAGGCCATTGAGCCGGCCGCTGTCGAAGCGATAGGTCCCGAAGATGCTGCCCGTCACCTCTCGATCCTGATACGGTGCTCGCCCCTGCGGCGCGCGCTCGATCAGGAGTTGCTGCTCCAGTTGTTCGACCGCTTGGCCGACCGTCCCGCGGATACCCGAGAAGCGCACCGTGTCGGTCGGCGCACCCGGATTTTGGCGCCACGTGGCGGCATTGGCGGCGATGTACCCGGCTACCGTGGGTAGCAGGTTATCGACCACGGTCTCCGCTTTCTTCACGTTGAATGAGAAGCGGAGCCGGCGCGTGGGATTGGCCGTGATCTCGAGTTCGTAGCCTTCGCTTTCCAGGTCGCGCGTATCGCGGCCCTCCATGTCGATCGACTGGCCCAGCGCGCTCCAGATACCCTCCACCCAGGTGGTGAAGACACCATTGATAAACGACACTTGGTTCTGGTCCGATGTGCGGTACCAGCCGAGTGTCGCGTGGAGCTTGTCGCCGAAGAAGCGGAACTTCGCGCCCGCGTCCTTGCCCTTGCCCGTGCGATTTCCGACGATGGGTGCCTGGCCGTTGACGCCGAAGACCTGCGCCGCGTCTTGCGAGGTGAAGTTGTCGGACTCGTTGTAATAGAGCGAAGCCCAGTTGGTCACATGGCCGACGATGCCCCGGGTAAACGTATCGCCTGGGATGATACGATCGGGCGTGCCGCGACGCACGAAGCCCGTGGCGGGCTGATTGGTGCTGTTGGCCACCCGCACGATGTCCGAGGTGTACACTTTCAGCTCATCCTTGCGCCACCCGAAGGTCGTCACGATGCGGTCCTTGAAGAGTAAGTTCTGCATCGCAAACATCTGCGTCTCCAGCTCCGTCTTTTGCCACGTCCAATTGTTGTTGACGTAGCCCGACTCCACGCTGCGCCCGACGTTGTTGGCGAGACTCTGGGAGCGGATAGGATCGCGGAGTGGATCGCGGGCGCCGCGCTGCTGCCGATCCGGGCTGAAAAAGTCGATGTAGCTCACGCGCACGATCGTATTGTTGGCGTTGAGCTGATCGGCGTTCACCCGATTGGGCGACACGTTGACCTCCCGGCGGTCGCGGATGTCGCGTTCGAAGCCCTCGTCGGAGACCATCGCCGCCAGGCGGTGCCGGCCAAGGATCGAACTGAGGAGGGATTTCTCCCGCAGAAGCTTGTCGAAATTAAGATTGTACGAGGCCGTCGCGCGGTATTGCTGCCGGTAGAAGCGCATGTGCCGCTCGGAGCGATTGCCGAAAGCGATGGGCCGGCCGAAATTCGGATTGCGCACCGTCCCGGTGTACTGCCCCGCCTCGTTGAACGTGGGGAAATACGCATTGATATCCACGCGATAGCCCAGATCCGCAAAGCCGATGGGATTGGCCCATAGCCGCTGCTCGTACTCGGCCTGTGTCGCGAGTTCGACGAAGAGATCCTCGCCGATCTGCTGCTCGATCGATGCGCCGCCCACTTCGAACTTGGAATTGGAAGAGGCGCCGCCGCCCGCGATGTTCGCATTCCGCGGTACGATTGTCTCGTCGAGGATGTTCACGCTCGTATTGATGCCCGGCACGGTCGGCGGTCCGGCCGAGACGCGCAGCTGCGTCGTGCCCGAGGTCCAGAGCGTGCGGCCCGCCAGCACGCCCTCCGGGAAATAAAGCACGGTACCGCTCGAGATCCCATTGGCCGTGCCGGCCGGCGGTGGCTCGCCCCACGATGTAGGCGAGCCGACGGCCGGGCGTCCGGCGGCGATCCACGCCGAAATCCGGTCGACCGGCGTCCACGGCCGCGCGCGATTCTCCGTGTAGTCCGCGCGCTCGTACTCCGCCTTGATGCTAGTTTTGGGAAACGGCCGGTAAATACCCGCAAAGTGCGCGGCCTGCTTGTCGTTGAACTCGAATTCCCGATACCCTCCCGAGTCCTGATAGAGGAGGTTCACCCGGCCTGCGAATTTGTCGCCGAGCTTGCGGTTCACGTCCAGTGTGGCGCGGCGCTCGCCATAGCTGCCTGCCCGCAGCTGCACGCGGTTGAAATTCTGCCCGATGCGCGCCGTCTTCGTCGAAGTGTTGATCAGGCCGGCGGGCGAGCCCTCGCCGAAGAGGATCGCATTGGGCCCGCGTGAGAAATCAAGGCGCTCGGTATTGTAAGCATCGAGGTTCAGCTGCGTGCGGAAGAGATTGCGCGAGCGCTGCGCGCCGGTGATGCCGCGGATGCGGAAGTTGAAATTGTTCTCCACCGAGAGATTGCCTGTTGGCTCCACCTCGCTCGCGGTATTTAGCGCGTATTCGAGCGCCTGGTTGACATTTGTCACCGCGATGTCGTCCAGAAATTCCTTGGTGAAGACGGAGATTGCCGCGGCCGTGTCACGCAGGTCCGAGTTCAAGCGGCCGCCCGCCAGCGAGGCGCTTGCGGTGTAGCCGACATCGCGGTCCGTCGTCACCTCGAAGGGCGAGAGCAGCACGGTGCTTGCGGGCGATGTCGTCGTCGAAGTCGCCGGATTGGTCGGTGAGGCCGCCGGCGCGGTCTGGGCATGCCCGGCGCAGGCAGCGCAGATCGCAGCAGCCAGCACGGCGGCACGGTGATACGGCAAGGTACGGAGCGTAGGCATGGGGTTGGATAGGGGTTGGGGAATGGATACCTCCCGCTGGGGTGCCGCCGGTCGATCGATGACCCGCAGTGCGGCCAAGGCTCATCCTGCCGCCAAAATCGGTGCAATGGGGCGCTTAGTCACCTCGGTGACTGCCGATCGAGCAGAGCCATGAGCGCTGCGGGATCCGTCTGCCTTATCTCGCCACCGGCGGCAGCGTGCTGCCCTCCAGCCACCGGCGCTGGAGTTGCACGATCTGCTGCTGGAGCGGCACCCCCCTCGCCTGGTCGTGGATCTGCGCCACGAGAAAATCCACCGCCGCTTCGCCGAGTTCGTCGGTATCCACCGCCAGCCCGGTGAGCGGGAGCCCCGGATGCACATTGCAGCACACGAAGGCCACATCTTCCGGCACTCTCCAGCCCGCCTTGATCAGCCATTCGTAGGGCCGGCTGATGAACGACAGGATGGCATCCGGCCGATGCCGCTTCAACCACGCGAAAAATGCCTTCTCGTCGAAGGGATCGCAGCGAAGGAAGGGGAGCCTGTTTCGTTTGGGCACGAGTTCTTCTTGTTGCGCCACCGACGCGCCGTAGCGCGGAAAGTCGTCCTCCGCCACCGGATTGTGCCGGAAGAGCGCCGCCCCGATGCGCGTGTATCCTCGTTGCACCGTCTCGCGCCAGACCAGCCGCGTGCCCTCGAAAATATCGTTGGTCACCACGTGAAACGGCACACGCACCCATCCGAGTGAGCAGCATACTGCCGTAAACCGATTCCAGCCCGGGTCGCTGAAGTAAGCCGCCATGTTGGGCGCGAGCGTCGGCATGATCAGCCCCCGTACGCCGCGGTGAAACAGCACATGGCTCGCCGCCTCCCCCGAGGGATACTTCGATAAGTCGAACTCCGAGACCTCATACCCCCGATCCCATGCGCGCCGCCGCGCCGCGGGCAGATGCCGCACCTGCAGGAGGTAGCTCTCCTCCCGGCTATCGACCAGGTACGCGATGGAGGGAGATACGGTGGCGCTGCGAGGCGAGAAGCGATGCCTCGCGAGCATCGCCAGGCCCGGGTCGGGCCGGTAGCCCATGCGCTTGGCCAGGGCAGCGATCTCCTCGCGCACTTCCGCGCGGATACGGGGATGGCCGCTCAGCGCGAGCGAGACCGTGGAGCGGTCGCAGCCGTACTTTTTCGCGATGTCGCGATGCGTGATGCGCCGGGATTCGCTCATCGGTTTCGAGCCGTAGCGGCCCCGCCGGGCGTGTCAATTCGTCGGATACGCGTCTCTCCCGGTGGTGCCTGCGGGCGTGATGTCGCCCCGCGCCACTGCCTTGCCAAAGGCGGCGGTTATCCCGAGCGCCACCGTTGCGCCAAGCGCCTGAAAGACATACACGCTCGCATAGTCGTACCTCCCCGCAGGCATCCGACCCTCGAGTTGCGTCCATAGCTCCACCCAGTGACCCGCCGCGTTGGCTAGCAAAAAACCTACCACGCCACCCACCACGGCAAAACCCGCCGCCGTCGTTCCCAGTTTCTCCGGCCTTACATAGTCGTACAAAAGCGGCCCCCAGGCCACGTATAACAGGGCGAGAAACCCCGCCGCCGCGATATTGAAGCCCACCAGCACCCCAAACTCCAACGGTGCCTCACGCTGCCGCACCACGAGAAACAGCGCGAGATTCACCACCGCCGGCCCGGCGAGCCCGATCTGAAACAACCGCAGCCGCGACACCCGATCCGCCAGCCATCCGGCCAGCGGCACGAAGCACCCAAGGCTCGTCAGGAGCGCGATCGCCGCCGCGTAGCTTACCTCCTCCTTGCTGAAGCCGAGCTGCTCAGTCTGAAACAGCGGCACTAGCGCCGCAAAGCTCATCCCGCTGAGGAACGGACACGCAAACAGCAGGTAGAGCTGTCGCGAATCCCGTTCCCCAAAGACATCGCGCAGAAAGCGACGCGGCGAGAATCTCTCCCGCACCATCGGCTCGGGCTGTGTCTCCCGCACCCGCCGGCCGATCACTAGCGCTGCGGTCGCCACCAGCACTGCGCCCGACCAGAAGAGCACCTTGTCGCCGCTTAGCCTCAGGCCGCCCAGTGCAGGCCACTCGTAGTCACGATCGAAGCCCGCGAGCAGCACGACATGAAACACCAGCCCGGTGAGGCCCACCACGATCGTGCGGACGATGCCCGCGCGCCCGCGTTGCGCCGGCGGCACCACTTCATTGTAGAGCGGTTCATAGGGTTTGGCGATATCCTGGCACAAATGCAGCAGCAGGATCAGCCCGACGAGGCTCCACAGGTTCGTCGCCAGCGGTATTAGCACGAGCGCGATCGCCGCTCCGCCCCAGCCGACCACCAGAAACGGTCGCCGACGCCCCCACGGTGTCCAGATGCGGTCGCTCATGTAGCTCGCAGCCGCGCCGATGGTAAAGGTGAAGGCCGCATTGAGGCTCGCCATGAAGGCCAGCCACGTCGGATCCGAGATGAATTTCCTCAGTGTAAACATCAGCGGCGCTCCACAACACTGCTCGAGGAAGTGCAGCGTCGCCCATGGCAGCGCGAGCCACGCTGTCCAGCTCCACGGCACGCGCCTGCGCCGCGTCTCGATGTGAGAAGGCGGCGCTGGCGTCGCACTCGGCGCAGCGGGGTTGCCGTAAGCCATGGTCCGGGCACCACCCTGATGCCCGCCGCGGGGGCGGCGCAAGCACCGCGACGCCTCCCTGCCGCGCTCCGGCTACCCTTTCTTTTCCGCGCTCTTGAGCTGAGGCGCCAGCCGCTCCTTCTGCGCCTTCAGCTTCGGTTCGTCCACCGTCTCCAGCAGCGCTCGCGCGTGGTCCAGCCGGCCCATCTTGATCATTACGTTGGCCGCATGCAGCCGCATCGTCTGCCGCTCGATCGGTGTCTGGGCCTTCTCTTCCAATGTGCTCCACGCCTTCAGCGCGGCCTCCCAATCGGGCTTCTCCAAATCGTAATAAGATTCCGCGAAACGATACGCGAATTCGAAACGCTCCGGCGCGAGTTCGGCCGCCTTCTTGAAGGCATTGTGCGCCGCGTTATCCACTGCGTCCCGTGTCCACTGGCCGCTCTTCAAAAAATCGTCGCGCGCCTCCGTGAGCAGTGTTCCGAGCTGGTAGTGGTACAGCGGCTCGCTGGGCTCCAGCTTGATTGCGGCCAGATAGTACGCCACCGCCTGCAGCGGCTTGCCGTCCTCGGCCAGGATGTTGCCGAGCTGGTTCTTCACGAGCGGGATGTTTGCATCCAGCTGGTTCGCCTTGAGCAGCATCGCGGTCGCCTCTTTGCGCATGTCCACCTTCGCCAGGAAAAAGCCGTAGGCCGCGTACCCCGCTGCGTAGCTCGGGTTGTTGCGCAGCAGCAGTTCGTACTCGTGCAGCACCCGCTGCAACTGCGTCTGGAGCGCGCTTTCGCTGATCTTCTCCCCGTCCTTCATCGCCTCGGCAAAGACGGTCTTCTGCTGCTCCACGATCTTCTTGAGCGTGCGATCTGCCAGGGTTTCCGACTCGGCGGCCCGCAGCCCGCCCAGCCCCGCCGCGACAAAGCCCAGCAGGCACAAGACCACTCCACTCTTCTTGGCGCCTCTAGCGCCTTTTTGCGGCCACTGGCTTGTCGATGTCATCCGTAGATTCGAGGGTTGATGGAGTTGGGCAGAAGTGTTGTGCGACATCCTCACCCGCTCAAGGTGCCGGCGTAAACATTCATTCTCTTTCGCACGATTTGGGCTGGCAGACGTCGGGCTTTTCGTAACGTGTTCATATGAACACACACCTCCCGCCCGGCGCGCATGTCGCGTTTCACGGCCGTGGCGCGGCGGTCAACCCGCCCAACCGCTTCGAGCGCCTCCACATCGAGCCCGATCCCGATGCCGGGATCGACCCCGAGGAGCGACTGGATCCTCGCACCCAGTTCTTCCTCGATGCCTCCGAATCCATCCTCACCAAAAACGACAGTCCGGATGTCGGCTATGGCTGGGGCGTCAATGCCTACCGCGGCTGCGAGCACGGTTGCGCTTACTGCTTTGCCCGGCCGTACCACGAGTACCTCGGCTTCAGCAGCGGCCTCGATTTTGAGACCAAAATCATGGTGAAGCTGCGCGCTGCAGAGCTCCTGCGCGCGGAGTTGACCGCCAAAAAGTGGCAGCCCGACACCCTGATGATGAGCGGCGCCACCGATTGCTACCAGCCCTGCGAGCGTAGATTCCGGCTCACCCGCGGCATCCTCGAGGTCTGCGCGGAGTTGCGTCACCCCATATCGCTCATCACTAAAAACGCCCTCGTTACCCGCGATCTCGATCTGCTCTCCGAGCTCGCCCGCTGGCGCTGCGTGGCGGCCAATGTCTCCGTCACCACGCTCGACTCCGCGCTCGGCAGCCGACTCGAGCCGCGCGCCTCTCGCCCCGCCGCCCGCCTGCGCGCCATCCGCGAGCTCTCCGCCGCCGGCATCCCTGTTGGCGTGCTCGTGGCCCCCGTCATCCCCGGCCTCAACGATCATGAGGTCCCCGCCATCCTCGACGCCGTCGCCGAGGCAGGCGCCCGCCGCGCCAGCTACGTCCTCCTCCGCCTGCCGTTTGCCGTGAAAGATGTCTTCACCGCTTGGTTAGACGAGCACGAGCCCGGCAAGAAAGCGCGCGTTCTCGATCGTCTTCGCTCGCTGCGCGGTGGCCAGCTCTACGACCACCGTTTCGGCGCGCGTATGAAAGGCGAAGGCATCTTCGCGAATCAGTTGAAATCCGTTTTCCAAGTCTCCGCCCGCCGCGCCGGCCTCACCCAGGATCACTTTTCTCTCACCACCGAGCACTTTCGCAAACCCGGTGAACAAATGAGTCTGTTTTGAGCGCCCTGGTTTTCTTTTCGTGTCTTCCGCCTGTTTCATGGTTCCCTTCCGTCGTCGTCTCCCATGTGCAGCCGCTACCACCTGAAACAAGAGCACTACCGCAAGGTCCTCGACCAACTCGGCATCCCGGCGCCCGCCACCTTCCTCACCCGCTACAATATCGCGCCCAACCGCGACATCCCGGCTATCCGCAGCACGCCCCGCAGCTGTGAAGCGGCCACCCTCCGCTGGGGCCTCACGCCCGCCTGGGCCCGCGCCGATGATCCCGCTTCCCGCCTCGTCAATGCGCGCGCGGAGACTCTCGCCCAAAAGCCGTCGTTCCGGGAGGCCTTGGCCAGCCGTCGTTGCCTCGTCCCAGCCACCGGCTTCTACGAGTGGGAGAGCCTCGGCCGTGCCAAGCAGCCCTGGTACTTCCGCTGGCGCGACGAAGCGCGCCCCATCCTTTTCGCCGGCCTGTGGGAGCGCTGGCGCGGCCCCTCCGGCGACCCGATCGAGAGTTGCGCGCTCATCACTACCGAGCCCAACGACGTGATGCGCCCCATCCACCATCGCATGCCCGCGATGCTCTCCACCGAGCACATCGCCCCCTGGCTCGACTCTGCGATCACCGATCCCTCCCTTCTCGGCGTCTTCCTGCGCCCCGCTGCTGCCGCGGAGATGATCGCCACTCGGCTCGATGACTATGTGAGCAATGTCCAGCACGAGGGCCCCGAGTGTCTCGCCCCCGCCAAAGGTCCGGCGGCGTCGCAGCTCTCCCTGTTCTGAATCGCAGACCCACGCTCCCACCTCCCCGTTTTGAAACCTTGTGCGCGCCCCCGGGGTCTGCGATGACACGCGCCGCTCAGGCTCATTTCCGCACCGCCCTTGAACCTTCTCGACCGCCATATCTTCACCAGCGTCCTTGCGACGTGCGCGGCTGCGGTCGGATTATTCGCCTTTGTCGTCGCGCTTCCCAA
Organism: uncultured Opitutus sp.; assembly: GCA_964480585.1. Classification (GTDB taxonomy): domain Bacteria; phylum Verrucomicrobiota; class Verrucomicrobiia; order Opitutales; family Opitutaceae; genus ER46. The sequence continues at coordinate 2,160 of CAYZPV010000028.1, read as the reverse complement.
TGTCGTGCGCGAGGTACTCGGCCCCCTGCTCGCTGGGCAGATCAGCCTCGCCGGCTTCGGCCAGCTACTCTGGCTGCTTTTTCTGTACGCCACCTCTTTCGCCCTGCCCACCGGCATTCTCACCGGTGTGCTGCTCACCCTCGGCCGGCTCTCGGCGGATAGTGAGATTACCGCTATGCGTGCCGCCGGCATTAGTGTCGGGCGTCTCTCGCTGCCGATCTACGTCCTCGGCGCGCTCTGCGCCAGCGCCGCGCTCTATATCAACCTGGAGGCGAGCCCCCGCGCGCGTTTCGAATTTAAGAACGAGCTCGCCGCCGCCGTCCGCGCCGATCCCGTCAGCCTCATCGTCCCCAAGACCTTCATCCGCGATTTCAAAGGCTGGGTCATCTACGTCGGCGAGAAGCGGGGTACCGAGCTTCGCGATGTTTGGGTCCAGGTGCTCGACGACCAGCGTCGCGTGCGCCGTATGATTCGTGCCGAGTCTGGCCGCGTCGATTTCGACGAAGCCACCAATACCCTCGTGGTCGTCTCCTTCCGCGCCCGCACCGAGGAGCGCGACGACGCCAATCCCGAGGATTTCTCCAAGTCCCCGCACGCGCCTTCCGTCGATCGCACCGAGGAGTTGCGCATCCCGCTCGATGGCTACCTCAGCCGCAGCGCCACCCGCACCAAGCCCGAGTGGCTCGCTCAGGATGAGCTCCGCGCCGAGCAGGCCAGGCTCGCCGCCCGCCCCGCGCCCCCCGCTGAGAAAAAAGAGCAGTACGCGCGCGAGGCCATGCAGCTCGAGCTGATCGCCCAGGAGCGCTTCAATCTCGCCCTCGCCGTCTTTTCCTTCGCTCTCATCGGTGTGCCCCTCGGCATCAAGGTCTCGCGTCGCGAGACGTCTGCCAACCTCGGGCTCGCCCTCGGTCTCGTCCTCGCCTATTATCTCCTCACCGGCGCGATCAAGGGCCTCGACCGCCGTCCCGAGCTCCGCCCCGACCTCCTGCTCTGGGCCCCCAATCTCCTCTTCATCGGCCTCGGCCTCTGGCTCTTCCACCGCGTGGACAAGCGATAACTCCTGCCTTTCGTAGCCCGCCCATTCGCATCCTCAGACGGCGATCCTCACCGCACCGCGTCCTCAAACACCTCCACCAGCCCCGCCGTCATCGCCTCCGCCGAGTAGGCGCGAAACGACTCCTCCCGCCACGCCGCCACGCGGGTGTTTCCCCCGTCGGCAAACCATCGCCCCTCCACCTCACCCGCCACCCGGTCGATGTCTTCCCCGCCCTTGAAGCTCAGCGCCAGCCCCGCATTCACCTCGCGGGCAAATTTCAGCACCAGGCTCCGTTCGTGGAAGATCAGCAGCAGCGGCTTCCGCGCCAGCACGTATCCATAAATCTTGGACGCCGAGTATGTCGCGTCGTTCGAGCCCACCGCGAGCAGCGCGTGCGCCCGCGTGAGATAGTGCAGCGCGTCGAAGTACGGCACCCGATAGCGGTGCTCCGTCACGTGCTCCGCCACGCCCTCCGCGCGCGCCACGGGCAGCACGCTGTCTTCGCCCAGCGGCGGCGGCGCGTAGCCCGTGCCGATGAAGTGAAATCGCATCAGCTTCGCTGTCTCCGGATATGCGGCCCGGAAGCGCGCGAATCCCCGAAAAAGCATCGTCAGCGCTTCCTTCATGTCCGGCCCGCTGCGGCCTGTGTAGACATGGTGGAAATTGCCGTCGTCGAAATCCACCAGCGGCGTCGCCGGCCGGTGCTGCGCCGCCACGGCCAGGTCGATCTCGCTCGCACCAAAGGGCAGCACGCGCATCTGTCGCGCCTCGTACCAAGGATAGAGCCGCGCCATCATCTCGGGATACGAATCCGAGACCGACACCGCGCCCGCCGCCGCCCGCAGCACGCGCGGCTCGTCGCGCTTCGCGCCCCACTGACTGATCGTAAACTTCAACCACCCACCCGGCGGCCGTGTCCTCGTCCGCGCATAATAGTCGGTCACCCACGGATCCTGATAATCCACCACAAAGGGCACGCCAAACCGCTTCCGCCACTTCGGCCCGAGCGCAAACGCCGGAAACTGCGTCGTGCTGAAAAACACGAGGTCAAATTTCTCCTTCGCCAGCAGCGCCTCACCGGCCGCCGCGAGCTGCCGCCCGCAGCGCCACCAGAGATTGCCGAT